>DATGVL010000025.1:0-43813 GCA_035300445.1 Steroidobacteraceae bacterium
CCCTGAGCGTCGCGGGGTCGCGGGTCGGAGGCTCCGCCGGCTCGAATCAGTACCAGACGCCCATACAGTATCAATGTCAGAAGAACTTCATCGTCTATCTGACCGACGGTCTGCCCACCGCGGACAATCAGGCCGATTCGCTGATCACCGCGCTGCCGAACGAGGCGACAGTGGGCGGCGCGTGCGATGACACCACCAAATCGCCCTACAACGGGCTGGACGCCAGCGGCAACGCCATTCCAGGCGGCTGGGGGTTCCCAGGGCCCTCAGGGACCGACGGCAAGTGCATGTCCGCGCTCGCGAAGTACATGTTCAACACCGACCTGTCCAGCAGCATGGCCGGCCAGCAGAACGTGCAGCTCTACACCATCGGCTTCGGGGACGACCCGGCGCTCGCTGTGGCGAGCGGCTGGCTGGCCAAGGCCGCGACGGCGGGCGGCGGGCAGTTCTACCAGACCGGCGATCTGAACGGGCTGCAGACGGCGCTCACGAACATCGTGAGCAAAATCCTGCAGACCAGCAGCACGTTCACCGCGCCGACGGTATCGGTGAACGCTTTCAATCGCACGCAGACGCTGAACGATCTGTACGTCTCGGTCTTTCAGCCGAGCCTCACGTATCACTGGCCCGGCAACGTCAAGAAATACGGCGTGCAGAACGGCGTCATTGTCGATAAGAACACTGTCTCGGCCGTGGATCCCACCACCGGCTTCTTCAAGAACAGCGCCCAGAGCTTCTGGTCGGCGTCCTCCGACGGATCCACGGTGACCGCCGGCGGCGCCGCGAGCCAGATACCGGACTGGAATCCTGCCAGCGCCGGCGCGCGCAAGCTCTACACCTATATCGGGACCAATTCGCCTGCGAACCCCGTTGATCTCACCTCGAGCGGCTCCTATGCGGTGACGACCACGAACGCCCTCATCACCAACGCAATACTGGGCGTCGCCACCACGACATCGCACGACAACACCATCAACTACGCCCGCGGCGAGGACCTGAAGGACGAGTACGGCCCCAACACCATCAAGACTGAGCCGCGCTACGCGATGGGCGACCCGGTGCATTCGCAGCCTGCAGTCGTCATCTACGGCGGAACCACGGCGAGCCCGAACATCAACGACGCCACGATCTTCGCCGCCACCAACGACGGCTATCTGCACGCCTTCGACGTCACCAACGGGCACGAGCTGTGGGCGTTCATCCCGCAGGAGCTGCTTGGCGACCTGAACAGTATGTACTCGAACAGCCCGACCTCGCCGAAGCACTACGAGCTCGACGGCAGCATTCGTATCCTCAAATACGACATCAACGGGGATGGCATCGTCGATCCCGCGGCGGGCGATCGCGTCATTGCGTACTTCGGCAACGGACGCGGCGGGAGCATGTACTACGCGGTCGACGTGACCTACAAGAACACCCCGAAGTTCCTGTGGGCGATCGGCCCGGCCACGACCGGGCTGGCGGGGATCGGCCAGACCTGGTCGACCCCGGCGATCACCCGCGTGAACATTCAGGGGGGCGGGACCCAGAACTCACAGAAGTTCGTGCTGGTCTTCGGTGGCGGTTATGACAGCGCCGAGGAAAGCACCTCGTACCAGACCTCGGACAGCTCCGGCAACTGGCTCTACATGGTCGACGCGCTGCACGGAACAGTGCTCTGGTCCGCCGGCCCCACCGGCGTGCCCCCCCCCTCGTCGAATCAGCCGAACCTGGCGTTGTCGCGCATGGATCATGCGATCCCGAGCGACGTTGCCGTTCTGGATATCGACGGCGACGGCTATGCGGACCGGATGTACGTCGGGGACATGGCGGGCCAGCTGTGGCGTTTCGACATCTTCAATGGCAGCAGCGCCGCCAACCTCGTCGCCGGTGGCGTGATCGCCTCGCTCGGAACTCATGACGACAGCGCGCCGCACACCGTGGCGGCGACGCGCCGCTTCTATAACCTACCCGATGTCGCGGCGGTCGCGAAGAGAGGCACCTCGCCCTACTTCAACATTGCGATCGGCTCGGGCTATCGGGGACATCCACTGAATGGATCCGGTTGCACGCCCAATTGCGCAACGACGACCATCCAGGACCGCTTCTATGCGATCCGGGACTACCACCCGTTCGACAAGCTGACCCAGGCCCAATATAACGCGCTCACGGTCACTCACGATTCCGACGCCAATCTCATCGATATCACCAGCAGTGTAACGCCGACGCTTCCGGCCGGCGCGCTCGGCTGGAAGCTGACGCTCAATCAGCCGGGCAACAGCTGGGTGGGCGAGAAGGTGCTCGCGAGCTCGAGCACGTTCAACAACCAGATCCTGTTCACGACCTACACCCCGGCTGCCAGCGTTTCAGCGAACCCGTGCACGCCGGGAGCCGGAAGCAACCGCATCTATGCGGTGAGCGTTTTCGACGGTAGCCCGGTTGCCAATCTGAACAATCTGAACAATCTCTCGATCACCGATCGATGGACCGGGCTGGTGCAGGGAGGAATCGCACCTGGAGTGACTTTCCTGTTCCCAGCGCCGCAGCCGGGCGCTAACGGCAGTCCGCCCCCGCTCAACCAGGAGCCCGTGACCTGCCTGTCGGGCGCCGAGGTTCTGGGCGTCTGCCACAATTTCAACAGCCGCCTCAAGACCGTATGGAGCGAACAGGATGCCAACTAGAGCTGAAAGTGCGACAGGCTTGTCGCCGCGGCGGGCCACCGCGCAGCAACGCGCGCCGGGTGACTCGAATCGCATGCGGGGTATGACGCTGATCGAGCTGATGGTGGTTCTCGCCATCGTCGCCATCTTGTCCACCATCGCCGTCGGCAGCTATCGGCGCTATGTGCTGCGTGCCAACCGCACGGATGCGACCTCGGCACTGTTGCGCATCCAGGTCGCGCAGGAGAAATATTTCCTGCAGAACAACACGTACACGACAAACGTGACCGCCGCCCCGCCGACCGGTCTGGGCGTCGCCTCCCCCACTCCGAACCTCTTCTATACCCTTGGCGTCGCGCCGGGCTCGACCGGCAACATAGCGACCTCCTTCCTGGCGACCGCTGCCGCCCAGAACGCGCAGACGCAGGATACTTCGTGCCTCACCCTGACGATCGACGACCAAGGTCTGCGCAACTCCGCGCCTTCCACCACTGAATGCTGGAAGTGAGTGCCCGCTGCGGGCAGCGATGAGGATGCTCGAAGATCGCCGGCTGCCCAGGTCGGGGGCGCTCCTTGAGACGGGTCCTTTAGCCGGCGACAGCCGCCGGCCCTGGTGGCGGCCAGTCTTGGCCAGGGTCCGTGCCAGGGGCTATTGGAATGGTGGCAATAACCACTAATCCTTGGCTATCAATGCCTTAGGAGATAATAGTGATGCAATTCACACAAACGCCGCACATGTTACTTAACTCTTGTTTTTGCTAGAGTCTGAGCTATATTCCGCGTGCAGCCGCTTGAGCGAGCTTGGATTCCAGCACCTGCGCAATAAGAACTAACCGACGCGACGCCCTCCCCGCGCAGGCTCCGTGCCGACGAACCCGGTGCGAATGAGGCGTCTCACACGGAGGGAGTACGGAGGGAGTGATGAGCACCGCTTGGGAACAGCTAGAGGGCGCCGCGCTGTCGCTCGCGCGCTCGGGACCTATCAAGGAACGTCTCGCCGACGCCTATCGCAATCATCTCGCGCTCGTGAACGCCAACGAGCTTCCCGCCGCACTGCGCGCCGAGTTTCGCGCCTGTCACGATGCGCTCACGCGCGAGCGCCCGTTGCGCGGCGAGGACGCGGTGCGCGCCACGGTACGCAAGATGTCGAGCCGGGAAGCCGACGAAGTGGCCTGCTGCGTGGTGCGGCTGTTTGCCGCCGTGGCGCGCGAGGCATGGGCCGCGGCCGCAGTGGCAAGGGCCGAAGTGCTGGATGCGGCCCTCCTCAGCAACGGCTCCGCCGTCCCGCGGGTGCTGCGCAAGACTGTGCCCGAGGTGATCTCGCTGTATGCCGGGGAGGCGTAGCTCTTCAGTCCAGTTTGAACTCGTCCGGCGGCAAACCACCCCGCTGCCGCCGCCGTTCGGCGACCATTTGGGGTGTTATGTCACCCCGGCCGACCGCTCAGAAGTCCCGACGGGCCGTCCGTCGGATCGGCCGACCCATGTAACGTAATACGATTTACCGGGGCAGGTACTCCAGTACATTGCCGCCCATGACGCGGCAAACGGGGTTTACCGTCACGGAGCTGATGGTGGTTCTTGCCATCGTCGCCATCCTGCTGGGCATCGGCGTGCCCTCTTATCGCTACATCACCAACTCGTACCGCATGTCCGCGGAGGTCAACGGACTTCTGGGCGATCTGCAGTACGCGCGCTCGGAAGCCATCAAGGAAGGCCAGACGGTCAGCACTTGCGTTTCGGCCGACGGCATAGCCTGCACCGGCGGTACCGCCTGGGCGAACGGCTGGATCGTGTTCTCCGATCCGAACGCAAATGCGACGGTCGACGCCGGTGAGACGGTGCTGCGCGTACAGGGCGCGTTCAGGGGCCAGGTCCCCGATACCTTCAACGCCACCAACAATGTCACCGCGATCACCTACAACCGCGAGGGTTTTGCCAGCACGGCGGGTGGGTTTGTGACCACCACCATCACCCTGCAGGATTCGACGGCCAACGGGGCCTGGACGCGCTGCCTGGTCATCGCTCCCGCTACACCGCTCGGCACCCAGACGCACGCAATCAACCCGGGGACCTGCTGATGAAACGCGCAGCAGCCGGCGCCCACCCGCGCGGCTTCAGTCTCGTCGAGGTCATGGTGGCCGTCATCGTGATCTGCGTAGGCATGTTGGGAATCGCCAAGTTGGAGGCACTGTCCGTGTCCAACACGACCACGGCCCGCCTTCGCTCGCTGGCCGCCATCGAGGCTGCCAGCCTCGCCGCGGCGATGCACTCCAATCGACAGTATTGGGCCAAGACCGCTCTTCCCTTCGACCTCGCGTTGAATGCGGGTGCCATCACCTCCACCAGCGATCCGGCACTTGCGACGCAGGCAGCGGCCGACATGGCGACGGTCCCGGACAACGTGTGCTTCGGAGCTCCGTGCGCGGCACTGCCGCTGGCGGCCTTTGACGTCGCCCGATGGAGCACGAACGTCATCGGTTTGCTCCCGAATGCCAGGGCTAACATCGCCTGTCCGGCCGGCGCGGGCATCGCCTCCCCGCCCAGCTGCACCATCACCATCAGCTGGAGCGAGAAAGCCGTAGCGATCAACCAGCAGGAAACGAACGCCGCGGCGAACGCAGCGTTCCAGTTCCCTCAGTACACGCTGTACGTCGAACCATGAGCTCGCGGCCCGCAACGACGATGAGGCGCCCAGCGCGCGGGCAGTGTGGCTTCACCCTGATCGAGCTCATGGTCACCGTGGCCATCGCGCTGTTCCTGCTGGGCGGTCTGCTGACCATCCTGCAGAACGTGCGCGCCACCTACGGCAACCAGCAGGCGCTGGCGCAGCTGCAGGACCAGCAGCGCTTCGCCATGACGGTCCTCACCGATGTCATTCAGGCCGGTGGATACTTCCCGGACCCTGTCGGCATGACGATAACCAGTGCCCTGCCGGCCGCCGGCGCCTATCAGGCGGGACAGGCGTTCACCGGCACCCAGGGCGCCGGTGGGCCCGACAGCATCGGCGTGCGCTATCGCACCGCCAACGGCGACGGCGTGATCCTGTGCGACGGCAGCATCAACACCGGCCCGGGCGTGAACCAGCTCTACGCCAATCTGTTTACCGTCGTACCTCCTGCGGCCGGCGCGCCCGGACAGCTGCTGTGTACGCTGAACGGCAACCCCCCGCTGGCGATCGTCAGCGGCGTGCAGGGACTGTCGGTCTACTACGGGGTCAAGCGCAATGCCGCCATCACCGACTACAACGTCGATACCTACCTCACGGCCAACCAGATGCTTCTCGCCGGACCCAACGGCAATGACTGGGACAACATCAGCTCGGTCAGGGTGATTCTCACCTTCACCAACCCATTGGCTGGGCAACCCGGGCAGCAACCCACCATCATCTTTGAGCGCGTGATCGAAGTCATGGCGCGCGCGGGAGTGCATACATGAACGCGCATCCCTCACTCCGGGCTTCGGCACAGCGCGGCGTGGCGCTCATTTCCAGCCTGTTGCTGCTCATCATCATCACCATCCTGGCGCTCAGCATGTTCCGCAGCTTCGGCACCCAGGAGAAGATCGCGGGCAACCTGCGCGAGAAAGACCGCGCGCTGCACGCCGCGGCGAGTGCACAGCAGTACGGCGAGTGGTGGTTGATTCAGGGCAACAACGCCGCCATCGGCGCGGTGACCTGCGCCGGCACGCTCAACGCCAATCTCGGCCAGGGGCAGATCTGCAACCAGACTCCCGCGCAGGCCGGTTATACCGTCACGCAGCCTGGAACGTGGGCCGCCCAGATCCAGTACCTGCCCCCCACCATGGCCGTGCCCGGTGTGGCCGGCCCGAACGGTGATCCGCCCTACTTCGGCGCGCCCGCCTTCTACGTTACGGATCTGGGCCTGGCGGGCGACGGCGCCGGTGAGGCGTACCAGATTGATGCCTACGGCTATGGCAGCACCGCCGGCACGGTCGCAGTCGTCGAGAGCACTTACGAAGTCTCACAGGGCGTCGTGAACCGAGGTGGTTTGTGATCAACCGCAACAGCTTCATTACGGTGTTGGCCGCGCTCGTGGCCCTCGGCGTGCCGTTGACCGTGCAGGCGCAGGCAGGAATCAGTGAAGACTTCACCGGCGCGAGCACTACGAACAGCTGGTACTTCTTCAACGGCGCGTGTCTGACCGCCGGAACCTCTGCCGGATTAGAGCCGATCGGCGCTTCCGCAGGCCGCATGCCCGGTTGCACGAGCATCACGAGCAGTTACTACAATGAAAGCCTGGTGGGGGGCTATAACGGCACCTTTCCCGACCCGGTCGGCCGGGGTGCGCTGCGCTTCACCAACGGCCGCCCGGGCGGTTATTCCCAGAACGGCGCCATCGTCTCGACTGCGCCCTTCCCGACCGGACAGGGCATCTCGGTCACCTTCAAGACCGTGACCTATCTCGGGAATTCCGGCGGTGCCGGCGGTGACGGCGCGGACGGCATCAGTTTCTACCTAATGGATGCGAGTCAGCTGAACACCAGTACGATCACAGGCACCAGCAGCGGCGACGGCAATGGCATCGGTTCCTGGGGTGGCAGCCTGGGCTACACCTGCTCGAACGCGAACCCGCCCTACAACGGGTTGGTGGGGGCTTATCTTGGGCTTGGAATCGATGAGTACGGCAACTTCCTCAACGGTGCGACCTGGTTCCCCGGATACACCGGGCCGAACCCGGCGACCGCCGACAACAGTGCGCTTGGCTATGGGTACAGACCCAACCGCATCGGCCTGCGTGGTGCCGGCAATATCGCCTGGTCATGGCTGAACGCCAACTATCCAACTTACTACCCGAGCGGTCAGAGTGCCGCGTGGATGCAGGGCGCGGTGCGGGCCACCTGTGCGGCCGGCGTCGTGTGGGACTACGCACACGCAGGCAAAGCGGTCAAGGTCACCGGTGACACCATACCGCTGTACGACTACGCGCCGATCCCGAACGCTTACGTCGAGCTCCCGGCGAGCACCCAGATCGCCAACGAAGGCGCCCTGACCCGCGCGGCGGCGACGGCGATTTTCTATCAGCTGAAGATCACCCAGGACGGTCTGCTGAGTCTTTCCTACAGCCTCAACGGCGGCGCCTATCAGTCGGTCATCACGGGGCAGAGCATCACGGCATCGAACGGCGCGCTGCCCGCGAATTTCCTGTTCGGTTTCGCCGGCTCCACCGGTGGCAGCACCAACATCCACGAGATCCTGTGCTTCAAGGCGGATCCGGCCACCACTGCCGCCAGCTCCGCGGGCGCCAACCAAAAGCAGTCCGCCAAGCTCGAGACCGGCACGCAGGCCTTCTTCGCCTACTACAACCCGAGCGGCTGGACCGGCCGCGTCACGGCGAGCGGTCTTGGATTCGATAGCTTCGGCAACGTGATCATTGCCGCGACGCCCAATTGGGACGCCTCATGCACGCTCACGGGCGTAGCGGCGGGCAAGACCTGCAGCACCACCGGAGCCGCGGGCCCGATCCCCGCCGAGGCTCCGACGAGCCGGGTGATCCTGTCGTGGAACGGCAGTGCGGGGATTCCTCTCGAATGGGGTAACCTGACCTCCAGTCCCGGCGGTGGCCAGCAGGCGACCATTGATGCGGGGGATACCCCTCCCTACGGCGCCAACCGTTTGAACTACCTGCGCGGCGACCGCAGCAACGAAATCAACACCGCCGGCGTCGGCCTGTACCGCCCGCGCACGGACGTACTGGGCGACATCATCGACTCGAGTCCGGCCTGGGTGGGTCCTCCGGTGGCGCCCTATACGGGGACCTGGAGCGACCGGCTGAATCCCGCGGCCACCATTCCGGAGGCGGGTTTCAGCGCGCAGACCTACTCCCAGTACGTGACCGCCGCGCAGACCCGCATGAACGTGGTGTATGTCGGCGGGAACGACGGGCTGCTGCACGGGTTCCGCAGCGGCTCCTACGATCCCAACGGCAACTTCCTCGCCACGGGCAACGACGGCCTGGAAGTGCTGGCGTACATGCCGGGCGCCGTCGTGCAGACGATTCACTCTACGACCGCCAGTGCGGACTACTCGAACGCGCAGTACGGGCACAACTTCTTCGTCGATGCCATGCCCGCCGCCGGCGACCTGTTCTACGGCAATGCGTGGCACTCGTGGGTGGTGGGCGGTCTGGGACCGGGCGGTTCCGCGATCTTCGCGCTGGATGTCACCAACCCGACGACCAGCAACTTCACCGAAGCCAACGCCGCGAACCTCGTGATCGGCGAGTGGACCCCCGCCAGCATCGCTTGCGCCAACCTGGCGAGCTGCGGCAGCAATCTCGGCAACACCTACGGGACCCCGCAGATACGCCGCCTGCACGATGGCAAGTGGGCGGTGATCTTCGGCAACGGCTTCGGCAGTACTTCGGGCGATGCCGGCATCTTCGTCATGACCATCGGCCCCGCACACGCACCGACGATCTACTACCTGAGCACCCACACCGGCAGTGCCGCGAGCCCCAATGGCATCGCCTTCGCCTCCCCCGTCGACCTGGATGGTGATCACATCACCGACTACGTGTACGCCGGGGACCTGCAGGGGAACCTGTGGCGCTTTGACCTGACGAGCAGCAGCGAGACGAACTGGGCGCTCACGCCGGGCCCCCTGTTCAAGACCCCGGCGGGCCAGCCGATCACCACCGGAATCGTGGCCGCCTCCGGCGCGCCCAGTTCCGGCATGCAGCAGTATCTGATGCTGCTGTTCGGAACCGGTCAGAAGACTGCGCTGACGAACACGAATCCCGCGGTCTACGCCACTGGCACGCAGGCACTCTACGGCGTCTGGGACTGGAATCTCAGCGCTACCGATGGCGGCACCCTCGGTCCCGGAGCGGGTAACCCGGCAGGGTGGAACGGCCTGTCCGCCGTACAGTACGCCAGCCTGACCCACACAAACACCGGACTTGCCTCGCCCTACACCCTGACGCTGGCAAACCTGCAAGCGCAGAGGGCGACCATCGATACCACGACGCAGAACCGCGACATCGCGAACAACGCCACCATCTGCTGGGCGGCGCTCTCGACCTGCTCGAGCAACAAGCAGTTCGGCTGGTACATCAATCTGCCGGGCGCCCGGGAGCAGATCATTTACGGCCCGGAGCTCGTGTTGCAGGGGCTGACCGTGAACTCGATCGTACCGGCGACCAACAATCCTACTTCGTGCGGCAACCAATCCGACACGGGCTTCACTTACGTGCTGTCAGCCATGACGGGAGCGGCGTTCAACCAGGTGTTCCTGCCCCCGAGCGAGGCCGCCAATGCGGCGTTCAACACCAACCCGATGTACACGGACACGAATGCAATCGCCATTCTGACGAACGCGACCGGCAGCTCGTTCATCACCAGCAACGCCGCCGGCACGCGCTTCCTCGTGTTCGAGACCAACCAGGTCCAGAGCGGCGCCGGCGCCAACGGCGACAACCTCGTGGGGGGCACCCTCGGACTGAACCTGCCGCCGAACAACGCGGGCCGCCGCTTGACCTGGATCGAACTGCGCTAGTACCGACCGACAGCCACCATGCAACTGCGACCCGCAGCCCGCTCGTCGCGCCCCGCGGGGGGCTTCACTCTGATCGAGCTCATGGTGGTCGTGGCCATCGCGACTATCCTGTTCGCCATAGCCATCCCCTCGTATGTGACCTACATCCGCGAGTCGCGCCGCACGGAGGCCAAGACCGCGGTGCTGGATCTGGCGGGGCGCGAAGAGCGCTACCTCAGCACCAATCCCACCGCGTATACGGCCGTCCCGGCGAACCTCGGGTACACGGGCGTCTGGCCTATCGTGGTGGGTAGCGGTTACTACCAGCTGACCGTGTGCTCGCCCGCGTGCGGCCCCAGTGCCATCGCGACGGCCCCCTCGTATACCGTGACCGCCACGCCGGTCGCCGGCCAGAGCCAGGTCAACGACGCGCAGTGCACTTCCTTCTCAGTGGACTCCGCCGGACAGCAATACGCGAATGGTTCAGGCGGTGCGGCGGTTGCGACGCCGTATTGCTGGGGAAATTAGCCCATAACAATCAGTTAGATATGGCTCTGTGGCTCCCACGAGCCGACGAGGTGGCCTGCTGCGTGGTGCGGAGGCGTAGGTCTTTCAGTCGAGTTTGAACTCGATAGTGTCCCAGCGCGTCGTTTCCTCGTGACGCGCCTGGCGGCGGATCGCGTCTACCAGCGCCCGCTCATCCCACTCCACGACCTCGTCGGCCAGATCCAGGATGGCCTTGGGTACTTCCTTGGGAGTACCAAACGCTTTCATGAGGATCACGGGCGTGTGCCTCGCCTGGGCGTACAGCAACTCGAAGGTGAGCAGAGCCGAGTGCGCTTCGTGGAGGCTCGACAGGGCGATGACCGCCTCGGCCGGTGTGATCTGCTGGCGCAGACTCTCGCGCACCGCCTCCTTGTCGCCCTGGGGGCGCCGCTCGGGGGTGCTGTAGTTGCGATAGAAGAAAGTGCGCTGGCTCTCCAGGTACTCGAATACGCGCAGGTAGTCGTCGCTGTTCTCCCAGGCGTGCGTGACGAAGATCCGAACTGGATTGTTCTGCGACACCCGCGGGAGTCTGGCACAAGCGCGTGCGCGGCGAAACTCGCGCCCTGCGCGCCTGCCTTGAGCACCGCTGCACCCGGGCGTGGCTGCGGCGCGGCCGCGGCCCACGCCGTTCCCGCAGGTCCCGGTGCCGCGGGCTAGAATGAGCACCCCGCGGCAACGCTCCCCTGCCAGGTCATCCCCCACAGTGCGACTGCTCGTCTACAACATCCGCTACGCCACCGGCACGGGGCCCGCCTTTCACCTGCCGGTGCCGGGCGCGGGTTACCTGCGCAGCAACCGCAAGGTGCTGAGCGGCATCACCGAGTTCATCCGTTCCGAGAGCCCCGATGTCGTCGGACTGGTCGAGGTGGACACCGGCTCGATCCGCACCGGGATGCTCAACCAGGCGCAGCACATCGCCGGAGAGCTCGGCCATTATTCGACCTACCAGTGCAAGTACGGCGCCGGCTCGATCAATCAGCTCATGCCCATCGTGCGCAAGCAGGGCAACGCCTTCCTGTCCGCTCCCAACGTGCACGGGGAGCGCTTCCACTACTTCGATACCGGGATCAAGCGGCTGATCATCGAGCTGGAGCTGTCGGACGTGTGCGTGTTCCTCGTGCACCTGTCCCTCAAGTACCGGCAGCGGCAATACCAGCTGCGCTCGCTGCACGATCTGATCGTGCAGGCCGCGAAGCCGGTGATCGTGGCGGGTGACTTCAACACCTTCTGGGGCACGCACGAGATCTACCTTTTCATGCGCGCGGCGGGCCTGCGCAGCGCCAATACCGCAGGACTCCCCTCCTTTCCCGCGCGCGTACCGCGCATCGAGCTCGACTTCATCCTGGTGAGCGACGGCATCGAGGTCACGGATTTCCGCGTCCCCGACGTGCGCTTCTCGGACCATCGTCCGCTGGTGTGCGATTTTCAGATCCGCGCCGGCGTCCCGGCGCGCGCGGCTTCCGCAGCCTCGGCAGCCTCGGTGGCCTGACGCACATGAACGACACCGAGACGGGATCCTGGAGGCTGGAGCGTGATTCCGACGGTATCGCCTGGCTGACGATCGACAAGCCCGGCACCTCGGCCAACGTGCTCTCCGGCGGCGTGCTCGGCGAGCTCGATGCCCTGCTCGGCCCACTCGAGCAGGGTCTGCCGCGAGGGGTGGTGGTGATCTCCGCCAAGAAGAGCGGCTTCGTCGCCGGTGCGGATATCAAGGAATTCACCGGCATTACCGACGCCGCGAGCGGCTACCGGCTCATTCGCCGCGGTCAGCAGGTGCTCAATCGCCTCGCGGCGCTGGCGTGTCCGACCGTGGCGGCGATTCACGGCTTCGCCCTCGGCGGGGGACTGGAGCTCGCGCTCGCCTGCCGCTACCGCGTGGCGGTGGCCGATGAGCGGCTGTCGCTCGGATTGCCGGAGGTGCTGCTGGGGATTCACCCGGGGTTCGGCGGCACGGTGCGCAGCGTGCGTGTGGCCGGGGTTCGAGCGGCCATGGAACTGATGCTGAGCGGCAAGCCGGTGCGCGCCGAGAAAGCGCTGCGCCTGGGACTCATCGATCGGCTGGTTCCGGAGGCCGAGCTGCGCGGCGCGGCGCGCGAGATGCTGCTCACGGCGCCCGCACCGCACCGGCCGCCCTGGCCGCAGCGGCTGCTGAGCAGCGCCCCGCTGCGGCCGCTGGTGAGGCGTTCGCTGACGCGTGAAGTCGCCCGGCGCGCGCCGCGCGAACACTACCCGGCCCCCTACGCCATCATTGATCTGTGGGCGCGGTACGGCGCACACGGGCCCGAGGCGTTCGAGGCCGAAGCCCGCTCGATCGCGCAGCTGTTCACCACGGAAACCTCGCGCAACCTGGTGCGCGTGTTCCTGTTGCAGGATCGCCTGAAGAGCGCCGGCGGCAAGAGCGCCGCCGACATCCGTCACGTGCACGTGGTGGGCGCCGGGGTCATGGGCGGGGACATCGCCGCCTGGTCGGCGCTGCGCGGCTTCACGGTCACGTTGCAGGATCGCGCCCTCGAGTACGTGCAACCGGCGCTGCAGCGGGCGCAGGAGCTGTTCGACAAACGCTTGCGCGAGCCGGCGCAGAACGCCGCCGCCCGCGCGCGTCTGCGCGCGGATGTCGCCGGCGAGGGCGTGCCGGATGCCGACATCGTCATCGAGGCCATCTTCGAGAGCCTCGAGGCCAAGCAGCAGCTGTATGCACAGCTCGAGCCACGCCTGAAGCCGGGGGCGCTGCTCGCGACCAATACCTCCAGTCTCATGCTCGAGCCCCTGGCGGCGACGCTCGCCCGCCCGCAGCGGCTCGTCGGGCTGCACTTCTTCAACCCGGTGCCGCAGATGCCTCTCATCGAGATCGTGCACGCGGCTCACACCGACCCGGCCGCGGTGCAGGCTGCAACCGGCTTTGCGCGCCGCATCGACAAGCTGCCGCTCCCGTGCCGCAGCGCCCCCGGCTTCATGGTCAACCGCGTGCTCACGCCCTACATGCATGAGGCGATGCTGGCAGCCCAGGAAGGCGTTCCGCTCACGGTGATCGACGCCGCGGCGGTGAGCTTCGGCATGCCGGTAGGCCCGATCGAGCTCGCCGACATCGTGGGGCTCGACGTCGCCGCTCACGTCGGGGAGATCATCGCCCGTGGACTCGGCCGTCGGACTACCGAAGTGCCGCGTCTGAGCGAGCTGCTCGCCGCGAAGAAACTCGGCCGCAAGAGCGGCGAGGGGTTCTATGTGTGGCAGGACGGCAAGGCGGTCAAGCCCGCGGCAGCCGCCGTCGCTGCGGCGCCTCCGGATCTGCTCGACCGTCTGATCCTGATCCTGGTGAACGAGTGCGTGGTGTGCCTGCGCGAGCGCGTGGTCGAGGATGCCGACCTCGTGGACGCCGCGGTGCTGTTCGGCACCGGCTTTGCGCCCTTCCGCGGTGGTCCCCTCACCTACGCGCGCAGGCGCGGCGTTGCAGCAGTGGTGGCGCGGCTCACTGAGCTCGCGGCACGCTACGGGGAGCGTTTCCAACCCGACCGTGGCTGGGCCTCGATCGAGAGCGCCGCAAAGCCCTGAGCTCGCCCCCGGGGCGCACAAAGGCCTGTGTTACCATCGCTTCATGCCCGCCAGGCTTAGGCAGAAATGGCCGAAGAGCAGGTAGCATCGGTTCAATTGCTCAGGAATTTCGCGCCGCTTGATGCGATGAAGCGCGAGAACCTGGCTGCGCTCGCCAAGAAGGTGAGCGTGCGCACCCTGTCTGCGGGGCGGGTGCTGTTCGCCCAGGGCGACACCGACAAGCGCACCGTGTGGCTGGTCAGCGGCAGCGTGGAGGTGAACGAGAACGAGCGCAACATCGCGCTGCTGCGCAGCGGCACGCCCGAGGCGCGCAATCCGCTGTATCCGAAGCTGCCGCGCCACGTCACGGTGCGCGCGGTGGAAGACATCAGCTTCCTGTCCATCGAGAGCGATCTGCTGGACGTCATGATCACCTGGGATCAGACCGGCACTTACGAAGTTGCGGAGCTGCAGGCGCACCTGCAGAGCGTCGGCTCGGATGACTGGATGACGACGCTGCTGCAGACCAACGCTTTTCACCGCATCCCGCCGGCCAACATTCAGGCGATCTTCCAGCGCCTGCAGCGCGTGCCCTGCCGTGCCGGTGAGGTGGTGATCAAGCAGGGTGATGAAGGCGACTACTTCTACGTCATCGTCAACGGCAAGTGCGTCGTGACCCGCGAGACCCCCTTGAGCCGCGAGGGCATCAAGCTCGCCGAGCTCGGCGTAGGCGACAGTTTCGGCGAGGAGGCCCTGATCGCAGAAGCCAAGCGCAATGCCACGATCACCATGACGACCGAGGGCGTGCTGATGCGCCTGAACAAGGCGGACTTTCGCGAGCTGATGAACGCACCGCTCCTGCAGTGGGTTTCACCTGCGGAGGCGCTCGCCATCATTGGGCGCGGCGGCCGCTGGCTCGACGTACGACTGCCGAGCGAGCACCAGACGCTCGCCATCGAGGGCACGCTCAACGTGCCGCTGTATCTGATCCGCCTGAAGCTCTCGACGCTCGACCGCGCCACGCCCTACGTCGTGTACTGCGATACCGGCCGGCGCAGTTCCGCGGCCGCCTATATCCTGGTGGAACGCGGGTTCGATGCGTATGTGCTGACCGGAGGGGTGAGCAGCAGTGAGGGGCTGCAGCTGGTGCGCGGCGGCGCGGCGGACAAACCGTAGGGCAGGCCCGCACGCGAGCGTCTACATGGTGTGCGTCGCCTTGTCCCCTGAGAGCGCGCCGGCGAGATAGGTTTCGATTTTCTTCTGCGTCTGGCCGCGGTCCTGCTCGCTGAACTGCACGCCGATACCGGCCGTGCGCTTGCCCTGATTGCCCTGGGCGCCCTTGGGCGTCACCCAGATGACCCGGCCTGCTACGGGCAGCTTCTCGTCTTCGCCCATGAGGTTCAGCAGCATGAACACCTCATCCCCCAGCCGGTAATTGCTGTTGGTAGGAATGAAGAGACCCCCGTTCTTCACGAACGGCATGTAGGCAAGATAGAGGGCGCTCTTGTCCTTGATGGTGAGGGTCAGCAGACCCGGTTTGTTCCCCACTCTCAAATTCTGTCCTCACGGCGCCCGTGTGCGGGCGCGAGTCGCCTGAAAAGAGCCTCCAGTGCCAGGCCCCGGTTCAACGGCACGTCGAGCGTGCTGCTCAGCTCCCGCACTTCGTCCAGCAGCCCGAACAGCTCGCGTATATTCAAGAACGCATCGCCCGCTGACAAGTAGGTGGCAGGCCGCAGTTCCGTCAAAAAGGTCCCGTCGCGCTCGCGGCGGCGGATGTGTTCTGTGAGCCAATTCTCAAAGCACCGCAGGCGCAGCGGCAACTCTGCGCGCGCCCAGCGCTCTGCCGCAGCTACCGGGTCGCCCTCCCCGCTCGCCAGGGCATCCAGGGTAGCGCGCGCCTCGGCCGCCGTCTGCGCCACCTCGCCAGGCGCGGTGCGCGCGGCGAGCATCGGAGCCTCTCCCAGCACCTCGAGCGCGGCGTTCCAGTCACCGGCCCCGCGCAGCCCCGTCAGCCAGGCCACGCCCTCGGCGCGCGCCGGCGCTCGTACCCGCAACCGTTGGCAGCGGCTGAGCACCGTCGCGGGCAGGCGCGAGGGCTGGGTGGTCACGAGCACCAGGAGCGTGCGGGCGGGGGGCTCCTCGAGCGTTTTCAGCAGCGCATTGGCTGCAAACCGGTTGAGCGCTTCCGCCGGCGTGACGATGCCGACCTTGTAGCCACCGGCGTGGCTGGTGAGGGCGAGGTCGGCCGCGAGATCGCGCACCTGCTCGATGCGGATCTGCTGCGAGTCCTCGGCGGTGCGCAGCCAAGCGAGGTCCGGGTGCTGCTGCGTCCAGACTCGCCGGCACGCCGCGCAGGCGCCGCACGGCGTCTGGGTAACACGCTGGCAGAGCACCAACTGTGCCGCCCAGGTCGCGAGCCATTCCCCGCCGGCACCGGGGGCTTCGTGGATCAGCAGCGCGTGCGGCATGCGCCCTGCCCTGAAGGCCGCGCCCAGAGTGGCACGTTGCGCAGCGGTCCAGGGCACGGCGGTCACGGCGCCCACCGGGGGCGCCGGCGGCTGCGTCGCATCACCGGGGCTGCTCACGTCCGCCGCTCCCGCGCCTGCAGCTCCCCGAGAGCCTGCGCGATGCGCTGCTCGACCTCGGATAAGGGCGCCGCGGCATCGATGATGCGGAAGCGCTGCGGCTCGCGGCGCGCCAGGGCGAGGTAACCCTCGCGCACCTTCTCGAAGAAGCCGACGGTCTCCGCCTCGAAGCGATCCGCCGTGGCTCCCTGGCGGGTGCGTGCCCGGGCGAGGCCCACCATCACCGGCAGATCGAGCAGCAGCGTGCAGTCGGGCTTGAGATCGGCGTGCACGGCCAGCGCGAGCGCGTCGATCAACGCCGCGTCCACACCGCGGCCGCTTCCCTGATAGGCGCGCGTGGCGTCGGTGAAGCGATCGCACACCACCCATTCCCCGCGCGCCAGCGCCGGGCGGATGACGTTCTGCACGTGCAGGGCGCGTGAGGCGAACATGAGCAGGGTCTCGGTGAGCGGCGATACCGGCTCCGCGCCACGCTCGAGCACGATCTGCCGTACCCGCTCGGCGAGCGGGGTGCCACCCGGCTCGCGCGTCAGGCGCACCGTAATACCGTGGCGCCCGAGCCAGGCGCCCATGAACTGCGCGAGGGTGGACTTGCCGGCGCCCTCGATGCCCTCCAGCGTAATGAGCTTACCCGCGATCACCGGCACAGGCGTGCTCACGGATGCACCGCGACGGGCTTGCGGAGTGTGCCGCGTTCCTGGCTGCGCAGCCGTGCGAGATAGGCCTTCACTGCGGAATTATGCTCTTCCAGACTCCTGGAGAAATGATGGGCGCCATCCCCGAGACCGGTCGCCACGAAATACAGCGCGTCGGTCTGCTCCGGCCGCACCGCCGCCAGCACCGACTCGCGCCCGGGCAGCGCCACCGGCGTCGGCGGCAGTCCGGCGCGGGTGTAGGTGTTGTAGGGAGTGTCCTTGAGCAGGTCACGGATGTGTATCGAGCCGTCGTACTTCTCGCCGAGACCGTAGATCACCGTCGGGTCGGACTGCAGGCGCATGCCCTTGTGCAGCCGATTGACGAACACTCCGGCGATGCGCGCCCGCTCGCTCTTGAGCGCGGCCTCCTTCTCGACCATGGATGCGAGGATCAACGCCTGGTACGGCGTGTCGAAGGGCAACTCGGCGCTGCGCTGCGCCCAGGCCGCAGCCAGCACCCGCTGCATGCTGTCGTAGGCGAGCTCGAGGATCGCGACATCGGCAGTGTGCGCGGCGAAGCGATAGGTGTCGGGGAAGAACTGGCCTTCGGCGCGCACACCGGGATGTCCGAGCGCCGCCATGATCTCGCCCGCGCTCTTGCCGTGCAGGGTATGTAGCACGTAGGGATGCTGATCGAGGGTCTCGACAAACTCCCCGAACGTCGACCCTTCGACGACCGTGAGCTGCTCCAGCACGACTTTGCCCTGCTCGAAGAGCGCGATGATCTCCCCGGGGCTGGCCTGCGGAGGTATTTCGTAGGTGCCCGCCTGCACGCGCGGCTGAAGGTGGCGCAGGCGCAGATAGATCTGTACGGCACGCGCATTGCGCACCGCGCCGCTCGCCTCGAGCCGGCCGAGGACGCTGCGCAGACTCGCGCCCGGGTCAACCTCGATGCGCGCCGGGGCCACCGCGGGTCCTGGCGCCTGGAACTGCTGCTGTAGCCAGAAATAGCCTCCCGCCGCTGCCAGCGCGAGCAGGGCCAGCAGCACCACGGCAGCGCCAGCCAGGATGCGCAGCCGGCGGCGGGTGCGTGCGCTAGGCACCGCCGGCCCCTTCGGGTAATGGAGCGCGCGCCTCGAGCAGCGGCGCGAGTCGCTCCTGCAGGCGGCGCGTCACTCCTGCGGGCGACAGCGGCCGGCCATCGAGCTCACGCACCGGGCGGATGCCAATGAGCGCGTTCGTGAGGAACACCTCATCCGCGGCTTGCAGATCACTCAGGTCCAGCACGCGCTCCTCGGCCGCGATGCCGGCGCCCGCGGCCGCCGTCAGTACCACCTGGCGCATGATCCCCGCCACGCCGCAGCGATCCACGCGTGGCGTGTACAGCCTCCCGTCCCGCACCAGGAACACGTTGCTCATGGTGCCGCAGATGAGAGCTCCCGAGCTGCTGAACATGAGGGCCTCGGCGATGGCGCTATCGGTCCACTCGCGGCGCGCCAGTACCTGCTCCAGGCGGTTGCAATGCTTCAATCCCGCCAGCGCCGGGTTCTCTCCGAGGCGCAGGGCGGCGATGCGTACGCGCACGCCTTCGCGCGCCAGCTCGGGATCTTCCGGGGGCCAGGCATAGCGCAGCGAGATGCGGGTCGGCGCCTCCGATCCGGTCAGCGCATAGCCGCGGCTTGCGGCCGCGCCGCGCGTGAGGAGCACCTTGATAATGGCGCGCGCGCTTGGCGCGGCGAGCTCCTGCACTTCAGCGCGCAGGATCGCTTCATCGGGAGCCGCGAGCCCCAGGCGCGCGCAGCCCGCGGCGAGGCGCTGCAGGTGCAGCTCCAGAAACCGCGCCCGACCGACCCAGGCAATGGTCTCAAACAGACCGTCGCCGAAATGAAGACCCCGCTCGAGCGCGGAGACTTCCCGGTCCGCGCGGCCGTTGACCCACACCAGCTGCGCAGCAGCCTGTCCCGGGGGCGGCTGAGAGCTCCCGGGCATCACAGCCGCTCTCCCAGTGCCGCCAGGAGCCCGCGTGCCTTGGCGCGCGTCTCCTCGAGCTCGCGCTCGGGATCGGAGTCGGCGACGATGCCGGCGCCGGCCCGAAACGTGAGCTGTTGCGCGCTCAGGGTCATGGTGCGAATGAGGATGTTGAGATCCAGGCGCCCGTCGCGCGTCAGGTAGCCGAGTGAGCCGGTGTACGCGCCGCGCCCTGCCCCTTCGAGCTCCGCGATGATCTGCATGCAGCGAAATTTCGGGCAGCCGGTGATGGTGCCGCCCGGAAACACCGCGCGTAACGCCCCGATGGGCGTGACCTCGCCTTTCAGCTCGCCACTGACGTTCGACACGATGTGGTGCACATGGGTGTAGGACTCGATGGTCATGAACTCGTCCACGCGCACCGTACCCGGCTCGCACACCCGCCCGAGATCGTTGCGCTCGAGGTCGATCAGCATGATGTGCTCGGCGCGCTCCTTGGGATGCGCCGCGAGCTCGCTCATCTCGTGACGGTCCCCGCCCGGAAGACGGCTGCGTGGCCGGGTGCCGGCGATGGGGCGCGTATCGATGCGGCGTCCCACGACTCGTACCAGCCGTTCGGGCGAGGAACTGAGGATGGCGACTCCCCGCCACTGGGCGAGAGCTGCGAACGGCGCGGGGTTGGCGGCGCACAGGCGCTGATAGAGCGCCGCTGCCGGCTGCGCTCGCGCCGCGCTGCTGCGCAGCTGCACCTCCCACGGGCGCGACAGGTTGGCCTGATAGATGTCCCCGGCGCGCACGTACTCCTTGGCGCAGCGCACGCGCGTGAGATAGGCCCGCGGGTCCTCCTCGTGCACCCGCTCGATGTGCAGCGCATCGTGTACATCGGCTGCGCCGGCCGCCTCGCGCGCCTCGCCGGCAATGCGCGCCAGCGCATCCGCGGCGTGCGCTTCGGCGACTGCGAATACGCGGCGGCGCTCGAGGTCATGCACCAGGGCAGCGGGGGTGCGCAGCGCGAAGGCAGCCCAGGGGAGCGGTGAGCGCGGCAACGCCAGGTGCGGCTCGATTTCCTGCGCCAGCTCGTAGCCGAGGAACAACGCCCAGCCGCCCTCGAATGCGAGCCCGGTGGCGGCGTGCGGCTGCGCCTTCGCCTGCGGTGTGCTGCGCTCGGCGAGCCACCAGTTCTCGAGCGCGGCGAGGAAGCTCGTGCCCTGCGGCACGAGCCCCTGGGCACCCAGGCGTCCGTCGGCGCCGAGCCATAGCGCTGCGCCCGGCTCTGCGAGCAGCACGCTCGTGCGGCTCAAGGGCCCGGTGGCGGCACTGTCGAGCAGCAACGGATAGCGGTCGGGGAAGCGCGCCGCCAGGCGACGCAACACCGCGGGCGGAACGTCGAGCTCGCGGACCAGGGGAGCGTGCGTGGCGGACTTACCTTTCGGCTCGCGCCCTCAGGCGCTGAAGCGCCGGAACACCAGCGATCCGTTGGTGCCGCCGAAGCCGAAGGAGTTCGAGAGGCTCACGTCGATCTTCATGCGACGGGCGCTGTTGGGGACGTAGTCCAGGTCGCACTCGGGGTCGGGCGTGCGGTAGTTGATGGTCGGAGGCGCGACACCATCGCGGATCGCGAGCACCGAGAAGATCGCTTCCACCACACCGGCGGCGCCGAGCAGGTGCCCGGTCATGGACTTGGTCGAGCTCACGGCGAGGCGCTTGGCGTGCTCGCCGAAGGCGCGCTTCATCGCGACCGTCTCGGCCTTGTCGCCCAGCGGAGTCGAGGTCGCGTGCGCGTTGACGTAGTGTACGTCGGCGGCATTCAGGGCGGCATCCCTGAGCGCGTTCACCATCGCCAGGCGTGCGCCGTCGCCGTCTTCCGGGGGCGCGGTGATGTGATAGGCATCGCCACTCATGCCAAAGCCCACCAGCTCGGCGTAAATGCGCGCGCCGCGCCGGCGCGCGTGCTCCAGCTCCTCCAGCAGCATCGCGCCGCCGCCGTCGCTCAGCACGAAGCCGTCGCGGTCCTTGTCCCACGGGCGGCTCGCCTCGGCGGGGGCGTCGTTGCGCGTGGAGAGCGCCTTCGCCTGGCCGAAGCTCCCCAGCCCGCAGCGCGTGGTGGCCATTTCCCCGCCGCCCGCGATCATCAGATCCGCATCGCCGTACTGGATGGTGCGCATCCCTAAGCCGATGGCGTGCGTCGAGGTGGTGCAGGCGGTCACCACGCCCAGATTCGGGCCCTTCAGGCCGTAGCGGATCGAGAGGTGCCCGGCGATCATGTTGATGATGGTTGCGGGGACGAAGAACGGCGAGATTTTGCGCGGACTCATCGCCTTCAGGTACTCGCCGTATTCGGTCTCGATGGTCCACAGGCCACCGATGCCGGCGCCGCACACCGCGCCGCAGCGCTCCGGATCGGTCCTGGCGAAGTCGATACCGGCGTCGCCCACGGCCTGCACTCCGGCGGCCACGCCGTAGTGCATGAACTCGTCCATGCGGCGGGCATCCTTGGACGAGATGTATTGACTGACGTCGAAGTCGCGCACCTGCCCGCCGATGCGCACTGGAAACGCGGTCACGTCAAAGCGCGTCACCGGGCCGATGCCGCTCTGCCCGCGCAGGATGGCATCCCATGCCGATTGAACGGTGCTCCCGACCGGGGACACCACTCCAAGGCCCGTTACGACGACACGGCGCTTGCTCACACGCTACCTGGATCGCGCCCCGGGGTGGAATCAGGACTTGCTGCGGCGCTCGTTGATGTAGTCGATGGCCTGGTGGACGGTTGTGATCTTCTCGGCGTCCTCATCCGGGATTTCGATCTCGAATTCCTCCTCGAGGGCCATGACCAGCTCGACCGTGTCGAGTGAATCGGCTCCCAGGTCGTCGACGAACGAGGCATCGTTAGTGACCTGTTCCTGTTTGACGCCCAGCTGTTCGGCAACGATGGCTTTGACCTGCTGCTCAACTGTGCTCATTAGCGATGGGTCCTTATGTAGGCTCCGGTAGCGGGCGCGGTATTGTAGGGGAACACCCTTGGGGCTGCCACTCGCCCACCGCCGGTGCGAGTGATTGTTTTTACTGGCGAATCTGACCGGCGGTTCCGCGCGCTCGCCCACCCTCCCCGCCGCGTGTGGCGTGCGTCCAACGCCCCACTCTACGGCATGTACATGCCCCCGTTGACGTGCAAGGTCTCCCCGGTGATGTAAGTCGCCTGCGGTGAGACCAGGAACAGGACCGCGCCGGCCACATCCGCGGGGGTCCCGAGCCGGCCGATGGGAATCTGCCCGACGAGCGCGGCGCGCTGCGCCTCGTTCAGCGCGCGTGTCATGTCAGTATCGATGAAGCCTGGGGCCACGGCATTCACCGTGATACCGCGCGAGGCGAGCTCCCGGGCAAGTGATTTGGTGAATCCCAGCAGTCCCGCTTTCGCCGCGGCATAGTTGGCCTGCCCGGCATTGCCCGTCACCCCCACCACGGAGGTGAGGTTGACGATCCTGCCCCGCCGCTCCTTCATCATGCGCCGCACGCACGCCTTGGAGAGGCGAAACACGCCGGTGAGATTGGTGGTGATGACCGCCTCCCAGTCCTCGGGCTTCATGCGCAGCAGCAGCGAGTCGCGCGTGACGGCGGCGTTGTTGACGAGGATCGTCGGCAGCTCAGAGGCAGCTTCGAGCTCCCCTATCAAGGTGTCGACCGAGGCGGCGTTCCCGGCGTCGAGCACCGCGCCGCGGCCGTTGCATCCATGCGACGCGAGCGTCGCGCCCAAGCGTGCAGCGCCTTCTGCGCTGGTGGCGGTGCCGATCACGCGGGCGCCGGCCCCTCCCAGGGCGAGCGCGATGGCGTGCCCGATGCCGCGCGAGGCGCCGGTGACGAGTGCGACGTCGTTTTCAAGCATGGGAGCCCCCTCGGGTCGCCGTGAGCGCCGCCTCCATCGAGGCCGGGTCCTCCAGCGCCAGAAAATCCAGGTTCGCGCGCCGTTCGATGCGGCGGTTCAGGCCGGTGAGTACCCGGCCCGGCCCGCACTCGATCACCTGCGCGATGGCGCCCGCGCTCACCGCGCGCAGCGTGTCCGACCAGCGTACCGGGTTCCACAGCTGCCGCACGAGCAGCTCGCGGATCTCGTCGGGTTGCTCGTGCTCGCTCGCATCCACCGCGCTGATGTAGCGGATGCGGGGCACGCGTACCTCGAGCGAGCGCAGCCGCTCCCTGAGGCGCTCGGCCGCGTCGCGCATGAGGCTGGTGTGCGAGGGCACGCTCACCGGCAGCGCCACCGCGCGCTTGGCCCCGCGTGCGCGGGCGGCTTCGATCGCGCGCTGCACTGCCGCCTTCTCACCGGCGATGACCACCTGGCCCGGGGAGTTGAAATTAGCCGCTTCCACGATGCCCTCCCGCGCGGCTTCCCGGCACGCCGCCTCGATCGCCTCATCATCCAGGCCGATTATGGCCGCCATCGCGCCACTGCCGGCCGGCACGGCCTCCTGCATGACCTGTCCGCGGAAGCGCACCAGGTCCACCGTGGCGCCGAAGGGTATGGCTTGCGCGCACACGAGTGCGGTGAATTCCCCGAGACTGTGACCGGAGACGACCGCCGGCAGTGCGCCGCCGCGTGCGCACCACATGCGCCAGGTCGCCACGCCCGCGACGAGCATCGCCGGCTGTGTGCGCACGGTGGCGTTGAGCGCCTCCTCCGGGCCTTCGCTCACGAGCTTCCACAGATCAAAGCCCAGCACCGCGGAAGCCTCGTCGAAGGTGCCGCGAATGGAGGCGTCCGCGGCGGCGAGCGCCCCGAGCATCCCCACCGACTGCGAGCCCTGACCCGGAAACACGAACGCAAAGGCCATGCACTACCTCGGAACGCCCGGGGCCGAAATTATAGCGGCGCCGCGTGGGGCCTCAGGAACGCGGCCACGGCGGCACCTCCGACCACCCCATACAGGTGCGCACTCACCACCACCGGGTCGCTCCCGGAGAGCGGCAGCGCCCCCAGCCAGTGCTCGTAAGCGAGTTTCACCGCGAGCAGCCCCACCAGGACCCACCCAGTGCGCTCCCCATGACGCACCTGCGCCAGGGCACCCGCCACCATCGCCCCGTGCAGCGCGCCGGAGGAACCGACGTACCACAGCACGGTCGAATCGCACAGCCACAGCCCCGCGTCGATGGCCAGCATCGCGCCCAGCACGATCAGCACCCACTGGCGCGGGGAGTACTCGCGCGCGAACAGCGCCCACACCAGAGCGAGGCCCAGACTATTCAGCAGCGCGTGCCGGATATCCAGATGAACCACATGCGCCGTGAGCAGCCGCCACCACTGCCCGGCCGCGAGCGCCCCGCGGTCATAGCGCAGCAGCGCTCGCCCCGCATCTCCGGCCAGCGCGGGCAGCAGCAGCACGGCGCAGCTGATGAGCAGCGCCAGCCCCAGGCGGCCGTCGCAATTGAGAGACTGGAGCACCCTGCGCACGGGCTTCACAGGCCGGTAGACCCCCATTTGCTATGATCCGACCCGTTTTTGCCTCAACGGCGGCAGCCCCGCCCGGACACGCAACCCATGAGTTACATCGCTGGCGAGGGTAGCAGACGGCCCGGCGCACGGCGCGCGCGCGGCTTCACCCTCATCGAGATCATGGTCGTGGTGATCATCATCGGCCTGCTCGCGGCGGTCATCGTTCCAACGGTCCTCAGCAAGGTGGATGACGCGCGGGTCGCCAAGGCGAAGCAGGACATCCAGAGCCTGGAGGCGGCGCTCTCCATGTATTATCTCGACAACTCGAAGTATCCGACCTCCGAGCAGGGCCTGGTGGCACTGGTGCAGCAGCCCACCGACCCCTCGATCAAGCACTGGAGGCCCGGCGGCTACCTGGAGCGGGTGAGCAAGGACCCCTGGGGCAACCCTTATCTGTACGTATTCCCCGGCACGCACGGCAAGACGTACGACCTGTACACCCTGGGCGCCGATGGCCAGCCCGGTGGCGATGGCATCAACGCCGATATCGGCAACTGGAATCTCGGCGACTAGAGCCGCAGCGCGATCATGCGATCCAGTTGCGCTCATCGGGCCAGCGCCGGCTTTACGCTGGTCGAGATCCTGGTCGTCGTCCTCATCATCGGCGTGATCTCCGCCGGCGTGCTGCTGTCAGTCAGCCTGACGGGACGCGACCGCGAGCTCGAGAAGGAGAGCGACCGCCTGCTCGCACTGCTCACCTACGCGCGCGAGCAGGCCGAGCTGCAGACCCGCGAGTACGGCGTCTCGTTTCAGGATGACGGTTATGAGTTTCTCACCTATGACATGCACCGCGCGATGTGGCGCGGCGTGTTCGAGGACGATGCGCTGAGTGCGCGCAAGCTCCCCGACGGGCTCGGTGTCAAACTCACGGTCGAGGCGCGGCCCGTCGTGCTGACCCGTCCGGCGGATGCCAAGGACAAGACTCCACAGGTCATGATTTTCTCCAACGGCGATCTGACGAGCTTCACCGCCACGGTGGAGCGCGACGGCGGCCGGCGCAGCGTCACCCTCACGCAGGACGAGCAGGGTCAGGTGATCGAGCAGGACATGGTGGAGGTGAAGCCGTGAGGCGCGCGCACGGCGGCGGCTTTACGCTCATCGAAGTGCTCGTGGCGCTCGCGATCGTCGCGATCGGCATGGCGGCGGTGATGGGTGCGCTCACCTCCTCGGCGAACACGATCTCCTACCTGCGCGACAAGACCCTGGCCCAGTGGGTGGCGCTCAATCAGATCGCGAACCTGCGCCTGTCCGGTCAACAGCCCCCCACCGGCGTCAGCAACGGCGACACCGACTTTGCCAGCCGCAGCTGGCACTGGCGCCAGGAGGTGGTCGCCACCGAGGTGCCGGGTGTCGAGCGCATCGACATCAGCGTGCGCCCCGCGGAGGTCAAGGCGGGTGAGGACAACGGCTGGTTCACCACCGTGAGTGGTATCTGGGGCGATGCGGTCGGGACGCCTAACGGTTTCCAGCCCGACTGGGGCACGCAGACTTTCGGCGGGTTGCCCGCAAGCCCGGGGATCCCCGGCGGCGCCCAGGCGCCCCCCACGCCGGGCACGGTGCCACCGCCGGGCGCTCAAAATCCACCGGGGTCGAAGTGAGCTCCGGCGGCTTCACGCTGCTCGAGCTCCTGGTGGCGCTGTTCATTGCCGCAGTCATGTTCGCCATGGGGTATGGCGCCATCAGCCAGGCAGTCACCAGCCGCGACTCGCTCAAGCAACAGCAGGCGCACCTGCTCGAGCTGCAAACCACGGTGCGGGTGCTGGAACAGGACTTCGTGCAGCTCGCCCCGCGTCCGGTGCGCCAGGCCATCGGGGATGAGCCCGCGCAGCCTGCCCTGCAGGGCTCGGTTCCCGGCACGCAGCCGATCGTCGCCCTCACCCGCGGCGGCTGGGCGAATCCGGTCGGATTGCAGCGCCCGGGATTGCAGCGGGTGGCGTACTTCCTGGAGAACGGAACACTGCGGCGCGAGTACTGGAACGTGCTCGATCCCACGCTCACCAGCACGACGAGCAAGCGCAACCTCATGACACACGTCAAGGCGATGACCCTGCGTTATCTCGACCAGTCCCATCAGTGGCAGGAGCAATGGCCACCGGGCAGCGCGGTGATCCAGAAGCAGGAGTGGACCCTGCGCCAGCGTCCGCTGGCGGTGGAGATCACGCTCGACACCGATGACTGGGGCAGGATCGTGCGCATCGTGGAGATTGCTGGATGAACAGAGTCTGCCTACGAGCGCGCCGCCAGCGTCCGCGCTGCACGCCGCGCACGCAGCGCGGCATTGCGCTGCTGGTGGCGATCCTGCTGGTCGCGCTCGGCACCATCATCGCCGCGGCGGTGGCGTACGAGAACGCGACCACCGCGCGGCGCGGTACGGCGACCTATGCCTTCGATCAGGCATTGCTCATCGCCCAGGGAGCCGAGGCGCTCGCTGCCTACGGCCTGCGCCAGATACGGCAGAACGACAAGGACCATACGTATCCCGCGCAGGGCTGGGGCAAGCCCATCGGACCCATCGAGGTGGTTCCAGGCGTGATGCTCGAGGCCTCGCTCGAGGACCTGCAGGGACGGTTCAACCTCAACAACCTGGTGAAGAACGACACCACGGTAGATCCGGTGCAGTTGCAGGCCTTCATGCAGCTGCTCGCGATGGCGGGTGTGGAGCCGAAGTGGGCGGGTTATATCGTCGACTGGATCGATGGGGACATCACGCCGTCGGTCCCGGATGGCGCGAAGGACAGTGTCTACATGGGCCAGACGCCGCCCTACCGGACGGCCAACCGTTACATCACGAGCGCGAGTGAGTTGCTCGCGCTGCCGGGCTTCGGCCGTGAGCGTTACCTCAAGCTCGCGCCCTTCGTCACGGCGCTCCCGTATAACACGGCGGTCAACCTGTGCACGGCGCCCGGGCTGGTGCTGGATGCGTATCTCGGGCATCAGGACTTCAGCTCCGATGCGGATTCCCTGGCCAAGAACCGCGCCAACGCACCCGGGTGCTTCCCCACGCAGCGCGACTACGAAGCGGCCTTTCCCGATCCCAAGCTCCTCGGCCAGGTGCGGCCGAAGATCGCACAGGTCTCGAGCTACTTCCGTCTCACGAGTTTCATCACTATTGGCAGCGCGGAATTCAACTTGTACAGTCTTCTGTATCAGGACCAGAACAGCGTGCGTCCGATCCTGCGCAGCTTTACGCCCGATTGATGCAACGATGACGGTATCCCCACATGGCTGACTGGCTGCTGCTGCGCCTGCCGCGCGCCGCCGGCGAACTGGCGTCCTGGCTGGTGGCCGATGCGCGCGGCGCGCCGGCAGGTCTCGCGCAAAGCGGTCCGCTGACGCTTGCGGCCGCGCGGGCCGCGGGACGACGCGTATGTGTGTTGGTGCCCGGGGCGGATGTGCTGCTGGCCGAGCCGGAGGTGCCGGTCAAGGCCGGTGCCAAGCTGCAGCAGCTCCTGCCGTACGCACTCGAAGAGCAGCTCGCCGATGACATCGACGATCTGCATTTCGCCGTCGGCAAGCGTGCCGGGGACTCCGCGCGCGCGCCGGTCGCCGTGGTCGCGCGCGCACTGCTCGATGAGTGGCTCGCGACGCTGCGCGCGGGCGGTATCGAGCCCGAGGCGATCTACGCCGACAGTGAGCTGCTGCCGCGCAATCCGGGCCAGGCGGTCGTGCTCCTGGAAGAGGACGGGGTATTCGTACGCTCGCCAGGCGCCTGCCCCGTGACGCTGCCCGCGGACGCGCTGGCGGAAGCGCTCGAAATCGCGCAATCGGGCGCGGAGCAGTCGACGGGCGGCGCGCGCGGCCTCATTCTGTACACGGGCGCGCCGGAGTGGCAGCGGCATTCCGCGCAGATCGAAGCCGCGCGTGCCGGCTTCGACGGCATCAAGATCCAGCTGCTCACCGGCGGACCCCTGGCGCTGTTCGCGCAGCAGCTGCCGGCGGCGACACCGATCAACCTGTTGCAGGGTGCCTACGCGCCGACGGCCGCGCGCGCCGTGGGCCTCAAGGCCTGGCGGGTGGCGGCGATCCTGCTGGTGTCTGTCATCGGCCTGCACCTGGTGGGCAAGATCGGCGAGCTGCAGGTGCTGAAGAGTCGCGAACGCCAGCTCGATGCTTCGATCCGCGACACCTTCCACGCCGCCATGCCCGGCGATCCCAACACTCTCGATGCACGCCGCCGCATGGAGCAACGCCTGAACGCTACGCGCGGGGCCGGCGGGGGGCTGCTGCCCGCGCTGCAGGCGCTGGCACAGGCGCGCGACGCCACTCCCGGCATGAGCGTGCAGTCTCTGCAGTTTCACGGCGGCGCGCTCGACATGAAGCTCTCCGCGCCGGATGCCGCGAGTCTCGACCGCGTCAGCCAGGCGCTGCGCACCAGCGGCTGGCGGGCCGACCTCACGGGCGGAAGCAACGCCGCCTCCGGCTACGAGGGACACATCCAGGTGCGCGCCGGCGGCACCTAGAGACGCACCCCATGAAGCTCTCGCCCAATTCACTATCGCTCGACTCCCTCGCCGCCCTTCCCGAGCGCGAGCGGCGCTTGCTCGCGGCGGGCCTCGCGCTCGCGGCGGCGATCCTCCTCTTCGGCGTGGTGATTCCCCTCGATCGCAGCGTCGCGCGTGCGCACCAGCGCCTCGCCCGCAAGCACGCCGATCTCACCTGGATGCAGGGCGTCGCCCCCGAACTGGCCGCCTCCGCTCCCCCGCCGGCAGCCACGGGTGAATCGCTGCTCGTGATCATCGACCGTTCGGCGCGCGAGTCCGGTTTGGCGGGCGCGCTCGCGGGCAGCGAACCGGGCGGACCCGGGAGCCTGTCGGTACGACTCGCCAAGGCGCCATTCGATACGCTGGTCGGCTGGCTCGGCCGGCTCGCCCAGCAGAACGGCGTCAGCGTGGAGTCGGCCAGCATTGAAAAGGCCGATGCGACCGGGCTGGTGAACGCCGCCATCGTCCTGCACTCGGGTTGAAGTGAGGCGAGGGATCTGGATCGCACTGCTGGCGGTGGTCGCTTTTGCGGCCATTCTCATCGCCCGCCTGCCGGCCGCCTGGATCATCCCGGCGAGCGGCGCGCGCGGTTGCTCCTGCGCTGGCGTCGATGGCTCGCTCTGGAGCGGTGTGTGCACCGGTCTCACCGTGCAGCGCACGGCGGTCGGGGATGTCAGCTGGGAGCTGCGCCCCTGGATGCTGCTCCTCGGCAAGCTCGCGGCCCACATCGCCGTCACGCGCAGCGATGGCAACCTCGAGGCGGAGGTGCAGCTGGGCTTCGGACAGCGGGTGACGGTGCGCCATTTCCTCGCCGACCTGCCCCTCGATCCGGCGCTGCTCCCCGGCGTGCCCACGGATCTGCACGGCCGCGCGCATCTGGATCTCGCGCTGGCGCAGTTCGAGCACGGCATCATCACCGAGCTTCAGGGGCGCATCGAAGCGCGGGATCTGGAAGATCGCTCCGGTCGGGCGACGCCGCTGGGCAGTTACGTGCTGACCTTCCCCGGCGGCCCCGGGGAGCCGACCGGCAAGCTGCGCGACCTCAACGGCCCACTGGCCGTCGAGGGCACGCTGCGCCTGACGCGTCAGCCGGGCTTTGAGCTCGAGGGGCTGGTCGCCCCGCGGGCCGGCGCCGCGCCCGAGCTGGTCAACAACATCCGCTACCTCGGCTCCCCGGATGCCACCGGCCGGCGGCCGTTCTCGGTGGCGGGGACGTTCTGACCCGTTGCGCGCTGCGCCTGAGCGTCAGGCCGCGAGCACACCCTTGGCCTTGGCGGTGTGCGTCGCAATGAGGTCCATCAGCGCGGGCGAGAGGCAGTCGTAAGGCTCAAGACCGAGCTCCTTCAAGCGCGCGCGCACGGCGCCCATCTGGTCGGGCTTCGCGCCCGACTCGATGATCGAGGAGACGAAGGCCGCGAACCTCGGCTCTTCCCAGCCGCTCTCCTTCGACAGCTCGACGTGGATGAAGTCGAGTCCATGGAACGGGTGGGCCTTGTTCTCGATGCGGCCGTACATGTGAACGCCGCAACCGGTACAGGCGTAGCGCTGGATCGTCGCACTCGGGTCGACGATCTTGAGCTTCTGAGCGTTGGCCGTGACCGCGACCTTGTCCCGCGACGCCACGGCGACCACCGAGAAGAGCGCGCCCTTGGGTTTCCAGCACTTGGTACAGCCGCAGGCGTGATTGAAAGCCACGTTGGACCCGATGCTGACCGTGACCGGTGCCTGGGCGCACTTGCAGGTCAGGGTGCCGCCGGCGAAATTGGGATTACCCTTCTTTACGCCGTTGTCAACGGAGGGGTGAATTGAGACTGCCATAGATCTGCCTCGCTTGAAAATTCTGAAGTTACTCAGCCCGCGTCGGCCGGACCGTTCGGCGGCGCCCGCCGTACCAGCCCATGCCGGTGCATCTTTCGGTACAACGTGCGCCGGCTGAGGTGCAGACGCGAGGCCGCGGCACTGATGTTCCAGTGAAATGCCTCGAGCGTGCGGCGCAGCGCGTCGCATTCAGCGCTGCTCAGCACGTTCTCCACGTCTGCTTCGACCGGCCTGCCGGACTCCAGCGTCGGCTCCTCGGTGCGCGTGGCGCCGGCGAGCCAGCTCTCGTTGAAATCGGCGAGCGTCAGGTCATTGGTGCTGCGTAGGGCCAGCATCGTGCGCACCACGTTGCGCAGCTGGCGCACGTTGCCCGGCCAGGAGTACCTGGCCAGTCGCTCGATCAGTGCTATCTCGATGTCGATCGCGCTCTCAGCTCCCGCTTCCGTGCGCACCAGCTTGCGGATCAGATCGGGGATATCCGCGCGCTGGCGCACCGGCGGCATGCGGACGGTGATGCCGTTCAGGCGGTAGTACAGATCATCGCGGAACTGCCCCTTGGCGATCAGCTCCACCGGGTCGTGCTGCGTGGCGCTGATGATGCGCACGTCGACCGGAATCGGCTTCGTTCCACCCAGCGGCAGCACCTCGCGGTCCTCGATGACGTTCAACAGGCGTGCCTGCAGCGGCAGTGGCATGTCGCCGATCTCATCGAGGAACAACGTGCCGCCGTTCGCCTGCAGGATCCGACCCATGCTGCCGTCGCGGGCGGCGCCGGTGAACGCGCCGGGTTTGTGGCCGAACAGCTCGCTCTCGATCAGCGGCTCGGGGATGGCACCGCAATTCACCGACAGAAAGGCCTTCTCGGCACGGCGGCTGGCGGCGTGGATAGCCCGCGCGCAGTAACCCTTGCCGGTGCCCGTCTCGCCGAGCAACAGCACCGAGATGTCGCGATCGACGACGCGGCGCAGGACTCCCACGCTCTGCTGCATCACCGGATCGCTGGAGTGCAGGCACTGCAATGGATCGGGGTCGGGTGTCTGCGGGCTGCCCGGCGCGCTCCCGGACGCCGGCATCACCCGGCGCTGCGGCTCTACCGGCGCCTGCACCATCGCGAACCACGGGCGCCTTCCTGCGGGCGAGGGCAGCGGCTCGGGCCGGAACCTGTGCCGCGCGGCGAGCTGCAGGAGCGCCGCGAGACTCGTCTCGAAGACGCGGTCCACGCGCTGCCCGCACAGAGCCTGGTGATCGCGAAATCTCAACAGCTCCAGCGCACTGCGGTTGGCACCCATGATGGTGCCCTGCTCATCGAAGGCGACCACGCCCTCCCCCGGGGTGCTGACGAATTCCGCACAACGGTGGAAGCGCAGCACGTAGTAGTCCTTGCAGGCACCGAGCAGTGCGCGGTTCTCGACGTTCTGCGCCGCCATGTCGACCAGCGCAAGCGTGTGGGTCTGTGCATTGGCGGAAGCGCCGGAAATGTCCAGCGCCGCGAGCAGCTGCCCGCGCATGTCGAAGATCGGGGCCGCGGAACAGGTCAGCTGGATGTTCTGGGCGAGGAAATGCTCGGTGCGGTGGATGACGATCGGCCGTTGCGTCGTCAGGCACGTCCCCATGCCGTTCGTCCCCAGTTCCTGCTCGCTCCAGACTACGCCTTCGCGGAAGCCGCAGCGGCGTGCCGTGGCCGCAAAATTCGGATGGCCGACATAGCTGAGAATGACGCCGTCGCGATCGGTCAGCATGATGCTGTACTCGGAATGCAGCATGAGCTTGCTGAGGCCTTCCATCTCGATGCGCGCGATCGGCAGCACGGCACCGATGCGTTGCCTGCGTGCCAGCAGGTCGGCGTGCTCGACGGTGTTCGGCCGCTTGCTCTGATGTGGATCCAGCGCGTAGGTCGTGAGGCAGCGGCTCCACGAGCGCCGTATGACCTCATCGATCGGCAGACCCGCCCCGTGTCCCGCGATGACACTGCGAATCAGGTCGGCGTGGCTCTGGGTGCTTAATCGAGTTTGCATAATGGCGTCCCCCGAACGCTCCCGGCCCCTGCGTGGGGCCCTGAGCATTCCCGCCCGTCCGTGACATGAGTGACCCGACAGTCTTCGGTAGACGTCTTTCCCCGGCGTTCTCATGTATCAGGCTACTGCAAACGACCCGTCGCCGACAGCACCCGGAATTGCTGCACTGCGTACCCTGTAGCTCAGCTGTCTGACCGTGTGTGGCACATCGCGCCCCGATCAGAACCGGATGACGGAGCGGATGACCTTGCCCTCGTGCAGCAGGTCGAACGCCCGGTTGATCTCGTCCAGCGGCAGCACCTCGCTGACCATCTGGTCGATCTTGATCTCCCCGCCAAGGTAGCGCTCCACGAACCCGGGCAGCTGCGAGCGGCCCTTCACGCCGCCAAAAGCCGAACCCCGCCAGACGCGACCGGTGACGAGCTGGAAAGGGCGCGTATGTATCTCCTCGCCCGCGCCCGCGACGCCGATGATCGTCGACTCCCCCCACCCCTTGTGGCAGCACTCGAGCGCGGAGCGCATGACGTTCACATCGCCGATGCATTCGAAGGAGTAGTCGACCCCACCGTCGGTCATGTCGACGATGAGCTGTTGAACGGGCACACCCTGGTCCTTCGGGTTGATGCAATCGGTGGCGCCGAGGGACCTCGCCATGGGGAATTTCTCGGGGTTGGTGTCGATGGCGATGATCCGCCCGGCCTTGGCCATCACCGCGCCCTGCACCACCGACAAGCCGATGCCCCCCAGCCCGAACACCGCAACCGAGGAGCCCGCTCGCACCTTGGCGGTGTTCAGCACCGCGCCGATGCCGGTGGTGATGCCGCACCCGAGCAGGCAGACCTTGTCGAGCGGCGCCCGTGCATTCACCTTCGCGACCGCGATTTCGGGCAGCACCGTGTACTCCGAGAATGTGCTCGTGCCCATGTAGTGAAGCACGGGCTTGCCCTTGGCGGAGAAGCGGGTCGTGCCATCGGGCATGAGTCCCTTACCCTGCGTGGCGCGGATCTTCTGGCACAGATTGGTCCGCCCTGAGCGGCAGAACTTGCACTCGCCGCATTCGGGCGTGTACAGAGGGATCACGTGGTCGCCGGCCCTCACGCTCGTGACACCGGCTCCCACCTCCTGGACGATGCCTCCACCCTCGTGACCGAGAATCGCGGGGAACTGACCCTCCGGGTCGCGCCCGGACAGTGTGAAGGCGTCGGTGTGGCAGACCCCGGTCGCGACGATCTTGACCAGGACCTCTCCCGGCTTTGGCGCGGCGACGTCCACTTCCTCGATCGACAGTGGCCGGCCGGCAGCCCAGGCCACGGCGGCTCTGGATTTCACTGTGGGAACTCCTCGGTCAGGGCTTGAGGTTGCGGTGCGCCAGGGCTTGGCTACAAGCATTCCGCGTGCCAGCGCTCCAGGGACCAGGAACATCCTTTCTCCCGCAGTGACTTGCCGCGGCTTGACCCGCAGCGGCGGCCAGCGATACGCGCAGGCCTGCGCCGCTCGTGCCACAGAGCGATGTCAGATCTGGCGCACAGCAGGCAGGCTACGGATTGGCCGGCATCGGAGGCTGGCCGAACTTGTTCTCCGGGGCCCCGTGAAAGTTGGAGCGGATGAAAGTCAGTATCCGCCACAGCTCGTCGTCGGTCGCGACGATCAGCCCCATCGGCGGCATGGGCGCGACCACGCTCTCCTGGCCGATGCGCGTGTAGCCCTTGCTCTGCAGAACGTCGCTCCCGAGCGTTACCAGCCGGAAGAGCGTGTCGTCGTCCCCTCCATACACCCAGACGTCGTTGATCAGAGGTGGGCAAATGCCACCACCCCCATTGCCGCCATGGCAGCCGTTGCAGCCGTAGCGCAGGTAGACCTTGCGACCGGCCTCGACGATCGCCGCGTTGTCGTCGGTGTATGGATTCTTCAGTTGTCCCTTGGGCGTCGCCTCGACGCGCTCCGCGGGCTTCATGGCGTTGGCGGGCGCCGGCGGTGCGGCCGCGGGCGGCTCCGGCGGCTGCGTTTTGGGCTCGTCGGCGCTGAGCACCGGGACCGCGAGCAGCACCAGGCAGCTAAGGAGCAGGCACTTTGGCAAGACCCACCTCTTCGTCGCTTGATGCCAGCCGTAAGGCGTCGAGGATGCGCGCGGTCAGCTCGTCGGCGGGGGCGGCTGCTGGAGCAGCTTCATCACCGCCTGATGATCCTTCGCCCGCGCGATCGACAGCGCCGTCTCACCGGTCTCGCTGCGGGCGTCGACGTTCGCACCCGCCTGGACCAGCAGCGCGACGAGCTCCGGCTGGTCGGCGGCCGCCGCGATCATGAGCGCCGTGATGCCGCCCCGGTTGCGCGCATTCACGTCCGCCCCGCGCTTGAGGAGCACCTGGGCGGCAGTTTTGGAATGCTGGACGGCGGCGAGCATGAGCGGCGTGTAGCCGGCCGCCCCCACCGGGCGATTGACGTCAGCTCCGGCCTCGATCAGGGCCACCGTGGCTGCATCCTTGCCGCCCTGCAACGCAATGCCCAACGGCGTGAGGTCACCGGCGCCGGCGGCGTTCGGGTCGGCGTGCTGCTTCGTCAGCAAGGTGACAATCGATCCGTCGTCGACCCAGGCGGCCGTCATCAGCGGCGTCCAGCCGTCGCGGTCGGGTACCGCCGCGCCTGCACCGCGCGCAAGCAGGTAGCGGACCAGCTGTGCCGATTTCTGGCGGATGGCGGTCTGCAGCGCGGTCTCGCCCTGCAGGTCCTGGGCGTCGATCGGCGCGTGCTTCCTGTCGAGCAGGTAGCCGATGCGCACCTTGTCGCCGGCGAGCACGGCGTTGTTGAGCTCGACGTTGAGGTTTGCGCCAGCGGCGAGCCAGCCGTTGAGCTGTGCGATGCTGACGGTGGCGGGGCGGTCGAGGATTTCCGGCGCGCGCTTCGGGGGTGCGTAGGGTCCGTGCGAGGGCAGATCGCCGCTGACGAGACAGGTATCGCAACGAACCAGGGGGACGCCGAACTCGGTCAGGATCGAATGGATGGCGTCACGCTGGGCGTGCAGCGCGCGGTCCAGCTGCGCCTGCAGGTCCTTGTCGCTGGTCCGTACCGCGACCGCCATATCGAACTCGAGCGGCACGGCGTCTTCCATGAGGTTGACCGGCTGCAGGGTGATGGGTGCGTGCTTCATCGCCTGGTAGTAGCCGGCGAACGGCCCCCACACGGCGGCGATATCAAGCTTGCCGTCCAGCACCTCCTGCACCTGGTAGGCCGGCTGATCCTCGGCCACCAGGTCCGCGTCGTGGCTGAGGTAGTGAATAGAGAGGTTACGCACGTCATGGTCGAGAAGCGCTTCGCGGATCGCGGAGGTCTGGTAGACGCCAACCCTGAGCCTCTTCAGACGCGGGTCATCGAGGTTCCTGATGGTGATGCCCCGATCGCTGCGGGAAGCGAGCACGAAGGTCGTGCGGTACAGCGGCGTGGTCACCAGTACGCGCTCGGTATCCGGTGGCATGTCGAACATCACGTCGCACTCCTCGGCGTACAACGTCGTGCGCGTCATGCCCCGCTCTATGCCGGGCCGGTAGTAGTACTGCACCCAGGTGCCCAGGCCCCTGGCGAGCACCTCGGCGATCTTGTTCTCGATGCCCTCGCCCCGGTTGTTCGAGAACGGCATGTTGCCGGGGTCCGCACACACACGCAGGGAGCTCGTGCGCTGCTCGCCCGCCGCCGTCGCCGCAGCGAGTAGCGCCAGCGAGGCAGGCGCCAGAATCGCTGCCCGTTTCCACACCATCGCCTGCTCCTGAAGTGCTTAGGCCGCGGCGAGTCGCGGCCCGAAATGAAGCGCCCGGTCTTCGACCGGGCGCTTCCGAACTCAACTTGCCGTCACCCTCATTGGACACGGAACGTGTACAGAGTTCCGCCCATCGGAATCTTGTCCAGATTCGCCGCCTTGGTCATGGCGGTTGCGCCGATGGCACCGAACTTGTCGCTGAGGTCCAGGCCCGCCGTGACCGGCAATCCGATCCACCCGCCGATGCCGCTCCACACCGACACGTACTGCTTGCCGCCTACCTTGTAGGTAATCGGGTTACCGATGATCCCCGAGCCCAGACGGCGCTGCCACAGGACCTTCCCGGTGGAGCGGTCGACGGCGCGGAAGTCACCGTTGAGGCTGCCGTAGAAGGCCAGGCCGCCGTCCGTGACGAGCGCTCCGCCCCAGTTCGGATACGGGTCCGGGATTTCCCACACCGTCTCGCCGGTCAGGAAGTTGAACTTCTTGAACTTGCCGGTGATGCCGGGTTTCTCCGGATACATGAACACGTTGGCGAACACGTACACCGTGCCCTGCTGCGTATGCGAGCGCTCCTGGGGCTCATCTTCCATGCACCAGTTGTTGGTCGGGCAGTACGCCATGCCGGGCTCGGTCGGGTCGATCGCACACGGCTGCTGGTCCTTGCCGCCCATCGCCGAGGGGCAGGCCTGCGTGTTGCCACCGGGGGCGAACGGTGAATGCTCCTTCACCTTGACCGGACGACCGGTCTTCATGTCGACCTTCTCCGCCCAGTTCGTCGTGACGTACTTGTGGGCGCGCAGCAGCGTGCCGTCGCTCCGATCGAGCACATAGGCGAAGCCGTTGCGGTCGAAGTGGACGAGCACCTTGCGAGCCTTGCCGTCGACCGTCAGGTCCTCGAGCATGTTCTCGTTGATGCCGTCGTAGTCCCACTGGTCGAAGGGCGTCATCTGGTAGACCCAGACCGCCTCACCCGTGTCGAGCTTGCGCGCGAAGATCGCCATCGACCACTTGTTGTCCTGCTTGCCCGTGTTGCACGCTTCGTGAGTCTTCTCGCTGCAGCGATAGGACGGGCTCCACAGGCCGGGGTTGCCGGTCGAGGCATAGACGAGCTTCAGCTCCGGATCGTAGCTGTAGAAGCCCCACAGCGCCCCGCCGCCGCGCTGCCACTCGTCACCGGGATAGCTGCTAATGCCGACATCGGAGCCGGCCTTGCCGTATTCCGGGTGCGCCTTGTTGGTGGCAGGGGTCAGGCACACGTCCTTGTCGCTGCCGGTGCTGTGGCACTCCCACACCTTCTTGCCGGTCGCGAGGTCGTACGCGGTCAGGCGACCGCGTGCCGCAAACTCATCACCACCGAAGCCGATGACCACCTTGCCATCGGCAATGAGCGGCGCCGGCGTGATGGTCTCGCCCTTGGCGGGATAGGCGTGCTTGACGACCCAGATCTCCTTGCCGGTCTTCGCGTCGAGCGCGATGACGAAGCCATCGAGGGTGCCGAACACGAGCTTGCCGTCCGCATAGGAAGGACCGCGGTTGACGGTATCGCAGCAGGCGCGCGGGACCGCCGAGTCATCGCGATTCGTAGCCTTCTTGTAGTTCCACATCTCTCGCGGATGGTCCGGATCGGTGAGGTCGAGCGCCTGAATGATGTTCGGCCAGCCACTCTCCATGTACATCATGGGCGTGTTGTCGACGGTGACGACCAGCGGCTGGCCCTCGTGGCCGCGCAGGGTTCCGCTGGACTGCGACCACACCATCTGCAGGCCCGCGACGTTCGCCGTCGTGATGTCTTTCAGCCGGCTGTGGCGTGTCAGGGCCTGATCGCCGCCCGGCGCTGCCCACAGATCAGGATCCTTGGCGCGGTCGGTGACTTCGTCACTGATCGCCGCGCTACACCCGGCCCCGAATGCGAGGATTGCCAACATCCTCCAAAGCCTTCCCTTTGAACCGAATTGCATAGGCAGTCTCCTCGATTCGCGTTGTGTTTTAGACTCTTCCGAGCGCCCCGCCCTGGCGACGCCCCACGCTCCGGCGTGAACGTCGCGACGTGGCCTTGCGACTGGTTGCTTCCTCTAGCAGGTGTCGTGCCAGTGACGGACTCACCGTACGAAAAGCTCGATTATCATAGGCTTGTCCATCCGGGCGCGGAAGTACCGCCGCGCCGGCGGGTGACCAAGCGTCGCGCGCGCCACAGAGTCGTGTCGAATGTGACACACGCACACCGATGCGGACCCGGGGAGCAGGCGCGCGCCTCAGCCGGGGCGCAGCCAGCGCGCCGCGAGCGGTGGGATGAGCACGAGGGTGACGAGAGTCGAGGAAACGAGCCCCCCAAGAATCACGACCGCCATCGGCCCTTCGATCTCGTGCCCGGGCTGGCGCAGCTGAATCGCGACCGGCAACAGGGCGAGCGCCGTCAGCGAGGCCGTGAGCAGGACCGGCGTGAGCCGCTCCGCCGCGCCGCGTGCCGCGGTCGCCAGTCCCCACGCCTGTCCTTCAACCGCGACCAGGTGATCGTAGTGGGAGATGAGCAGGATGGTGTTGCGCGCCGCCATGCCGAACAGAGCGACGAAGCCCACCATCGCTCCCAGGGAGACCGAGTCGCCGGTGACCGCCACGGCGGCCACGCCGCCCAGGAGCGCGCTCGGCACGGCCACGAGTACCAGGAGAACGTGGCGGTTGCGGGCGAACGCCAGCGCCAGCAGCAGCACGATCAGCACGAGCGCGGCAAGCGCATGCAGCAGCAGGTCCTGTGCGGCAGCCGCGACGGCGGGAGCTTCGCCGCCGTAGCGCAGATAGACCTCGGGGGGGAGCTTGACTTGCGCCGCTACCGCCTGTCGCGCCGCCCGTGCGTAGCCCGCCTGGTCGGAAGTCTTCGGGTTGACGACGACGATCTGGCGGCGCAGCCCGCTCTCATGGTCGATGAGGCTGCGCGCCGACACCAGCTCGAGCGTGGCGACGGCGGACAGCGGCACCAGCGCGCCGTCACGGCCTCGCAGCAGCAGATCGCCGACGCTCTGCGGGGTAGGACGCAGCCCGGCGATGTGTACGCTCACCGGTACGCTGCGATCGGCCCGGGTGAGTTCGGCGACGGCCGCTCCGTGGAACGCCGCATTCACCGTACGCAGCACGGTCGACGCTTCCAGCCCGTACAGCATCAGCCGCTCCGGGCGCAGCGTCATGTGCAGCTGCACCTGGCGCGGCGGTGCCTTGAGGCGTACGTTGCCGCTTTGCGGCAGGCGCTGCAGCACCGCGGCGATGTCGGCGGCCACCCGATCGTCCACGTCCAGATCCGGGCCGAAGACACTGACGAAAAACGGCGCGCCTTCGCCAGAGAGGGTCTCGCCGATGCGCTCGACGAGCACTGAATAAATCTCCACGAGCTGGTTCGGAAAGTCGTCGAACACCGCGCGGACCCTGGTGTCGAGCTGCTCGGACGTGAGGCCCTGTGAGCGGTCGAGCCGAATCTCGAACTCGCTCTTGTTCGGCGCATCCGGATCCTGCCCGTTCTCGGCGCGCCCGATCTGCTCGGCGACGCTGCGAACGCCGCGGATGGCCGCCAGCCGCGCGGCGATCTGCCGGCCCACACGCGCCGTTTCTTCGAGCGCGATGCCGGGTCGCAGGGCGGCGTGGGCGATCAGGTAGTCCTCGCGGAAGTCGGGCAGGAGCCGCGCACCGAGTGCAGGCAGGAGCACGGCTCCCGCGGCGCCGGTCAGCAGCAGCGTAGAGAGAACCAGCAGCGGGCGTGAATGCAGCCGGAGGATGGCCTCATGCTGCAGCGTCTTGCAGCGGCGCAGCCACAGCGCCTCCGGTCGCGGCACGTAGCGGTCCATGAGGAGCGCGCACAGCGCCGGGGTGGCGCTCATGGCGACGAGCAGCGAGAGCCCGACTGCCACCATGAAGGCCGTCGCCAGCGGCCGAAAGAACGACCCCTGGAGTCCGGACAGCATGAAGATGGGCAGGAACGCCACGGCCACCGCGGCGGTGGCATAGAACACCGGGCGTCTGACCTCGAGCGATGCATCGATGAGAAGCCGCCGTCCGTCCGTGCCGGGCGGCGCCTCGCGCCGCCGGCGCGTGATGTTCTCGACGTCTATCACCGCGTCGTCGACGACCACCCCGAGTGCCACGACCAGCCCGCCCAGGCTCATCGTGTTGAGCGAGATGCCGCGACTCATGAGAACCCACACCGTCGCGAGCAGCGACACCGGAATCGAGCTGAACGAGATCAACGCGCCCCGCCAGTCACGCAGCGTCACGAGCAGCAGCGCGACCACCAGCACTGCACCGACCAGCAGCGAATTGCGCAGCTTCGCGATCGCGCTCTCGATGAAGCTCGCCGGCCTCAAGAGCGCCGGGTGATATTGCACACCCTGTGCCGCGAGCGCGGGGGCGAGCGTGGCGAGCAGGCTCTCGAGCGCGTACGACACTTCGAGAGTGTTGGCGCCAAACTGGGTCGAGGTCTCCACGAGTATGCCCGGGCGTCCGCCGATCATCGCGTCGCCGAAGCGCGGCGCGGGGCCGTCCCGCACGGTGGCGATATCGCCGAGGCGCAGGGGCAGCCCGTCGCGGGTCGTGATGAGCGCTTTGGCGAGTGCCTCGGGCGAATCGCCCGGCGCCTGAGCCTGCAGCACGATGCGCTGAGTGGCGGTCTCCAGGTAGCCGCCACCGATGAGCCCGGTCCCGCGGCGCACCGCCTCGTACACGTCCTCGAGCGTCACCCCGGCCGCCTGCAGTCTGAGCGGGTCGATCAGCACCTGCCGTTCCCGGGAATCGCCCCCGAAAATCTGCGCCTGCGCGACCCCGGGAACGGCGAGGATCTGAGGCTTGACCGTCCAGCGCACGAGGTCGCGCAGTTCCATCGGCGAGAGCCGATCGCTCGTGAAGCCGAAATGCAGCAGGTACTCCATCGAGGAGCTGAGGGGCGACAGGAGCGGTGGCCCGGTGCCGGCCGGCAGGAGCGCGGCGGCCTGCGCCAGGCGCTCGGTGATCACCTGGCGCTGTCGATAGGGATCACCACCGCCGCCGAAGACGACCTGAATGGCCGACAATCCCTCGCTCGAGGTCGAGCGAATGGCTGCGACGTTCTCGGCGCCGGCGAGCAGACCCTCGAGCGGTCGCGTCACCAGCGCCTCGACCTGGGCGGCATCCAGCCCCGGCGCTTCGGTCTGCACCAGCACGTGCGGCGGGGCGAAGTCCGGAAACACGTCGAGCTGCGCGTTCAGGAGCGCGTTGGCGCCGAACAGCGCTATCAACAGCGAGAGCGCCGTGACGATCTTCGGGTGTGCGATCGAGCCACGAACGCAGGCGGCAAGCATGGGCTCAGTCGTGCTCTGCTTCTGCGGCCGAGAAGGTGCTGATCCCCTGGAGCGACCACAGCACGCCGGCGCCATGCACCACGATGGCGTCGGAGGTGTCCAATCCGCTCACCAGCCAGCCGTCGCCCATGGCGGAAAGCAGCCGCACTGCGACCGCCTGGTACTGCTGCTTGCCGCCCGAGCTCGGCCCGGCGTTACGGTACACGTAGGCACCGCTCTCGTCGTAGAGGAGCGCCGCCGCCGGAACCAACACGCCCTCGACTGGCGCGCGCTCGAGCAGCACCCGCACGTGCGCGCCGGGCCCGAGTCCCGCCGGCGCGCGCTCGACTGCGAGCAACCAGGCAGCACCCTGCAGCTGTGGGTCGGTCCTCTGCAGCGACCCGAGCACGCGCGCCGCGACGCTCACACCGTCGATTTCCAGCAGCGCCCGCGGGCCCACTGAGTCCGCCAGGTGCTGTCCGGGGAGCCCCGCGCGCACGAGGAGCTGGCGGCTCGCGCTCAAGGCGTCGATCAGCGCGCGGCGCTGGTCCGCGCCGAGGGCCGCTACCGGCCCCCATTGCAGCGCGAACGTCGTCGCCGCCGCTCGGGCCTGCGCGCCGGTCTCACTCTCCTGCGCCTGCGCCAGCTGCAGGGACTTGAGCGACGCGTTCAGGTTGTCCCGGTACAGTCCCGCCAGCCGCACGACATCCGCCTGCGCTGCATGCCAGGCGGACTGCGTGCTCTGCATCCGACCGATGTCGGCGACGAGCGCTGCCGGGTCGAGGACTACGCCGTAAGCCTCCACCTGCGGCACGTTCGTCATGGCAACCGGGTGATCGACCCGGACCCCCGCGGCGCGCTGCTGCGCGTCGGTGAGCGCGAGCGCCGCAGGTTCGCGGGCCGGCTGCGGCGCGTCCTGATCCCGCTGCGGGCCCGCGTAGCTCACCCCCGCCAGCAAGGCCAGCAGCAGCGGTGGTATCGAGACCTTGGCCAGCGCCGCAAGCGCTGGTGCGTGGCTTGAGCTCATCTGCGACATCCGCCGAACCGCGGCGACGGCGGGAAATTCTTCTACTAATACTACGGCACGACGTCGAACTTGAGATCGTCGAAGTTGTAACGCGACTTCTGCACCCAGCTGCCGTCCTCCTGCTTCACCGGCACCTTGTGCAGGCGGATCTCGTCCACCGCCAGCTTGCCGCCGTGCTCGTTTACCCAGAAGTCGATGTCGTAGAACTGGTCGGTGGTGCCGGCCTTGCGAAAATCCGTGCAGGCGAAGAAACGGCCGTCCTGCGCAAGGCGGCGCACGGGCTGGTGGGTACCCACGAAGTCCAGCTCCAGCGTCTCGCCGGTCACCGGGTCCTTGAGCTTCATGGTCCCCTGCTTCGGATCGCGTCTCTGCACGACGCTCTCTTCGACCGCCGACATCACTTCCCACCCGCGCGTCTGCTCGGTCTTGCCGGGGTGCTCGGATGCCGGAATCCACCACCACGGAATCGGCTGCCGGGTCTGCAGCGTCCACGACGTGCCCTCGCGCTTGGGCGCCTTGCGGATGCGGGTATCGACGATCTCGAGC
>DATGVL010000026.1:0-112996 GCA_035300445.1 Steroidobacteraceae bacterium
GAAGGACTTGGTCGCGTCCTCCTTGTGCCCGGCCTTGAGCTGCGCGATGCCGAGCAACAGCCGCCCCTCGGCTTCGTTGCGCAGACCCCCCTTGGCCAGGCCCTTGGAGATCTGGTCCACGGCCTTGTCATACTGCCCGTACCCGAGGTAGGCGAGGCCCACCCCGAAGTTCTTGGCGCCGGTGCTGGCAGCGTCCGCATCCTTCTCGATCTTCGGCAGATTCGCCTGGTCGGTGGCCCCGGCTTTCTTGGCGGTCTCGAGCAGGCGCGTGTTGCGTGCCTTGGCGCGCTGGTCGGCGAACACCCCCTTGGCGAAACCCTTCTCCAGGATGCGCTGCGCTTCCCCGGGTGAGCCGGCATCGAGGGCGAGCTGCGCCATCTCGGTGTAGTCATCCGGACTCCTGAGCACGTCGACCTCCGACATCAGGCGGTAGGTCTGCAGGGTGTTGGCGTCATTGCCCGACGTCTGCTGGCGCAGCGTGTACAGCAGCTGGTACCAGTAGTCGGGCTTGGGGTAATAGGTGACGATCCTCTCCAGCGCGCGCGTCTCGCACGGCGAGTCGTTGAGTTTCACGCAGGCACTGAGCGCCAGCTCCAGCGACTCCTTCTTGGGCGTCTTGCCGTCCTTGACCTGCGAGTCGATCAGCGCTTCCTCGAAGCGCAGCGTGCCTTTCCAGTCACCCTTGAGGTAGTACGCCTGGCCGACGAGCGTTCGCAGCTCCTCATCCGCGAACCCTCCCTTGATGGCGCGGTTGCCGAACTCGATCGCCTTGTCGTAGTTCTTGATCTGGTAGTTCGCCTCGGCCAGCTGCCGCACTTTGATAGGAATGTCGGACTGCGGCATGAATCCGTCGTCGAGCTCCGCCTCCCACGCCTTGGCGGCCTCGGCGTAGTTCTGGGTGCGCGCGTAGGCGAAGCCCAGCATGTCGTTGATCAGGTGCTGGTCGTAGGCCGTCTTGCCGGCGATCCCCTCCGCTTCCTTGAGCTTGCCGATGGCATCGGCATATTTCTTTGCCTTGATGTCGTCGTTGGCTTCCTTGAGAGGCTTGGCGAGCTTGGCGCTGTTGGTCGGCTTGTCCGCCGCCCCGGCAAGCGTCGCAGGCAGCAGGCTCGCCGCCGCGATGAGGGCGGCGCCCGCGAGCAGCGCCCCGATGGATCGTGCAGTGACCTTCATGGTTGTGTCTTGCATGGCTCTCTAGTCTCTGAATTCAGCCACGTTGACGAAGCCGATCTTCTTCATGTGGTTGCGCTGCGCGGCCGCCAGCACCTTGGCCACGATGTCGTACTTGGCGCGCCGATCGGGGCGCAGGTGAATTTCCGGCTGCGGATCCTTGTCCCTCTCGGCGTGAAAATACGCTTCCACCTGCGACAGACTGGCAACCGGGGTGTTGTTCCACACCACGGTGCCGTCGAAGTCGATCTCGAGGTCGATGACCTCCGGCGGCGTGGGTGGGGGCGGGGGCGGGTTGGTCACGTTCGGCATGTCGAGCTTGACCGCATGGGTCATGATGGGCAGGGTCACGATGAGCGTGACCAGCAGCACCAGCATGACGTCGATGAGGGGCGTCGTGTTGATGTCACAGAAAGCCGCGCCCGCTGAACCGACATTCATTGACATGGCTTGAGCTCCTTACTTCAGCGGTAGCCGCGCACGCCGTGGTCAGGCTCGGTCAGAAACCCGACCTTCTGGATGCCACCGCGCTGGATCGCGTACATGACGCGGCCGATCGATTCGTAGCGGGTTTCCCTGTCGGCGCGGATGTGAATCTCGGGCTGCGGCTTCCTGACCGCCGCTTCCCTGATGTAGGCGAGCAGCGCATCGCGGCTCGGCACGCCCTTGTCGTTCCAGTAGATGCTGCCGTTCTTGTCCACCGCGATGGTGATGTTCTCGGGCTTGGTCTGCGTCGGGATATTGACGGCCTTGGGCAGATCGACCGGGACGGTCTTGTTGATCACCGGAATGGTGATGAGAAAAATGATCAGCAGCACCAGCATGACGTCCACCAGCGGCGTCGTGTTGATGTTCGACATCACGGTGGTCTCGTCAGAACTTCCACCGACACTCATTGACATGGTCAGTCCTCGTGCGCTGCGCGCACTGTCCAAGAGGGGCGCAACGGTGCGCCCCGGCCCGCGTAACTCACTTGCCGAGGGGCGAGGCCTTGGCGGCCGCCGGACGCGCACCGCCGCCACTCTCGCTCCCCATGCGGGCACCGCTCACCAGGTAGGCATGCAGGTCGCTGGCAAAGTTACGCAGGGCATCCTGCAGGAGCTTGTTGCGGCCGAGCAGCCAGTTGTAACCCATGACCGCCGGTACCGCGACGAACAGACCGATGGCGGTCATGATGAGCGCCTCGCCCACCGGGCCTGCGACTTTGTCGATGCTCGCCTGGCCGGCGATGCCGATCGCCACCAGCGCGTTCAGAATGCCCCAGACCGTACCGAACAGGCCGACGAACGGGGCTACGGACCCGACGGTGGCGAGCAGACCCAGGCCGCCGTTCAGCTTGCTGTTGATCTGGTCGACGGCGCGCTGCAGCGACATGGTGATCCACTCGTGCAGGTCGATGCGGTCGGTGAGGCGACCGTCGTGATGCGAGGCGGCGCGCAGGCCGTCCTCGGCGATCGCACGGAAGTCATCGCCCTTCTTCAGCCGGTCGACCCCGTCCTTGATCGAGGGTGCGGTCCAGAACTGCTTCTCGACCACGCGCGCGGACTGCTTGAGCTTGCGCTGGTCCCAGAGCTTGGTGAGCATCACGTACCAGGAGGCCAGCGACATGATCAGCAGCAGGATCAGCACGGCGCGGGCGATGATGTCGCCGGTCTGCCACAGGGCAGCGAGACCATACGGGTTGTCGGTTGTGACGGTGGCTTGGTTTTCCATAGTTTTCCTCGGAAAAACCGCTCCACAGGGAGCGGTGTCTGGATCATTTGGTCATCTGGAAGCGGATGCGGAATTCGAAACAGTCATCGATGGGCTTGCCGTCCTCGCTGCCCGGCACGTAGCGACCGGCCCTCGCCAGGCTGAGCGCGCCCTCATCGAGGCGCGCGCTGCCGGAGCTTTGTGCGATGGTGGGCGCTGAGGTCACCTTGCCGTTGGCCCCGACGCACACGCGTACGGTCGGTGCGCCCTCCTCGTTCAGGCGTTTGGAGGCGGCGGGGTAGTAGTCTTCCGAGTTCGGGAAGTTCTTGGCGGTCGTGGCGTGCTTGCGCACGCTGGTACGCGCCGGCGGCGCCGGCGCGTGCGGCGTGGCGGCCACGGCCGTGATGGCGGTGGTGGCGGGGGCTTCCACCGGCATGTCGATGGTGACGTCCGGCGGCGGCACTTCCACCGGCGGTTTCTCGAACTCCGGTGGCGGTGGGGGCGGCGGCTCCTTTTCGGTCTTGACCTCCTCCACGATGTCGGTCTGGATGGGAGGCGCGATCACTTCGAGCGCACGGCGTGCGAGCCCGGTGGCGATCGCCCAGGCGATGAACACGTGCAGGCCGATGATGGCCACGAGCACGATGCCACGGCGCGTCATGAACTGGGAATCGTGTACGTAGACAGCCATGAGTTATTTATCGTGACCTTGTCTGAACACACCAGGCCCTGGTGAGCACTAGCAAACTGTCGTCTTTTTCGTGGCTCTCAGCCCGAAGGACCCGACCCCGGTCCCGGCAGCAGCGCCTGCCGGACTCCTTAATCATCATACTTACCGACGCACCCTTCCTGCGCATTCTGGCCGGCGGGCGCGTGAATTTCTGTCTTCCCCCCGGACGGTACTCGCGGCGTGTACGCAGCGCCGAATGCTGGCCGAACTGTAACCGCTGCCCTGTGCACTGACAACTGCGGCGCGCCCTCAGGAATTGCGCCGAGGTGGCTGTATCGGCTCAGTCACCGCTCCGCGCGAGGCGCTGCCGACGAGGTGTGCGTACTTGGCGAGCACGCCCGTGAGCGCGTAGGGCTTCGCCGGCCGCCAGGCCGCGCGCCGGCGCCGCAGCTCCGCCGCCGGCAGCTGCACGCGGATCTCGCGCTTGGCGGCATCGATGCCGATGCGGTCCCCGCTGCGCAGCAGGCCGATCGGCCCGCCGACCGCCGCCTCCGGGCAGATGTGTCCAACAACGAAGCCGTGACTGCCGCCGGAGAAGCGCCCGTCGGTAATCAGTGCCACCTGCGCTCCGAGGCCTCTTCCCATGATGGCGCTCGTGGGGCTCAACATCTCGCGCATGCCCGGCGCGCCCCGTGGGCCCTCCTGCCGGATCACCACTACGTCACCGGCGCGCACCCGGCCGGCGAGGATCGCCTGCGTGGCACGCTCCTCGCCCTCGAACACGCGCGCCGGGCCCTCGAAGCGCTCGCCCTCCTTGCCGCTGATCTTGGCGACGGCACCCTCCGGGGCGAGGTTCCCGTATAGGACCACCAGATGGCTGTCCTTCTTCAGCGGGTTAGACAGAGGACGCACAATCTCTTGATCACTCAGATACATGGGAATCTTTTCAAGATTCTCTCCCAACGTATGACCGGTGACCGTGAGGCACTCCGGGTGCAGCAGTCCCGCGTTCAGCAGCATTTTCATGAGCGGCTGAATGCCGCCGATCGCTACCAGCTCCGACATGAGGTAGCGGCCACTGGGCTTCAGGTCCGCCAGGACCGGCACGCGCCGTCCGATGCGCGTGAAGTCATCGAGCTTCAGGCGCACGCCGGCGTCATGCGCGATGGCCAGCAGGTGCAGCACCGCATTGGTCGAGCCTCCCAGGGCGATCACCACGGTGATGGCATTCTCGAACGATCGGCGCGTGAGGATGTCGCGCGGCTTCAAGCCCTCGCGCACCAGTCTCACCACGGCCTCGCCCGCCCGCCGGCAGTCGGAGCGCTTGTCCTCGCCCACGGCCTCCTGCGCCGAGCTGCCTGGCAAAGACAAGCCCAAGGCCTCGATCGCTGAGGCCATGGTGTTCGCGGTGTACATGCCGGCGCAGCTGCCGGGACCGGGGATGGCGGTGCGCTCGATCTCGAGCAGCCCCGCATCGGAGAGCTTTCCCGCGGCGTGCGCCCCGACCGCTTCGAACACCGAGATGATGTCCCGCCGCTGCGCGCCCGGGCGGATCGTTCCCCCGTAGACGAACACCGCCGGACGGTTGAGCCGCGCCATGGCCATCGCGCAGCCGGGTATGTTCTTGTCGCAGCCCCCGAGCGCCACGAAGCCGTCAAAGCCCGCCGCTCCCGCGACCGCCTCGATGGAGTCGGCGATGATCTCGCGCGACACCAGCGAGTAGCGCATGCCCGGGGTGCCCATCGAGATGCCGTCCGACACTGTAATGGTGTTGAACAGCACGCTCTTGCCACCGCCGCCGTCGACGCCGGCGCACGCCTCGCGCGCCAGATCGCCGATGTGCATGTTGCAGGGCGTGAGATTCGCCCAGGTGGAGGCGACCCCGATCTGCGGCCTCTCGAAGTCCTGGTCGCGAAAGCCGACCGCCCGCAGCATGGCCCGTGCGGGCGCCTGCGTGTCCCCGTCCACCACCCGCCGCGAGTACCGGCGCGGATCGATGCTTCGTTTCACGGCTCATGCCCTCGTGTGCTCATCATTCACCGAACGCGCCGCGCATGCGGTTGAAGCCGATGGCCCCGGCGGCCGTCATGGCGAGTGGCAGCAGCAGCGCGAATTCTCCGGCACCGCGATGCCACCACTCGAGGCCCATATAGGCGAGCACGCCGATGGGCGGCGCCAGGCCCCCGCGCAGTCCCGTGAGCGTGACGTGCACGCCCATGTAGTGCTGCGCGCGCCCGATGGAGGCAAAGTCGTTGTGGCCGAGATTCCAGCCAAGATTAGCACCTGCCTGAGCCGCACCGAGCAGGACCGCGCCCACCCACAGGAGGGCTGGCGTGCCGCTGAACACCCCAAGGCACATGGCAGCGCTCGCCAGCACGATCGCCCAGCCCTGGCGCGAGCGATACCGCACCACGTGCGAGCCGTCGAACAGCCGCGCCCACCAGGGAAGGAAAATCGGCTGGGTGATGAGCGGCACCACCGCGAGCAGCCCGATCTGCGTCGCGCTGGAGAGGTGCAGTTGCTCGGAGAACACCAGCACCAGTTGCGCGGTCAGGATCAGATTGCCGGCACCGAAGATCCCCATCCACAGCATGTATTCGCGGTAAGCCGGATCTTCCTTCAGGATCTGCGTCAGCATCCGTAGACTGAAGGGCTCGCTGAGGCCGCCACTGGCGGCTTCAGCGGCGAGCAGGCGGAATTCGCGCCGCACGCGCATGGCCCGATACAGACGGGCCCCGGCCAGTCCCGCCACCGCTCCCCCACCGTACAGCCAGCGCGCGTCGATCGCGTGCGCCTCGAGCGCCCAGCCCACCAGCGCCGCGGAGATCGCCACCGCGATCGAATTGACGATGACAATGCGTCCGGTGATGCGCGCCAGCACGTTGCGTGGATAGTTCGCGGTCCACACCGCCGCACGCACGGTGAGGATGCCCCCCCACACGACCCGCGCACAGACGATCGCCAGCACCGTGAGCAGCAGTCCCGCGGCCGCCCGCGAGGCAAAGGACACGCAGCCGACGAGCAGCGCAAACGCCGCCTGCAGCGCGACCATCAGGCGCACGCGCGCGCGCCCGTGGGCCAGGTTGGCCCACATGAAACTCAGGACGTTGGAGAAGGCCGGGGCGCCGCTCACCAGCCCGACGGCGAGGTTGACCACGAAGCGCGAGGCGACCCCGGCGAAGTGCTGCTTGACCAGCACCGCCGCGGTGGCGCCCTCGACCAGCCCGAGCGCCAGCCCGAGAAGTCCCCAGGAAAGAATCTCGCGGCGGAAGATGCCTTCCGCGAGCGCGCTGGGTCTGACGATACGGCCTGCGGCCACGCCCGATCTTAATCGCCCGCGGGCGGGGCGAATACCGCTCGTTGACAAGACGTGGTCCCTGTGCTCACATCGGGCGATCAGGCTTGGCTCGCATTCATGACGTCCAACGCACCAACGGCCCATCGCTGCGCAGCGCCTCACGCCGCGCCCGCGCCGTTGCTGCTGGCACTGCCCGCGCTGCCGCTCCTTAGCGGGAGTGAGCGGTGCGGGGCACGCGCGAGCGCCTGAGCAAGAACGTAAGGCACGAGCGAAGCAAGAAACCAAGACCCCGCACCGGCTCAAAGCCGCTGCGGGGTTTTTTATGTGCTTAAGCCGGCCGCGAGGCCTCGAGGAGTGGTGAGATGAGGTTGTATTCGCAGAAGGACGTGGACCGCAAGGCTCTCAAGGGGGCGCGTATCGCCGTCCTCGGCTACGGCAGCCAGGGGCGCGCCCACGCCCTGAACCTCAAGGACAGCGGCTACGACGTCGTGGTCGGGGTGCGCAAGGGCGGGGCCAGCTGGAAGAAAGCCCGCAAGGACGGCCTCGAGGTCGCCGAGCCCTCCCTCGCCGTGGCTGACGCGGACGTGATCGCCATGCTGGTGCCGGACCTGGCGCAGAAGGATCTCTACCAGAGCATCAGGAAGAGCCTCAAGAGCGGCGCCGCGCTGCTGTTCGCGCACGGGTTCAACATCCATTTCCGCCAGATCAAACCGCGCCCGGATCTCGACGTGGTGCTGATCGCCCCCAAGGGGCCCGGAGATCTGGTGCGCCGCCAGTACAGCCAGGGGCGCGGGGTGCCGTGTCTGCTCGCGGTCGCCCAGGATGCGAGCGGCAAGGCGCACGCACGCGCACTCGCCTATGCGCACGGCATCGGCGGCACGCGCGGCGGGGTGCTCGAGACCACCTTTGCCGAGGAGACCGAGACGGATCTGTTCGGCGAGCAGGCGGTGCTGTGCGGCGGCGCCACCGAGCTGGTGGTGAAGGGCTTCGAGACGCTGGTGGAAGCGGGCTATCAGCCCGAGGTCGCCTACTACGAGTGCCTGCACGAGTTGAAGCTGATCGTCGACCTGCTGCACGAGGGCGGGCTCGCCAAGATGCATCAGTTCATCAGCGAGACCGCCAAGTACGGTGATCTCACCCGTGGTCCGCGCATCGTCAACGAGCGCGTCAAGAACGAGATGCGCAAGGTGCTCAAGGAAGTGCAGAGCGGCAAGTTCGCGCGCCAGTGGATCCGCGAGAATGCGCAGGGCCGCGCCAACTACCAGCGGCTGCTCAATCAGGACGTCGATCGCCAGATCGAGAAGGTCGGCAAGGCGCTGCGCGCGCGCATGCCGTGGCTACAGGAAGCAAGGTGACCCATGGTCCCCAATCCAGATCGAGTGCTGATCTTCGACACCACGCTACGCGACGGCGAGCAGTCCCCGGGCTGCAGCATGACCCGGCCCGAGAAGCTGCGCGTGGCGCGCGCGCTCGCCGAGCTCGGCGTGGACGTCATCGAGGCGGGCTTCCCGGCCGCCTCGCGCGGCGACTTCGACAGCGTCGAGGCAGTCGCGCGCGAGGTGCAGGGTCCGATCATCTGCGCCCTGGCGCGCTGCAGCTTCGAGGACATCCAGCTGGCCGCACGCGCGCTCGCGGATGCTCCGCGTCACCGCATCCACGTGTTCCTCGCCACCAGCGCCATTCACCGCCAGCACAAGCTCAACATGGCGCAGGAGGAGATCCTGCGTCTGTGCGCCGCCGGCGTCGCCCGGGCGCGCGAGCTGTGCGAGGACGTGGAGTTCTCCCCCGAAGACGCCTCGCGCACCGAGCTCGAGTTCCTCGCCCAGGTGATCGAGGTGGCGATCGCCGCCGGGGCTACCACGGTGAATATTCCCGACACCGTCGGCTACACCGTGCCGGATGAGTTCGCGGAGCTGTTCCGTTACCTGCGCAAGAACGTGCGCGGCATCGAGGGGGTGCGGCTCTCGGTGCACTGCCACGATGACCTCGGCATGGCGGTCGCCAACAGCCTCACGGCGGTGGTCGCCGGCGCGCGGCAGATCGAATGCACCATCAACGGCATCGGCGAGCGCGCCGGCAACTGCTCGCTGGAGGAAGTGGTGATGGCGCTGAAGACGCGCGCCGCGTTCTTCAACGTCAGCACCGCCATCAACACCAGCCGCCTGTACCCCACCTCGCGGCTCATTTCCAGCATCACCGGCATGCCGATCCCGCGCAACAAGGCGGTGGTGGGCGAGAACGCCTTCGCACACGAGGCCGGCATTCACCAGCACGGCATGCTCAAGCACCACTCGACCTACGAGATTTTGCGTCCCGAGGACGTCGGCCTGTCGCGCAGCCACCTGGTGCTCGGCAAGCACAGCGGCCGGCACGCGTTCCGCGAGCGCGTCAGCGCGCTCGGCTTCGAGCTCGATGAGCTGGAATTCAACCGCGTGTTCGAGGAATTCAAGGCGCTGGCGGACAAGAAGAAGGAGCTGTTCGACGGTGACATCGAGGCGCTGGTGCTGCGCGCGGAGGGCTCGGCCAGCGGGCCCTGGACTCTCATCGAGCTCGCGACCGAAGCGCGCAGCAACTGCCCCGCTCGTGCGATGGTGCGCCTGCAGCACACCGACGGGCGCTGCGTCGAGCTCGGCGCCTCGGGCGATGGCCCGGTGGACGCGAGCTTCAAGGCGATCGAGGCCGCGACCGGCATCGCGGTGGTGCTGCGCAAGTTCGAGGTGCAGGCGGTATCCGAGGGCGAGGACGCCCAAGGCGAGGCACGGGTGTACGTGGAGTACAATCACCGCACTTATCGGGGCGCGAGCGTGAGCACGAATATAGTCGAATCCGGCACCCGCGCGTTCCTCGAAGTGATCAATCGCATCGAGCAGGCGCAGGCCGGAGCCCGCGTGCGCGAGGAGCGCAGCGCCACCACGCCCGCCTGAAGGAGTCGGCATGCCCATTCCCGCCACGCAGTTCATCTGGTTCAACGGCAAGCTGGTGCCGTGGGAAAAGGCCACGGTGCACGTGCTGTCGCACGCGCTGCACTACGGCTCCTCGGTGTTCGAGGGCGTGCGTGCCTACGAGACCCCGCGCGGCGTGGCCATTTTCCGCCTGCGCGATCACACCCGGCGGCTGTTCGACTCCGCGAAGATCTACCGCATCAACATCCCGTTCTCCGCGGAAGCGGTGAACGAGGCCTGCCGCCAGGTGATCGCCGCGAACGCGCTCAAGCGCGGCGCCTATATCCGCCCGGTGGTGTTCCGCGGCTACGGCGAGATCGGCGTGACCCCGAAGATCGAGCCGCCGACGGAAGTGGCGGTGGCCGCCTGGGAATGGGGCCGGTATCTCGGCCACGAGGCCGACGAGGCGGGCGTGGACGCGTGCGTGTCTTCCTGGCAGCGGCCGGCCCCGAATACGCTGCCGGCGCTCGCCAAGGCCGGCGGCAACTACCTCTCGAGCCAGCTGATCGGGATGGAGGCGCGCCGGCTCGGCTTCGCGGAAGGGATCGGGCTGGCGGCCGATGGCACGCTCAGTGAAGGCTCGGGCGAGAACCTGTTTCTGGTGAAGGACGGCGTGCTGCTGACACCGGCGCTCGCGCACTCGGTGCTGGGCGGCCTGACGCGCGACACGGTCATGCGGCTTGCCCGCGAACGCGGTCTCGAGGTGCGCGAGTGCGCCATCCCGCGCGAGCTTCTGTACCTCGCGGACGAGGCGTTCTTCACCGGCACCGCGGTGGAAATCACCGCCATCCGCTCGGTGGACCGCCTCACCATAGGCGCGGGCCGGCGCGGGCCGGTGACCGAGTCGCTGCAGAACGCGTTCTTCGGCCTGTTCTCGGGCAAGACCCCCGACAAGTGGGGCTGGCTCGACTACGTGGACATGTCGGCGCCGCGCGCCGCGGCCTCCGGCTGAACCTCGAGGGTCGGTGCGATGGCGCGCGCGCCGCAAACCCTGTTCGATAAGGTGTGGCGAGCTCACGAGGTGAGCGGCGAGAGCGCGGACGCACCGGCCGTGCTCTACATCGACCTGCACCTGATCCACGAAGTCACCTCCCCGCAGGCCTTCGCGGTGCTGCGCGAGCGCGGCCTCACCGTGCGACGCCCCGAGCGCACCCTTGCCACCATGGATCATTCCACCCCGACGCTCACGGCCCAAGTGTTTGGCGGCACACCGATCGCGCTCGACGCAGCCCGGCGGCAGGTGCGCGAGCTCGAGGTGAACTGCGCCGAGTTCGGCGTGGAGCTGCTCGGCCTCACCCACGGCCAGCGCGGCATCGTGCACATCATCGGTCCGGAGCTGGGCCTCACGCAGCCGGGCAAGACCATCGTGTGCGGCGACAGCCACACCAGCACGCACGGCGCCGTCGGGGCGCTGGCCTTCGGCATCGGCACCACCGAGGTCGGCCACGTGCTCGCGACGCAGTGCCTGCTGCAGCGCAAGCCGCGCACGCTCGCCGTCAACGTGAGCGGTGAGCTGCGCGCGGGTGTGACCGCCAAGGATCTCATTCTCACGATCATCGGGCGGCTCGGCGTGTCGGGTGGCACGGGGCACGTGATCGAGTACCGCGGCGACACCATCCGCGCGCTCGATATGGACGAGCGCATGACGGTCTGCAACATGTCCATCGAGGCCGGAGCCCGCGCCGGCATGATCGGCCCGGATGAGACGACTTACCGCTACCTCGAGGGCCGCCCGCGCTCGCCCCGGGGCGCGGCGTGGGAACGCGCGCTCGAGGCTTGGCGCGCCTTGCCGACGGATGCGCTCGCCCGCTTCGATCGCGAGGTGGAGCTGGACGCCGCCGCGGTCGAGCCGATGATCACCTACGGCACCAATCCCGGCATGGTCATCCCCATCGGCGGGACGATCCCGCAGCGCTGCGGGGATGCCGCATTCACCCAGGCGCTCACTTACATGGGCCTCGCGCCCGGTCAGCCGATCCGCGATCAGCCCGTGAACGTGGTGTTCCTCGGCAGCTGCACCAACGCACGCCTGTCCGACCTGCGCAGCGCCGCGGGCCTGCTGCGGGGCCGGCGCATCGCGCCGGGACTGCGCATGCTGGTGGTGCCCGGCTCGCAGCAGGTCAAGCGAGAGGCGGAAGCGGAGGGGCTCGACCGCGTGTTTCTGGAGGCCGGCGCCGAGTGGCGCGAATCGGGCTGCTCCATGTGTCTCGGCATGAACGGCGATGTGGTGGGACGCGGCGAGTACTCCGTGAGCACCAGCAACCGCAACTTCGAGGGCCGCCAGGGGAGCGGCGCGCGCACGCTGCTCGCAAGTCCGCTCACCGCGGCCGCCTGCGCGGTGCGCGGCCGGGTCACCGACCCGCGCGAGCTCATGTGAGTCAGCCGGGCGCGCCGATGGAACCGTTCACGATCCTGAGCTCGCGTACCGTAGTACTGCCGGGCGCCAACATCGACACCGATCAGATCATTCCGGCGCGCTTCCTCACCACCACCACGCGCTCGGGCCTGGGGGAGCACCTGTTCGCGGACTGGCGCTACCTCCCGGACGGCACACCGCGCAGCGACTTCGTGCTCAACAGTCCACGGGCGCGCGGCTGCCGTATCCTGGTCGCGGGGCGCAACTTCGGTTGCGGCTCATCGCGCGAGCACGCGCCCTGGGCGCTCGCCGACTACGGCTTTCGCGCCCTGATCAGCACCGAGCTCGCCGATATCTTCAGCAGCAATTGCCTGAAGAACGGCCTGCTGCCGGTCACGGTCGATGAGCCGACCAGCGCCTGGCTCATCGCCCACCCGGGCGCCGAGGTCACGCTCGATCTGACCGCGGGCACGCTCACGCTTCCCACCGGCCGCGCCGTGAGTTTTCCGCTCGAAGCGTTTGCGCGCCGCTGCCTGCTGCAGGGGGTCGATGAGTTGGGGTATCTGCTCGAGCGCCGTCACGAGATCGAGGCGTACGAGCGGCGCGCATGAAGGCGCGGGTGGCGGTGCTCCCCGGTGATGGCATCGGACCTGAAGTCATCGGCGAAGGCCTGCGTTGCCTGCAGGCGATCGCCGGCCTGTTCGGGCACGAGTTCGAGCTCACCGAGCTGCCCTTCGGCGGGGCGGCGATCGAGAGCCACGCCGATCCCCTGCCCGAGAGCACGCTCTCGGCCTGTCTCGCCTCGGATGCCGTGTTGCTCGGCGCCATCGGCGGACCCAGGTGGTCGGCGCCGCAGGCGCCGCTGCGGCCCGAGGCGGGGCTCCTGCGGCTGCGCGCCGCGCTCGGAACCTTCGCCAACCTGCGGCCGGTGAAGGTTCACGCGGCGCTCGCGGACGCCTCGACCCTGAAGGCGCAAGTCGTGCAGGGGGTGGATCTGCTGTTCGTGCGTGAGCTCACCGGCGGCATCTACTTCGGCGACAAGCACCGCGACGCGCACAGCGCGACCGACGTGTGCCGCTACACGGCCGCTGAGATCGAGCGCATCACGCGCGTCGCGGGGCGCCTGGCGCAGTCACGGCGGGGCCGGCTCACCTCGATCGACAAGGCGAACGTACTGGAGACCTCACGGCTGTGGCGCGAGGTGTGCACGCGGGTCGTGGAGCGCGAATTTCCCGATCTGACCCTGGAGCACATGCTGGTGGACGCGGCGGCCATGCACCTGATCCGCGCACCAAGGGACTTCGACGTGCTGGTCACGGAAAACATGTTCGGCGATATCCTCACCGACCAGGCAGCGATGCTCGCGGGCTCCCTCGGACTGCTGCCGTCGGCCTCCCTCGGGGAGGGGCGGCGCGGCATCTACGAGCCCATCCACGGCTCCGCGCCCGACATCGCCGGCCGCGGCATCGCCAACCCCTACGGCACCATCCTGAGCGTCGCCCTGTTGCTGCGGCACTCGCTCGCACTGGGCACAGAGGCCGCCGCGCTCGAGCAGGCGGTGGCTGCGGCACTGGGTGAGGGTGCGCGCACGCCCGACATCGCCCCGGCCCACTCCCGCGCCCTGTCCACCCGCGAGGCGGGTGACGCCGTGCTCAGCAGGCTGCAGCGGCGCGACTGAAGGCAGGTTGCTGCACGACGGCGGCGACCCGGGCGAGCCCCCGCCGCAGGTCCTCGCGCAGGTCCTCGAGCGCCTCGATCCCGATCGACAGGCGGATGAGCCCGTCGGTGAGTCCGGCCTTCTCGCGCGCTTCCCGGTCCATCGCGGCGTGGGTCATGGTGGCAGGATGCGCCACCAGACTCTCCACGCCCCCGAGCGACTCCGCCAGCGAGAAGCATTCCAGTCCCGCGACGAACTCGCGCACCCCAGCGTGCCCGCCTTCGAGCTCGAGCGTCACGATCGCGCCGAATCCGCGCTGCTGGCGCTTCGCCAGCTCGTGCCCCGGGTGGCTGCTGAGTCCGGGGTACCACACGCGCTTCACGTTCGCCTCACCCTGCAGCCAGTGAGCGAGCTCGTGCGCGTTACGTCCGTGGTGCTCCAGGCGCGCGTGCAGGGTGCGCAGGCCCCGCAGCGTCATGTAGCTGTCGAACGGGGCACCGGTCAGCCCCAGGCAGTTGGCCCACCAGACGAGCTGCTCGTGCAGCGCCTGATCGCGCGCCACGACCGCCCCACCGACCACGTCGCTGTGGCCGTTGAGGTACTTGGTGGTCGAATGCACCACCAGGTCCGCACCGAGCGCGAGCGGTTGCTGCCAGGCGGGGGACAGGAAGGTGTTGTCCACGACGATCAGCGCGCCGGCGGCGCGTCCCAGGGTCGCGAACATGGCGATGTCGGTGATGCGCAGGAGCGGGTTGCTCGGGGTCTCGATCCACAGCAGCGCCGCCGGTTGCGCCAGAGCTGCGCGCATCGCCGCCTCGTCGCCGAAATCCACGAACTCGACCTGCCGTTCCCCGCGGCGCCGCCAGGCATCGAACAAACGGTAGGTGCCGCCATAGCAGTCATGCGGCGCGATGATGCGACCGCCCACCGGCACCAGGTAGCCGACCACCGTGACCGCGGCCATGCCACTCGCGGTCACGACCGCGCCCGCCCCCCGCTCGAGCTCGGCGAGCGCCGCCGCCAGCAGGTCGCGGGTCGGGTTCCCCGAGCGCGTGTAGTCGTAGGCGCCCTTGTCGGCGAAGCCGCGGAAGGCAAACGTCGAGCTCAGGTGCAGCGGCGGTATGACACAGCCGGTCGGGTCCCCGCACTCGATGCCGGCACGCACGGTCTGCGTGACCTGGCTCGTGGACGTGTTGGCCGCCGTCTGCAGTGCGGCGAGGAACTCAGGGGCTTTCATCGGATGCTCCGCTCATGAATGGCACGGTCTCACCGGCCTCCCGCGGAGCGCGCCCGCCTCGGTGTGCTGAGGCAGGCTTGTCGCGTCCATCCCCCGGGCGCCGTTTCCGGCACCCTCGGGCCACGCTGACCGCTCATCTGCTCGACGTCCGAAGGCACGTCGCAGGAGTTGGCACCTTTCCAGGTTGGTTAGACCTGGCGGTTGCCCCGGCGTCTAAGGGCCTATCCCTCAGCCGGTCTCGATGAGTAATCAACAGTTTAGGGGGGAGTCCCCTCGCGCGCAAGCTGAAAACGCCGGCGGATCGGCGAAGCGCTTGACCCCCACGGCCTCGTAAACCTCAGCCGGGAAGTAGATGACCCCGTCCTTCATCACCATACTGATGCGGCGGATGTCGCTGATATTCTGGCTCGGATCCCCGTCGACCAGGATTATGTCGGCCCGCTTGCCGGGCTCGACCGAGCCGAGGTCCGCGCGGCGCGTGAAGCGCGCCCCGTTCCAGGTGGCCACCTGCAGGGCCTGGGCGGGGGTGAGCCCTGCCCGCACATAGAGCTCGAGCTCGCGGTGCAGGGTGAAGCCTGCGATGCCGTCGGTGCCGGCCTCGAGGGGTACGCCGGCCCGATAGAGCTGCCCCACGAACTGCACCATCTTGTCGTAGGAGGCGCGGTAGTGCGCTGCGTTCTGCTCAGTCACGTTCATCGAGTTCTCGTGCCAGCCGCGCTGCACGTTCACCGGCACGTGCTCGGCCACCGCCGCGTAGCTCGGGCTGAGCTCGCCCTGCTTCTGGGTGAAGTTGCTCTCGAATGCCGAGAGCGTCGTGTCGAGCGAGGTATGGTGCTCCTTCATGAGCGCGACCAGATCGCTGACCCGCTGCGAGGCGAGGTCGAGCCCGTCTGCGTGCTCGGCGAGCAGGTAGAAGCGCGCCAGCGTGCGGGTGTCGTCCTTGGGACCCACGAAGAAGGTGAGCATTAGCTGATTGATGTGCTGGATCTCGTCGTAGCCGGCGCGGATGGCCTCCTGCGAGCGCATGAAGGCCGGCACGTGGCCGCTCACCCGCATGCCGTACGAGTGGGCGCGCGCAGCGGTCGCCTCCACCCACTCGGGATGGAAGGAGTTGTAGATCTTGATCTGCCCGTAGCCGTGCTGCGCGTACCAGTCGACCGCATCGAGCGAGCCCTGCAGGTCCTTGACGCGAAAACCCCCGGACGCCGAGTACGGGCTGTCGCCCTCGATGAAGCCGCACGGCACGATGCGCGGGCCGACGATCTCACCCGCATCGAGCTGCGCGATCATCTTCTGGATGCGGGTGTTGTCGTTGCCCATGTCGCGGCTGGTGGTGACCCCTCCTGCGATCTGCAGCAGCAGGTTCCAGTGGTCCTCGTGCGCGTGCATGTCAAAGAGCGCGGGCATGAGTACCCGGCCGCGTCCCTCCACCGTCGAGGCGGCATCGCGCGCGGTCGAGCCCGCGGGGGCGAGCGCCGCGATGCGGCCGTGGTAGACGTACACGTCCTGCTCCGGCGTGAGGCGCGCGTTCTGCGAGTCGAACACGCGCACGTTGCGGATTACGATGGGATCTACGGCGCGGTGCGCGAGCTTCACCGCCAGCCCCTGCAGCCAGTCATCCTCGGCTTTCACCTGCAGCCGCTCGAGCGTGTCGCCGCCTGCTTCCCAGCCCTCCTCGATGATGCGCGCGAGTCCCGGCACGACGATGGCGAAGAAGCGTGGATCGGCCTGCGCGGTCAGCCAGATGAAGTCGGGCTGGGTGTCGAGGCCGACCACCGCGTACAGCACCGCGGTCGTACTCTGGCCGCCCGACTCGAGCTGGGTGTCGAGCACGCGCTTGACCGTCACCTCCCCGCCCGGGAGCGCGGCGATGCGGTTGCCGGGCTGACGGAGCGCCGCGCGCACGACGGCGGCGTTGCCCTCGAATGAGCTGTCCACCGGCACGTACACCGCCGCTCCCGAGACCGCGGCCTCGCCGTGATCGGCCTGCGAGCGCCACTGCGCCTTGCCGCCCTTGAGGGTGTAGCTCTCGCTGATCGGCGCGCCGAAGGTCGACTTGCCCTTGACGTCGAAGGACACGAGCGTGCCGTCGGCGCCGAAGCGCGAGTGCTCGTGGATGTCCGGGCCGCGCCCGTTGTTGCGGTAGCTCATCTCGACGTCGACCCGCCCGTCGGCGTGCACGATTGCAGTCTCCGCGCCCGCGGGCTTCCCCTGGAACAGCACCGTGTAGTGCAGCGTGGTATCGGCGGAGGCGGTGCCGGCGAGTAACGCGGCGGCGAGTGCGACGAGCGTGCGCATGTTCTTCTCCCTGCGGCCGACTGGCTTGCGGCGGCGCACGGTAGCACGGCGCAGCGCGCACGTGCTGCTGCGGCGCGCCGGAGCGCCCGGGCATTGCGGTGGACCGGGGGGCCGTCTGCGGCCCGCCCACTGCGTTCCCGGGATCCGCCGGCGGCCGCGCTGCCGGCGCCGCTGGTGGTTGATCCGGCCTTCGTGCTAATGTACTAGCGCGTTAATACACTAGAACTTGCATGAAGACCCACTTCAACATCACCCCGCGCCAGGAAGCACTCGCCGAGCGCAATCTGTGCGCCGCGCTCGCCGCCCTGCGTACCCCGGAGGAGTGCCGCGCGTTCCTGCGCGATCTGTGCACGCCCGCTGAGCTGCAGGCGATGGCGGACCGCTGGACGGTGGTCGACTGCCTGAAGCGCGACCTGCCCTACCGCGAGATCCACCGCCTCACGGGCGTGAGCGTCACCACCATCGGCCGCGTGGCGCGCTTCCTCGCGGCCGGCCACGGCGGCTACGACACCGCGGCACGCCGCCTGGCACAGATCCGGCTCGGCGCGAGCGCGCGCGCGGAGAGCGCCCGCCATGGATGAGCTGCGCCTGAAGGTCGCGGTGCAGAAGTCCGGGCGCCTGGCCGACCCGTCGGTCGATCTGCTGGCTCGCTGCGGGCTGAAGCTCTCGCGCGGCAAGGACCAACTGGTGGGTTACGGCGAGAACCTGCCGCTCGATGTGCTGTTCGTGCGCGACGATGACATTCCCGATCTGGTGCGCCAGGACGTCTGCGACCTGGGGTTGGTGGGCCTGAACGTGCTCGAGGAGAAACGCCTCGAGCTCGCCGCGACGGGGCACCCGGCCCGCTTCGAGTGCCTGCGCACGCTCGACTTCGGCCGTTGCCGGCTGGCGCTCGCGATTCCGCAGGCCAACGCGTGGGAGGGTACGCGCTCGCTGCGCGGCCGGCGTATCGCGACCACCTACCCGTTCCTGCTCGCCCACTACCTGCGCGAGCGCGACATCGAGGCCGAGATCGTGACCCTGTCGGGCGCGGTGGAGATTGCGCCGCGCCTCGGGCGCGCGGATCTGATCTGCGATCTGGTCGCGAGCGGCTCGACGCTGCAGGCGAATCACCTGCGCGAGGTCGAGACGGTGCTGGAGAGTCACGCGGTGCTCATCCGCACCCCGCTCGATCTGCCCGCGGCCAAGCACGAGTGGGTGCAGCGGCTGCTGATGCGCATCGATGGTGTGCAGCAGGTGCGCGAGAGCAAGTACATCATGCTGCACGCCCCGCGCAGCGCCCTGCCGGAGATCCGCCGGCTCCTGCCGGGCTCGGAGTCCCCGACCATCATTCCGCTGGAGGGTTGCGCGGACCGCGTCGCGGTGCACGCGGTGTGCCGCGAGAACGTCTTCTGGGAGACCCTCGAGAGCCTCAAGCGCGTGGGCGCGAGCGCGCTCCTCGTCCTGCCGGTCGAAAAGATGCTCGCCTGATCGCATGCGCATCCTCGACTGGGACAGGCTCGACTGCGGACAGCGGCGCGCGGCCCTGGCGCGCCCGCAGCTGCAGTCGCTCGCGGAGCCGACCGGGGTGGCACGCGAGGTGATCGCGAGCGTGCGGCACCTGGGCGATGAGGCCCTGCACCGCCTGACACGGCGCTTCGATGCGGTAGAGCTCGATGCGCTCAGCGTCGCTCCACGCGAATTCGCGCGGGCGCGACGGGTGCTCGAGCCCGGCCAGATCGCCGCCCTGGAGCGGGCGCTCGCCAACGTGCACGCGTTCCACGCCGCCCAGATGCCGCAGCCGCTCGCGCTGGACATCGAGCCCGGGGTGCGGTGCGAGCAGCTCCTGCGACCTCTGAGCGCCGTGGGACTGTACGTACCGGCGGGCAGCGCGCCCCTGCCCTCGGCGGTGATCATGCTGGCGGTGCCGGCGCGCATCGCCGCCTGTCCCACGCGGGTGCTGTGCACGCCGCCGCAGCGCGACGGCGGCGCCCACCCCGCCGTGCTGGTCGCGGCCGAGCTGTGCGGCATCGACACGGTGTTCAAGGTCGGCGGTGCGCAGGCGATCGCCGCCCTCGCCTACGGCACACAGAGCATCCCGCGGGTCGACAAGATCTTCGGTCCCGGGAACGCCTGGGTCACCGCCGCCAAGCAGCTGGTGGCGAACGATCCGCTTGGGGCCGCCTGCGACCTGCCCGCCGGCCCCTCGGAGGTGCTGGTGATTGCCGATGCGACCGCGCGCGCGGATTTCGTCGCCGCGGACCTGCTGGCGCAGGCCGAGCACGACCCACAAGCGCAGGCGCTGCTGGTGACCGACAGCCGCGAGCTCGCGGTGCGCGTGGCGCAGGCGCTCGCCAGCGCGCTGCCGGGACTCATGCGCCGCCCGATTCTCGAGCAGTCCCTCGCCGCCTGCCGCTGCATCCTGGTGCCGGAGCTGGACACCGCACTCGCCGTCGCCAACGAATACGCCCCCGAGCACCTGCTGTTGCAGGTGCGCGAGCCGCGCCACTGGCTGACACGGGTCCGCAACGCGGGCGCGGTGTTTCTCGGCAGCTGGTCGCCCGAGCCGCTGGGTGACTACTGCACCGGAGCCAACCATGTCCTGCCGACCGGCGGATACGCCCGCGCGCTCAGTGGACTCTCGGTGCGCGACTTCCTCAAGACCATCACGGTGCAGGAGCTGTCGCCCGCAGGTCTCAGCGCCCTCGGCCCCACCGCCGTCACGCTCGCCCTGCTCGAAGGTCTCGACGCGCACGCGCAGGCCGTTACGCGCCGCCTCGGCGCCCTCGCCGGACCGCTCTCATGAGCTGGGTCAGTCAGATCGCACGGCCGGACATCGTGGCACTGGAGGCCTACGAGCCTGCCGCCTGGGAACCCGAGCTCACCCGCCTGCACGCGAATGAGCTTCCCTGGCGCAGCCCCGGCGATGAATCACACGCCGGCCTCAACCGCTATCCCGAGCCGCAACCGCGGGCGCTGCTCGAGCGCCTCGCGCTGCTCTACGGGGTCGCACCGCACGCCGTGCTGGTCGGCCGCGGCAGCGATGAGGCGATCGACCTGCTGGTACGCGCGTTCTGCCGCGCGGGCGAGGACGCGGTGCTCACTCTCACGCCGAGCTTCGGCATGTACGCCGCCGCGGCGCGCATCCAGGGCGCGCAGCTCCTCAGCGTGCCGCTGCGCCCGGGCGCGGGCTTCGCGCTGGACGCGAATGCCGTGCTGGCGCGCTGTACGCCGGCAGTGAAGCTCGTGTTCCTGTGCTCGCCCAACAACCCAACCGGCAACCTCCTGAGCGAGGCGGCGATCCTCGCCATCGCGGATGCGCTCGCGGGACGCGCACTGGTGGTGGTGGACGAGGCCTACATCGAGTTTGCCGGCCGCGAGAGCCTCGCGCGCGAGGTGCAGCGGCGGCCGCAGCTTGCCGTGCTGCGCACGCTGTCCAAGGCCCACGGCCTCGCCGGCGCACGCTGCGGGGCGCTGATCGCGGACCCCGAAGTCATCGCCCTGCTGCGCAAGGTGATTGCGCCCTACGCGGTTCCGCAGCTGGCGATCGAGGCGCTGCTGCGGCTGCTCGAGCCAGCGGCGCTCCTTGCGGTGGGTGAGCGCATCGCGCTGCTGCGCGCCGAGCGCTCGCGCATGCTCGCGGCGCTCGCGCAGCTGCCGCGCGTGACCCGCGTCTGGCCGAGCGATGCGAATTTCCTCCTGGCGCAGTTCAGCGACGCGACCGCGGCGCTCGAGCGGGCGCGCGAGGCGCGGCTGCTGGTACGCGATGCGCGCGCCTATCCGGGGCTGCCACAGTCGCTGCGTATCACCGTGGGCACGGCGGCACAGAATGAGCAGCTGCTCGAGGCGTGGCGGTGAGCGCCGCGACTTTGTTCATCGACCGGGACGGCACGCTCATCGAGGAGCCGACCGAGCGCCCGCTCGAGAGCCTCGCCAGGGTGCGCTTCATGCCCGGGGTGTTCGCCGCGCTGGCGGAAGCCTCGCGCCGTGGTTACCGCCTCGTCATGGTCGCCGACCAGGACGGACTCGGCAGCGCGGCACAGCAATTCATCCTCGAGACCTTCAGCTCCCAGGGGGTCGACTTCGAGGCGGTGCTGGTGTGTCCGGAGCTGGTGCAATCGTACCTGCGCGAGCACGAGGTCGAGCCGCAAGCGAGCGCGGTCATTGGCGATCGCGACACCGACCTGCAGTTCGCCGCCAACCTGAAGGTGCGCGCCCTGAGCGTGCGCCGCCACGGCGCGCCGCACGAGACCTGGCCCGCGGCGCTGCAGGAGCTGATCGCGCGCCGCGCGCAGCTGGTGCGGGAAACGAATGAGACGCGTGTCGAGGTGCGCGTCGATCTCGACGCCGCGCTCCCCCTGCAGATCGGAACCGGTATCGGCTTCTTCGATCACATGCTCGCGCAGCTGGCGCGCCACGGCGGGTTTGCGCTCGAGCTCAGCTGCCGCGGCGACCTCCACGTCGATGAGCATCACACGGTGGAGGACTGCGCGCTGGCGCTCGGGCAGGCGCTGCGCCGCGCGCTCGGTTCCAGGGCGGGCATCGCCCGCTACGGATTCCTGCTGCCGATGGATGAGGCCGAGGCGCGCGTCGCCATCGACCTGTCCGGGCGCGCGTTCGCGCAGTTCTCGGGACACTTTCCGCGCGAAACCGTCGGCGCCCTGCCGACCGAGCTGGTGCCGCATTTCTTCCGCTCACTCGCCGAAGCGCTCGGTGCCGCGCTCCACGTGAGCGTGACGGGCGAGAACACTCACCACATGATCGAGGCCTGCTTCAAGGGCGTCGGCCGTGCCCTGCGCCAGGCGCTGCAGCGCGAAGGCACCGAGCTGCCCAGTACCAAAGGAATCTTGTCTTGATGGAGGCCGTCATCGTCGACAGCGGCGGCGCCAACCTCGCCTCGCTGTGCTACGCGCTCGAGCGCCTCGGGGCGCGCGCGCAGGTGAGCGCCGATGCGCGCACCATCGCGGGCGCCGCGCGGGTGGTGCTGCCGGGGGTGGGGGCCGCCGCACACGCCATGCAGCGCCTGCACGGCGCCGGCCTCACGGGCGTGCTGCGCGAGCTCACCCAGCCGGTCCTGGGCGTGTGCCTGGGGATGCAGCTGCTGTTCGCGCTGTCCGAGGAAGGCCGCACCGAGTGCCTGGGGCTCTTGCCCTACGCGGTGCGGCGCCTGAGCGGCGCGCCGGGGCATCCCGTGCCGCACATGGGCTGGAACCAGCTGTGCCGCTTGCGGCCCGACCCACTTCTGGAGGGTGTGCCTGAGGGTGCCTGGGCCTACTTCGTGCACAGCTACGCCGCACCACTGACCGAGCACACGCTCGCGAGTGCCGAGTACGGTGCTGCGGTATCCGCGGTCGTGCGGCGCGGGAATTTCTGGGGCACACAGTTCCACCCCGAGCGCTCGGCGGCCACCGGCGCGCGCGTGCTCGAGAATTTCCTGAGGCTCTAGAGCATGCAGCTCATCCCCGCCATCGACCTGCGCGCCGGGCGCTGCGTGCGCCTGTTGCAGGGAGACTTCGCGGCCGAGACCCGTTACGCGCCCGATCCCGAGCAGCTGGCGCGCGGCTACCGGGCGCTCGGCGCAAGCTGGCTGCACGTGGTCGACCTGGACGGCGCCCGGGACGGCGCGCGCGCCAATGCCCCAGTGATCGCCGCTCTCGCCGCCCTCGGGACGCCGCAGCTGCAGGTCGGGGGCGGCGTGCGTTGCCCGCAGGCCATCCGCCAGCTCCTCGACGCAGGCGTTGCGCGGGTGGTCATCGGCAGCGCCGCCCTCGAGTGCCCCGAGGAAGTGGCCGCCTGGATCGCTCACTTTGGTGCGCAGCGCCTGTGCCTCGCCTTCGACGTGCGTGCGCGAGCTGGCGCAGACCCGCGCGTGCACACGCATGGCTGGAGGCAGGCGAGCGGCCTGTCTCTGTGGGAGGCGCTCGGCCGCTACCGTGGCGGCAGCATCCGCCACGTTCTGTGCACCGACATCGGGCGCGACGGCGCCCTCACCGGTCCCAACCTCGATCTGTATCGCACCGCGCTCGCGCGCTGCCCTGATCTGGCGTGGCAGGCTTCCGGTGGCGTTCGCGACGCCGCCGATCTCGCCGAGCTGGCATTGATTGGGGTCGCAGCCGCCGTGAGCGGTCGGGCACTGTTGGAACAACGCATCAGCGATGAGGAGTTACGGCCATTCTTGCCCGCCGCATCATCCCGTGCCTCGACGTACGCGACGGCCAGGTCGTAAAGGGCGTGCGCTTCCGCGACCATCGCGTTGCCGGGGACATCCTGGAGCTCGCGGCGCGCTATCGCGACGCCGGCGCCGATGAGCTCGTCTTCTACGACATCACCGCAAGCCCGCAAGAGCGCTCGGTGGATCGGGGATGGGTGCGGCGCGTGGCGCGCCTCCTCGACATACCGTTCTGCGTTGCCGGCGGCATCGGCTCGGTGGCCGACGCCGAGGAGGTGCTCAACGCCGGCGCCGAGAAAGTGTCCGTCAACTCCCCGGCGCTGCAGAACCCGGCTCTCATCGGGGATCTGAGCCGGCGTTTTGGCTCCCAATGCGTCGTGGTGGGCATCGACAGTCTGCGCACCACGGCGGGGGATCGGGCCTGGCTCTTCAGCGGCGATCCGGCGCGCGCGCGCGATGCTGGACGCGCGGTGCCGGACTGGGTGCGCGAGGTGCAGGCGCGCGGTGCCGGCGAGATCGTTCTCAACTGCATGGGTGTCGACGGTGCCCGCGGCGGCTTCGACGTGCCACAGCTCAAGGCGATGCGGGCCATCTGTCAGGTGCCACTGGTCGCCTCCGGGGGTGCGGGCACCGTGGCGCACTTCAGCGAGGTGTTCACTCAGGCCGGAGTGGACGCAGCACTCGCCGCCAGTGTGTTCCATTCCAACTCGATTTCCATTCCGGATCTGAAGCGCCAGCTGCACGCCGCCGGCGTGCCGGTGCGCTTGAGCGGTACCACGCGCCTGCCTGAGGCGAGCGGGAGCGATACCCATGGGCGCTGACCGCCCGCTCGATGCCGCGGCGGGTGAGCGGGTGCTGCAGCTCGCGGATCTCGAGGGCCTCGACTTCGGCAACGACGCCGGGCTCATGCCCGCGATCGTGCAGCATGCCGGGAGCGGTGCGGTGCTGATGCTCGGTTACATGAATCGCGAGGCGCTGCGGGCGAGCCTGACGCGGCAGCGCGTGGTGTTCTTCAGCCGCAGCCGCCAGCGCCTGTGGGAAAAGGGCGAGACCTCCGGTCACGTGCTGCAGCTGGCGCAGATCCGCGCCGACTGCGACCGCGACGCGCTGCTCGTGAGCGCCTGGCCGCAGGGCCCGGTGTGTCACCTCGGCACGGCGAGCTGCTTCGGTGACGCAGCGCGCACCCCGGCTGAGCAGCTGGCCTTTCTCGATACCCTCGATGAGGTCATCGGCGAGCGTATGGCCGCACGCCCCCAAGGCAGCTACACCGCGCGACTGGTCGCCCGCGGCGCCAGACGCGTGGCGCAGAAAGTGGGCGAGGAAGGGCTCGAAGTGGCGCTCGCCGGCGCCGGCGGGAGCGATGCTGAGCTGGTGGCGGAAGCCGCCGATCTTCTCTATCACGTCCTGGTGCTGCTGCGGGTTCGCGGCCTGCCGCTCGAGCGCGTGATCGATGAGCTGCGCGCGCGCCACGCCGCAAAGCCCTGAGCGCCGTGGCGCTCCCGCCCGCGTGCGGCGCTTCAGCGCGGCGCGAGGGTGCCGGCCCGCCCCTCGGCCTCCGCGGCCTCCGGGTCGCGCCCGCGCGCGCGCAGCGAATCGGCGATCAGGTGCCAGGCCGCCGCCTGCGCTCCGGCATCGCCGGTGGCGAGCGCCAGCGCCTTGCGGCCCATGGCATCCGCCTGCGCCGCGTTGTTCTCCGCGAGCCGCACGCGCCCGAGCTCGATCCACAGGAGCGGATTGCCCGGCTCGATGCGCAGTGCGCGCTCGAGCGTCGCGGCCGCCGGACCGAACTCCCCGGCGCCGGCCTGGGTGCGAGCCTGTGTGACGAGGGAGCTGGCCGCCGGACCGATGTGAAACTGCCGCGGCGCGCCCGGCGCGGGCCGCTCCGGCGGCGCCGGCAAGGCTTGTCCGGGGATCTGAGGCTCGGGTTGCGCGGTGCCGGAGGGTGGTGCGCCCGAGGGCGGCGCCCCGGGCGGCAGCGGACCTTGCGTTGCGCAGGCCGAGAACCCGGCGGCGATGATGACCAGGGTCAACAGGCGGATGTGCATGCGCCCATGATAGCGCGCGCCTCAATGCGCGCGGCCGCGCAGCCACCGCTGCGCGCGGTCCAATATGGTGGTGAGAGGATTCGCGTTGTCGGGGAAGCCGCAGCCCGGCTTGGAAGGCAGCGCGGCGTCCGCCGGCACGGCGACCGCCACGATGTCGTCCGCGCAACCCGGCACGACCCGCAGTCCGGTCGGATACTCGATCTGCACGTCGGCAAGGTTGTCCGGCATCGGCGCGTCCCAGGAGTCGGTGCCAAGTCCGGCGATGACGTGCGCCCACACCGGCAACGCTCCGGCGGAGCCGGTGAACCCCGTCGGCTCGTTGTCGTCGTACCCCACCCACACCACCGCCAGGTGACTGCCGGAGAAGCCGGCAAACCAGCTGTCGCGGAACTCCGATGAGGTGCCCGACTTTCCTGCCACCACCAGGTTTGCGGGCAGCAGCGCGCGTGCGGGACGACCGGTGCCGCGCTCCATGACCTGCACCAGCATGCGATCGAGCTGATACACGACTTCGGGGGAGGCCACCTGGGTCACTTCCAGGGGAAAGGCCTTGAGCGGCTTGCCGTCGGTGCTGATGACCGCGCGCACCGCGCGCAGCGGGTTGTGAAAGCCGCCGTTGGCCAGCCCGTTGAACAGTTGTGTCGCCTCGAGCGGCGTGACGTCGAGCGCGCCCAGCAGCATGGCCGGCACCTGCGCGGGCGACTGTGACAATCCGAAGCGCTGCAGCGTCTGCGCGATCGTCGGCACACCCACAGCCAGCCCCACACCGACGGTGGCGAGATTCAGCGACTCGGCGAGCGCGCGTACCACTGGCACCGGGCCATAGGTCTGGTGGGTGAAGTTCTCCGGGCGCCAGTGCTTGTCGTTTGCCAGCTTGACGTCGACGGGCTCGTCCTGCACCACGGTGGCGGCGTTGTAGTGGCCGCTCTCCAGCGCGGTGAGATAGATGAACGGCTTCACCAGCGAGCCCATCGAGCGGTGCGCATCCAGGGCGCGGTCAAAGCCGTCGTAACCGACGTTACGCCCGCCGACGATGGCGATCACGTCGCCGCTTTGCGGTGAGGTGACGACGACCGCGCCTTCGAGCGGCTGCTGCGCCTGCCTGCGCTGCCGATCCAGACGCGTGAGCTCGCGGTCGAGCGCCTGCTCGGCCTGCTCCTGGGCGCGCGGCTCGAGGCTGGTGTAGATGCGCAGGCCCGCCTCGGTGAGATCCTGGTCGTGATAGTCGCGCCGCAGGGTGCGGCGCACGAAGTCGAGGTACGCGGGGTAATAGGCGCCCGCCGGCCGGCCGGTGACACCGAGCGCCTCGTGCGCGGCCGCACTCGCCTCCCGCGCGGTCACGATACCCTGATCGGCCATGATCTTGAGGACCAGGTCGCGGCGCAGGTGCGCGCGCTCGGGGTGGCGCCGAGGATCGTAGTACGAGGGTCCGCGGACCACCGCGACCAGCAGCGCCACTTCCGACAGGTCGAGCTCCGCGAGCGGCTTGCCGAAATAGAACTGGCTGGCGAGGCCGAAGCCGTGAATCGCGCGGTCGCCGTCCTGACCGAGGAAGATCTCGTTGATGTACGCGTTCATGAGATCGGCCTTGGTGAAGTGCGCATCCAGCGCCATCGCCATGATCGCCTCACGCACCTTGCGCGACAGAGTCTGGCGCGAACTGAGGAAGTAGCTGCGCACCAGCTGCTGGGTGAGTGTGCTGCCGCCCTGCTCGATCTGGCGGGCGCGCAGGTCGACCCACAGTGCGCGCAGCATCGCGACCGGGTCGACGCCGTGATGGCTGTCGAACTTGCGGTCCTCGACCGCCTTGAGCGCGGCGGGCAGGAGTGAGGGCACCTCCTGCGGTGTGACGATGATGCGATCCTCGCCGTGGATCGGAAAGATGCTGCCGATGAGCAGCGGCTCGAGCCGCAGCACCGGCACGTCATGGCCGGCGCTGTCGCGCAGGCTCTCGAGCCCCTGGGAGCCGGCGAGGATGCTCAGCAGCTGCGCGTTGCGCGTCTCGTCCGCGAAGCGCGCCGGCCGCAGCGCGACGTCGAAGCGCGCACCCTGGACGCGGTAGGTTCCGAGACGCTCGGGACGCTCGGCGCGGCGGTAATGCAGGCGTTGCAGCTCCTGCTCGAGCTGCGCCGCTGACAGCGCCAGTCCCGTGTACAGCTCGAGTGGCGCCGCGAACACCTGCGCCGGCAGCGTCCAGCGCCGGCCTTCGAATTGCCGCGTCACCAGGCGATCCAGATACACAACGTAGAGGATGCCGATCAGCGCGGCGATCCCGATGGCCAGCAGCAGCGCGCGCTTCAGATGAACAGCTCCGCGGCCGGAGCACGCAGGTTGTAATGCGAGCTCATCGCGTGCCCGTAGGCCCCGGCGTTGGCGATGAGCAGCACGTCCCCTTCCTGGGTCACCGGCAGCAGGCGATCGTGTCCGAGGACGTCCGCGCTCTCGCAGATGGGGCCGACGATATTGACCAGCTCGGTGGCAGGCTCAGCCGCGCGCGTGAGGTTGGCGATTTCGTGGTACGCCCCGTAGAGCGCCGGACGGATGAGGGAGTTCATGCCGGTCGCCACGCCGACGAAGCGCACTGCGCCCTTGGCCTTCAGTTGCGTCACGCGCGCGAGCAGCACCCCGGCCGCCGCCACCAGGTAGCGTCCGGGCTCGAGCCACACCTCCAGCTGCGGGTGCTCGGCGCGCACCGCCAGCAGCAGCGTATCGAGCTTGGCGAGATCGACGCCTGGCTGGTCGGCACTCTCGGGCACTCCCAGGCCGCCGCCGACGTCGATGACACGCAGCTGCGCGAAGCCCTGCGCGGCCCCCGCCAGCAGGCGCGCCGTATGCTCCCAGCTGGTCACGTCGAACACCCCGCTCCCCACGTGCGCCTGCAGGCCCACGATGCGCGCCCCGGCATCCTGCGCGCGGCGCGCAACTTCCGGCAGTTCCGCGAGCGGCACACCGAACTTGGAGCGCGTCCCGGCGGTGCGCACGTGCGTGTGATGGCCGCGGCCGACGCCGGTGTCGACGCGCACGAAGATCTCGTGAGCGCGGAACAGCTGCGGCCACTCGGTGAGCGCGTAGCTGTTGTCGAGCGTGACGCGCACCCCCGCGCTGAGCGCCCAGGCGACTTCCGCGCGTGGCGGGAAGTTCGGCGTGTACAGAATGCGCTGCGGGTCGAGATCGGAGAACAGCTGCCGCACCCGTTCGACTTCACCGCGCGACACGCATTCGAACTCGATGCCCTCGGCGCGCAGCGTGCGCAACAGCTGCGGGTGCGGATTGGCCTTCATGGAGTAATGCACCCGCGCCAGTGCCGTAAGTGTGCGCAGCGCCCGTGCGGCCTCGCGCACCGCCTCCAGATCGTACACGAAGGCCGCGTCATGCTCCCCGAAGGCCTCGAGCAGCTGGGTGCGCTTGGCACGCCACCACGGCACGCTGGCGCTGCCCGAGTCCTGCGGCTGCGAGAACAGCTGCTGCCAGGTGGGACCGAGCACCTTGTCTCCCGGCACCGGGCGGATGAGCAGCTCGTGCAGTTGCTGCACCAGGCGGTCGCCCTGGTCCTCATCGACCACGAAGGTGAAATTCAGGTCGTTGGCCGCCTGGCTCACCAGGTGGATCTTCTGTTCCTCGAAGAACTCGAAGGCGCCTCCGAGCTGGTGCAGGATCGCGCGGATGTTGCGGCCCACGAGACTCACCGAGGCGCACGGTCCGATCACCTGCACGCGGCACAGACGCGCCAGGTCGGCGACCAGCTCGGCAAGGCGTGTGTTGTCGAGTGAGTTGGCCGCCGGGTCGAGCGATACCGTGACGCTGGTCTCGGAGGTCGACACCAGGTCGACCGACATGCCGTGCTGCTTGAACACCTGAAAGGCATCGGCGAGGAAGCCGACCTGGTGCCACATGCCGGGGCTTTCCAGCGAAATGAGCGTGATGCCCTTGCGGCTGCACACCGCCTTCACCTGCGCGCCGCCGTCGCTCTCGGCACTGAGCACCGTGCCTTCCAGATCCGGCGCCTGGGTCGCATAGATGTGCAGCGGAATGTGGTACTGGCGCGCCGGCAGGATGCAGCGCGGGTGCAGGACCTTGGCGCCGCTGGTGGCGATTTCCTGGGCCTCGTCGTAGTGCAGCGCGCGCAGCAGTCGCGCGGTGGGCGTAGCGCGTGGGTTGGCGCTGAACATGCCCGGTACGTCGGTCCAGATCTCCAGCCGTTGGGCGCGCAACTTGGCCGCGAGATAGGCCGCCGAGGTATCCGAGCCGCCGCGCCCCAGGAGCACGGTGTTGCCCTCGTCATCGCTGGCGATGAATCCCTGGGTGACGACCACCGGTGCGAGCCCCTGCAGGCGCTGCTCGAGGGCCGCATCGGGCGCGAAACCGCACACCGCCGAGAGCACGCTCGCCTTGGCCGAGGCGCTGGCGCGCTCTTCGGCACGCAGCATGGTGCGCGCATCGGCCCATGCAACTTCGAGTCCGCGCGAGCGCAGGAAGGACACGCCAAGGTGCGTGGCCATCAGCTCACCGGCGGCCAAGACGTGCGCCCGCGTGCGGTCGCTCACGTCGCGCGCCCGCGCGATCCCGGCGGCGATCTCGCGCAGCTCGGCGAGCTTTTCCTCGATCTCCTCCCCGAGGGTGACGCCCAGCTCGCTCGCCAGAGTGCGGTGGCGCTCCTCGATGGCGCGCAGCTGCTCCTCCTGCGCCTCGCCCGTGGCGCCATCCAGCAGCCGCTCGAGCCGGTCGGTGATGCCGGTCACGGCCGAATGCACGATGAGCAGGCGCGCGCCGCCGGCGCTGCGCGCGGCGGCGACCCGCGCGATGTTAGTCCAGTTGGCTAGCGTCGAGACGCTCGTTCCGCCGAACTTCAGGACGATCCAGGCCGAGGGCGTGCGGGTCACTGCTTGTTCCTTCAGCCACGCCGCCGCATGCCGGCTCGCCTCTACAGCTCGTCGTCGAAGTCCTTGAGATCTTTCTCGAGCTTCTTGTCCGCCAGCACTTCCTCGAGGCGGCTCCACGCGGCCTTGCCGCGCTTGCCCTGATTACGGACACGCTTGTCCACCCGGTCGAGCAGCCGGTCGTAATCGGTGCCGTCCTCGGTCGGACTGCTCAGGAATTCATCGTCGAGATCGAAAGTCTCGTTGTCTCGTTCCGACATCTGGCGGCGCAAATCCCGAATTAATTCAACAGCTAACGTGCCTTTACGGCACGGAGCAAGGCTGCGAACTATAGCCGATTCGCGCCGCCGATCAACTTTTGGCCCCCATGCCGTCCGGGCCAGCCGCCGGGGCCCTGAACCCGCCCCCGCCGGCGCTCGCTTCAGGGCTGATCGGTGCGGTCCCGGACTACCACCGGGGCACCGCGGCTGAGCCCCAGCCCCTCCGCGGCGCTGTTCTCGGCGCGGGCGATCTCGATCACCCCGAAGGAGTTCACGAGCGCGAGATACTCCCCGGGACGCGTGTCGCCGTAGGTGCGCAGCAGGGGAAAGGAGTGGTTCCCCGCGTGCACCAGCGGCAGCCGGAAGCGCTCGATGAGTGCGGCGTCGATGTTGGTGATGAGGTTGCCGAAGTGATCGATGCTGATGACCACGCCGGTGACGCTGCGAGGCTCGACCGCAGGGTCTTCCACCCACGCCGGGACCAGGGTGCTCACCGTTTCGCCGAGCGAGCGCAGCTGGCAGCGCCCGGCCGCGAGCTCGGCAGCGACCGGCGCGAAAATGTCCCGGCCGTGGAAGGTGGCGCTCGGACGGTGCACTCCGAGGCGCGCCAGCTCCGCGGTCCCCAGGCGCACGATCAGTGCATCGCGCGTGCGGCTGACGATCGGGGCCAGCAGGCCGTTGTCGGGCGCCAGGAAATAGTGTCCGCCGGCATACACGGCGAGAATGTTGCGTGCGGTGCCGACGCCCGGATCGACTACGGCGACGTGCACGGTCGCCGGCGGGAAGTAGCCGAAGGCATGCGCCAGCCAGAAGCCCGCCTCCGCCGGCCAATGCACCACGATCTCATGCGTGAGATCGATGATGCGCGCCGCCGGGAAGCGCGTGAGCATGCAGCCCTTCATGACACCGACGAACGGTCCCTGGTGGCCGAAGTCGGTGGTGATGGTGATGACCCCTGAGGCGCTCGGGGCGTTCATGGGCTCATCGCGCGTTGCGCGCGCGCCGCTGTCAGCTGCGGGCACCGCGGCCGCCCGCCGCACGGCCGCCTTCCGCGCAGGAGCGACACCGATCGGTATAGGGCACGGCCTCCAGCCGTTCCGGCTCGATGTCCTCGCCGCACACCGAGCAGGTGGAGTAGCGGCCGGAGGCGAGACGCCGCAGCGCCCCTTCGACCTGCTGCAGCTCTTCCTGGGCCGAGTGGGAGATGGCCCCGAGCACGTCGTCGTTCTCGCGCTGCGTCACCTGCTCGGCGAAGTCGGCGGACAGCGGGTCCGCCTCGTGCCGCAGATCAGCGCTCGCATCGCTGGCGCGCTGGCGCAGCTCGTCGCGGCGCTTGAGCAGTCGGTCGCGTACCGCATTGGTATCCACTTCGCTCCCCCGCAGACCTCAGGATGCCCGCCGGCCGCGGCGTCGTTCCTCGAGCCACTGTTGCAGCCGGTCGAAAGGCTCGATGAACTTGGTCACGCCCTCGCGCTCGAGTTGTGCCGCGACGGCCTCCAGATCGACATCGAGCCGCTCCAGGCCTTCGCGCGCATCGCAGCCTTCGGCAATGTGGCGCTCGAGACGCAGCTCGGGTCTACCCAGGCGCCGATAGGCATCGAGTGTCTCGAGCGGCATGGTGTTGACCGTATTGGGCACCACCAGCTCCTCGACATACTTGATCGGGCTGTAGCCCGGATCCTTGGTCGAGGTCGATGCCCACAGCAGCCGCTGCGGCCGCGCACCGTGCGCCGCCAGGCCCTGCCATTGTGCGCCGGCGAGCAGCTCCTGGTGAATCTCGTAGGCGCGACAGGCACTGGCAATCGCCGCCTTGCCGCGCAGGGTGCGCGCTGCGGGCTGGCCGCGCGCCGCGAGGCCATCGAGCAGAGCGTCCACGGCGGTGTCGATGCGGCTGAGGAAGAAGCTCGCCACGGAGGCGACGCGGGTGAGCGGCTGGCCGGCCGCGGCGCGTGCGCTCAGGCCCTCCATGTAGGCGCGCGCCACGGCGCGATAACGCTCGGGCGAGAACAGCAGCGTCACGTTCACGTTGATGCCCGCAGCAATGAGAGCGCGGATCACCGGCAACCCGGCTTCGGTGCCGGGGATCTTGATGAACGCGTTGGAAAGTCGCAGACGCTCCCACAGGCGTTGTGCCTCCGCGAGACTCCCGGGGCCGTCGTAGGCGAGGTGCGGCGACACCTCCATGCTCACGTAGCCATCGCCCCCGGCAGTTGCATCGTAGAGCGGGCGCAGGAGTGCGGCGGCCGCGCGCAGATCCTCGAGGGCGAGCTCCTCGTACAGCGCGATGCCCGATGACATCTCCGGCAGCAGCTGCGCGATCGGCTGCGCGTACTGCGGGTCGCTCATCATGGAGTGGGCGAATATCGCCGGGTTGGAGGTGAGGCCGGCCACGCCGTCGTCGCGGATCAGGCGCGCGAGACTGCCGTCCTGCAGCATGCGGCGGCTGATGTCATCGAGCCAGACACTCTCGCCGAGCTTGCGCAACTCGAGCAGCGGATTGGGCACCGGCGCGTTCATGGAGGCACTCTTGCGCGAGAGTAGCGCAGCCGGCAGCGCGAGTCTCGCGGTTTCGGTTCGGATATGCGTAAATCCAGGGCGGAGGCTTCAGGTGCGAGGAACACCGCCATGACCGAGTCGTTCGATGCCGGGAAGCTGGCCGAGGAGCTGCGCTCGCTGGTGAGCGAGGCCGAAGCGCTGTTGCGGGCGAGCGGCAGCGCGGACGGCGGGGAAATGCAGCAGCGCGCCGAGGCCGCGGTGCGGGATCTGCGTACCCGGCTGAGTGCACTCGAGGAACAGCTGACCGCCCGGGCGCGCGATCTCGACAGCTACGTGCGCAGCAACCCCTGGCAGGCGGTGGCGGTCGCGGGCGGGGTTGCGCTGCTCCTCGGACTTCTCATGGGCCGCCGTTGATGGACGCGCCCGGATCCCCAGCGCCGGATGCCGGCGCCGATCAGCCGCTGCGCTCGGCGTTCAGCGGGCTGCTCGGCGCGGCCCTGGATGGGCTGAGGACCCGCCTCGACCTCGCCGCGGTGGAGCTGGAGATTCACCTGTTGGCGCTGCTGCGGGTGCTCGTGTGCCTGGTGGGTGCGGTCGCGTGCGCGTTGCTCGCGCTCGCCTTCGCTCTCACCACGCTGGTCGTGGCGCTGTGGGACACGCATCGCACACTCGCTCTGCTCGGCGGGACGCTGGTGTTCCTCGCCCTGGCGCTGCTGTTCGGCGTGCTCGGTGCGCGCACCCTGCGTAACCAGCCACCGATTCTGGAGGGCTCGCTGCGGCAACTGCGCGAAGACCAGCGCCCCGGCGGGGGCGGGTCGTGACGCGCATGGCGGACCTGCAGGAGCGGCGGCGCGCACTGTTGGCGCGCTGCGCGCAGCAGCGCGTGGAATTCAGGGAGCGACTGGCGGCGCTGCGTCCGCAGCAGCCGCGAGCCGCGGGCGCCGCGGGCGAGCACGTCGCGCGCCACCCACTCGCCTGGATCGCGGTGCTGGGCGCCGTCATGCTGATGAGGCGCACGCGCGAAGTGTTGTCGCTGCTGGTGTTCATCCGTTCGGCCGTGGGGTTAGTCACGCGCGCCGCGCAGCTGCTGCGTCTCATCGGGCACGCGCGCGCGTCGCGCCCGGGCGGCGCGCAGCCCTCATCGAGCGCCACAGGCGGCGCGCAGCCCTGAGCGAGCCCCGAAGGGCGGCCCCCGCTTCAGTGGCTTGGCGGCGTTACACTCGCCGCGGGAGGGGCGGATGCCGGCGCTTCGGGGTCCGCCGCCAGACCCACCAGCGTCGGAATGCCGCTGGCGGCCGTGAGCGTGGCACGCGCCAGATCCCAGTGAATGGCCGCGGTGTTGCTGCCGAGCGCCTGATCCAGCTTCTGCGATAACAGCTGCACGTCCGGCTCGATGCTCTGGCCTTCGGCGTCCACCGGCGGATGCGCCTCGAGCAGCAGCTGACCCTCGACCCAGGCGACCTTCACCGGCTCGTTGACCAGTCGCACCGGGGTGCCCACCGGCACCAGCGCAAACAGCGCCCCGACGTCTTCCGGATACATGCGAATGCACCCGTGCGTGACCGCCATGCCCACCGCGGTTGGGTTGTTGGTGCCATGAAGCATGTACTCGCCGTTGCCCGCGGCGAGGCGCAGGGCGAAATCACCGAGTGGATTGTCGGGTCCGGAGGGCACGACCTTCGGCAGCGGATCGCCATTCTCCGCGTGCTCCTTGCGGATCGACTCCGGCGGATACCAGGCCGGGTGTTTGATCTTGGCGATGACGCGCGTCTCACCCAGCGGCGTGCGCCAGTCCATCTTACCGATGCTCACCGGGTAGGTGATGACGACCGGCTGCTCGCCCTTGCGGGGCTTGGGGTAGTAGTACAGCCGGTGCTCGGGCAGGTTCACGACCAGGCCTGCGCGCGGACCGGCGGGCAGGATGCGCCTTCCGGGCAGCACCAGCCTGGTGCCCGCCCCCGGCAACCACACATCGACACCGGGGTTGGCGCGAATGATTTCGTAGTAGCCGAGACTGTAGCGGTGCGCGATGTCGGGCAACGTGTCCTCGTACACCGTCTGCATGCTCTCATCGCTCCCCACCACCGAGGAGCCGTCCGCTGGCAGGGGGAAGACACTCGCCCAGCCGCGGGCCGCCAGGCCAAGCCCTGCGAGCGCACACAGTACCGCTGCCGATTTCCACGCCTGCTTCATGTGATTTCTGTAAAGAATATGTAACACACTGATTAACCTGATATTTTACTTACAAAACACCGCCCATCGGGGGATTCGCGCCGCGGCCTATTGTAGAGGATTCCGTTACCATCGCGCGCGGTGAGCCGCGCAGAAAAACTCCCGCGCGCGTTTTTCGCGCGCAGCACGCTGGCCATCGCCCGCGAGCTCATCGGCATGCACCTGGTGCACGACGATGGCAGTGCGGTGCGCTCGGGGCGCATCGTCGAGACCGAGGCCTATCTCGGGCCGCGCGATCTCGCCGCGCACTCCTCCCGCGGCCGCACCGCGCGCACCGAAGTCATGTATGGGCCGCCGGGTCACGCGTATGTGTATTTCGTCTACGGCTTCTGGAATTGTCTGAACGTGGTCACCGGCGCTCCCGGTGTGCCGCACGCGGTGCTGCTGCGCGCGCTCGAGCCGCTCGCGGGCGTCACCGGGCGCACCTGCGGTCCCGGGCTCCTGTGCCGCGCGCTGCACGTCGATCGGGGTCTGAACGGCGTCGATCTCGCCGGCGGGGTATTGTGGCTAGAACGCGGGCCTGCTCGTGCGCCGCCGCTGCGCATCGCGCGCAGTCCTCGCATCGGGGTCGACTACGCCGGCGAATGGGCGCGGCGGCCGTGGCGATTCTTCGATCGCGCTTCGGTGCATGTTTCCACCGCTGCGGCGCGCCGGCGGCCCGAGGCATCTGCCGCGCCGGCCGCAGCCCGGGATAACGTACGACGCTCGAGCCTTCGCGCGCCGCACTGAAATCGCGAGCGCTCTGTGCCTAAACTACGCGCCTGCTTGCGCACGGGAACGAAAGGAAACCGAATGCCGATCCGCAACTGCGTCCTCATGGCACTGTGTGTCCTCGCGAGCGTCGGGACGGGGATCCCGGTCGTACACGCGCAGGGCGTGGAAGGCACCGACTACCGCAAGATCGAGCCGCCGCAGCCGGCCACGACCCCGGGGAAGATCGAGGTCATCGAGTTCTTCTCCTACATGTGCCCGCATTGCAAGGAGTTCTACCCCCTGGTCAGCACCTGGGCGGCGCAGTTACCCAAGAACGTGGTGTTCCGGCGCGTGCCGGTCGGCTTCAACCGCCCGGCGTGGGTCAATCTCGCGCGCGCCTACTACGCGCTGCAGGTGAGCGGGGATCTGGACAAGCTCGACGAGGCGCTGTTTCGCGCGATCCACGATGAGCACCTGCAGCTGTTCGACGCGTCGAGCCTCACGGACTGGGTGGGCAAGAACGGCGGCCATGCCGAGCAGTTCGCGGCCGCCTACAGCTCCTTCGGCGTCAACAACCAGACGGTGCAGGCCGATCAGCTGGCGGACAAGTATCCAGTCTCCGCGGTTCCGACCATGACGGTCAACGGCGAGTATCAGGCCATGGGCAAGAATTTCGCCGAAATGCTCGCCAACACCGACCGGCTGATTGCCCAGGTGCAGACCGAAGCGCGCGCCAAGGGCACGCCCAAACACCCCTAGCTCATCGGGACGTTCGCCGGCTCGCGCGCCAACTCCAGCAGCTCGCTCGCCTCGGGCACGCGCTCGCCGCGGGCGAAGTGAATCACACCTACGGTGCCTGCGTACGGGGCGGTGATGGTGTGCTCCATTTTCATCGCTTCGATCACCATCAGCACCTCCCCGGCGGCGACTTTCTGTCCCACGCTGACCGGCACCGACACCACCACCCCCGGCAGGGGCGTCGTCAGGGTGCCGCTGGCAGCGCTCACCGCGAACTCGCGGGTCCGCGGGTCCTCCCGCTGCAGCTCGTACTGCTCATCGGCAGTCCACACATACACACGCGCCCCGTCCAGCTGGTAACGCGCCTGCCGGCGCCGCGCCTCGATGCGTGCCGCGACGACTGCGCCGCTACACGTAACATCCGCGAGCGGCAGGCGCGCGCTCCCATCGACCGTCACGGCGGCGGGCTCGCCGTGGAGGAACTGCAGCTCCACGGCGTACGCGCGCCCGCGCCATGAGAAGCTGTAGGCGACCAGCCCCGGCAGGTTGGGCGTAAAGCCATCGGCCAGGTCCCAGGGGTTTGCCGCCCCGGTGTCACGCGCCGCCGCGCCGGCCGCGTCCCCGTGCACGGCAAGGGCCGCCAGGATGAGCGCCTCGGGGGCGGCGGTGAGCGGGCCGGCGAACTCCGCCGCACTCTCATCGAGCAGGGCGACGTTGTGCCGCGCTTCCAGAAAGCGCGCCGAGCGCAGGATGCGGCGCAGCCAGCGCTCGTTGGTGTGCACGCCGGCGATCAGGGTCTGCGTCAGCGCCGCTGCCAGCCGCGCGGCCGCCTGCTCGCGAGTGGGCGCCCAGGCGATGATCTTGCCGAGCAGTGAATCGTAGCAATCCGGAACCGTATCGCCGCTGGCAAAGCCGGCATCCACACGCACCGACTGCAGGTGCGGCCATTCGAGCAGCCGCAGCCGTCCGGCGCTCGGCAGAAAGCCGCGCTCCGGATCCTCGGCGCAGATGCGCGCCTCGATCGCGTGCCCGTCAAAGCACACCTCGCTCTGCGACAGCGGCAGGGGCTCACCCGCGGCGACGCGCAACTGCCACTCGACCAGGTCGAGTCCGGTCACCGCCTCCGTGACCGTATGCTCCACCTGCAGGCGCGTGTTCATTTCCATGAAGTAGAACTCAGCGCCGTCGTAGAGGAATTCGACCGTCCCGGCACCCAGGTAGCCGATCTCGCGCGCCACCACCAGCGCCGCGGTGCGCACTCGTGCGCGCAGCTCCTCGGGCAGTGCCGGAGCGGGCGCCTCCTCGATGAGCTTCTGATGGCGTCGCTGGATCGAGCAGTCACGCTCGCCCAGGTGCACGAAGTTGCCGTGCCCATCGGCAAACACCTGCACCTCGATGTGCCGCGGTGCCGGCAGATAGCGCTCCAGCAGCAGTGTGCCATCCCCGAAGGCGCTCTCGGCGAGCCGCCGCGCGGCGGCGAGCGCCGGGGCGAGTTCCGCGAGCTCGCGCACGATCTGCATGCCCTTGCCGCCGCCCCCGGCCGCGGGTTTGACGATGAGCGGCAGTCCGGCGCGCTGTCCCTCGCGCGCGAGGTGCTCCAGGCCCTGCTCGGAGCCGGCGTACCCCGGCAGCACCGGCACGCCGGCCGCGTGCATGCGCGTCTTGGCGACGATCTTGGAAGCCATGGCGGCGATGGCCGCGGGGGGAGGGCCGACGAAAATGTGGCCGGCATCCACGCACGCCTGGGCAAACTGTGTGTTCTCGGCCAGGAAGCCGTAGCCCGGATGGATGGCCTCCGCCGCGCTGGCGCGCGCGGCTTCGATGAGGCGCGCGCTGTCGAGGTAGCTGTCGCGCGCCGCGGCGGGCCCGATCCGCACCGCCTCATCCGCTTCGCGCACGTGACGCGCGCCGGCGTCGGCGTCCGAGAACACCCCGATGGTGCGCACCCCCAGGCGGCGCGCCGTGCGGAAGATGCGGCAGGCGATCTCGCCGCGATTGGCGACCAGCAGACTCTTGATCACGCCGCCCTCCGCTCTCGCCTACATCCGGAACACGCCGAAGTGCGTCGGCTCCTGCGGCGCGTTGCGCACCGCCGCGAGCGACAACCCCAGCACGCGCCGCGTCTCGAGGGGATCGATCACGCCATCGTCCCACAGCCGCGCCGACGAATAATAGGGATGTCCCTGGCGCTCGTATTGCTCGCGAATCGGCTGTTTGAACGCCTCCTCCTCCGCCGCCGGCCAGTCCTTGCCCGCGCCGCGCAGCTGATCGCGCTTGACGGTCGCGAGCACGCTCGCGGCCTGCTCACCGCCCATGACCGAGATGCGCGCGTTGGGCCATTGAAACAGCAGCCGGGGCGAGTAGGCGCGGCCGCACATGGCGTAGTTGCCCGCGCCGTAGCTGCCGCCGATGATCACGGTGAGCTTCGGGACCCCCGCGCAGGCCACCGCCGTCACGAGCTTCGCGCCGTCCTTGGCGATACCGCCCGCTTCCGCGCGCCGCCCGACCATGAAGCCGGTGATGTTCTGCAGGAACAGGAGCGGGATCTCCTCGCGCGCGCACAGCTCGATGAAATGGGTCCCCTTGAGCGCGCTTTCGGAGAACAGCACGCCGTTGTTGGCGAGAATTCCCACCGGATAGCCGCACAGGTGCGCAAACCCGCACACCAGGGTAGTGCCGTAGAGCTGCTTGAACTCATCGAGCTCGGATGCATCCACCAGGCGCGCGATCACCTCGCGCACGTCGTAGGGCTTGCGCAGGTTCGCCGGTAACACGCCGTAGAGCTCCGCCGGATCGTAGCGCGGCTCGGCGGCGGTGCGGGGTGGCGCGCCGGCGCTGGCGCCTTTCAGGCGCGCGATGATGCGCCGCGCAATGGCGAGTGCGTGGGTGTCGTTCTCCGCGTAGTGGTCGCACACGCCCGATTCGCGGCAGTGCACGTCCGCGCCCCCGAGGGACTCCGCGTCGATGTCCTCGCCGGTCGCGGCCTTCACCAGCGGCGGGCCGCCGAGAAACACCCGTCCCTGGTTGCGCACGATCACGTTCTCATCCGACATCGCCGGCACGTACGCGCCGCCTGCGGTGCACGAGCCGTGCACCACCGAGATCTGCGCCACGCCGAGGGCCGAGAGCGTCGCCTGGTTGTAGAAGATGCGGCCGAAGTTGTCGCGGTCGGGAAACACCTCATCCTGCGCCGGCAGAAACGCCCCGCCGCTCTCCACCAGGTACACGCACGGCAGGCGGTTGTCGCGCGCGATCTCCTGGGCGCGCAGGTGCTTCTTGACGGTGATCGGATAGTAGGTGCCGCCCTTGACGGTCGGGTCGTTGGCGACGATGACGCATTCGCGGCCCTGGACGCGCCCGATCCCTGTCACCACTCCCGCGCAGGCGATCTCCCCGCCGTACATGCCGTGCGCGGCGAGTTGCGAGAACTCGAGGAACGCGCTGCCGGTGTCGAGCAGCACGCGGATACGCTCGCGCGCGGTGAGCTTGCCGGCCGCCTGGTGCTTGTCGATGGCGGCCTGCGAGCCGCCGCGCGCCGCCCGGCCCGCCGCGCGCCGCAGATCCTCGACCAGTGCGCGCGTGGCGCGCTCGTTGTCCTGGAACTCCTGGGAGTGCACATCGACCCGAGTGCAGATGCGGGGCATGGGGTACTTGCCACGGTTGCCGGTTTGTCCGACAATCATACGATTCGATCCAAGGAGAAGGCAAGCCCATGAGCACGCTCGACTGCACCGACAGCGACTTCGGCCTGGGCGCCGAGCTCGAGGAGATCCGCCAGCAGGTGCGGCGCTTTGCCACCGAGCGCATCGCCCCGCGGGCCGCCGACATCGACCGCCGCAACGAATTCCCGCGCGACCTGTGGCCGGCACTCGGCGAGCAGGGGCTGCTTGGCATCACCGTGCCGGAGCGCTTCGGCGGCGCGCAGCTCGGCTATCTCGCGCATGTCATCGTCATGGAGGAGATCTCGCGCGCTTCGGGCGCCGTCGGTCTCTCCTACGGCGCGCATTCCAACCTGTGCGTGAATCAGCTGCGGCTCAATGCCAGCGAGGCGCAGTGCACCCGTTACCTGCCCCGGCTGCTGAGCGGCGAGCACGTCGGGGCGCTCGCGATGTCGGAGCCGGAAGCGGGGTCGGACGTCGTCTCGATGCAGCTGCGGGCCGAGCGGCGCGGCGAGGGCTACGTGCTGAATGGCCGCAAGATGTGGATCACCAACGGCCCGGACGCGGATGTGTTCGTGGTCTATGCCAAGACCGACCCCGGCGCCGGAGCGCGCGGTATCAGCGCCTTCATCGTCGAGCGCGGCACCCGCGGTTTCAGCACCGCGGCCAAGCTCGACAAGCTCGGCATGCGCGGCTCGGGCACCTGCGAGCTGCTGTTCGATGACTGCCGCGTGCCGGCGGAGAACCTGCTCGGCCCCGAGAACGGCGGCGTGCGCGTGCTGATGAGCGGCCTGGACTACGAGCGCGTGGTGCTCGCCGGGGGCTCGCTGGGGCTCATGGCGGCGGCGCTCGATGTGGTGCTGCCCTACATCCGCGAGCGCCGGCAGTTCGGCCAGCCGATCGGCACCTTCGAGCTGATGCAGGGCAAGGTCGCCGACATGTACGCCTCGCTCAACGCCTCGCGTGCTTACGTGTATGCGGTGGCGCGGGCGTGCGACGCGCGCACCGCGCGGCGACGCGATGCGGCGAGCTGCATCCTGTTCGCGGCCGAGCGCGCCACGCACGCCGCGCTCGAGGCCATCCAGACTCTCGGCGGCAACGGCTATACCAACGACTACGCGGCGGGACGGCTGCTGCGCGATGCCAAGCTCTACGAGATCGGCGCCGGCACCCAGGAAATCCGCCGCATGCTGATCGGGCGCGAGCTGTTCGAGGCGGCCGCTTGAGCGTCGAGTTCGCGCCGCTGCTCATCGAGCCCGCCTATCGCAAGGTGGCGGCGGCGATCGGGGCGCGGGTCCTGAGCCGCGCGCTGCGCGAAGGCGAGCGCCTGCCCTCCGAGACCGAGCTGGCACGGCAGTTCGGCGTCAACCGCTCCACGGTGCGCGAAGCGCTGCGTGAGCTCGAGAGCCGCGGCCTGGTGCAGCGCCGCCCGGGCTCCAAGCTCATGTCGGTCAGCCGGCCGCACCATGAGACCGTCGCCGAGGGCGTGAGCCACGCCCTGCTGCTGCACGACGTGACGGTGCGCGATGTGTGGGAGGCGCTCACCATCCTCGAGCCGCCGATCGCGCGCGCCGCGGCGCGCGAGCGCAGCGCGCAGGACCTGGAGTGCATCGTGGCCGCCGCCGCGGCGTTCATCGCCGACCGTAGCGATACCGAGCAGGCAGTGCAGCGCAGCGCGCAGGTGTTCCGCTGCCTCGGGCAGGCGACTCACAATCCGGTGCTGGGACTGGCGCAGGAGCCGCTGTTGCAGCTGCTCGAGCCCTCGCTGCGCGTCATGATCGACAAGGTGCCGCAGGCGCGCGCGCGCATCGCTACGGCTCACCGGCGCCTGCTCGAGGCACTCGAGGCTCACGACGAGGACGGGGCGCAGGACTGGATGGCACGCCACATCCGTGACTTCAGAAAGGGCTACGAGATCGCCGGCATTGACCTCGCGCTGCGGGTGAGCGCCGGTTGAGGCGCCCTGCGCACCCCGCCCCGGGGCGGCGCGCGTGACCCAGGTCTCCGAATGCCCCCTCACCGCAGCCGCGGCGCGCGCTGAGCGCGTATGCTTCGCCGCGAGCTCGGCATCTGTCTACGGAGTGTCATCATGTTGACCGTCCTGGTCCTGCTGTTCCTGATCGTCGCCCTCACGGGCTACCTGATCGGCGTGTACAACGGCCTGGTGCGCGTGCGGGCCGCCGTGAAGCTCGCCTGGTCCAACATCGACGTGCTGCTCGTGCAGCGGCACGATGAGCTGCCGAAGCTGGTCGAAGTCTGCAAGCAATACATGCAGTACGAAGCCAGCACCCTCGAGCGCGTCATGCGCGCCCGCGCCGGGGTCGATGCGGCACGCAGTTCCGGCAGCATGAGCACCCTCGGCAACGCGGAGCGCGAGTTGCGCAGCGGCCTCACCGGACTGTATGCGGTCGCCGAGAAGTATCCGGACCTCAAGGCGAGTGAGCCGTTCCGTCACCTGCAGGAGCGCATCAGCGGCCTCGAGACCGCGCTCGCCGACCGCCGCGAGGTCTACAACGATGCGGTCAACACCAACAACGTGCGCATCGACGCGTTCCCGGATGTGCTGATCGCACGCCTCGGCGACTTCCCTGCGGCGCAGTTGCTGCATTTCCAGGCCGACCAGAAGGCGGACGTCGATCTCAAGGCGGCGTTCTCCAGCTGAAGAACGCGAGTCCGAAGAGCGCGCTCCGGCTGCTCCCGTGACAGCGCCGCATGCCCTGCCCTATCCCCTGATCGCCGCCGCGGCGGCGCTGCTGGCGCTGTTCGCGCTGTTCAGGTTCTTCGTGCGCCTGCGCCGCGACCGGCTGGTGGCCGACACCCCGGCGGCGCGCATCCGCTCCGCCGCGCAGGGATACGTGCAGGTCACCGGACGAGCACTGCCGGCCGGGCCGGCCGCAACGGCCGCCCCGCTCTCTTCGCGGCCGTGCGTGTGGTGGGCCTATGAGATCGCCGAGGAGCAGCGCGATTCCAAGGGCAACGCCCACTGGCGCACGGTCGAGAGCGCCGCGAGCGTCGAGCTGTTCGCCCTGGTCGATGACGACGGCTCGCGCTGCCTCGTCGGACCGGTGAGCGCCGAGATCACCCCCACGGTGCGCAACGTCTGGTACGGCTCGGGGGCTCGGCCCGCGGGTCCGCCTCCGGATTCGAGCCCGCTGCTGCACTCGGGCGGCTGGCGCTACACCGAGCGTCTGCTCGGTGTCGGCGCGCGGCTGTGTGTCATGGGGGAGCTGCGCTCGCGTTCCGAGCTCGGCGACGTCAATGCCGGCGCCGCCGCCAAGCTGCACGAGTGGAAGCAGGATCAGGCGGCACTCGTGGCGCGCTTTGATGCCGACCACGACGGCAAGCTCGACGCGGCCGAATGGGAAGCGGCGCGGCTGGCGGCGGCGCGCGAATCGCAGACCCAGACGCTGCAGTCGGCGATCTCGCGGGAGAGCGTCATTTCCGAGCCTGCCAACGGCGAGCCTTTTCTGATCGCACCGCTGAGCGCCAGCCAACTGGAGAAGCGCGAGCGGCTGTTCGCCGGCCTGTACTTCCTGCTGGGGCTCGCGGGCGTGATCGTGTGCGCCTGGGCGATCGCTAACGCGTGACCTGCAGGTGCGCGAGCGCGCCGCTCGCCTGCTGTTTCAGCATGGCGGCGAACAGCGGCTGCAGCTGACCGAGCTGCTGCTCAGGGATGTCCTTCAGATCGGGGGGCGCTTTGAAGCCCGTCCAGGTCTGGAGCTGATCCCCGCCCCACTGGCGCGCGTTGATTTCCGCGCTCGGGGCGGCCAGACCAATCAGCAGCAGCTCGCTCAGATTGAGCAGCACCGGCACCCTCTCCGCCGCACCCTCCTCGCCGCGCGCCTCGGTCACCAGGCACCAGCCGCGCAGGTATTCGGGCAACTCCCGTCGCCGTGTGCCGTGCGCGGAGTCGTTGCGGCCGGGCCCCAGCACGATGACGGCGTCGGCCCGCTCGGCGGCGGCGAGTTGCGCGAACAGTGGCCCGCATGCCTTGGGCAGTCCCTTCGCGAGAGCGGCGTCGAGGAAGCAGGCCTCGCGCGCGCGCCGCAGGGCCTCGGTCGCGGCGGCCGCCACCGGCACCAGTCCCATCTGCGTCAGGCGCTCCCTGAGCGCCTCCATCAGCATGGCATTGACGGACCACTCCACCGTGTAGGTCTTCAGGAAACTGTTCTGCACGCGCCGGGATGCATGGAAATGGGTGATTTCGGCATCCAGCAGGTTCACCACCGCGACGCGCGCGCCCGCGGTCAGCTGCAGGTTGACGGGCTTCTGTGCCGCGACCGCGATGCCTCCCAGCAGGCTCAATGCCGCTGCGGCGGTGGCGCCCGCCGTCGTTCTGGCCCTCGGCATACGGTCGACCCCTGTAGCGGGAAAAGCGCACGACCCCCCTGGCTGGGCGAGTCTAACCCCGACTCCAGCGCTTCGGATACATAACGGGCGCTTATGAGTCCATGCCCTGAAACATCCAACTCCCGCCGACGCGCCAGCTACCATCGCGGGGAGTCTCCACGAGGGCGAGGACCTTGGCTGCAATCGGAACCGAACGCGTACTGAACGTGCGGCACTGGACCGACACTCAATTCACCTTCACGACGACGCGCGACCGCGGGCTGCGCTTCGAGAACGGGCAGTTCGTCATGGTTGGCCTGGCCGTGGACAGCCGGCCGGTGCTGCGCGCCTACAGCATCGCGAGCGCCAACCACGAGGAGCACCTGGAGTTCCTGAGCATCAAGGTACCGGACGGCCCGCTGACCTCGCGCCTGCAGCACGTGCGCGCCGGGGATGAAGTGCTCGTCAGCCGCAAGCCCACCGGCACCCTGCTGTTGCAGGATCTCACGCCCGGCAAGCGGCTGTATCTGCTCAGCACCGGCACCGGCGCGGCACCGTTCATGAGCCTGATCAAGGACCCCGAGGTCTATGAGCGCTTCGAGCACGTGGTGTTCGTCCACGGCGTGCGCTGGGCGCGGGAAACCGCCGTCGTCAGGCATCGGATCGAGGCGCTCCGGGCCCACGAGCTGCTCGGCGCTTCAGTGCGCGCCAAACTGCACTACTTTCCGACGGTGACCCGGGAGCCGAACGTGAACTGCGGGCGCCTGACCGCGCTGATCCAGTCGGGGCGCCTGTCTCGAAACTTCGGACTGCCGGCCCTCGACCCGGGGGCGGACCGGATCATGGTGTGCGGGAGTCCTGCGATGCTGTCCGACACCTGCGCGCTGCTGGACGCACGCGGCTTCACCCTCTCGCCGCACATCGGCGAGCCGGGCGATTACGTGATCGAACGCGCCTTCGTGACGCGTTAGGCGAAACGGCTTGCCTTGCGGGCGAAAGCCACGGCTTTCGCCCGCCGCCGAACCGAGCGCTGGGGGCTGTCCGCTGCAAAGCGCCGCAGGCGGCTTTCAGCCAATCAAATCAGTGCCCGCCGGCGACCAGCAGGCCGGCGTCGCGCAGAGCGTCCGCCAGCTGTACCTCGATGCGCGCCGCCTCGGCGCGGGCGATACGCTGCAGATGCAGGGTCGGCCCGCTGAGCACCTCGAGCCCGCGTTGAAGAACGCTGCCGGCCGCGCGAATGCCGGCCTTGTGCTGATCGAAGCGCTGCGCCGGGGTGTAGTGACTCATGCCGACGTACAGGCCGTGCGGCCCGCCTCTGCGGTCCCGGTAGTCGAGCAGCACGAGATAGAGGTTGCTGCGACCGGGGCGCGCGCAGCTGAAGGTGAGCGCCACTTCGTAGACGCTGGGGAGCCAGTCGATATAGCGCATCGGCAGCCAGTCGGGAATGGACGCTGCGGCGCGCGACCACAAGGCTGCGAGCGCCGCCTCGATGTTGAGCGCGAATTCACCGCGCATCCACAGCTCGTGAATGCAGTGCGCGCCCGCCTCACCCTCGCCCTGCTGCAGCGCCGCCGCCAAGCGGCGCTCGATGTCCGGCTTGCGCAGTCCCGCGAGCGGACGCGCCGCGGGGGACTGGGCTGCTCGCGTCCGGGCCGCCGGCCTCATGCCGGCGCCGCGGGCGTGCGCGCGCTGACCCGCGCGCAGGCGAGCCACACGATGCCGCCGATCGCGATCGCCACGGGCACAATGAGCACCGCGCGCCCGAGGGACCCGACATCCGACAGGTAGCCGATCAGCACCGGCGAGGGTACATCCCCCAGCAGATGGATGGCGAACATGCTGAGTGCGATGGCCGAGGCGCGCTCGAGCGGCGATACGATGTTGACGATGGCGGCATTGATGGGGCCGGTCGACATGAACAGCAGCAGCTCCGCCACGACGATCCCCGGATAGTAGACCGCCGGCGCCGGCGCGCTCAGCGCCAGCAGCGCAAAGGGCGCCGCCAGCAGTGTGGTGAGACCTGAGAACCACAGGTATGCCTGGCGCGAGAACCTGAGGAAGTAATCCCCCAGCCAGCCCCCGGCGAAGGTGCCGAGGAAGCCGGTGACGACCAGGATCGCGCCGAGGCCGGTCGTCGCTTCGACCGCGGGCACCGCGCGCACACGCTCGAGGAAGGTCGGCATCCAGAAGCCGAGGCCGCCGAGTGCGAACGTGTAGGCGGCGTAGCCGATGACCAGCAGCATGTAAGGCGCACGGCGCAGGAAGCTCAGGTACACGGCAAGCGGTCCGCGGGTGCGGCCGGCAACGGGCCGCGGGGCGCCTTGGCCCGCGGGGGACGGGTCCTGCGCTCCACGCGGCGGATCGGGCAGCCACAGCACCGCCGCCGCCAGCAGCATCCCGGGTGCACCGGCCAGGAAAAACGCCGCGCGCCACCCGAAGTGATGGCCGATCAGGCCACCGAGCACGATGCCGAGCGCCGAGCCCACCGGGATCGCCATATTGAGCACCGAGTACACGCGGCCCCGGCCGCTCGCCGGGAAGAGATCCGCCAGCAGCGCCGGCGCGATGGCGACGTAGGCCGCCTCGCCGATGCCGACCAGTGCCCGCCCGGCGAGCAGCTGCGGATAGCTGCGCGCCAGCCCCGACAGCACGGTCGCCAGGCTCCACAGGAAAACCCCGAGCGCGATCGGGCGCGTGCGTGAGCCGCGATCGCCCCACGCCCCGAACACCGGCGCGGCGAGCATGTACACCAGCATGAAGGCCGGCACCAGCCAGCCGAGCTGCGCGTCCGACAACGCCATCGCCCCCTTGAGGTCCGGCACCAGCGGGGACACGACGTAGCGATCGAGGTAGTTGAGCAGGTTGATCGCAGTGAGGACGCTGAGCGCCCGGATGGCCGAGCGCGGCGCTGGTGCGGCGATGCCCAAGTGTGCAATTCCCGATGCGGTGGTGCCCGCGCCGGACTTTACCCGCGCTCTCAGGCGGGAGCGAGTTTCAGACGCTCGAGGTACTGCCGGACCGGCTCGCGAAACCCTTCGCTGCTGGTGACGGTGGTGCCGCCGGCCACCACCAGGATGAAGTCCCCGCGCGGGGTGCGGCTCACTTCCCGCACGTGACTCATGTTCACCAGACACGAGCGGCTGATGCGCAGCATCGGTTGCGCCTGAAAGGTTCTCTCGGCCTGCTGCAACGTGCTGCGCGCGTGAAAAGTCTCGCGGCCGATGGTGAGGCGCACGTAGTTGCGGTCGGCCTCCACCACCTCCACCTGCGACACGTCCAGCATATGCATGCGGCTGCCCGCCTCCGCCAGCACGCGCGGCTGCGCCTCCGCGCGTACCCGTGCTCCGCGCTCCAGCTGCTCGAGAAGCGCTTCGAGGGCGCTGCGCCGGTCGAGGGGGCCGTGCGCCTGGTGACGGCGGCGCACGCGCGCGAGCGTCGCCTTGAAGCGCGCGTCATCGAATGGCTTCAACAGGTAGTCCACCGCGCTCACCTCGAACGCTTCCAGCGCATACTGATCGTAAGCGGTCACGAACACGATGAGCGGCAAAGCGAGCGGGTCGAGCGCGCGCGCCAGCGCGAGCCCCGACATGGAGTCCATCTGGATGTCGAGGAACAGCAGCTGCGGGGCCTGCTGGCGGATGGCCTCCAGGGCGGCGCTCGGATCCCCGTACTCGCCGACCACCTTCAGGTCCGGCTCGCGCTCGCAGCACTCGCGCACGCTGCGCCGCGCCCCCGGCTCATCGTCGACGATCATCACCTCCATCACAGCGCGGCCCGGGTAGCCGGCCGCGCCGCCGCGCCGTCCGGCCCGTCGCGCAGCAGCGGCATGTGAATCTGCGCCCTCCACAGACGCTCTTCAGCGGGGCCCGCCTCGAAGGTCGCCCGCTCGCCAAATTGCACCGCCAGGCGCTCGCGCACGTTCGCCAGACCGATCCCCGTGTCCCCGATGCCGCCCTTGCCCGGTGCAATGGTGTTCAGCACCCGCAAGCTGAGGGTCTCACCGCTGACACTCGCCTCGACGCGGATGGTGACCGCGCCTTCGTGTCCGGCGAGACCGTGCACCACCGCGTTCTCCACCAACGGCTGCAGGATCAGGCTCGGCACCCAGGTGCGCGGAATCTCCTCAGGGGCCGGCGCCGTGATGGTCAGCCGGTCCGCGAAGCGCTTCTGCTGCAGCTCCAGGTACAGCGCCACGAACTGCAGCTCGTCGGACAGCCGCGAGAACTCCCGTTCCCCGGCGCTCAGGAGCCGTCGCAGCAGGTCCCCGAGCTGCACCACCATGGCCTGAGCCGCGGGCGGATCCCAGGTGATCTGTCCGCGTATGGTGTGCAACAGGTTGAACAGCGTGTGCGGGGAGAGCTGCATGCGCAGCGCCGCCAGGTGCGCCTGCGTGAGCGCGCGCTCGAGCGCCGCCGAGCGCAGCTGCGAGTCGCGCAGACGCTGGTAAAACGCAAACCCGGTGACCAGCGCGAGCCCGAAGCCGTACGTCACCAGGAAGTTGGTTGCGCTCGCGATCCAGGTGGGCAGTTCCGGGCCGCCAATGAATCCGGTCCAGGCGTGGGCGGAGCCGGCTTTATGCTCGTGGTTCCAATCGCCCACCAGACGCTCGCCCAACGCCAGCGCCGGCGCCGCCAGCACCGCGAAGCCTACGGCACACAGCAGCTGGATCGGCACGGTCTTCCACGGCGGGCGCCAGCCGGTGCGCAGCGACCTCCACATGGACAGCAGGAACAAGGGATACAGCAGCAGATGCTGGATCAGCCGCGCATCCCAGGGTGCAAATACGCGCTCCATCTTCATGCTCGAGAAACTCGCCTGCATGCTGTTGGCGTACAGCACGTTCGACAGCGCGACGTAGATCCAGAACGCCGTCAGGACGGTGAGTTGCGTCCGGAAGCCGTGTGCGGCTGCGAGCGCTTCGGGTTCCGGCAGTGCACTGTCGTGCCTCGCCGGGACGGTAAACGGCGGCGTGATGCGATCCAACGGTGAGACGCTCATACCCATAGCGTACGCCCAACGGCGCCGGGCGTGCTCAGGTCCCACGAGCAATCGGGGACGAGAGCGTTGTTCCGAGGGACGAGCTCGGGAACGTACCGGCGCGCGCCGCGCACGCCAACGCGCGCCTTCGCATTCACGACGCCGGTCGAACGTTCCCCGCGGTACGAACGCGTCAGCGGCAGGGATCAACACGAGTCGCGCGGGCTTCGCGCGCGGGGCGGGCGGGAGTCTCATAGCCACGCCGCACAACAGCGGCAAGGAGAAACCCATGACCTCAGCCACCTCCCGCATCGGTGATCTGCTGCGCGCCTCGGCAGCGCTGACCGCCTGCCTCATCCTCGGCGCCTCCGCGACTGCCTACGCGGCCCCCGCCGACCCCGCCCCGAGCGCGCGGGTCAACTACCACGATCTGAATCTCGCCACCGAGCAGGGCTCACAGGCGCTCTACGAGCGCATCGTGTTGGCGGCGCGCAAAGTGTGCGCGGTGAGCGATATCCGCATCCTCGCCGAGGTTGCGGCCGGGCAGGTCTGCCAGGCGCAGGCCATCGCGCACGCGGTGCGCGATGTGAATAGCCCGCGACTGGCCGCGGTCTATTCAGCGCACCAGCGACAGGGTTAGCGGCAACGCCGGCCGCGATGCCAGAGGTAGCGATGCAGAGCGGGTGACCCCCTCGCGGGTCACCCGCCTAACCGAGCGCCGCGAGCTCGCTGGCGCTGAGCCTGATACGCGCGGCGGCGACATCCTCCTCGAGGTGCGCCACGGACGAAGTACCGGGGATGGGCAGCATCGCCGGGGATTTGGCCAGCAGCCAGGCGATGGCCGCCTGAAACACGCTCACGCCGTGCGCCTTCGCGAGTGCATCGAGTGCCTTGCTGGCGGCGCTGCTCTCGAGAATATCCGGGGAGCCGCGCGCGATCGGTGCCCACGGAATGAACGCCAGGCCCTCGCGCTCGCAGACCGCAAGCACATCCGCCGAGGTGCGGTCAGCGATGTTGTAACGGTTCTGAACTGAGACGATCGGCGTCACGCGGCGCGCACGCGCGAGCTCCTCGACGGTGACATTCGACACCCCCAGGTGGCGGATCTTGCCGTCCTTCTGCAGGCGTGCCAGTTCCCCGATCGAATCCTCCAGCGGCACCTTCGGATCGATGTGGTGGAACTGGTATAGATCGATGCGCGCAAGCCGGAGGCGCTTGAGGCTTGCCTCGCACGCCTCACGCAAGTGTTGGGGGCGGCCGTCCGGCACCCACGACGAGGGCCCGGGGCGCACCAGCCCGCCCTTGGTCGCGATGACCAGTCCCTGCGGATAAGGGTGCAGTGCCTCGGCGATCAGCCGTTCGCTGACCTCCGGTCCATAGGCATCCGCGGTGTCGACGAAGTCGACACCGAGCTCCACGGCGCGACGCAGCACGCGCCGTGCCTCGCCGGCATCCTTGGGCTCGCCCCATATCCCAGAGCCGGTGATGCGCATGGCGCCGAAGCCCATGCGATTGACCGTGAGGTCGCCGCCGATCCTGAGAGTCCCCGCCGCTGCAGCCGGTGGTGCCGGGCGCGACTGCGCGCGCGCCGCCTCACGCGGCGCCACGAGACCCGCCATGCCGATCACACCGCCCACGAGCACCTGCCTGCGCGTCCATCGCTGAGTGTCCATCGCGCAATGCTACAACCGCGCACACTACAACACCATGAATGAGGCAGGTCTGAAAGCACTATGAAAGCGCTGCTCAGACCGCCGAGTCCGAGGTCAAGAGCGTCGCGATACCAACATCGGTGAGGCGAACGGCTCGCGGCGTCGGCGGCGCAATTTGTATGCACTGCAATATGACGAGAGCCGCACTGCTACTTGGTAAGATCCCCGAACGGTCGTGGTGACGCCAAGGGTGCGACGCAATGGTTGACAGCATCATGCCGGTGGGCGATCTCGCGAAGCACGTCGGGGAAGAGATCGGCGCTTCCTCGTGGACGACCCTCGATCAGGCACGTATCGATGAGTTCGCGCACTGTACGGGCGATCACCAGTGGATCCACGTGGATGCCGGGCGCGCCGCGCGCGAGAGCCCCTTCGGCGGCACGATCGCCCACGGGTTTTTGACACTGTCGCTGCTTGCGCCCACGGGGTTCGAGGTGCTGCTGGCACGTATCGCGCCCAAATCGGTCGTCAACTACGGACTGGACAAGGTGCGCTTCGTCGCACCGGTGCGCTCGGGCAAGCGCGTGCGCAACCGCATCAAGATCGCGGCGGTCGAGCACAAGGGGGGCGGACGCTACCTGGTCACCATGGAGAACACCATGGAGATCGAGGGTGAATCCAAGCCGGCATTGATCGCGAGCGTGCTCGCCATGTTCATGGCGTGAAGCAGCCCTGCAAACGCTGGACCGGCGGGCAGTCAGGCGCGCATCCGACTCCCGTCAGGATCGAAGACCGCCGCAGACTGGCGCAGGGCCTTGCGCCGCTCGCCGATGATTTCGATCTCGAAACCGGAAGCTTCGCCGGCGAGGGCCGCCGGGATGTAGCCGAGCGCGAGCGATTGACGCACGCTGTGGCCGTACGCTCCGGAGGTCACCCAACCGACGACCTTGCCGTCGTGCCAGACGGGCTCGTCCCCGCTCGCATCCGCATCGCTCGCATCCACCGTGAAGCTCACCAGGCGCCGTGCGCCGCCGCGGTCGCGCTCCTCGAGCGCCGCGGCACGGCCGACGAAGTCGCCCTTCTCGAGGTCCACGAAACGCCCCAGGCCTGCCTCGTAAGGCCCGTAGATCGGCCGGTATTCGCGCGCCCAGGTGCCGAAGCTCTTCTCAATCCGCAGGGTGTTGAGTGCCCGGCCGCCCAAGAGCTTCAACCCCTGCTCCGCGCCCGCGCCCACCAGCAGATCGTAGAGCGCGCGCTGGTATTCGCTGGTCACCCAGATCTCGTAGCCGAGGTCGCCCGTGAAGCTGATGCGCCCGACGAGCGCCGGAATCATGCCGACATCGAGCCGCCGGAACGAGAGGAACGGGAAGGCAGCGTTCGACAGGTCTTCGCGCGTAAGCCCCTGCAGGAGCGAGCGCGAGCGCGGGCCGGCGAGGGACAGGCCGACATACTCCATCGCGCAGGGGCGCACCGTGACTCCCGGCGGGGGTGCATGGCGCTCGAACCAGCGCCGGTAATACTCTTGCGCGGCGTAGGTGCAGATGAGAAACACGCGCTCGGCGGCCAGCCGGCACAGCGTGAAATCCCCGATCAGCTTGCCGCGCTCGTTGAGCATGGGGGTGAGCGCGATGCGGCCCACCTTCGGCACGCGGTTGGCCATCACGTACGACAGCCACTCCTTGGTGCCGGGACCGGTGACCTCGAACTTGCCGTAGTTGGAGATCTCCAGCAGCCCCACCGTCTCGCGCACCGCCCGGCATTCCGCGGCGATATGGGGGTGTGCGTTGGAGCGGTGGAAGGTGATGTCCTCGGTCGCCTCGGCCGCGCTGGGCGCAAACCACAGCGCATGCTCGAGCCCGCAGTAGTCGCCGAACACCGCGTGCTCGGCCTGCAGGCGCTCGTATACGGGCGTGATGCGCAGCGGCCGCGCCGCGCTGAGCTCCTCGTTCGGGAAGCGGATGCGGAAGCGCCGCGAATAGTTCTCGCGCACCTTGGCGTTGGTGTAGGCGAGTGTCGCCCAGTCCCCGTAGCGCGCCACGTCCATCCCCCACACGTCCGCCCCCGGATCGCCCTCGACCATCCACTGCGACAGCGTCAGCCCCACTCCCCCTCCCTGGCTGAAACCGGCCATCACCCCGCACGCTACCCAGAAATTCTTCAGGCCGCGCACCGGTCCCACCAGCGGATTGCCATCGGGCGCGAAGGTGAACGGACCGTTGACGACCTTGCGAATGCCCGCCTCGGCGAGCGCCGGAAAATGCTGGAAACCAACCTCGAGGCTCGGTGCAATCCGCTCGAGATCCTCCGGCAGCAGACTGTGGGTGAAGTCCCACGGCGTCTGCAGCGGGGACCAGGGTACGCCGGCGCGCTCGTAGGTTCCGAGCAGGACCCCGCCGCGCTCCTGGCGGGTGTAGATCTCACCCTCGAAGTCTATGCAGGTCAGGAGCTCCTTTTGCCCCTTCAGGGCGGGCAGATCCTCGGTGATCAGATACTGGTGCTGCATGGCGAGGATCGGTAGCTCCAGCCCCACCATGCGGCCGACCTCGCGCGCCCACAGCCCCCCGGCGTTCACCACGTGCTCCGCGTGCACGTTGCCCGCTTCCGTGATCACGTCCCAGGAGCCGTCGCCGCGCGCTTTGAGGTCGGTGACGCGCGTGTGGCGCACCACCTGCGCCCCGCCGATCTGCGCAGCCTTCGCATAGGCGTGCGTCACGCCGTAGGGGTCCACGTGTCCCTCGATGGGATCCAGCAGCGCGCCGACGAAATGCTTCTTGTCGATGATCGGGAATACGCGTGCCGCCTCGTCGGCCGAGATCAGCTCGAGCTCCATGCCGAGATAGCGGCCGCGCGCCTTCGCCATTTTCAGCCAGTCGAAGCGCTCGCGCGTGCCGGCGAGCATGATGCCGCCCGGCATGTGCAGGCCGCACGACTGCCCGGAGATCTTTTCCAGCTCCTTGTAGAGATTGATGGTGTATTGCTGCAGCCGGGCGACGTTCGGGTCGCCGTTGAGGGTGTGCATGCCGCCGGCCGCATGCCAGGTCGAGCCGCAGGTGAGCTCGCCGCGCTCGATCAGCAGCACATCCTTCCAACCCGCCTTGGTGAGGTGATACAGGACGCTCGCGCCCACCACTCCCCCGCCGATCACCACCACCCTCGCATCGCTCTTCACGGAGCCTCCTCCTGTGTGTCACTCGTTGGACACCGCCAGCTGCACCGGCGGACTCGCGCTCGCCGTCCCCTTACCGAAGCGCTCGATCAGCCAGGAGCGGAACAGCGCGATGGCGGTATCGCCGAGGGCCTCCGGGTGGGTGATGAGGTAGTAGCCGTACCCGTCGTCGAGGGTCACCTCGAAGGGCTTGACCAGACGCCCGGCGCTGATCTCCTCCGCAAACAGGTGGGTGTCGACCAGCGCCAGCCCCACGCCGCCGAGCGCGTACTGCACCGCCAGTACCGCCGTGTCGAACACCAGGCCGCGCTCGATGTTGACGCCGGCGAGGTTGTTGTGGCGCACGAATTGCGACCAGAACTGATGGCGCGGCATATCCGCGATCCTGACATGCACGATCTCGTTTGCCTCGATGAAGGCCGCCAGGTCCTTGCCGCGGTGGGCGGCGGCGATGTTGGGATGGCACAGGATCGACAGACGCACCGGCCACAGCAGATCGGTGACCAGATCGCTCACGGTGGGCCTCGAATACACCACCGCCACGTCCACGTCCCCGAGCGGCGGTCCGACCCCGTAGGGGCTGATCAGGTCGATGTCCACTTCCGTGCTCAGGCGGCGGAAGTCGCGCAGGATCGGCACCGCCAGCTGCACTGCAAAGCTCGGCGGCATCTGCACGCGCAGGGTGCGCTGACCGGGCGCGCCCTCGTTGCGGATGTCATCGAGCGCGTACTCGAGCCGGTCGAAGGACTTCACCACCGCCGGCAGCAGATGCTGGCCGGCCTTGGTGAGGGTGAGCGCGTGCGGGCGGCGCTCGAAGAGCTGCACGCCCGTCAGGCGCTCGAGCGCGATGACGTGCCGCGACAGAGCGCTCTGGGAAATCAACAGGGCATTCGCCGCCGCAGTGAAGCTGCCGTGCTTGGCGACCCCTTCAAAGGCGCGCAGCGCGTTCAGCGGCAGCCAGCGCCGGTCGATGCTTCTTCTCTGCATGGCAACGCTCCCCGAAGCGGGCGAGGCCTCGCGGCCTCGTGCACCGACATACTCACCCAGAGTGCAGCGTCGCGCCAAGGGACCCCCGGCTTCCAATGCCTTTTTTCGATGTGGGTAGGCAATTTCTCGGCTTTGCGGTGCTGCGCAACTGTGAAAGTCTGCGGCCTGGACCGAGCGGTCCCCTCCATGAGCGCACGCCCCCTCAAATCCCTGCCCGCCCTTTCCGGGCACAAGATCGCGGCGGTCTCGATCAGCCACCACCGCCTGCCGCTGGCGCCGGCATTCAATGCCAGCTGGGACACCAAGCCACGCGTGCACTTCGACGCCACGATCGTGCGCGTCAGCACGGACACCGGGCTCGTGGGCGTGGGATCGGGCGACCGGATGCTCGGCTTCGAAGGTCACGAGAGCCTGTTCATCGGGCACGATCCGCTTTCACTCGAACGTCACTACCGGGTGCTGTCGAATATCGACTTTCACTACGGCCGCTGCTGGCCCCTGGATCTCGCGTTGTGGGATCTCGCCGGCAAGATCTCGGGCCAACCGTGCTGGAAGCTGCTGGGGGGCCTTTCAAACCGAGTGCGCGCCTATGCCTCATCGGGGACGCTGCGCGATCCGACCGCCCAGGCGGAGGCCGCCGAGCGCTACCTCGCGCAGGGCTTCCCGGCGGTGAAGCTGCGCTTTCACCGCGGCGACTGGCGCGACGATGTGCGGGCGCTCGAAGCGGTGCGGGCGCGCGTGGGCGGCAAGCTCGAGCTGCTGGTGGACTGCAACCAGGGGTGGCGCCTGCCGTGGGACACCCAAGCCCCCTGGAGCTTCAAGGATGCACTCACCGTGGCGCGGGAGCTGGAACGGCTGAACGTCTACTGGATGGAGGAACCGCTGCACCGTGCCGACCGCGCCGGCATGCGCGCGCTGCGCGAGGCGACCGACGTACGCATCGCCGCCGGGGAGATGACCCGGCAGCTGCACGAGCTGCGCGATCTGATCACCGGCGGCTGCGTCGACGTGGTGCAGCCGGACGCCGCGCTGGTCGGCGGCATCACGGGACTCAAGCGCGTGGCCATCCTGGCGCAGGAGCATCACCTCACCTTCACGCCACACACCTGGACCAACGGCATGGGCGTGACCGCCAACGCGCACCTGGTGGCGGGGCTCACCGACGCACCGTTCCTGGAGTTTCCCTTCGATCCGCCCGAGTGGAGCCTCGCGCGGCGCGACTACATGCTGGCCGCACCCCTCACGGCCGACGCGCAGGGCTGGATCAACCTCGCAGAGACACCCGGGATGGGCTACGCGCTCGATGAGGGGCGGCTGCTCGCGACGCGCATCGCTTAAGCCGCGCTGCCGTGCATGGCCGCACCGGCCCCAAGGTGCGCCAGGGGACCCAGGTACTTCTCGTAGTGCCGCCAGCGCCCGGCGGATGCGGTACTGATCTTCTGCCGCACCTGCCACTTGCTCGCCGTGATGATTACCCGCTCGGTCTGGTGAAACTCGAGACAGCGCGCATCGAAAGGCAGCTCGATGAACTCCAGCATGCGCCGCGTCCAGCCCTCGGTGTCCGCCACCAGCGCCTCGTACGGCACCTCCAGCAGCGTCGCGGCGGGCAGCACGCCCCGCCAGTGCGTCATGATGCGCAGGTATTCGCCGTAGTAGTGGGCGAGACTGTCCAGATCGTTGGCGTAGGGGCTGACGTTGAAGAAATTCTGGAAATACACCGACAGGCAGGTGTCGAGCGGGTGGCGCTGCATGTGGATGATCCGTGCCCGTGGCAGCGCCGCGTGAATGAGGCCCGCGTAGAGGAAGTTCGCGGGCATCTTGTCCGTCACCCGCAGGCTCTGCCCCGCCTGGGCGCCCAACTTAGCGAGGTACTCCCCCGCCTGGGGTGCAAGCGCGCTCCCATCCGCGGGCCCGAGCTGGGCGAAGGCGCGGTCCCAGAAGCGCACCTCGCCCGCCCCATAGACGGCCGGATGGGAGGCGAGGATCTGCTCGGTGAGGGAGGTGCCCGAGCGCGGCATGCCGATGATGAATACCGGCCGCTGCGAGTCGCACGCGCCCGGGCGCTCGGCGCGCACGAAGGCGGCATCGCACCGTGTCATGATCCGCTCGACGAGTTCGGTGAGGCGGCCGCGGTCGTAGCCTGAGCCGAGGCGCTTGCTGAGCTCGTTCGCCTGCCGGTAGCTCTCGAACGCGCGGTCGTACTCGCCGACGTCGTCGAAATACTTCCCGAGCGCGTAACGCAGGTGGATTTCTTCGCGGAGCGGCAGGGGCTTGGCCAGCAGGCTCTCGGCGCCCTGCAGCCAGGCGCCGTCGGCGCTCGTCATGCGGCGGTGGGCGGCGATGCTGCCGTAGGCCGGCACGAACTCCGGCGCGACGGAAATGGCGCGCTGGAACAGGTCCTGGGCCTCGGCGAAGCGGCCGCGGTCGGCGCACAGCTCGCCGAGGAGGTTCAGCGCATCGGCACTGGCGGGCGCGACCGCGAGCGCCGCCTGGCAGCTTGCCTCGGCCTGCGCGTACAGGCCCTGCACGCGCAGAGCCGCAGCAAGGCCCAGGTGCGCACTGAGGTGCTGCGGGTTCAGGCAGAGCGCGCTGCGGAAACTCGCGGCGGCATCCGCGGCGCGGCGCGTATCCAGGAGCGCGTAACCGAGATGGCAGTGACCGTCGGCGCTGTTGGGATCGAGCTGCACCGCCTGCTGCAGGAGGGCGAGCGCCTCGCGGCGCTCGCCCAGATCGCGCAGCAGGTTGCCGAGATTGCTCATCGCCTGCGGATACGCAGGCCTGAGCCGCAGCGCCTCGCGGTAGCTGGCCGCGGCTTCCGCGCGCTCACCGCGGCCGGCGAGCAGCAGCCCCAGGTTGTTGTGCGCCATGGCGAGCCGCGGCGCCAGGCTGATGGCGCGGCGGCTGACCTCGAGCGCCTCCTGCAGCTGCCCGAGCTCGCGCAGCGCATTGCCGAGATTGCATAGCACCTGAGCGTCGTCGGGCTTCACCTCGAGCGCCCGGCGGTAACAGCGCACCGCCTCCACCGGCTGCGACAGCACGAGCAGCACGTTGCCGAGGTTGTTGAGCGCCTCCACCCGGCGCGGGTCGGCCTGCAGCGCCCACTGGTAGAGCGTCATCGCCTCCCGCAGCCGTCCGAGCTGGCGCTGCACGTCGGCCGCCTCGCTCAGCACCTCCGGGTCATGCGGCTTGAGGGTCAGCGAGCGGCGCAGGCTCACCAGGGCCGCCTCGAGCTCCCCGCGCGCGTGCAGCTCGGCGCCGAGGTTGGCATGGGCCTCCGCATCCTGAGGCAGCAGCTGCGCCGCCTGGCGCAGCGCCGCGAGCGCATCCTTCTCCTGACGCAGGAGCGCGACGCTCAAGATCTTCCAGAAGATGCCGGCGGCGGGCTGCGTGCGCACCAGCGCCTGCGCCTGCGCTTCCGCCTCCGCGAGATGCCCCTGCTGAACCAGCGCCGCGAGCGCTGCGAGCTGCTGCGGCTCGTTGCGTCCCGTTTTCATCGGCCCGGTTCGTCGCGGTAGCGCGTCAGTGCATCGCCGAGCGCGTCCTTGAGCTCCCCGAGCCAGGGTTCGAAGTGCTTCCACTGCTCGAGCCCGTCGCGGTAGATCGCCTGGCGCACCTGCTCGGAGCTTGCGGTGCGCACGCTGCGCCGGTTCTCGTGGAAGGCGACGCACTGCGGCTCAAATTCCAGCCCGCAGAACGCCAGCAGCCGCCGTACGCTCCCTTCCAGGTCCTCCACCACGTCCTCGTGCAGGACCCGCAGCACTCGCCCGGGCAGCACCGCATCCCAGTGACGCATGAGCTCGAGGTAAGTGCGGTAGTAACGCGCGATGTCCTCGATGCTGTAGGTGAACTCCTGGCCGTTGGCGAACAGCTGCTTGAAGTTGCTGAAGCAGCAGGCCATCGGCTCGCGCCTTGCATCGATGATGCGTGCGTTCGGCAGCATGAGGTGTATCAGACCGACGTGCCGGAAATTGTTCGGCATCTTGTCGATGAAGTACGGTTTGCCGGCGCGGTAGACACGGGTCTCGCCGAGGTAGTTCGCTCCCAGCTGGCGCAAGTCCTCGGCACTCAGGCTCTCCAGGATGCGCGGATAGCGCGGCTCGTCCGCCTCGGGCCCAAAGCCGCGCAGGCGGCTGACGAGCTGCTGCACGTTGGGCAGCTCCTGGGTGCCCTCGACCTGCGAGTGCGAGGCCAGGATCTGCTCGAGGAGCGTCGAGCCCGAGCGCGGCAGCCCGATGATGAAAATCGGGTCGGGGCTCGGATCCCCGTAGCCGGTGCGGGCGGCGAAGAACTCGCGCGTGCAGACCTTGATCTGGTGTTCGGTGTTGCGCTCGATGAGCTCGGCGCGGTAGCGGCATTCGGGGCGCTTGAGCGCATTGCCGAGCCGGTACTGCTCGAAGGACGCGGGGAACTCGCCCGCATCTTCCAGCGCCTTGCCGAGCGCAAAGTGCAGGTGGTAGCGATCGACGAGCCCGGTGGCCGGGGCCGCGATCGCACTGCGCATGCGCGCCAGCTCCTCGCCCGTGAAGCGGTAGGTCTTGAGGTTGGCGAGGCTCCAGTACGCATCCCCGAAATCCGCCCGGCACGAGGCGGCGCGGCGGTAGGACTCGATGGCTGCCTGGGGCTGCCCGAGGGTCTTGAGGGCGTGCGCGATCGACAGGTGCGCCTCGGCATCCTCCCCGTCACCGCGCAGCAGCTCGCGGTAGAGGGCAATCGCGCCCTCATGGTCCCCCAGTCCCACCCGCGCGCTCGCGCGCAGCACCTTCAGCGGTCGGCTGCCCGGATCGTCCGCCATGAGCTTCTCGATCTCGGTGAGTGCTTCCTGGTGGCGGTGCAGCTCGGTGAGGACGAACGCGTACTCGTGGCGCGCCGCCTTGTAGTCGGGCGCGCGCTCGAGCACCGCGGCGAGCAGCACCTGGGCATCGAAGTAGATCTTGTGCGCGATGCCGATGCGCGCCAGCAGCCGCATCGCCTCGATGTGATCGCCGTGCTTGAGGAGGTAGGCCCGGATCAGCGCCTCGGCCGCCTCGAGATCACCGTCGGCGAAGAGACTGGTGCCGAGCACCACGTCCTGCGGCAGCGCGCGCAGCGTCGCCACGTGGCCTGCCGCCAGGGCGGCGTTCGGCGCCTCGCCCTGCATGCGGTACAGGCCTTCGAGCATGCCCCAGCTGCCCGGCAGCGCATGGTTGATGTTGACCGCCTTGAGGAATGCATCGATCGCCGGCTGCGCCTTGCGCAGCGCCACGAAGCAGCGGCCGCGCTCCTCGTAGAGACGGCTGAACTGCGGATGATGCTGCTCGAGGCTGGCCAGGGTTGCGAAGGCCTCGGGTATCTGCCCGCGGAAGCGCTGCGCAATGGCCGCGCACAGCAGCGCCTCGCGGTGGCCGGGCGAGCGCTCGAGCACCGCCTGGGCGGTGGCGAGCACCTCGTCAAAGCGGTGCTGGCGCAAGAGCTCATGGAGCTTGGCGCTGACGGCGCCCGCGTCGGCGGGGGCGTGGCTCGCAGGGACAGGGTCCATAATAAGCGAAGGGGCGGACCAACCGGTCCGCCCCATATTAGCTCAGCCGACCAGGGGCGATCGGCGCTGGGCGCTGCCGCTCAGAACTTCCAGCCGAACTGGGCCATCAGCACCCGCGGACGCAGCGGAACTACCGACTTGATGAACTGGCCGGACGAGATGTTGGTCGGACCGTACTCGTTGGACAGGTTGCTGCCGGTCAGCTGCGCCGTCCAGTTGTCCCGGCTCACGCCGATGGCCGCATCATAGGTCGTGTAGCCCGGGATCTCGTAGCGCAGCAGCGTCGTGGTCGGATTGATGCTGTCCGGCGGCTTATTGCCGTCCGGGAAGCTCGCCGGCTCGTTGCTCTGCGGGCCGATATGGCTGGCGCCGACCCAGGCAAAGGGCTTGTAGACCCCGGCCGCCCAGTCGTAGCGCGCCCGCACGTTGAACATCCACGGCGGTGAGAACGGTGGCCGCGTGCCGTTCACGCCGTACGGGTTCGTATAGGTGGTTTCCCTGACGACCGTGATGCACTGACCGAGCGGCGTCGGGTTACCCGCCGACACCCGGTTGCTCGGCAGGCACGGACCGGTGTCCTGCTCGGCACTGTTCACCGAGGTCGAGCCGTCCACCGTGAGCCCGTCTGTGAGGCGCGCGACGAACTGGACCTCGAAGCCCTTCACTTTGTAGCTCGGGCCGTTGATGTCGAAGGTCGTATTGCCGAGGTGCACCGGGTCGAAGAGCGGCAGCTGGATGTCAGTCCACTTCATGATGTAGCCAGACAGGTTCACGATGAGGTGGTGATCGAGCCACTCGGACTTGAAGCCGATCTCATTGTTCTTCAGCTGGTCCGAGTCGAATCCGGCCGGCTTGTTGAACTGGCTGGTGTTGAGACCGTTCAGGCTGCCGGGGGCGCCGACGGGCAGCGTACATCTCGGGTCCACCCTGTCCTGCGGCACACCAGGGATCGGGTTGCCGCAATACTTCGCCACCCCCGCCAGCGAGGGCGGCTGACCCAGCAGCGACCTGGTGCGGTTGAAGCCACCCGGACGGAAACCCTCCGAGTAGGTGTAGTAGCCCATCAGGTCCGGGGTGATGTGCCAGGTCAGGTTGCCGCGCAGGCGGTGTCCACTTTCGTTCTTGTCGAGGTTGATGGGGAAGCCGCACAGCCCGGCCGCCGTGCACACGCCGTTGAGGTGATTCACCACGAGTCCCGTGCTCGTGGTCTCGCTGTAGTACTCCGAGCCGTGCTCGAACTCGTCATACTTGTAGAAGCGCGCGCCAGCGGTCAGTGTGAGCACCTTGGGAATCAGGTCCACGTCGATGGAGGCGAACGCGGCTTTCTGCTTGTAGCCGCGCTGGTCGTCCTCACCGAAGGCGGTGTTCGCATTGGTGCGCAAAGACGGATCGGTCGCAAAGGCTCCGGGCACCGGGCCGACCGCGGACAGGCAGTCCGGGCCGCCGGCGAGCGCCCTGGCGAGGTTGGCCGGGTCGCACTGCGGGATGCCGAGGTAGTTGAAATTCATGTCATCGTCGATGACGAACTTCTCGAAGAAGAGCCCGAACAACCCACGCACGCGGTAGTCCGCGCTGGTGCTGAGACGCAGTTCGTGGCTCGTGTGCTGGTTGCTCACCTGATCGCGCCAGTTGCCGACGGCCGTGGAGCACTGCAGCGGATGGCCTGCGAGCTGCGGGAAGTTCCCCGGGTTGAAATAGCCCGCGCCGGTGCCGATGCACGCGTAGTACGAGCCGGAGAAGCTGCGCATGTAGTTGGAGTAGTCTTGCTGCCCGTCGATGTGCCGGACCATGTAGCTGCCGGTGTACACCAGGCTCAACAGGTCGCCCAGCTTGCCGTTCAGCGTCCAGGCCGTGCTCTCGTATTTATCCTTGCTGTAGCCCGGCGCGAAGGCGGCGATCTCGTAGTTGTTCAGCGCGGTGCCATTCGGGCCTTGCGGATAGGCGTAGAAATAGCCGTCCGCCTGCAGGTTCTGGTAGTTCTGCTGCAGCAGGAAGTCCCAGTTGTCACTGAACTTCCACAGCGCCGAGAGTCGTGCGCCCTGATAGTCAACCGGGTTGGTGTGGGTGGCCTGCAGAGGGCCGTTGTTAGCCGTCGGGTTGCCACCCAGATCGTGTGGCGCCGAGCCGGCGATATAGCCGACGGTGGCCGGCACGTTGTCGATGTACCCGCCGCGGCGCTCGGAGAACAGCACCCCGCGCAGCGCGAAGTTGTCGGTGAGCGGCACGTTGAGCACCGCATTGGCCATGGTATTCGGGTCGCCGTGGGTCGTGATGCCGTAGCCGGCATTCGCATCCCCGGAAACGCCGCCGAGCTGCGGCTTGTTGGTGATATAGCGAATGGCACCGGCCTGGGCGCCGCCGCCGAACAGCGTGCCCTGCGGACCTTCGAGTATCTCGACGCGCTCCATATCGATGAGGTAAACGTCGTTGTTGCGCGCCGGGAACTGCATGGACTGCTCATCGAGATACAGAGCGACGTTGGGAAAGGGCGCCGTGGTCGACTGCGACTGGTTGCCGGAGCCGACACCGCCCAGCCCGCGCATGAAGATGTTGCCGGTGCCGGGTCCGTTGCCGCTGAAGCTCACGTTGGGCGTGTACTTCATGAGGTCGTTGAACGACACGACGCCCAGTTGCTTCAGCTGATCGCCGCTGAGCGCCTGGATGGTGATCGGAACATCCTGCAGGTTCTCGGTCCGGCGCTCCGCGGTGACCACCACCTCCGCCAGCTCACCCCCGGTGGCGGTGGCAGCGGCGGTATCGGCCGGCGCTGCAAACACGAGCGTTGTGCCCGGCGCCCACAGTATTGCCGCCACCGCCGCAGAGATCTTCGGATTAGGCTTCATCGTTGCCCCCTGAGGGTTGGTTGTGTAATCCCCACTGGAGCGCATTCCGCCTGCCCAGGCGGGCCCCCGTACGCTTGTATACCACTCGCCCGAAGCGCGCTTGAATAAACACGTCATCAGCGCATTACGCAGCCGCTCCCACCCCAGCTCGCGACGCGGGCAAGCGGAACCGTGCGCAATGGTAGCCTCTCGCACGTTACGCAGCGCTGACAGAAATTGGATACCCCCATCTTAAAAAGGGATCGAGCATCGGCTCATCGACGGCACTCGAGCTCATTGACGCCCCCCTTGGAGCGCGCACGGGGCCTGAAGGCGCGATCCGCGCTGGTGTTGCGCGGAAGCAGCAAGCATGAACGCCGCGGTCGCGCGGGCGGGCACTGGACCCGCTCCAATCCCGGCGGCGGCGATTCTGCGGCGGCGAAGCACATGCTCTACGATCCGTGCGCATGAGCCACGCGCCCCATGTTCTGGCCATCGACCAGGGCACTACTTCGACGCGCGCCATCGTGTTCGACGCGCAAGCCCGCGCCGTCGCCAGCGCGCGCCGCGAGCTCAAGCAGCACTACCCCGCATCCGGATGGGTCGAGCACGATGCGGAGGACATCTGGCGCGACACGCTCGGGGCGATTCGCGAGGTCATCGAACGCACCACCGGTGGCGTGGCCGGCATCGCAGCGCTCGGCATCACCAATCAGCGCGAGACGGCGCTCATCTGGGAGCGCGCCACCGGCAAGCCGATCCATCGCGCCATCGTCTGGCAGGACCGGCGCACGGCGGATGCGTGCGCGGCGCTCAGGGCCGCGGGCGCCGAGCCCCTGGTTCGAAGCAAGACCGGCCTGCTGCTCGATCCGTACTTCTCCGGCACCAAGATCGCGTGGCTCCTCGATCACGTGGCGGGCGCGCGCGAGCGCGCCGAGCGTGGGGAGCTGGCGTTCGGCACCATCGACAGCTTTCTGCTGTGGCGCCTGACGGGTGGGCGCGTGCACGCCACCGACGTCACCAACGCCTCGCGCACGCTGCTCTACGACATTCACGCCCAGAGCTGGGACGAGGAGCTGCTCACCCTCCTGCGCGTGCCGCGCGCACTGCTGCCACAGGTTCGCGACAGCAGCGAGGTCTACGGCGCGACCGAGGCGGCGCTCTTCGGGCGGGCATTGCCGGTAGCCGGTATCGCCGGTGACCAGCAGGCGGCCCTCATCGGACAGGCCTGCTTTACGCCCGGCATGGCGAAATCGACCTACGGCACCGGCTGCTTCCTGCTGCTCAACACCGGCGAGGCGGCGGTCACGTCCGGGAACCGCATGCTCACGACGCCGGCGTATCGTATCGGCGGACGCATCACCTACGCCATGGAAGGATCCATTTTCGTCGCCGGAGCGGCCATCAAGTGGCTGCGCGACGGGCTCAGGGTCATCCGGGATGCGGCCGAAACCGCCGCTGCCGCGGCGCGTGTGCCGGACGATCACGGTGTGTACCTGGTACCGGCATTCGTGGGGCTCGGAGCGCCGTACTGGGAGCCGAACGCCCGCGGGCTGATCTGTGGCCTGACGCTGGATGCCTCGGGCGATCATCTGGTGCGCGCGGCCCTCGAGTCGGTGGCTTTTCAGACCCTCGATCTGACGCAGGCCATGCAGCGCGATGGCGCGCGTCGGGCGCAGGCCATCCGCGTCGATGGGGGCATGGCAGCGAATGACTGGTTCTGCCAGTTCCTCGCGGACGTGCTGGAGGCAAGGGTCGAGCGGCCGGTGGAGCTCGAGACCACCGCACTCGGGGCGGCCTTGCTCGCGGGAGTGGCCACCGGAGTCTGGAGGGACCTCGCGGCGGCTGCCGGCACTTACGCGACCGCGGCGGTCTTCGCGCCGCGGATGCCGGCGGCGTGGCGCGCGGCGCTCATCTCCGGGTGGAGGCATGCGGTGAGCCGGGCGCTGCAGGCGCCGCCGACGCCTGCCTGACCCCATTGATCCTCAGCGCGCCTCGTAGGGAGCACGCTCACGCATCCGCAAAGTCCAGCAGGGTCTCGCGGATCCAGCCCATGAGATGCTCGGTGTAGGCTCGATCCACTACCAGCAAGGTCTCGCGGGCCGTCAGCGATACGGCCAGAACCGGGACGTCGGCCATGCGGCTGCGCCGCGCTTCGCCGGGGCGCGGGATCGATCCGGTGCCGCCCAGGCGGCACAGCAGATCCGCGATCCGCTCGCCCGTGACCCGCAGCACCTGAAGACCACCGGTGAGGCTCACGAGACAGCCATCGGCGAGGCCCGCGAGCCGCGCCGCGATTTGCACGATTCGGGCGGGGTCGGCGGCGAGACACAACGCTTCGGTCGGACTGCGCCAGGCGAGGATCAGCTGCCCGTCCGAGGCGGTCAGGGCCTGCCGGGTTTGCGGCAGCGCAAGCTCCGCGACCTCGTGCACCGCTTCGGCGAACTCACCGTCAGACGCAAAGTAGCGCAGTGTCGCGACCTGCAGCGCCTCATCCACGCGCACGCTCAAGCCCGCGACGGCGCCCACGGCGGCGAGGTACTCATCGAGCCGCGATGACTCCTCAGCCATGGACTCGTTTCCCCTCGGGGTCAACGAAGGGTGTCTTCACCACCTGCGCCTCGGTAATTGCCCCGAGATGGTGCACCCTCACCCGCTCGCCGAGGCGCTCAGATCCGCCATTGAGCAGCGCGAGTGCCAGCGGACAGCCGAGCTCCGGACTTACGCAGCTCGAGGTCACCCGCCCTTCCGCCAGTGTGGGGGCCGGCCGGGCGGCGATCTGTGCGCCGACGGCGAGCAGCGTGCGCCCGTCGAGGGACTTGAGCCCGACCAGCTGCGGGCGTTGTGGGTCGCGTGCCGCCGGGCGCGACAGTGAGCGCCGGCCGACGAAGTTCACCGGCTTGCGCTCAATGTCCCGCGCGAACCCCACATCCCCCGGGAGAGTCGTGCCGTCGGTGTCGGTACCGATGTGCAGGTAGCCCTTCTCGATGCGCATGACCTGCAAGGCCTCGATGCCGTAGAGCACCGCGCCGAACTCCGGCGCGCGCTTCCACAGACGCGTGAACAGCGCCTCGGCGTGATCGGCGGGCAGATTCACTTCGTATCCCAGCTCGCCGCTGAAGCTGGCGCGCAGCACCCGCAAGGGCAGCCCTTCCCAGGCGCTCTCGCGCAGCGCCATGTGCTTCATCGTGGCGGGGGCGAGCGCGGCATCGAAACCGCAGGCGGCGAGCCAAGCCCAGGCGCGCGGCCCTGCGACCGTCACGTTCGCCCAGCGCGAGGTCACGGGCGTCACCAGGACCCTGAAATCCACGAACTCGCACTGCAGCCACTCCTCGAAGGCGGCCGCGGTGCGCTCGGCTCCGGCGGTGGTGGTGTTGACCCAGTAGTGCTGTGCACTCAAGCGCGCGACGATACCGTCGTCGACCAGCGTGCCGTTCTCGTTCAGCAGCAGTCCGTAGCGCGCCTGGCCGATGGCGAGCGTCGACATGGTGCCGACATACATGTGATCCAGGAAGCGCGCCGCGTCGGGCCCGAAGACCTCGAGCTTCCCCAGGGGTGAGCCGTCGAACAGTCCGGCGCGCGCTCGCACCATCGCCGCCTCGCGCTGCGAGGCCTGCCCGAGGGATTCCCCCGGCAAGGGGTAAGCCGCGGGACGGCGCCAGTCGCCGAAGGTCTCGAAGAGCGCGCCGTGGGCCGCATGCCAGGCCTGCGCCGGCAGGCGCTTGAGCGGCCGGTAGAGCTCCCCGACACGCCGCCCGGCAATCGCGCCGAGGGTCACCGGTGCAAACGGCGGTCGATAGCGCGTCGTGCCGACCTCAGCGGGCGCCTGGCCGGTGTACCCGGCCATGAGAATGAGCGCGTTGATGTTGCTCGTCTTGCCCTGGTCGGTTCCCATGCCGGTCGTGGTGTAGCGCTTGAGGTGCTCCACCGAGCGGTAGCTCTCGCGGCCGGCGAGCTCCACGTCCTGCGCCGTGACATCGTTCTGCAGGTCGACGAACTGCTTGCCCGGCACACCTGCGACATACGTGAGCGCGTCCGAGCGCCCTCCTCCATCCACCGGCGCCGCGGGCGGTGTGTGCCCACGCGCGAGCGCCCCACCGACCGCGGCGGCGTGACTCACCGCCGCCTCGCGCGCGAATACGCCGGCGCACGCGCCCACGCTCACCACCCCCGGTGCCGGCCCGTCCGGCACGAACATGGCGCTCTCGGGGAGCCAGCGCAGGCGCCCCCCGGCCTGCGAGTGCAGGTGCACGGCCGGCGCATAACCGCCTGCGTTCAGAATCAGGTCGCAGGCGAGCCGCTCGCCGCCTGCCGCGGGCACATTGCCTGCGGCCAGATGCGCCACGGTGCAGCCGCGCAGGGCACGGGCGCCGGCGACTGCCGTCAGGGTCGCCTGCGTCAGGACGCGGAACCGCGCGCCGTCGGCGGCCGGTGAGCCCTCGCGCCGGTCCACGATCGCAACGATCTCGAGCCCCGCTGCCGCGAGCGAGCGCGCGGCGGCGTAAGCGCCGTCGCTGTTGGCGGCGATGACCATGCGCTGCCCGCACGCCACGCCGAAGGCGCCGGCGTACTTCACGGCCGCGCCGGCCAGCATGACCCCCGGCCGGTCGTTGTCGGGAAAGACCAGCGGGCGCTCGAAGGCGCCCGCGGCGGCGATCACGCTCCTGGCGCGGATCTTCCACAGCCGCTCGCGCAGGACGCACGCCGCCAGATCGAGAGCGCCCTCGGGAGCGAGGCTCTCGCAGGCACACACGAGGTTGTGGTCGTACACGCCGAACGCCAGCGTTCGCGTGTGCACCTCGACGCCGAGCTCGCGCGCCTGCTGCGTGAGTGCGCTGACTGCGGGATCGGCGCGCCAGCCCAGTGCCCCGCCAAGCTGTGCGCCGCGCGCGAGCAGCATGGTGCGTGCCCCGGCGCGCGCCGCGGCCACGGCGGCGGTGAGGCCCGCGACACCCGCACCCACGACGAGTACGTCCGTCTGCGCAGCAACCTCTTCGTAGTGATCGGCGTCCGCCGCCGTCGGCGCCTGACCCAAGCCCGCCATGCGCCTGATCGCCGGCTCGAACCAGTGCCAGTTCGGCCACTTGAAGGTCTTGTAGTAGAAGCCCGCGGGCAGCAGCGGCGCGAACACCCCCGTCACGGCGCCGAGGTCAAAGCCCACGCCCGGCCAGCAGTTCACGCTTTGCGCGACGAGTCCCTCCTCGAGCGGCAGCAGCGTCGTGCGCACATTCGGCGTGCGCCGCGCACCGGCGCCGACATCGACGAGTGCGCTGGGCTCCTCGAGTCCACAGGACCAGATGCCGCGCGGCCGGTGCAGCTTGAAGCTGCGGCCGACGAGTCGCACGCCGTTGGCCAGCAGGGCGGAAGCGAGCGTGTCGCCCTTGAAGCCGCTCAAGCTGCGTCCGTTGAAGGTGAACGACACGCTGCGCGAACGGTCGATCCACGCGCCCGCCGGTGCCGCCAAACGCGCACTACCCATGAGGGGGCCTACGCTGCGCCCGGGCGCGGCGGCGCCTCGGTCATGCCGTACACCGCGAGCACCTCGTGCGTCACGGTGTGGCGTGCGAGGTTGAACCAAGCTCCGCACCCGAAGGAGTGCCGCCAGCGCTCGAGGTGTACGCCCCTGGGGTTGTCGCGGAAGAAGAGATAGTGACCCCACTCGGCATCGCTCGCCTCGAGGCCCGGCCGCGCAAGGTGCGTCGTTCCGCCGCACACGAACTCGGTCTCATCGCGCACTCCGCACCACGGACACGGCAGCTGCATCATGGCGTACCGGCCCCGTTCAATGCGCGATGCCCGCGGCCGCCGCTTCGTCGATGAAGCGTCCGGTGATGAAGCGCTCGAGCTGGAAGGCCTCGGCGAGCTCATGGCTGCGGCCGGTCGCAAGCACGTGCGCCAGCGTCCAGCCGCCCACCGGGATGGCCTTGAAGCCCCCGGTCCCCCAACCGCAGTTGATGTACAGCCCCGGCACCGGCGTCGGCCCGATGATCGGGCTCGAATCGTGCACGACATCCACGATGCCGGCCCAGTGTCGCAGCAGGCGCAGGCGACTGAAGGACGGGAACATCGCGAGCGTCGCCGCCACCACGTTCTGCAGCACCCCGAAGCTGCCGCGCTGCGCGTAGGAAGGAAAGAGATCGAGGCTCGCGCCGATCACCATCTCGCCCTTGTCGGACTGGCTCACGTACGCCCCGGTCCCCGGGGCGATGACCACGACGTCGAGTGTTGGCTTCAGGGGCTCTGTCACCATCGCCTGCAGGGCGTAGCTCGTCACCGGGAGCCTGAACCCGGCAAGCCTCGCGAGCACCGAGCTGTGGCCGGCAGCGGCGATACCGATGCGCCCGGCGCGGATGCGTCCGCGGGTGGTGTCCACTGCCGTGACCCGGCCACCCTCACCCGTCACGAAGCCGGTCACCTCGCAGTTCTGGATGATGTCGACACCGAGCGCATCCGCGGCGCGCGCGTAACCCCAGGCCACCGCGTCATGCCGCGCCGTACCGCCACGGCGTTGCCGCATGGCGCCCAGCACCGGAAAGCGCGCGTCGGGGGACAGATCGAGCGGCGGGACGAGCACGCCCACCTGCTCGCGCGAGACCAGCTCCGCATCGATGCCGTGCATCGCCATGGTGTTGACCCAGCGCGACAGCGACTCCAGGTCGTGACGGCTGTGCGCGAGCATCAGGTGGCTGCGCTGGCTGAGCATGATGTTGAAATTCAGCTCGCGCGAGAGGCCCTCGTAGAGCCTGAGCGAGAAGTCATACAGCCGCGCGCTCTCCGGATACAGGTAATTGGAGCGCACCACCGTGGTGTTGCGTCCGGTGTTGCCGCCGCCCAGCCAGCCGCGCTCGATGACCGCGACGTTGCGGATTCCGTGGTTTCTGGCGAGGTAGTAAGCGGTGGCCAGCCCGTGACCGCCGCCGCCTACGATCACCACGTCGTAGGCCGCTTTGGGCTCGGGCGAGCGCCACGCCGGCGGCCAGTTGCGGTGCGAGGAGAGCGCGCCGCGCAGCAGCGCCAGGGCCGAGTACTTCACGCCCGCAGTCAGGCCTTGTCGCGGTAATCGGTCTGGATCTTGCGGATCTGCTTGTCGGTGCCGAAGAACGCGTGCTTGGACATGTCGGCGCTGTAGCGGCTGGCCGGGGGGTGCCGGCCGAGGCTCTCCGCGAGTGCGCGGATGTGGTGCGGACCCGCGCCACAGCACACGCCCAGATAGCGGATGCCGAGCGCGAACGCCTCGCGCCCGAAATCGGCAATTTCCGCGCGCGTGCACACGAACGGATCGAGCCCCACCGGAAACGCGCGCCGATCGCCGCAGCACGGATCGGTGAGGGACATGAACGAGGGCTGGGTGGGGACGGTGCGATACGGCACCGGCAGGCCCGCCACATGGCACTTGACGGCCGCGCGGATCTGCCTGAGCAGCGGCAGCATGGTCGCGGGTCCGCGGTGGCAGTTGAGCCCGACCACATCCGCTCCCGCGGCTTCCAGGCGCTGGCAGGCCTCGGCGGGCGTGAGACCGTCGCGCGTCAGCTCCTCCTGGTGCATGGCGAAGGTGACCACCACCGGCACTTTCGAGTGCCTGCGGATCGCTTCCAGCGCCATGAGCGCCTCGCCGGCCCACCCCAAGGTCTCGGCGACGAAGTAATCGACTCCGGCTTCCACTGCCCAACCCACCTGCTCGTCAAAAATCCGCGCGACTTCCTTGATTGCGCTCTTGTCAGCCGGGTCGTAGATGTTGGTATTGCACAAATCGCCGGCGAACAGCGTGCCGGTGCGGCGCGCGACCGACTTGGCGATGCCGAGCGCCGCGCGGTTCATGGGCACCAGGTCCTTCTCGCGCCCGATGACCCGCAGCTTCTCGCGATGCACGTAGTAGGTCAGCGCCTGGGTCACGTCCGACCCCGCGTGCACGAAATCCAGGTGCAGCTGCTCGACCACCTCGGGGTGATCGAACAGCACCTCGGGCACGAACGCGCCGGCCTGCAGGTAGCCCCGCCGCTCCAGCTCGAACACGTACCCTTCGGCGCAGATCACCGCCCCGTTCTTCAGGCGCGCCAGCAGATCCCGCTCGCTACTTTGGCCCCTGGCGGCGGGCCGCGAGGTGCTGGCGGACCGGGAGGTCGCTTGGGGTTTTGCCTTGGATTTTGCCTTGGATTTTGCCTTGACTTTGGCTTTCTTGGCGGCCATGCAGGATCTCCGGAAATAGGATGGCTAGGTAGCTGAGCCTCGAGCGCGCTACATTCTAAATCCGGGCCCCGGTGGCCCAATGCCTCTTTTAGATGGGGCTATTCAATTTCTAGGCTTTTATGCCCGGCCAGACTTCTGGAAGCTTCAGCCCATGAGCACCCCCGCCCTCCAGCGCGACCGCAGCGGCTGGGAGCGCCTGTCCGCCAGTGTGCGGCCCGAAGGCCGCGCCTTCATCGCCGGCCGCCCGGTCGCGGCCCGCGACGGGGGCGTGTTCGATGACGTCAGTCCCATCGACGGTAAGGTCGTCTGTCAGGTGGCCCGCTGCCGCTCGGCGGACGTCGATGCGGCCGTGGCCGCGGCGCGCAGCAGTTTCGAGACCGGTCCGTGGCGGCGCATGGAGCCCAAGGAGCGCAAGCGGATCCTCAGGCGCTTTGCGGAACTCATCCGCGCAGACGTGGATCGCCTCGCGCTGCTCGAGACGCGCGACGTCGGCAAGCCGATCGTCAATTCGGTCAGCGTGGATGTCGCCAACTGCGCCGATTGCATCGAATACTACGCCGAGTTCGCCGACAAGCTGTACGACGAGGTCGCGCCCACCGGGCCAAACGACCTGGCGCTGGTGCGCCGCGAGCCCCTCGGAGTGGTGGCCGCGATCGTGCCGTGGAACTATCCGCTCATCATCAGCGCCTGGAAGGTGGGACCGGCGCTGCTGACCGGCAACTCCGTCGTGCTCAAACCGGCCGAGCAGTCGCCCCTGTCGGGGATCCGCCTGGGTGAGCTGGCGTGCGAGGCCGGCGTGCCGCCGGGTACCTTCAACGTCGTGCCGGGCTTTGGTGAGGAAGCCGGCAAGGCGCTCGCCCTGCACCCGGAGGTCGATCTGGTCAGCTTCACCGGCTCGACCGAGGTCGGTCGGCTGATGTTGCGCTATGCCGCCGACTCGAACCTCAAGCGCGTGGCACTGGAGTGCGGCGGCAAGACGCCCCAGGTGGTGTTTGCGGACGCGGATCTCGAGGCCGCCGCCTACGGCATCGCCTGGGGAATTTATTACAACAGCGGCGAGACCTGCCACGCCGGCTCGCGCCTGATCGTGCAGGAGGGCGCCAAGGACGCCCTGCTCGCGGCCATCAGGCGCGTCAGCGCGACCATCACCCTCGGCCATCCGCTCGATCCCGGCACCCAGATGGGCGCACTCATCGACCGCGCTCACATGCAACGCGTGCTCGGCTTCATCGACAGCGGCGTGGCAGACGGCGCACGCATCGCCCTCGGGGGCCGCCAGGCGCTCGCAGACACCGGCGGCTTTTACGTCGAGGCGACCGTGCTCGATGGCGTGCGCCCGGATATGAAAGTGGCACGCGAAGAGATCTTCGGGCCGGTGCTCGCCGTCATGAGCTTTCGCGACGAGAGCGAGGCGGTGCGCCTCGCCAATGACACGCCCTATGGGCTCGCGGCGTCGGTGTGGACCGCCGACATGAATGTGGCGCACCGTGTCTCGGGCGCGCTGCGCGGCGGCACGGTGTGGGTGAACGCCTTCGACCGCTCCACCATGGCCACGCCCTTCGGCGGCTTCAAGCTCTCCGGCTCCGGGCGTGACCGCTCGCCCCATGCCATCGACAAGTACTGTGATCTGAAGACCATCTGGACGGCCTTTCAATGAACGCATCCCCCTCCTCCTCCATTGACGCGACGCGGCGCGCCCCGGCTGCTGACGAGCCGTTGCGGCGGCACGTGGTATCCCTGCTCGCCTCCTGCAAGCCTGGCTTTGCGCTGCCGGGCGCGTTCTTCACCGATGAGCGGCTGTATGCGGCCGAGCTCGAATACATCTTCGGCCGTCACTGGCTGTTCGTGGCCAGCGAGCCCGAGATCCCCGAGGGCGGCGATTACCGCACGTTCCAGATCGGTCCCTGGCCGATTTTCATCGTGCGGCGCGACGACGGCTCGATCGGCGCCTTCCACAACACCTGCCGGCATCGCGGCTCGCGCATCCTGCTGCAGGACTCCGGCATCGCCGGCGCGACGCTGCAGTGCCCGTACCATCGCTGGACCTATGATCTCGAGGGCCGGGTCATCGGTTGCGGCGCGACCGGCGAGGCCCCGGCAGCGCAGCGGCGCCTCAAGCCGGTGCACGTGAAGATACTCGCCGGCCTCATATTCGTGTGTCTGGCAGATGAGCCGCCGGATGATTTCGACGACATGGTGCAGCGCATGACGCCGTATCTCGCGCCCCACGGGCTCACGCGCGCCAAGGTCGCCAAGCAGGTCGACATCATCGAGCACGGCAACTGGAAGCTCACCATCGAGAACAACCGCGAGTGCTTCCATTGCGCGGGACATCCGGAGCTGCTGTGCTCGCTTTTCGATTTCTTCGGCGAGATCGACCCGGAGCGCATGTCCGCGCCGGAGCGTGCCACCTACGCTCGTTACCAGAGTGCCCGCCCGGTGCAGGAAGCGCTGTGGGCGCGCGCCGGCCTGCCGTGGACTGAGATCGAGCAGCTGCACGGTCGGCCTACAGCGTTTCGCACCGAGCGCCTGGTGCTGGACGGCGCCGGTGAGTCCATGACCCCGGACACCCGCGTGGCCTCGCGCCGCCTGTTAGGGGATCTCAGGGAGCCGCGCCTCGGCACCCTGCACTTTCATACCCAGCCCAACGCCTGGTTCCATTTCCTCTCCGATCACGCGCTCACCTTCGCGACACTGCCGCTCGAGCGCGGACGCACGCTGGTACGCAGCACCTGGCTGGTGCACGCCGACGCGCAGGAGGGTCGCGACTACGATCTGGAGAAGCTCACCACCGTGTGGAACGCCACCAACGCGCAGGACGCGGCGTTTGTCGCGGAAACGCAGCGCGGCGCGTCCAGTCCCGCCTACGAGCCCGGCCCGATCGCGGCGAGTGAGTACATGGTGAAACTGTTCCACGTCTGGTACGAAGAACGCCTGCGCGCCGAAATGCGCCTGTAGAGAGCGCCTACGCCAGTGGTTTGCCGGCCATTTCCAGGTGCAGCTGCTTGCCACGGTAGGGGTGGCGCGCGATGAGCTCCTCGTTGAGCTCGACGCCGAGACCGGGCTCCGTGGGCGGGATCACGTACCCCGCCTCCCAACGGATGGGTTTGACGAGCACATCGGCATGAAACCCCTGCCAGCGCTCGATACCCTCGAGTATGAGGAAGTTCGGGCTGCAGGTGGCGAGCTGGATGTTGGCGGCGCCCACGACCGGCCCGCAATACAGGTGTGGCGCGAGCTGCACATGGTGCACCTCGGCGAGCGCTGCGATCTTCTTCGCCTCGAGGATCCCCCCGACGCGCCCCAGGTTCATCTGCAGGATGGCCGCGCCGCCGACGCTCAGCAGGCGCGCGAAATCGTACTTGGTGGCGAGGCGCTCGCCGGTGGCGATGGGGATGCTGGTGGCGCGCGCCACGCGCGCCATCTCCTCGGGCGCATCCGGCGGCACCGGCTCCTCGAACCACAGGGGATCGTAGCGCTCGAGGCGCCGGGCGAGGCGAATCGCGCCCGCGGCGGTCATCTGCCCGTGGGTGCCGAACAGCAGGTCGGCCTGCGAGCCGACGGCCTCACGCAGCTGGCGCATGAAGCGCTCGCACAGATCGAGCGCCGCGAGCGACAGCTGCCGGCCATCGAAGGCCGTGTAGGGTCCGGCCGGATCAAACTTCAAGGCGGTGAAGCCCTGCGCCAGGTATTCCACGGCGCGCTCGGCCGCGAGATCCGGATCCTGGTACACGTCGCTCCGGTCTCCGGGGCGCGCATAAATATATGTGTAGGAGCGCAGCCGCTCGTGCACCCGGCCGCCCAGCAGGTTGTAGACGGGCTGGTTCGCTTCCTTGCCGATGATGTCCCAGCAGGCCATCTCGAGCGCACTCAACACCGCCATGAGCGACAGGTCCGGATGCTGCGTGTAGCCTGCGCAGTACACGCGCCGCCAGATGCTCTCGATGTTGTGCGGGTCCTCGCCCGCGAGGAAGCGCTCGAAGACATCCGTGAGCATGCGCGTCACCACCTCGGGATGAAACGGCACGCAGTAGGCCTCCCCCACGCCGTGAACGTTGCCGTTGGTGGTGAGCTTCACGAACACGAAGTAGCGTCCGCCGATGCCCGGGGCCGGGTTGCCGGCGATGAAAGTCCTGATGTCAGTCAGTTTCATCGCGCGATGCTTTAACACAGATGACCGAGTATGACTACATCATCGTCGGCGCGGGCTCCGCGGGCTGCGTGCTCGCCAACCGCCTGAGCGCGAGCGGTGAGCATCGCGTGCTGCTGCTCGAGGCCGGCGGCAACGACCGCTCACCGTGGATCCAGGTGCCGATCGGCTACGGCCGCACCTTCAACGATCCCCGTTTCAACTGGATGTACCAGGCGCAGCCTGATCCGGCGCTCGACAACCGCAGCGCCTTCTGGCCGCGCGGCAAGGTGCTGGGGGGCTCGAGCTCGATCAACGCCATGGTGTACGTGCGCGGGCAGCCCGCGGACTACGAGGACTGGCGCGCGGCGGGCAATCCCGGCTGGTCCTTCAGCGAGCTGCTGCCTTACTTCAAGAAGCTCGAGGATCACGCCTGGGGTCCGTCCGAATACCACGGCGCAGGAGGTCCGGTGCACGTGAGTGACGTGTCGGCGAGCGTGCATCCCCTATGTACGACTTTCCTCGAGGCGTGCACCAGCGCCGGCATCGCGCGCACGCCCGACTTCAACGGTGCGCAGGCCGAAGGCGCGGGCCTGTGGCACGTGACCATCAAGGATGGGGTGCGTGTCTCGAGCGCCAATGCGTACCTGCGGCCGGTGCGGCGGCGTGCCAATCTCGACGTGCGCCTGCGCGCGCACGCCACGCGGGTGTTGTTCTCGGGCTCGCGCGCGGTGGGGGTGGAGTACCTGAGCGGGGGCACGCGGCAGCAGGCGCACGCGCGCCTCGAGGTGCTGCTGGCGGCCGGTGCCATCAACTCCCCGCAACTCCTCGAGCTCTCGGGCGTCGGGGACGCGCAGCTGCTGCGGCAGTTTCACATTCCGGTCATCGCCGACTCGCCCGCCGTCGGGCGCGGCCTGCAGGACCATCTCGCGGTGTCGTATTTCTACCGCTCGCGGGTGCCGACGCTGAACGATCAGCTCGCCCCGTTCCTCGGCAAGCTGAAGGCGGCGCTGCGCTACGCGCTGGGACGGCGCGGCCCGCTCGCCATGAGCGTCAATCAGGCCGGCGCCTTCCTGCGCAGCCGCGCGGAGCTCACGCGCCCGAACCTGCACATCTACTTCAACCCGGCCAGTTACAGCACCACCACCGTCGGTCCCAGACGGCGCCTGCTGAACCCCGACCCGTTCCCGGGGTTCCTGATGTCCTTCAACACCTGCCGGCCGACCAGCCGCGGCACGATCCACATCCGCTCGAGCGATCCACTCACAAGTCCCGCCATTGTCCCGAATTCCCTGGCGACCGAAGCGGACCTGCGGGACGTGTGCGACGGTGCGCGGCTCGTGCGGCGCCTCGCCGCTGCGCCGGTACTCGCGGCGGTGACCGAGAGCGAGCGCGAGCCGGGTGCGCAGGCGCAGTCCGATGCCGAGGTGCTGGCGGACTTTCGCCGCCGCGCCGGCTCGGTGTTCCACGCCTGCGGGACCTGCGCCATGGGCGCAGACGCGCGCACTTCGGTGGTCGATCCGCGGCTGCGGGTGCGCGGGGTCGGCGGCCTGCGCGTGGTCGATGCCGCCGTCTTTCCGAACATCAGCTCGGGCAATACCAACGCCCCGACCCTCATGGTGGCGGAGAAGGCCGCGGATCTCATTCTCGAAGACAGCTCGCGCCCACTGGCGTAACCTCCTTCGCATGCAGGGCAAGACCATATGAGTGAGCTGCAGTCCGCCGTGGCATCCGAGACCGCGGGGCTGGGCGTTGCGCCGCTGCAGTCGGCCTCCTTGATGGAGCGCTGGTACGTGCTCATCATGATGTGTCTCGTCTACACCCTCAGCATCGCCGACCGCTACGTGGTGTCGACGGTGCTGGACCCGATCCGGGTTGAGCTGCATCTCACCGACCGCGGCGTCGCGATACTCACGGGTTTCGCGTTCGGATTGTTCTACGTCGTGTTGGGATTCCCGCTGTCCTGGCTCATCGACCGGAAGAACCGCCGCAACATCGTCGCGGCCTGCCTGGTCCTCTGGTCGGTGATGACCGCCGTGTGCGGGTTCGCGCGCACCTCATGGCAGTTCTTTTTTGCCCGCGTCGGGGTCACCATCGGAGAAGCCGGTGGCACGCCGGGTGCGAATTCGCTGCTCTCCGATTATTTCCCAGCGAACCGGCGCGCCATGGCACTCACAGTGTTCGCGCTCGGCGCGCCGATCGGCGCCTGGTTGGGCTACAACGTCGCCGGCGCCATCGCCGATCATTACGGCTGGCGCGCCGTGTTCTTCGCACTCGGGATTCCGGGAGTGCTGGCCGGGATCGCGGTATGGCTCACGGTACGCGAACCCAAGCGCGGTTGCCTCGATGCGGGTGATCAGGACACCCCGACCATTCCGGAGACCCTGCGCTTCCTGTGGCAGCAACGCTCCGCGGTGCACGTCATGATGGGCACCGCGGTGTGCGCGCTGTGGGGCTGGGGGCTCATGTTCTGGACACCGACCTTCCTGCAACGCACCTACCACATGAGCGTCGGCGAAGCGGGCGTCGTGACGCAGAACATGCACCTGTGGGGTGGAGGTATCGCGACCGTCGTCACCGGTTTCCTGATGGCCCGCAGGGGCATGACCGATGCGCGCCGCATCGTGTGGCTGCTCGCCGGCGGTATCGGCATAGCAACTCTCGCCTCGGGCGTGGTGTACTACACCCGCGACCTCGCGCTTGCCAAGGCGATGTTGTGGATCTTCATCCCCGCAATCTACTTCTACATCGGTCCCGGCTTCGGGCTGCTCAACAATCTCGCACAGTGCCGCATGCGGGCGATGTTCTGCGCGATGGTGCTGTTCCTGGCGAATCTCGGCAATCTCGTCATCGCACCCCCGCTCATCGGCGCCTTGAGTGACTGGTTCGCGCCCAATCACGTCACGAATGCCGATTCGCTGAGGCTGGCGATGCTGTGTCTGGTGCCGACGGGCCTGTGGGCCACCGCGCACCTGCTGCTTGCCGCGCGCGACATCGTCAAGGACCAGGAGCGCGCGCGGGGCTTTCCGTTCTAGCGATGCTCCAGCCGAGCGAGGCGGCCGTCGAGGCCGCTGGCACGCACCTCACCCGGATCCGGCAGGCTTGCCACTCTTCGGGTCGGGAACCAGCACTTCCGCTCGCAGCCGAGTCGCCCCGATCTGCAATTGATGGGGCACGCAGTTCGAGCTGTACTCAACATTGCGGGTCGCGAACAGTGGCAGAATGCTCTGCTTGACCTGCTCGATGAGCTCGCACTCGCCGGCTGCCGAGACCGCGTCGCGCTGGGGTGTGAGGTCGAGCATTTTCCAGTGCGATGGCACCGATTGCGTCCCAGCGGTCGCGTTCTTGTCGGCAGCCGGCTGGAGCACGTTCATCTTGATCCTGACACCCGGGAACGGATCCGGTCCCCCGGGCGAGGAGCAGCCCGTTGCGGTGACCTTCAGGTCCTCGCGGGCGCCCAGTTCGAGCAGGATACTTCGCACCTTGTCCCGCAACCCGTCGCAGGAGTACCTGGTGGTAAACCCCTGATAAATGAATAGCAGCTCCCTGGGCGTCCAGACCGCGGATTCCCGCGCTGCCTGTGTCCCGGTGTCAGCCGCCGCCGCCGCGGCCCAGCCCGTCACAGTCAGCAGCACGACCACCGCCCCCGCCGCGAGCACCCGCTGCGCAGCACCTGCATTCGCGTACCGCATAAAGCCCCCTAACGTTGCACCGCACACTCGGGCTAAACAGTTAGTATAGACGCCCTCGCCCTCCGCTCGTTCCGCCGGGCGCGTTCCTGCTCGAGGAACACCCGCAGGACACCGCAGGCCTCCATTGAGGGCTTGCGTCGCGCCCGCAGTGTATGTTGCCTGTTGGAGACGTCGGAGATGCCTGACGGGCTGCTTCGTTGCCAGCCGACTCAGACAGGGGGCTTTGTCGGTCTTGGCGTGCGCAATTGCGTCGCTATGCTTTCTGCAATGGAAGCTATCACAACGGTCTGGCTCGTAAAGCCAGAAGCGCCGCAGGACGCGGAGAGCATTACCTTCATGAGTCGGGCGATCGAACAAGATGGCACTCGACCCGGCAGCCTGGTCGCTGAATGCCTCGAGGCCGCTCGAGCCCGTGGGCTCACCCGGGAACAGACCTACGTGTTCCTCGCTTATCACGCGCTTCTGTGGCTGGAACAAACGCACCAGCGACACATATACCTGAGCGACATAGCCCCGTTCCTCCAACCCGTGTCCCCGCAGTCCGCTGCCACGGCACGAGAGGCGCCGGGCATCACGGCGCGCATCGGGATGCAGGTGAAGTGGCTCGTGCGCAGTGCCGTTGATCAGGCTTTACGTATCGAGCGGGCGGTTGCGGAGCTCATGCGGATCTCCCCGGCGCACGACTCGAGACTGAAGGCGCCCGCGAAAGCCCGCGCGGTCCGACCCATTCACCATTCCGCAGCCCACTAAGGGCGTACTGCACGGATTAAGTAATTCAGTAGAGGAAGCGACCGACCCAGCATCGGTCGTGGTTTCCATAATCCTGGTCCCGCGTGCCTCGCACTCACCGCCGGAGCACATCCGGTGGAATCATGCGGTCGAACGTGTATTCGGGCGTGGGGAAAAGTCCGCCGCCCGGGTTGGGGCGTTCTCATCGCCAACACGTAGTCTTCACCATACCCTGGTGCAACACTGATTCGTACAGTGGAAGCGTGATCTCAGCGCTTCTCCTCGCGGGCGTGTTCAACCCGAACTGCCTGCCGCGTCATCACACGCGGCGGCGCGAGTTCGCCGGAACCTGCGACGCGCTTCACGAGTCCTCGATCTCGCCTGTCGGATGTGATGCAGGTCCGGCTGTCGGGCGCCTGGTGTGACGGCGCGCAACGGAGGCGCTGCGGCTGCGCCGTATTCTGCCTGCATCCTGGATCCGATAACGTGATGGAGAAATCGGATGAAAAAACTCCTCGCCCTCACTCTTCTACCGTTGTTGATCGCGGCCGCACTAGCGGACGTGGCAGCGCCATCGCAGGATGCGCAGAAGCAGCCTCGGATGCTTGGTCAGAAAGCGGTGCTGCACATCTACTACTACGCGCCGAAGACGCTGGAAATCACCTATGTCGATTCTTATTTGTTCAAGGATCAGAGCGCTTGCGAGAACGCAATTTCGGCGGCCCTGAAAATCGCCATGCCCTACGCTGACGAGGGTGATCTGGTAAGCGCGAAGTGCATCGCCATGAATCCGTCGGACGGGATCGCCAAGCCGGATAAGGCACGGGTGTCTCCGGAGAGCACTCAGTTGTAGGCCAGCCGATCTATTGGCGTGTGCCAGGATGAAACCGAAACGCGTCACTTGACGCGCTGTGAGACTTCGATTCCCTCACCGTCTGCCGCACGTCCCAAACGAGAATCGGTATCAGGGCGGCGGCCACAATCCACGTAATGGGGTGAATCTTGCGGGCCTGTTTAGGCCGCGCAGTTGCCGCTCTTTCGGAAACATCGTTGCCGCATTCTGGATACGTCAGCAGGCCCATTTCTCCGCCCTCCACTAACCCCGATGAGTCCCCAATAAGCGCTGATATGAGGCGCCAGAATACGTACTAACCGCAGTGACTCGAATCACGCAATCATTGGTTATCGTGTGTTCGGGATCGCGTTCTCGGCGTTGGACTCAGTCAAGGACCGGCTAGCGTGAATTGCGTCGCGCTGCTCGTGTAGTGGGGTCACACCAACAGTCATTCTGCAGCGCAATAAAGCCGCGAACCGACGGGCGCCACGGCGGCTACCTCGGCATAGAGATCGGACTGACGTGGTAATTTGCGAGCTTCGCTGCGACCTGGGAGAGCATCATGCAACTCGGGCTGCCCCGCATACTCAGCGTCAACGCGGGATTCATGGATACCGCGGCTTTTCTCGCTCTGAAGGGTCTTTTCACGGCCCACGTGACCGGCAATTTCGTCACCCTGGGAGCGGCGCTCGTTCTGGGAACCTCAGGCGCGCTTGCCAAAGTTCTCGCCCTGCCGGTGTTCTGCATCGTTGTGTTGCTCGCGAGAGTTTCCTCGCATGGCCTGCGCGCGCGCTCGCTTCCCGTATTGAGCACTCTGCTGGCGGTGCAGCTCGTGCTGTCGATTGTTGGTGCGGCGCTGGCCACCTTCTTTGGACCTTTCGAGAACGCGGACGGGTACGCGGCCGTTCTGACCGGCATGATTCTGGTCGCCACGATGGCGATTCAAAATGCCGCTCATCGAGCTCATCTGGCCAGCGCTCCGCCTTCAACGATCATGACCGGTACTACCACCCAGATCATGATGGACCTCGGGGACCTGATGCATGGGTTGGAGCCTGAGAAGGCAAAGGCCACCCGAGCACGGCTCACGCAGATGACGGTGAGCGTTCTGGCCTTCGCCGTGGGCTGCACACTCGGTGCACTCCTGTATGCGCGGCTCAGCGTCTTGTGCCTGTGGGTACCGCCGGCGCTGGTTATCGGTGCGCTCTTGATGCGCAAAGCGCTCGCCGACGCCGACGTGCAGCGCTGATCCGCAATCAGCGTTGCTTTCCGACTGCGGACGTGGCTGTCCAGTCCGTCGCCTGCTTCTGGCACACCGGGTATCTGTCATACAGACTGTTCTGTGCGGTGTAAAAGGCCGCATTCGAAGCAAAGCGCTGCCGAGTGGCGGCGAGGTTCTCGAAGTCAAACCACCACTGTTGGACCGGTCCAATCGCCCAGTGTGCGTTGATCCTGGAGAGCTGCAGACCTTTGGTCTGGTTCGGTCGGTGCGCCACGATCCATACCTGATCGGAGCAAGCCGGTCCGTCTTCACAGGGGCACTCCGACACCACACCCGAAATGTTGAGGATCGATCCGGGCAGTACCTGAAGTACGACCGCTTGGATCTCGCGGACCTCCTCGTCACTCACATTGTCCGCTCGCAGGGGACCGTCTCTGCGGGTTGGCCGCCTGCCCAGGACGCGCAGGAGTTCTCTCAGCGGCCTGCCATTGACGGCGAAAACGCTCTCGCTCTGCGGGAAGATGAGTGCAATCAGTCCCCAGAGACTGTCCGGACTCTCGCTCAGGGTCCAATCTCCAACTTCTCTCCACCCAGAACGCGCGAGGACAAAGCCCTTCGCCCGGATGGAGTAAGCGCGGCCACCCTGTTCATAGGCTACGAGCAGTGAATCAAGGCTTGAGCCCCCGAGAATGAAACGGCGCATGGGAAGGCGGCCATCGGCCACGTCAGCCCGATTGAACTGCTCCCCGACGTCGGCAATCCCTTCAGGGCCGTTCTTCTGACGCCCAAGGAGCGCGTTGACATCGTGCGGAAGCGCATTGAGCGTTCGCACCTCTACGAGGGAATGGGGGTTGATGGCAGTGCTCGTGTCAGAGGCCAGCGCCTGCGTTGCCAACGCAAGTAGCGCGAACGCCGCGACGGCAGAATTCACCTGGGTCCTGTCTGACATACCCGGTGCCCTACCCCGTGCGTCCGCGCACTCAGCGCAGCGAGACCGGGCCGCGAGTCCGCTCGACCCACGTTCCCACGAGCGGCACGGCCGTGACCAGCACGCCGAGCAGCGTCGCGATGTATGGGACGTACTGACGCGAGATGTCCAGTACATCCCGGTCGAGATGCGGCCAAGCCGTGACGATGGCAACGACCAGCAAGACTGCGATCCCCAGCGTGTCGAGCGTCAGCAGTCGCAGCACCGAACGATGCCAGCTCCTCAGCCCCAACTGGGCTTTCCGATAGCGTAAACGTTCCTGCTGCACGCGAATCGCCCGTTCGGCCGCATCGGTCTGCGATGCGGCTTGCAAACGGGTCATGAGCCGCGTGTCGAAGTCCGCCGCCGTGTCGAGGCCACCAAAGAGGGCCTCCAGGTGCTTGTCTAGTTGCGAATCTCGCGTGCTCATGCGGGCGCACTCAGTTGCCGGCGGCAGCACTCAATCGGGCCCGCGCGCGATGCAGCAGTGTCTTCACAGTTCCAACCGGCATGGCCAGCATGGTAGCCACCTCTTCGTGAGATTGCTCTTCCATATAGAAGAGCACAATGACCTGCCGTTGCTTGCGGGGGAGCTGATCGACGAGCCGCAAGAGCGCGGCGCGCTCGACCATGGAGTCGGCTGGCGCGGCAGTATCGATTGCGTCCACCGCGTCCATCACCTCCGGATCGCTGAGAGAGGACTGCGGGCGTCGTGCCCGCAGCGCTGACAAGCTCGCGTTTCGGGCGATCGTGTAAATCCACGTGGACAGCGAGGCGCGCCCGTCAAAAGCGGGCAGGGCCCGCCAGACCTTGATGAATACGTCCTGGGTCACGTCTTCTGCCGCCTCACGGTTGCGAAGAAAGCTGAACGCCAACCCAAAGACCTTGCGTCGGAAGGCAGGCAGGAGCACGGCGATCGCCTCGTCGCGGCGTTGCGCCCGCACAAGCTCCATGAGTCTTGCATCGGTCAACACGGCGGCGCATTGCCCGTTTCGTCCGACCCCGATGTTGTCGCTTTCCCGTTTGAGTTAAGACGTCTGATTGCTGCCTGGCGCGGGTTCTTCGCGTTTCGGACCCGCCGTCTTGCGCCCTTCCACGAAATAGAAGATGAGATAGGCGACGCCGACGGCGACCGCGATCCAGCCGGATCCCCCCATCGGAGCCTGCAACCAATTGCGGCCGCCAAATGTGATGGCGAGGCCGACACCGAGCCAGATCAGGCCCCGCAGCAGATAGCGGGCGCGGGGCGCCATCTGCGCCGCCTCCACATGCGGCTCCGGCGGCAGATCCAGGCCCTTCTCGATGGCCGCCATGCGCTCCTGATGGCGGCAGTCAATCTCGCGCACCCTGCGCCGGTGCCACACCACGATCCAGATGATCAATGCACCCAAACTCACCGTGACCGAGATAATCGGAATCAGGAGGGCCATTACAGGGACCAGAGGCTCAGTTGACATGGTCACAACCTCGTTTCAGCCGGTCAGTATCTGCAGGATCCAATCGAGCTCGGGGCAATGCCGCGCGATCATATAGCCGGCGATCGCACCGATCACGGCGGCTAACAGGGCATCGTTCACCGCATTGTCCTGGCGTCGTCGTTTTCGCGCATCACAGGGGTTTATACGCGCGGGCGGATCATTGGGTTTCAGGGTTGAGACTCCCTGCCAGCTACGGTGAAACCCTGCAGCCCGCACGCGCGTATCAATCACAGGTGGATACGCAAAGGAGATCGCCCTATGAATACCCAGTCAACCCTGACCCGTCCTGGCGAACGGCACACCGCGGCCGTAGCAGCCATCCTGATGGCGCTGTCGGGGATGGTGCCCGTCGCCACGATTGCCGATCAGCCCGCCACGGCGCCTGCCGTGAGCCGCGTTGCCGACGTAGCGCTCGCCGACCTCGACCTCGCGACGGCGGAAGGTCTGCGCGTGGCGCGCGACCGCCTGCACACCATGGCCCGGCACGTTTGCGCACAGCCCGCGGGCAGCGGCGGACTCTCATCCGAGCCGACCTTCGTCGCATGCGTCGATAGCACGCTGGCGGGCGCCCTCAGGCAAATCAACGCCCTTAGACAAATCAAGGGGACGTCGCGCCATTCGGTCACGCGCGCCGCAAACGTCTCGCTCGCCGATCTCGACCTGTCGACGCTGGAAGGATCCCGCGCCGCGCACGAGCGGTTGGAGGCAATTGCCCGGCGCCTGTGCGCGGAGCTTGCCCGTGGCCACGACCTATCGTATCAGCCGAACTTCGCTGCCTGTGTGCATGACACGCTGGCGGGCGCGCTAGCACAAGCTAACGTCCTGGCTGCGGCCAAGAACACGCGCACTGCACGGGGCAGCGCGCCCTAGTCGCCGGCAGTGAGCATGAAGCATCGTTGCGCGGTTGCTGCTCGATACCGTCAGTCTCGAACTCGAACGCGATGCGCGTAGCGGCCCGGGAGCGAAGTTCCTCAATCTGATCCGGCACATACCCTCTCCTCGCAGGTTCGAAAAATCCACGCACCCTGCGAGCCACCCGCCTGCGTTCTCCTGTGATGCTCCATAATTGTGTCTGCTTCCGGGGACGTGCTTTCTAACAGACATCCGAGGAGTGGTGAATCGGGGGCTATTGTCCGGACACGCGCATCAGCGATTGGCGGCAGGTGGGTGTGATGGACACGAAAGCACAAGGTCTCGAGACCTGGAGTCACCGGTCTCATAACACGACGCGCGGGCTGTCTGTGTTGAGTGTGGTGTGGACGATCGTGGCCATTCAGATCGCCACCCCCGCATTCGCCGGCCCTCGCGAGCAGGCGCAACGCATCCACGAACGCATAGCCGGCGTACCGCCATCGGCCGCCGTTCTCGATCAGATGGCCGCCAAGACCGCGGCCGGAGATCTGGCGGGGGCGGCTGCCATCGCCACCGACGCATCCACGTTCTACAGCGTCACCCTCAAGAACCTCGTCACTCCGTGGACCAACCGGGACCAGACCGTGTTCGCTCCACTGAATGACTACACGGCCACCGTAATCGGCATGGTCCGCGATGATGTGGCATTCAATACAGTACTCTCCGCGGACATTCTCTATACGGTCAACGCCGGCGGCCTGCCAGCGCCTTCCGCGGCCAACAACGATCACTACGCGATGGCGGAGACGAACGCTGTCGATCTGAAGGCGACGCTGGTCGCGAGCACCCAGTCCACCGTTTACGGCCTCCCGGTCGAAGCCACCTCGGGAATCTGGACGACGCGGGCCGGCTCGTCGGCTTTCTTCATCATGGGCACGAACCGCGCCCAGTTCCGCTTCACGATGATCAATCACCTCTGCCACGACATGCAGACGGTGATGGACACGACGCGCCCCAGCGACCGCATCCGGCAGGATGTGGCGCGTACACCCGGGGGCGACAGCCGCATCTTTCTGAACAACTGCGTGGGCTGCCACAGCGCACTGGATCCGATGGCCCAGGCCTTCGCCTACTACAACTACGACACGACCAGCACGCAGCTCGTCTATACGGCGAACATGGTGCAGCCGAAGTACCTGATCAATTCGCAGAACTTCAGTGACGGATTCGTCACCCCGGACAACAGCTGGTCCAACCGCTGGCGCGCCGGGCCGAACGCCGCGCTGGGGTGGGACAGCACGCTTCCCGGCAGCGGCATGGGCGCCAAATCCCTCGGGCAGGAGCTGGCCGCGAGCGACGCGTTCGCGCAATGCCAGGTCACCAAGGTGTTCCAGACGGTCTGCTTCCGGGCTCCGACCAGCACGGCCGACCAGGCGACGGTCGCCACGATCAAGGCCAACTTCAAGGCGGGCGGCTACAAGCTCAAACAGGTCTTCCAGCAGTCAGCCGCCGCGTGCGCGGGGCAGTAGGCCAAGGAAAAGGAGAGGCGCAATGAACGGGGAGCATTTCATGAATGGCCTCGAGCTCATGCCCGCCGGCCTGCGCGCGCTGAAGACCGTGCCAGCCGTCGCGCTGACCCTGGTTCTCATCACCGCCGTCGTGGCCTGCGGCCGCCTGCCGCTCGAGTCCCCAAACGGCAGCGTTACCGGTTCCGGGTCAGGTACGGGAGCGGGCTCAGGTACGGGCACAGGTGCCGGTGGCGGCACCGGCACCACCACCGGCTACAGCGGCCCCGCGGCCCTGAATGCCGACGTGCTGTCGTTCCAGACCAATCTCTGGACCAACATCAGCGGCTCCGATCGTTGTGGCGGCTGTCACAAGGCAGGCGGGCAGGCACCGCTGTTCGCGCGTTCCGACGATGTCAACCTCGCGTACCAGGCGACCGGCCCGCTGGTGAATTTCACCAGCCCCGCCCAGTCGGAGCTCGTTGTAAAAGTCGGCGGCGGCCATAACTGCTTCCTCGCGAGCGCGCAGGAGTGCGCCAACATGATGACCACCTGGATCCAGAACTGGATCGGCGGTACATCGAGCACGGCTATGGGTATTGTTCTCACGCCTCCACCCGATCAGAGTGCCGGCGGCGGCAAGCTCTTCCCGGCAGATTCGAGCCAGTTCCAGGCTCTGATCTGGTCTCCCCTCCTGAGGCAGTTCTGCATCGATTGCCACCGTCCCGATGCGCCCACGCCACAGGCGCCGTACTTCGCAAGCTCAGATCCCTCCCAAGCCTATCTCGCGGCGCAATCGAAGCTCAATCTCAACACCCCGAGCCAGTCGCGCTTCGTCGTCAGGCTCCGTGATGAGTTTCACCACTGCTGGGCGATTCCTGCCGGCGGCGCGCCCGACTGCCCGGGAAGTGCCGCGGCCATGCTGGCCGCGATCACCTCCTATGCGAACCAAGTTCCGGTTACCAACGTCGATCCGACGCTCGTGGTCTCCAGAGCGCTCTCCCTCAAGCAGGGGACGCCTGGCTCGGGCGCCAGCCGCTACGAGACCAACATCATTGCAAAGTACGAGTTCAAGACGGGCACCGGCACCACGGCCTACGACACGAGCACAGTCGCGCCCGCCGCGGACCTCACGCTCACGAGCGGCGTCGGTTGGGTTACTGGATGGGGCATTAACATCGCCCCCGGCGGCGCGGCGCAGGCCTCGACGTCCGCCACCCAGAAGCTCGCGCAGATGATCCAGTCGACGGGCGAGTACTCCATCGAAGTGTGGGCGACGCCGGCCAACGTTGCCCAGACGGGCGCCTACATCGTTACGTACTCGGGCGGGGATACCAGCCGCAACATGACCCTCGGACAGCACGCCATGCAGTACGAGGCTCGCACGCGCAGCAGCAAGACGGACAACAACGGCGCTCCGGCGCTGCTGACGTCCGGCACGTTCGCGCAGGCGTCGCTGCAGCACGTCGTGTTGACCTACGACGCCGTAAGCGGACAGCAGATCTACGTGAACGGCAGTTACACGGGCGATGCGGATCCCGGCAAGGGAGGGACGCTGGGCAATTGGGACAGCACCTTCGCGCTCGTGCTCGGGAACGAGACCACCGGCCACAGGCAGTGGCAGGGGGTCATCAAGTTCGCCGCGATCCACAGTCGCGCGCTCACGGCTGCCCAGGTGCAGCAGAATTTCGCCGCCGGCGTGGGCGAGCGCTATTACCTGCTGTTCAACGTGAGCGCGCTCACGGGCGTGCTGCAGTCCTTCATCATGCTGGAAGGCAGCCAGTACGATTCTTACAGCTATCTGTTCCGAAAACCCCGCTTCATCAGCCTGGACCCGAATGCGGTGCCAGCGAACATACCGATCAGCGGCATCCGCATCGGTTTGAACGGCGCGATTGCGAGCGTCGGACAGTCGTATGCAACGGTGGCTGCCACCGTCGGCTCTCCGAACTACACGTTCGCGGGGGGCCAGCTGCTCTCCAACGTCGGGGCGGTGATTGCCTCCGACAAGGGAGCGGACGGCGACCTCTTCTTCCTATCCTTCGACAAGCTCGGTTCCAACACGCACGCCTTCGTCGAACCGACCGCCAACCCGCCGATGACGCCCGACAACACCCCGCGACCAGACGGGGGCATTGCAACGTTCGAGAGGGTGAACCGCTCGCTGTCCGCCATCACAGGCGTGCCGATCACGAACTCGACAGTCGCGACGCTATACAGCACGGAGCAGCAATCGCTGCCCCCCGCGCCGCAGATCGCCGCGTTCCTGCCAGCCCAACAGACGGCCATCACGCAGCTGGCCATGGCATACTGCGGACAGCTGGTCGATACCCAGTCGTTGCGTGATGCATTCTTCGGCACCGGGCTCGACGCCAGCATCACCACGACCGCGGCGGCGTTCTTCGGTACGGCCACGCCGAATACGATCAACCGCAACATGGTGATCGACGCGCTGATCGCGAACGCGATCGGTACGAACGTCGACACCACCACGGCGAGCGCCGCGCGCAACGAGCTCAACGCGCTGCTCACGCGAATTCCGACTTTGAGCGGCACCGCAACCGTCTCCCAGGCTACCAAGGCTACCTGCACGGCCGTGCTCGCCAGCGCCGCGGTGACTCTGGAGTAACGGCAATAGGGAGAGAACCCACATGTTCATTCGCAAAAAACCCGCGCGGCCGCATGCTCTCGGCGAGCCGATCCTGCACCAGAACCACAAGCGTCCCGTCACGCGCCGCGACTTCGTTGCAGCAGGATTGCTCAGCGCCCCCGCCGTCGTCATGGCCCCCGCGTGGCTGGCAGCGGTGCTCAAGTCAGGTAACGCGAACGCGCTGTCGACCGACATCCAGGCGCTGCTTGCGGCGAATCAATGCAACGTGCCATCGGCAGCGGCAATGATCTCCGGTGTTCCGTTCATCTGTTTCGATCTCGCCGGCGGGGCCAACCTCGTCGGCTCCGAGGTGCTCGTGGGCGTGCAGGGAGGCCAGAGCAACTTCCTGTCGTCCGCGGGCTACGCGAAGCTCGGATTGCCCGGCAACATGGTGCCGACTTCGAGCGGCCTCATCAGCAATGCGCTCGGATTGCTGTGGCACTCGGATGGCGCCATCCTGAGGGGCATTCTCAGCAAGGCGACCACTGCGGTGACCGCCGCCGGTACCAATGGAGCGGTGATCTGCGCCCTGTCGCAGAACGATACCGGCAACAATCCGCACAATCCGATGTACGGCATCGCGAAGGCCGGCGCGAAGGGCAAACTCCTGACTCTGATCGGCAGCCAGTCGACGGTGTCGGGCGGCAACTCGGTGGCCCCCACGGCGCTGATCGACCCGGCATTGCAGCCGACGAAGATCAGCCAGCCGGGCGATGCCACCGCCCTGGTCAAGTCCGGCAGTGGCACGGGTGATCCCCTTGCGGTGGCAGTCGTCGAGTCGGTGACTCGCATCAGCGGCGGTACCACGCCCTACAACCCGAACGCGACGGATCCGACCGCGGCATTTACCGGGAAACTCGCCAACCGGACCTCGGGCAGCGCGGGAGTCCAGTTCTACACGGACCCGGCCGCCGATGCGATGCTCAAGAACCAGGTGCGCTGCGCCTACGTGAAGACGGCGAACACGGCGGACGCATTCGGGAGTTCCTCGGCGCTGGATCCGACGCAGGACATCAACATCATCGGTGGCGCCTCGCCGATCTTCACCGCGGCGGACTTCAAGGATTCAGACATCGCCAAGACAGCCACCGTCATGAAGCTGGTGCTCAACGGGTACGCCGGTGCGGGCACCATCACCCTCGGGGGCTTTGACTATCACGACAGCACGCGGGCCACCGGCGAGACCCGCAACTTCAAGGCGGGGCAGATGATCGGCGCCGTCCTGGAGTATGCGCAGCGGGTCGGCTCCCCGGTGATGATCTACGTGTTCAGCGACGGCTCGTTGAGCGCGACCAGCTCGATCGACGGCAGCACCGCCGGGCGCGGCAAGCTCGGGTGGCAGGGCGACAACCAGGACACGGCATCGACGTTCTTCCTCGTCTACAGCCCGAAGGGCCGGCCGCAGCTCTCCAACGGCGTCGCGGCCCAACAGATTGGCTACTTCAGTGCCGACGGCTCAGTCGTGACGACTTCCAGTCCGGCAGCCAACACGGTGAACCAGCTCGTGGAAGTGGTCATTCTCAATTACATGGGACTCCTCGGAACCAGCAGTCAGTTCTCCACGCTGCTGCCGATGCAGGGTCTGGGTTCGGCGGCGGCACAGGCCGCCTTGACGGTGTTCGCGCCGATAGTTTAGGGCAGCGACCGGGTTTTGCGCTCAAGCGAACCCGCGCACCGCACGGCCCGCGGTACACTCCTGACCAGGGAGCTCGGGGATTGGCCCGCGGGAACGCGGCCACGACCCTGATCCTCCATGTGGGCGTCGGGGGGCCTATGAAACTACGCTATAAAATCCTGGGCGTTCTCATGATCCTCGTGGCTGTGGGGGTGCTGTCGCTGGCGCTCGCGATGAGCTACACGTCTGCCTGCGGCCCATCGCCCCCGCCTCCTGCGGGCGTCGCACTGATGAAGGGCATTGTCTATCGTTGTTACGGCTCACCCGACGTCCTCAGGTATGAAGACATTGCCAAGCCCACCGCTGCGGACAATGAAGTCCTGGTCAAGGTGCACGCGGCGTCGGTCAACCCACTCGACTGGCACGAAGTGGAAGGTACCCCGTACCTGGTGCGCCTGGACGACGGCTTCGGGAAGCCAGAAAACCCCCGAGTAGGCGTCGACTTTGCTGGAACGGTCGAGGCGGTCGGCAAGAACGTCAAGCGGTTCAAGCCCGGCGACGAGGTATTCGGCGGGAGGTCCGGGGCCTTCGCCGAGTACGTCACCGTGCGCGAGCAACGGGCAGTCGCGCTGAAACCGAGCAACGTGTCGTTCGAGCAGGCAGCTTCCGTACCGATCGCAGCAATTACGGCGCTGCAGGCCCTGCGCGACAAGGGACAGATCCGCGCCGGACAGAAGGTCCTCATCAACGGCGCCTCCGGGGGTGTGGGCACGTTCGCCGTGCAGATCGCCAAGGCATACGGCGCGGACGTGACCGGCGTGTGCAGTACCCGGAATGTCGATCTGGTCCGGTCAATCGGTGCGGATCACGTCATCGACTATACCCGGGAGGATTTCACCCAGGGCGCGCAACACTACGACCTGATTGTGGACAACGTCGCGACCCACTCGTTGCTCGAATACAAGCGCGTGCTAAACCCAAAGGGCATCTACGTCATGATCGGCTCGACAACCATCGGTCATTGGTTCGCGTGGCTCGCGACTCCGATCGAGGGCCTGATGCTATCCCCGTTCGTGAGCCAGAAGTTCGGTATGTTTGAGGCGAACCTCAACAAAGAAGACCTTGCGACCCTGGGCGATCTCATGCAGTCGGGGAAGCTGACACCGGTCATCGACAGGCGTTACAAGCTAAGCGAGACCCCCGAGGCGCTGCGGTATGTGGAAAAGGGGCACGCCCGAGGGAAAGTCGTGTTGACTGTGGAGTAGAGCATCAATACCTAGCGCGCTGCGCCCGCCACACAGCACCAATGAACAATTCTTCGACACATTGGGACCCTCGCTGTTACAGCACCAATTCCGATATTCAATTCGCAATCACGATGGCCGTGCTGGCGAGCTACCGTTTCAACGGCAACGAAGCGGTGCTCGATGTGGGTTGTGGGGACGGCAGAGTAAGTCACCAGCTCTCCCTGCGAGTACCCGAGGGCCGTGTGGTCGGCATAGACAGCTCCGCGAGCATGATCGAGTTTGCGCGAGCCAACCATGCCTCGCAGGCCAACCTATCCTTCGCGCTCAAGGACGCGCGTGAACTGGACTACGTGAAGGAGTTCGACGTCGCGGTCAGCACATTCTGTCTGCAGTGGGTGCCGGACAAAGCGGCCGCCTTTCGGGGCATCCGCCGCGGTCTCAAGCCGGGCGGAGCCGCGATCCTGGTGATGCCGCTCAGAAACCAGGAGATCGCCAACCTGCGCAAGGAAATGACGCGGGAAACGCGCTGGCATCAGTACTTCGTGGACTACGTTGATCCGTCCGACTGTGCAGATGACCGGCAGTACGAGGCGTACGCCAGGCAAGCCGGATTCACGATCAACTCTTACGGGATCGGTGAAACGTCAGGAACTTTTGCCAGTGTAACCAGCTTTGCGAATTTTCTCGGCGCCGCCACGCCACACTTGCAGCGCCTCCCTGGCGAGGAAGACAAGCGGGCTTTCATGGAGGAACTCGTAATGAGGTATTTGGCATTGATGCCCTCGACACAGAACAACGCCGGGCACACGACCTATACATACGTCTGCGCTACCATGATTGCGACGTCGGGATAGCCTTATGCACCATTCCCGTCTCTGCGCCGTCCTGATCGACTGCCGGACCCCCGATTTGGACGGGGCCGCCCGCTTCTGGGCAGAAGCGCTGGGTCGCCCCGTGGATCCCGATCATCCTGGCAGCCGCGGCAATTACCGCATGCTGCAGACCCCGCCCGACGAGCCCATCGTGGAGATTCAGCGGGTCGACCACGAGAGCCGGGTCCACATAGACATCGAGACTGACGACATCGTTGCCGAAGTGGCGCGTTTGACAAAGCTGGGCGCCAAGGTGGCGAACCGCCTCGAGCGCTGGGTGGTGATGGAAGCGCCGACCGGCCAACGCTTCTGCGTCGTAAGGGTACAGCGTCCCGGTTTCCCGAAGAACGCTAACCGCTGGGATTAAGACGACTCGACCGCGGCTTCAGCGGGTTCGGGCACGGGTGCCCGCAGTTCCTCAAGCCTGGAAAGGAACAGCTTGAGAATCGGCGAGCTGTTTGCCTTGCTGTAGCCCACGGCCAGATCGATCGTTGGCGCTTCACCCTCCAGCGGACGGCTGACCACGGACCACGGCAGCAGATTCTTCGCATAGGCGGGCATCAGCGCCAACCCGCGGGTGGAGGCAACCAGGGATATGGCCATCGCCATGTTGTCCACCCCGTGATCCAGTTTGATGTCGAGCCCGCAGCGGTGCAGATAGTCCTCGGTCACGGCGCGCAGCACCGTGGCCTTGTTCGAACCGCCGATGAAGATCTCGCCGACGAATTCCCGTGGGTGAATCGCTTCGCGGCTGGTGAGGCGATGGTCGCTCGGCATCAGGACGATCAGCGGCTCGTGGTCCACCACCTCGTAGTCCAGGTCGAAGGTCGGCTCGACGCGCAGGAAGGCCACGTCGAGCCGGCCGCGGACGAGCGCCTCGGCGAGGTCCGGCGAATAGTCGCTCGAGACCGTCACCTGGATGTTCTTCAGCTCATCGCGCAGCACATGCATGGCGCGCTGCAGCCAGTTCATCTCGTGACCGGTCTGGAAGCCGATAGCGAATGTTTTTCTTGCAGGCTGTGCGGCCCTGCGCGCCGCTTCCACCGCGGCATCGACCTGCGCCAGCGCCAGCCGCGCATGGTCGAGAAAGGCCTTGCCTGCGGCGGTCAGCTCGACGCCGTGAACGCTGCGAGACAGCAGCTCCGCCCCGACCTGGTACTCCAGGTCGCGAATCTGCCGGCTCAGCGAAGGCTGGGAGGTGTGGAGCCGCAGCTCGGCGGCTGTTGTCAGGCTGCCCTCCTCGACCACCGCCACGAAATAACGCAGGTGCCTCAATTCCACGGCTATCCCATGCCTGAGAGGTATGCCGCTCAGCTTACAAAGTCTTTTTCACGGGCGCCAGGGAAGCCTATGGTGGCCGCCGTGGAAGCAGGGAGTCAATAGACAAGTCCCTGTTAGTACGAAAGTTATACGCATCGGTCTGTCGTTAGGAGTAGCGCAATGAACAAGCCAGTGGTTTTGGTTACGGGAGGCCTCACAGGCATAGGTCGGGCCGCTGCCCTCGCCTTTGCCAGGAAGGGCGCGAAGGTGATCGTTGCCGGTCGGCGCGATGAGGCCGGGAAGGCGCTCGTCAAGGAGCTGCGCGCTTTGGGCTCGGAAGCCGAGTTCATCAACGCCGACGTCCGCAAAGAGGATGACGTGCGCGCTCTGGTCGACAAGACCGTCGCGCGGTTTGGCCGTCTGGATGTTGCGGTGAACAACGCTGGCACCGAAGGGCAGGTTGGCCCCATCACGGACCAGACCGCGGAAAGCTATGCCGCGACGTTCGACACGAATGTTCTCGGCGTGATCCTGAGCATGAAGCACGAAGTGCGCGTCATGCAAGCACAGGGCAGCGGCAGCATTATCAACATCTCCTCGACCTACGGGCACGAGGGTGCGGCGGGGGCGTCTGTCTATGTCGGCAGCAAGCACGCCGTCGAAGGCATCACCAAGTCGGTGGCGCTCGAGGTCGCCAAGTCGGGAATCCGCGTGAACAGCGTGGCGCCTGGTCCCACGGACACTGGCATGTTGACCCGCTTTACGGGCACGCCGCAGAACAAGGCGGCTCTGGTGACAGGTGTTCCGATGGGTCGCCTCGGCCTCTCGGAGGAGCTCGCCAACGCGATCCTCTTCATCGCGTCGGACGAGGCTTCATTCATCACCGGCCATGTCCTCAACGTCGACGGCGGGCACACCGCTAACTGACCCTGTCGGGGCGCGGAGGTTTGCTCCGCGCCCGGTCAAGGGGCGGTCTTGCCGAGGGGAATCTCAATGGCCCAGCACACTCACCACACCGCGCCGACGCAGTTCGTGGACGCGGCGGCTATTCGGTTCGCTTACCGACGCTTCGGCAAATCAGGTGGCGTGCCGCTCGTCTTCAACATGCATTTCACCGGTACGATGGACCACTGGGACCCGCTGGTCACCGACGGCCTCGCGGCGACGCGGGAGGTGATCCTGTTCAATAACGCGGGCATTTCCAACAGCTCGGGCGAGGTGCCTGCCACGTTCGAGGAGATGGGCGCCAACAGCATCGCCTTCATCAAGGCGTTGGGACTGAAGCAGGTTGATGTGCTCGGCTTCTCGATCGGCGGCTTCGTCGCCCAGGAGATCACGCTGCAGGCCCGTGAGCTGGTCCGGCGCCTGGTGCTGCTCGGCACCGGCCCGCGCGGCGGTGAGAACATGGCGACCCTCACGCCGGAAGCGCAACTGATCTTCGGCGCGCGCTACGAGGAGCCTGACCACCTGTGGCTCAAGGTGTTCTTTACGCCGTCTGAGGTCAGCCAGGCAGCAGGCCGCGCCTATCTGAAGCGTTTCCGCACGCGCGTCGATAACCGTGATCCTGAGGTGAACGAGAAGGTAGCGCCCGCCCAGATCGAGGCGATCGGCAAGTGGGGCGTGCGCCGGGAGGGTGCCTATGAGTACCTCAAGACCATCCTGCAACCGACGCTGGTAATCAACGGCGACAACGACGTAATCATCTACTCCATCAACTCCTGGATTCTGCAGCAGAACATCCCCAACGCTCAGTTGATCATCTATCCGGACGCCAGCCACGGCTCCCAGTACCAGTACCCACAGCGCTTCGTCCGCCACGTCTCGGATTTCCTGTCCGAGTAACGCTCTTTTCAGGAGATACGATAGTGAGCAATCTTTCGGGAAAAACCGCCCTGGTGACCGGCGCCTCGCGCGGCATCGGCCGCGCCAGCGCCCTGGCTCTGGCAAAGGCCGGTGCGCAGGTGTTGGTCCACTACAGCAATAGCGAGAAGGAAGCCGACGCCGTCGTCGCCGAAATCCGCAAGACCGGTGGCCGCGCCGAGAAGGTCGGCGCCGACCTGCAGCAGGCGGACGGGCCGCACCTTCTGGCCAAGCGGGTCCGCGCCATTGTCGGCGACCGGCTCGACATCCTGGCCGCCAACGCCGGCATCTCGAAGGCGGCGAGCATCGAGGACACCAGGATCGAGGATTTCGACAACCTCTTCGCCGTGAACGTCCGCGCGCCCTTCTTCCTGGTGCAGCAACTGCTGCCGGCGCTGTGCAAGGGCAGCAACATCATCTTCACGTCTTCCCTCGCTGCCCATGCTTCGGTCGGAGAGTTGTATGCCTATGCCGCGACCAAGGGCGCAGTCGACACGTTGGTGAAGCACTTCGCATCCGCCCTGGGTCCTCGCGGCATCCGCGTCAATGCCGTTGCCCCCGGCGTGGTGGAGACCGACATGTCGAACTTCACCAAGACCGAGGCTGGCCGCGAAGTCACGCTCGCCATGCAAGCGCTGAAGCGCGTGGCCCAGCCAGAGGACATCGCCCCGGTGGTGGTCTTCCTGGCCTCCGACGATGCGCGCTGGATCACCGGCCAGACCGTCCATGTTGACGGCGGCTCCAAGCTCTGAGGCTGCATCGTTCTCAGCGCATCCATGAACGAGGTTTACCGCCATGACCCCCGAAACCCTGAAGCTGTACCACTCCCCCGCCTCACCGAATTCGCGGCGCGTGCGCATATTTCTCGCCGAAAAAGGACTCTCGATTCCCGTAGTCGCAGTCGATCTGGGCAAGGGTGAGCAGCACTCGCAGGCCTACCGGGCGATCAACCCGCGCCGCGTGGTGCCTACCCTGGTGCTCGAGGACGGCACCGCCATCGGCGAAGTGCCGGCCATCATGCGTTATCTCGATGAGGCCTTTCCCGAGAAGCCCCTGTTGGGCACGACGCCCAAGGACAAGGGGCTGATCGCAATGTGGGAGCGGCGCGCCGAGCTGGAGGGGTTCGCGGCGGTGATGGAAGGCGTGCGTAACAGGATCGCCGGGCTGAAGGGCCGTGCTATCGCCGGACCGCATGACTACGAGCAGATTCCGGCACTGGTCGAGCGCAGCGTGCTGCGGGTGAAGAACTTTTTCGCCGACCTGAACGAGCGGCTGAGGGAGGTGCCCTTCGTCGCCGGCGAGCGCTTCTCGGCGGCGGACATCACCGCCCTGGTGACGGTGGACTTCGCCAAGGCACTGCAGCTCTCGATACCGGACGAGCACGCCGCCCTCAAGCGCTGGTACGAAACCGTCTCCACCCGTCCCAGCGCGGCCGCCTGATTCTGCCGGAGCAACGATTTGGTGAGTGTTGCGCTTTCCGTTAGCGAGTCTCACCCCCGGGAGTCGCCAACGCCGGCCCGCTGAATTCGGCTTCGATCGCAATGTCGATCAAATCCCCGACGCCCATTGTGGTGCCCGGGGCGGGTACGCCGTATGCCATGCCAAAATCCGAGCGCTTGAATGAGCCGTGAGCCGAGAACCCAACGCGGGCATGTGGGTCCATGTTGGGCATACCGGGGTACCCGCCGTTATAGGTGGCAGTGAGAATGATCGGGCGTGTCACTCCGTGAAGGTCCAGGGTGCCGGAGATTTCCAGCGACTTCCCTCCGGTCACGCGCACTCGTTCTGAGCGGAAGACAATCTTGGGAAACTTCGCCGTATCGAGGAACTGCGGTCCCTTCACGATGTCGATGCATTCGGTCGGCGCCTCGTCCATCTCCAACGAGGCGGCATCGATGGTCGTGACCACTCGGGCGGCTGTCAGCCTGGCCGGATCGAACGTCAGCTCCGCATCGAAGCGGCTAAAACGCGTCGTGTACGTGGAGAACCCCATGTGACTCACGCGCAGCTGCAGGCTCGCATGAGACTTGTCGAGGTGATACTGGCCGGCCGGTGGTGGGGCCAGCGTTGGCATCGGAGGCGGCGATGTCGGTTCGGCGGCTCGCGCACGGCCGGCCGCGAGGCTCAGAAGAACCACCGCGCAGGTCGCCGTGCGACCCAGAGGGGTTCGTATTGCGTTGTTCTTCATCGCAGATAACTCCTGCTAAATTAAAGGCTGGCCGCCGCCTGAGTGACGGCCTCATATCGAAGTGTACAATTGCGCGCGGCCGCAGGCCTGCTTTTGGCGTATATACGCACCGCAAAGGTCCGCACTTTCCGGCTTTTCTAGAGGCCATTCGCGGGTTCATGTCGGAGATCCTCGAAATGCGCCACTACCGCCTCACGGATGTTCAATCACGAAAGTGAGTACGTCGGTCGCCACGCTTCCTCCGCGGTATCGAGCATCGAGTCTACGAAGTAGATCGTAGATATACGGCGCTCCGGTGGCCCGGCCCAGCGCCGCACAGTAGCCTGTCGCGATGGACTCCCTGATCGCCGCCGCCGCGCGCGCCCTCGTCGTCGGCGACGCGCTCGGCGCCCTCAAGCGCGTCGCCCTGCGCGACGACCCGCCGGCGCTCGCCCTGCGCGGCATTGCCATGGCCCAGCTCGGCGAGCACCCGCGCGCCCGCGAGCTCCTCCGGCGCGCCGCCCGCGGCTTCGGCGCGCACGAGGAGCTGGCGCGTGCCCGCTGTGTCGTCGCAGAGGCCGAGGTGGCCCTCGCCATGCGCGACCTACGTGGCTCGCCGCGCACACTGGCAGCCGCGTCGGCCACGCTCGAGGCGCACGCCGATCGCGCCAACGCGCTGCAGGCACGCCTGATCGCGGTGCGCCGGCTGCTCCTGCTCGGCCGCCTCGACGAGGCCGCATCCGCCCTCACCCGCCTCGACGCGCGCGGCCTACCACCCTCGCTCTTGGCGGTGGCCGAGCTGGCCGCGGCCGAGGTGGCACTGCGCTCGCTGCGCACGGCACCCGCGCAGGCGGCGCTCGCGCGCGCCCACGAGGCGGCCGAACGCGCGCGAGTGCCCGCGCTGCTGGCCGAAGTGGCCGAGGCGCGCGCCGCGCTCGATCGTCCCGCCGCGCGGCGCGTCCACGCCAGCCACGAGCAGCTGCTGCGGCTTGAGGAGGTTGAAGTGCTGCTCGCCTCGGGCGCGCTGGTGGTCGACGCCTGCCGACGCGGCCTGCGCGCCGGCGCCACCTGGCGGCCGCTGGCGCGTCGGCCGGTGCTCTTCGCGTTGGGACGCGCGCTCGCCGAGGCGTGGCCCGGCGACGTCGATCGGCACGCCCTGATCGTGCGCGCGTTCGGCGCCCGCCGCCCCAACGAGTCGCACCGGGCGCGCCTGCGCGTCGAGATCGGCCGTTTGCGCGCGCTCGCCGCGCCGCTGGCCCGCATCGAGGCCAGCGCGCGCGGCTTCGCGCTCACGCCGCGGGGCGAGCACGCCGTCATCGTCTTGGTACCACCCATCGATGGGGATCAGGCGTCGCTCCTGGCGCTGCTCGCCGACGGCGCGGCCTGGTCCACCTCGGCCCTCGCGCTGGCCCTCGGAGCCAGCCAGCGCACGGTCCAGCGCGCACTCGTCGAGTTGGAGGCCGCCAGACGGGTGCGCTCCATCGGGCGCGCACGCGCACAGCGCTGGCTGTCGCCGCCTCTGGCCGGATTCACGACGATCTTGTTACTCCCCGCCGCGCTGCCGCCCGCGTAGAGTTGTCTTGCGGCGCCGTTCCGAAGCGCGCCGCAAGGAGCCAGGCGATGACCCACACCCGAGGCAGGAAAGCTAAGACGAAACCGCAAGCACCGGCGCGCGCGGCTGAGATCGTGCGTGAGTACGGCCCCTTTGCCGGTGCCGACCGCATCCACGGCGTCACGCACGACGGCCGCCACGTCTGGGCCGCCACCGGATCCAGGCTGGTCGCCTTCGATCCCGAGAGCGGCCAGCTCGCGCGCACGCTCGAGCGCGCCGGCGACGCCGGCACCGCCTTCGACGGCACGCACCTCTACCAAATCGCCGAAGCACGCATTGACAAGATCGATCCCGCCACCGGCGAAGTAGTGGCGTCGATCCCGGCGCCCGGCAACGGCGGCGACTCGGGCCTCGCCTGGGCAGAGGGCAGCCTGTGGGTGGGGCAGTACCGCGATCGCAAGATCCACCAGATCGATCCGCAGACGGGCGCCATTCTGCGCACCATCGAGTCCAACCGCTTCGTCACGGGCGTGACCTGGGTCGACGGCGAGCTGTGGCACGGCACCTGGGAAGGCGACGAGAGCGATATCCGCCGAATCGACCCGGAGAGCGGCGCCGTGCTCGAGCGGCTGGAGATGCCGCCCGGCGCCGCCGTCAGCGGGCTCGAGTCCGACGGGGCAAACCTGTTCTATTGCGGCGGCGGATCGAGCGGGAAGGTCCGCGCCGTGCGACGTCCAAAAGGAGAGAAATGATGACCGACCACAAGACCGGAACACGTGAAGAGTGGCTTGCGGCCCGGCTGGAACTGCTCGAGGCCGAGAAGGAGCTGACGCGGCGTAGCGACGAGCTGGCGCGGCGGCGGCAGGAGCTGCCCTGGGTTCGAATCGACAAGGCGTACCGCTTCGAGACCGACAAGGGCGCAGTGTTCCTCGCCGATCTCTTCGGCGGACGCTCGCAGCTCCTCATCTACCACTTCATGTTCGGGCCCGAGTACACGGCGGGCTGCCCGAGTTGCTCCACCATCGCGGACGGGTTCGACGGGTTCGCCGTCCACCTGGCCAACCACGACGTCGCGCTTGCGGCGGTGTCGCGGGCGCCGCTCGCGAAGCTGCAGGCGTACAAGCGGCGGATGGGGTGGACGTTCCCCTGGGCGTCCTCGCTCGACGGGGACTTCAATTTCGACTTCAACGTCTCGCTCACGGAGGAGCAACAGCGTCATGGGGGCGAATACAACTACCGGCGCGAGGCGCCGTGGAAGGTACGCGGGATCGGCGACTCACTGACGAAACGCGGCGAGGGGCCTGTCGCCGAGATCGCGGCCATGACCGGCACTGACACGGCCACGTACACGCGCCATAGGCCGGGCATGAGCTCGTTCGTGCTGGAGAACGGCGTCGTCTACCACGCCTACTCCACTTATGCGCGCGGACTGGACGGCCTCTGGGGCATGTACCAGTGGCTCGACCGCGCACCCAAGGGGCGCAACGAGAAGGGCATCTGGTGGCGTCGCCACGACGAGTACGCGAACCACGGCACGGGCGCGGGCTGAGGCTGACGGGACGCTAAGTCCAGTGGAGAGCGCCATGTGTCCCGCCTGCATCGGATCCGCTTTCCTGCTCCTGACCGGCGCGAGCTCAGCAGGAGGACTTGCGCTCATCGCCTCGCGAGCCTTCGGCGCCGGGCTCCCGGCGACGCGCGCGGAGGACTCGGAAGATCTGAACCGACCGGCCGATCAGGAGCTGCGCGCAGACGGAACAAGCGCCCGCGATAGCGATTCAACGGCAAGGCAAGCGCAGGGTGGCTAGCACACCGCTGCGCTCGTAAGAGCGTATCGACGAGGAGGCGAAGCAAAGTCGGCCAGGGCTGCGTATGGGCGCCGATGGCGCGTCAGCGGATCAGGATCTGAGTTCCACCGTCCAGGTGACCGGTGCGTCAGCAATAAGCGAGGAACGGACGCTGCAGTACTTAGTGATCGAGAGTTCGACGGCTCGAGCGGCTCTCGCGTGTGTGGTGCCGGGCGCTGTGATGGTGAAATGCAAGACGGCCGAAGCGAGGCGCCGCGGCGTGGCCGCCACACGCTGTGCTTCGATCATCACATGGAGCGCCTTAACCGGGCTGCGCTGCTTTTGCAGTATCGTGACGACGTCGGTGGATGCACAGGTTGCGATGGATGCCAGCAGCATATCAAAAGGGCCGGGTGCGGTCGTTGCATCACCGTCGATTCGAATCCTGGGGCCTCGCGGTCGACCGGCCTGGAACTCAAGGCCACCGATCCACTCCACTTCAATCGCTGCTGCGTGTGGGACGGTCGCTGATTGCGATTTTGACATTCGATTCAACCGGAGCGTGGTCACCGAATCAGCGCGTCCAGCTCGCCGGCGGGCTCGTAGTGTGGCACGCATTGTATATAAGGAACCCAGCGGCGGTCATCATCCGGGTCAATGTTCGCGGCTCGACGCATCACAGCGACCGCGCCAAGGAACGTCGCTGTAGCAGATGATATACAGACGGAATCACCAGCATCGAGAGGAGCGGTGCCGTGAACATGCCGCCGATCATTGGGGAGGCGATGCGTCGCATAATCTCCGAGCCCGTCCCGCTGCCCCACATAATGGGAAGCAAGCCTGCGATGATCACGGCCACCGTCATGGCGATCGGGCGTACCCGTAAGGCCGCACCTTCGACAATGGCCTGGACGAGCTCCTCCTCGTTGTTCAGGCGCCCTGCCGCCGCCCGGGCGCTGATCGCCTGGTTGAGGTACACCAGCATCACAACCCCGATCTCCGCCGCAACGCCCCCCAAGGCAATGAATCCGACTGCAGCCGCAATCGACATGTTGTAGCCGAGCAGGTACATGAGCCAAAACCCGCCCACGAGCGCAAGAGGCAGCGTGGTCATGATTAAGGCAGCATCCTGAAAACGGCGGAAGGTCAGATAAAGAAGTACGAAAATGATCAGGAGCGTCGCCGGGATCACCACCTTGAGCCTTTCGGTCGCTCGCTGCAGATACTCGAATTGCCCGGACCAGGAGATGGAATAACCCGCCGGCACGCGTACCTCCCGAGTCACTGCGCGCTGCATGTCACGCACCGCCGAGCTCAGATCCCGTCCACGCAGATCCACGTACACCCACCCCGATAGGCGCGCGTTCTCACTCTTGAGCATCGGGGGCCCGTCGCTGATACCGATCGCCGCCACGTCCCCCAGGCGAATCTGCGCCCCGCGCTCAGTCAGTATCGGCAGGTCGCGTAGCTTTTGAACGGAGTCGCGTGTCTCGCGCGGATAGCGCACGTTGATCGGGAAGCGTTCCAGCCCCTCGACCGTCTCTCCGATGTTCTCGCCACCGATGGCGGCGGCGACGACACTCTGGATGTCGGACACATTGAGGCCATAGCGCGACGCGCTGTCCCGATCGATCCTCACATCGACGTATCGACCGCCCGAGAGCCGCTCGGCGAAGGCTGACGTCACTCCAGGGACCCGCTGCACGACGCGCGCGATCTCACTCGCCAGGCGATCGATCACCTTCAGGTTCGTTCCCGCGACCTTCACTCCGACGGGACTCTTGATACCGGTCGCCAGCATGTCGATGCGGTTGCGGATCGGCGGTACCCAAATATTCGTCAAGCCCGGCACCTTGACGGTCTCGTCGAGCTCCTCGATCAGTCTGTCGGGTGTCATGCCGGGACGCCATTGACTGCGGGGCTTGAACTGGATGGTGGTCTCAAACATCTCGAGCGGCGCGGGATCGGTCGCGGTCTCCGCCCGTCCGACCTTGCCAAAGACGTTCGCCACTTCCGGGACGGTCTTGATGAGCCGGTCGGTCTGCTGCAGCAGCTGGCCCACCTTGCCCGTCGCGATACCGGGTAGCGCCGAGGGCATGTAGAGCACGTCCCCCTCATCGAGCGGCGGGAGAAATTCCCCTCCGAGATGTACGGCCGGATAGAGAGTCGCTACCAGGATCACCAGCGCGATCACCAGCACGGACTTCGGGTGTCGGAGCACACGCGTTAGCAGCGGGTGATAGAGCGCGATGAGGCGTCGGTTGATCGGATTGCTCTTCTCGTCCGGAATCCGGCCGCGGATCAGATAGCCCATCAGCACCGGGATCAGGGTCACGGCAAGCCCGGCGGCCGCCGCCATCGCGTAGGACTTGGTGAAGGCGAGCGGAGAGAACAACCGCCCTTCTTGGGCCTCCAGAGTGAACACCGGCACGAAGGACAGCGTGATGATCAGGAGCGAGAAGAAAAGTGCCGGGCCCACCTGGGCCGCTGCCTCGCCGATCACGCGCCACTGTTCATCGCCTTGCAGCTTCTCGCCGGGATGGGCGTGCCGCCAGGCTTCGATGTGTTTGTGTGCATTTTCGATCATCACGACCGCCGCATCGACCATCGCGCCGATCGCGATCGCAATACCGCCCAGGGACATGATGTTCGCGTTCACGCCCTGATAGTTCATGACGACGAATGCCATCAGCACGCCGAGCGGGAGGGAGGCGATGGCCACGAAGGCCGAGCGCAGGTGAAACAGAAAGACCATGCATACGAGCGCCACAACGACGAACTCTTCAATGAGCTTCTCTTGCAGGTTGTCCACCGCGCGCTTGATGAGGCTCGAGCGATCGTACGTCGGCACGATCTGGACCCCGGCCGGCAGGCTGGGTTTGAGCTCGGCGAGCTTCGCCTTAACGGCGCGGATGGTCTCGAGCGCGTTCTTGCCCGAGCGCATGATGATGACGCCGCCCGCGACCTCCCCTTCGCCATTGAGCTCGGCGATGCCGCGGCGCATCTCCGGGCCCAGCTGCACGTGCGCGACATCACTCAGCCGCACCGCAACGCCAGAATCGGTGGTCGCGAGGGGAATTTTGCGAAAGTCCTCCAGAGTCTGAAGGTAACCCGAGGCGCGCACCATGTATTCGGCCTCGGCGAGCTCGAGCACCGCCCCGCCGGTTTCTTGGTTGGCCTTGCGTACGGCATCGATGACCTTCTGTTGCGTGATGTTGAATGCGCGCAGCCGATCCGGATCGAGCACGATCTGGTACTGCCGCACCATGCCGCCGAGGGAGGCGACCTCCGCGACGTTCGCGACCGTCTTCAGCTCATACTTCAGGAACCAGTCCTGCACGGCGCGCAGTTGCGACAGATCGTGAGTCCCGCTTCTGTCGATGAGCGCGTACTCGTAAATCCAGCCGACTCCGGTCGCATCTGGCCCCAGCGAGGGCTTCGCGGCGGCGGGAAGGCGCGACTGCACCTGGTTCAGGTACTCGAGGACGCGTGACCGTGCCCAGTAGAGGTCGGTACGGTCCTCGAAGAGGACATACACAAACGAGTCCCCGAACAACGAGTAGCCGCGCACGGTCTTCGCGCCCGGCACCGACAGCATCGTTGTCGCCAAGGGATAGGTCACCTGGTTCTCGACGATCTCGGGCGCCTGCCCGGGGTACGTGGTGCGGATGATGACCTGCACATCGGAGAGATCCGGAATCGCATCGAGCGGCGTGCGCAGCATGGCCCACGCACCCCAGCCCGCGACAAACGCCGTGGCCAGCAGCACCAGAAAGCGATTCGCGATCGACCAGCGAATGAGCGTCGCAATCATCGCCGGCTCTCCCCGATCACCGGGGTTGCTTGCGAACTTCCAGCCTTAAGCCGGTCCACCGTGGACTTGAGATTCGCTTCCGAGTCGATGAGGAACTGACCGGAGAGCACGACCGACTCACCTTCATGCAGTCCAGACAAAATCGGGGTCTTGCCGTCTTCCTCCAGGCCGGTCGATACCTCGACGACATTGAATGAGCCGCCCTCATGTGCGGTGATCACCACGCTGCGCTCCCCTGTGCTAATCACCGCCTCGCTGGGAACGACCAGCTGCGGTGGGACGGCGGGTCCCGTGAAGTCGAGCGCGATCCACATCCCCGGGGAAAGGCGGAAGTCGCGGTTATCCAGGGCGACGCGCACAGTGAAGGTACGCGTCTGCGGATCCACTTGCGGGAGCAATGCGATCACGCGACCTTTGAACTCCCGGCCGGGCCAGGCGGTTGCCTGCGCCTGCACCATTGATCCCGTGGGCACCATCGACACGCGGGCCTCGGGGATCTGCGCGTTCACCCAGACGCTTGTGAGCCCGTTGATGCGGAACAGACTGGCCCCTACCGCAAATGCTGCGCCCTCGCGCGCACCGAGCTCGGTGACGACCCCATCAATCGGGGATCGCACCATCGTCGAGGGGGTCGTCAGGCGTTTTTCCTCCAGGGCACGAACGGCGGCGTCGGGCACCCCGAGCACGGTCAGACGCTCGCGGGCCGCCGCGCGCAAAGCGGGGGCGCTCTGCGACTGTGCATCGAGCAGCGTCAGATACTCCTGCTGCGCTTCGAGCCATTGTGGGGCGAGAACGGTCGCCAGCGGCTCACCGCGGCGCACGTGCACCAGCGGGGCCTTGACGTGCAGTTGCGTGATGTAACCATCGACGCGGGCTTGCACGAGCTGCAGCAACCGCTCATCGAAGGTGACGCTACCGATGGCATGCAGCCGCGTCGGAAGCGATACTCGCTCGACTTTACCCAGCCTTATACCGAGGTTCTGCACGAGGGCGGGACTGACCCGCACGGTGCTCGCCTGCTCTGTCTCGTTGGCATATCTCGGGACGAGCTGCATGTCCATGAACGGTGATTTGCCCGGCTTATCGAAGCGCTGATTCGGCGCCATCGGGTCGTACCAATACAGGACCCCGCCTTGACCTGACGGGCCGCGCGCCGCCGGCGCACTTTCATTCCCCGTGCTCTTGTGCGCCCACCAATAGCCGGCAGCCGCCCCGGCGAGCAGCAGGGCTGCAGCGGTTGAAACCCCACGGATCACGCTAGCTCGTGTGCTGCTCATGGCGACACGCCCGAATCGTGCAGAAAGTGGAGGTAGGTCCAGGCGCGTGCGACCTGTCCTTCCAGCTGCACGTAGGCGAGCTGGGTGTCGATCTCCTGAGTCAGCGCATCCACGGCCCCGCGCAGGTCGCTCCGCCCAGCGCTGTAAGACGCGACCGCGGCGCGGGATCGATCCCGCGCAAGTGGCAGCAACTCAGCGAGGTAGTGCTTGAGGCGTTTCCGGCCGAGGCGCCATTGGATGAGCTCGCCTTGAATCTCTGCGGTGTGCATGCGCACCTGGTCATCGCGCTCGGCCTCCTGCGCGCGTACTCGTGCGAGCTTCTCAGCGATGACTGGGTTTTGCCGATGCTCGCCAAAGAGCGGCAAACTGACATGAAACTCGAGTGAGACCATGTTCGAGTACGCCGGCCCGCGCTGCGCGTAGTCGGCCTCCACGCTCCAGTCGGGCCGCTTGTCCGCTCGGGCAAGGTCCACATCGGTTTGAGCCTGGGCAAGCCTCGCCACCACCGGAGCGAGGGGTGGGTGGTGCGGGACGGAATCGATGAGCGCCTCGGGTGTCACATTGAGCTCGGCGTCGGTCGGAATGCCCGCGGGCGGGCGGTCAGCGTCGACACCGATCCAGCGCGTAAGCTCGGCGCGTTGCATCTGGCGATCCTGCTCGAGTGCAAGAATTCGCTCATCAAGCGCCGCGACGAGACTTTGCCCTGCGAGTGCTTCAGCAGCCGAGCCCCGGCCGCTTGCCAGAGCTGCGCGCCCCGCGGCCGCCTGCACGGCCACATCGGGCTCGAGACCCTTCAGTCGCGCGAGCGACTCCTCATCCACTGCGCGCGCGATCCAGGCATCCGCGGCCGCACGAGCGACCTCATAGCGGGTCTTGAGCACTTCTCCGTGCGCGACTGCGATCTCGCGATCGGCGCGCTCGCTCTGCAGGCGCCGTTTCTCACCACTTGGAAGGCTCTGTATCAGACCGATCTTGCGCATGGTCATGAAGTCACGGGTGAACGAGAAGCGCTCGGCCGTATCGACCGGCAGGTTGTCGACGCCGCTGACGAGCTCGGGGTCCGGCAGACGGCCGGCGCTGGGTGCACGGGCGACAGCCGCATCAAGCCCGGCAGCCGATGCGGCCACCTGCGGGGCCTGTTGCAGGGCCCGATCGACGGCTTCCTCCAGAGACAGGGCTCGATCTTCCGCGGCGACGATCATTGGCCAAAGGCCTAATACCCAAAGCATCGGGCGGCAGGTCCGCACTGCGTGGCGGTGTTTGAATCGGTTCATGGTTGCTCAACGAAATTGCGCCAGGTCTGAAACTCAGCCTCATAAGCTCGCGGTCGCCACTCGAGTGACGGCAAGCGAGCGTGACTGGCGCCGTTGGACGACGACAGCTGGTCGAGGTTGAGATCTAGGGGACCGGGCTATCCGCGAGCCCGATCAATCGGCGACAGACTTAAAGGCGCAACCGAGCGGTCTGCAGATACGTCAACGATGCGTTTTCTCGATACGCCAGCACAGAAGGCGCGAGAGTGCCCCACGATCGATCGGGGTCGCGTGACACAAGCATCGATGGGGCAAGCGCAGCGGGGTCGGACGGCTGAGGGACATGACGAGCATCAGGGCGACCCGGTCCGTCAGCCGCCGAAAGCATGACCGGCTGGGCTGGAGCGACCGCGCAACAGGCCTCCGCCGATGAGACCGGAGCGGCGCTCGGTGGAGCACTCCGGCCGAATTGCGAGAAATCGGTCGGACAACAGTTGCTACAGAGATCGAATGCGCAGGCAACGCTCGGGAGAAGCCCCCCGAGCAGGCTCGCCCAGACAACGAGAATTGCTGTATACCGCCGCATCACGACTTACCGGACCCGCAGTCTTGCTGCGAACAATCCTGCCACAAGGCACTTGATCTGTCGTGGGGTTGTGTGCACGTTCCCGGAATTTAAGGCAGCAGGTCCCAAAATGAGGCTTTCCCTCTCACCAGGCCCGCCATCACACGCCGCCGATGATCGCGTGCACGACCTGCTGATCATCGGGGCGGGCCCTGCGGGTCTTGCCGCCGCGGTGTATGCAGTCTCAGAAGGCCTCGACGTCCGCGTCGTGGACACGTTCGCTCCCGGCGGTCAGGCCGGAACGAGCTCCCGGATCGAGCACTATCTGGGATTTCCGACCGGCATTTCGGGCGCAGCGCTCGCCGGTCGGGCGCTATCTCAGGCACAGAAGTTCGGGGCACAGTGCGCAGTACCGGATGCCCGATGTCGCCAACCTCTCTCGGTTTCTAGGCCGTGGCGTCTACTACGCCGCGACTCATCTGGAGGCCACGCTATGTAAGGCCGAAGATGTCGTGGTCGTTCGGCGGTGGTAATTCCGCGGGGCAGGCGGCGGTTTTCCTCGCCGGCTCCTGTCGTCATGTGCACATGCTTGTCCGCTCCGACGGACTGGCCGAGAGCATGTCGCGATATCTCATCCGCCGCATCCAAGGCACACCGAACATCACCCTACATACGCGCACGTAGCTCACGGCACTCGAGGGCTCGGGTCGACTAGAGCGCGTGTCATGGATGCCTGGTAACGGTGAGCCTGTGGCGCCTGACTTCAGACACGTATTGCTTCGGCGGTGGGCGAGGGATCGATCTGCGTACAGTTCGTGCATCGGGTGCTGCGCGAATTCGCCGAGGCCGGGAATCAGCCTACGATCGTCGCAGCTTAAAGGTCATGCGACCTGACCGAGAAACGCCAGTCCTTGAAAGGCGACCGCGACGGCCAACCGCAGAGTAAAACCGGCGAGGTCAGCAAATTGGGCGCACTCGCCGCTGCGGCCGCCCTGGGCCCGCAGCAGCAAAGCGGCGCCTAAGGCCCTATTTCTTCAAGATCCCCCTACCCTCATGCTGGACGAGCAGATCATGCATATCATTCGCATGCTCTTCCTCCTGCGCCAGAATGCGCTCCAGCATCGTACGGGTCGTGGGATCCTTATCGGCAAAATAGCGCACCATCTCGCGATAGGTCTCGATGGCCACACGCTCGGCGACCAGATTCTCCTTGATCATGTCGACGAGGTTCTTACCCTCGATGTATTGCGACGCGGCCCGTGACAGCAGTCCTTCCGGGTTCATGTTGGGCTTACCGCCCAACTGACTGATGCGCTCGCACAGCATGTCCAGGTGCTCTTCCTCTTCCTTGGCGTGCTGCGTGAACTCCTCCCTCACCGCATCGCTCGAGATACCGGTCGCGACCACGGCGTGGTACTTGTAACGCAGGACGCAGACGATCTCCGTGGCTACGGCATGGTTCAAGAGCGCGACTGCCTGCTGCACGTCCCCCTGGTAATTGTCGGTGACCGCGCCGGCTGCGAGCTGCGCCCGCGCGCGGCGGCGAATGCCTTCCATGTCAGCGAGAAACCATTCGGCTTGCCGTGGCTCACCCTGCCGGCCGATGGCCTCGGCCGCCGCCATCTCCTGCGCCTCGCGCTTGTTCCTGGGCGCTGCGGCGCGTGCCGCGCCTTCGATGTCCGCGCGCTGCACGAACTTGCGCACGTTCCTGTCATAGCGCCGCGCCGCCGCGTAGTCGCCCTCCCCCTGCAGTTTCGCGGTCATCCGAGTCTTCGCGAGAATGACATTGGCCTTCGACTTTTTTGTCGTTTGCTTGCTTTCCATTTTCAGTCTCCTTCGAGAGTGGTTCATCCCTACGCTAGCCCCGAGGCGGTTCGCGCTGGCGGGTCTCATGGCCGCTAAAGTATGGCTCTACCGCGCTTTGCACTGGTAGGGCAGATGCCGTCCCGCTCACGCTCGGCCGGCTTTTGGGCTTACGCGAGCGCGGTCGGATCCTTGCGCTGGCTTTTTTGGGCTCGCGCTACCCGGGTACTCGGCCTTCCGGAGGTCCACGCCCGAGCACGTCCGGCAACGCCTCTCCCTGCTCTGTAAACGACAGTGATACGGAGTTGAGGCAATGACGCTCGCCGGTCGGCGGCGGGCCGTCAGGAAAAACGTGTCCGAGGTGGCTGCCGCAGCGTGCACAGACTTCTTCTACGCGGACCATTCCGTAGTTAGTGTCGCGCACCCGCCGAATGTGTGCCTCGTTATAGGGCTTGAAGAAGCTTGGCCAACCCGTGCCGGAGTCGAATTTCGCACTCGACCGAAAGAGAGGCAGACCACAGAAGCGGCACGTGTAGACGCCATCCTTGTGGTTGTCGAGAAACACCCCACAGAAGGCAGCCTCTGTGCCGTGCTCGAGCAACACCTCGTGTTCCTCCGCGGTGAGGGCGGCAATGATCGCGTCACGTTGGGCGGAACCTGGTGGCGTGAGGTCGAATTCCGTCATGATCGTGAAGCCTCCCCTGCGCTTAAGGACGAATTGCTACTAAGCATGCGCAACTTACCGATCATAGAAGTTGTTGACTCAAAAATTCGCGTGTCAGCCCGTTGGCGAGCGCTGCCGCCGCTGCGTTGTAGTGTGCCCCATATAAGTACTGGTCGGAGCGCCGAGATTGCCCACGAGCGTATGGTTACGCTTCAGCTCGGGCTTGTTGCTTGCTTTAGCTGCCGTGCGTCCCCCGGCGCAGCGGCGCACGAGCCGCAGCCGTGCACGCCACCGCGTGCGTCTCACGCTGCATCCGCACACCCGCGCAATCATCGCGTCTATCCGCCGTGCTCTGTGCGGCGGTGTCTTTTCTGCGAATCCCTCCCTCGGTTAACTTTTATCCTCGCTGAGCCCATGACCAGCTACCGTCGCGACCACTACGTACCAGAGCGGTATCAGAAGCGTTTCTTCCCGTCAGGAATCAGCGAGCGAAGATTTTCTTTGGCAGTGTGGATTCGACGGGCAAGAAAGCCGTCGAGTACTTCGGGAACTTTAAGCACCCTGACTACGACCATGCTGCTTTCCAGCCTCTCCTGCTGTACCTCACGGTTCAGAAGCTCCGCACCCCGAAGGGGTTGGACTATCTCGCAGCAGTTGCGCAGACGAAACGGTCTGGACATTTTCATCTCCTGACACAGAAATTAGGGACGCCGAGTGCTGCATTCGGACCGAACGGCACCTGCTTGGCTTCAGCCGTGCGCCAGACTCGCTTCGCCGTGCTGGACCAGCTTGAGGCCCGACAGCTTGCGCAGGCCGACATAGAACACCGGGGTCAGAAACAGACCGAACAGCGTCACTCCGATCATGCCGGCGAACACGGTGATACCGGTCGCCGAGCGCACCTCGGCGCCGGCGCCATGCGAGAGCACCAATGGCACCGTGCCGGCGATGAACGCAACAGAGGTCATCACGATCGGGCGCAGGCGCAGCCGGCAGGCTTCCAGCGCCGCCTCGACGATGCCTTTGCCCTGGAATTCGAGCTCGCGCGCGAACTCCACGATCAGGATCGCGTTCTTGCAGGCCAAGCCCATCAGCACGACC
>DATGVL010000027.1:0-8977 GCA_035300445.1 Steroidobacteraceae bacterium
CATCGGATCGAGATAACCGTTGACGCCCGCATAGATCACGCAGACCTGCTCCTCCATCTTGAGGGGCGAGAACTGCGGCTGTTTCAGGAGCTCGGTCAGCCGCGCGCCGCGGTTGAGCATGCGCTGGGTGGTGGCGTCGAGGTCGGAGCCGAACTGGGCGAAGGCGGCCATCTCGCGATACTGCGCGAGCTCGCCCTTGATCTTGCCGGCGACCTTCTTCATCGCCTTGGTCTGCGCCGCCGAGCCGACGCGCGAGACCGAGAGGCCGACATTCACCGCCGGCCGGATGCCCTGGTAGAACAGGTCGGTCTCCAGGAAGATCTGGCCGTCGGTGATCGAGATCACGTTGGTCGGCACGAACGCGGTCACATCCCCCGCCTGGGTCTCGATGATCGGCAGCCCGGTGAGCGAGCCGGTCTTGCCCTTCACCGCGCCCTTGCTGACCATGGTCACGTACTCTTCGTTGACGCGCGCGCTGCGCTCGAGCAGGCGCGAGTGCAGGTAGAACACGTCTCCCGGGAACGCCTCGCGCCCCGGCGGACGGCGCAGCAGGAGCGAGATCTGCCGGTAGGCGACCGCCTGCTTGGAGAGGTCATCATAAATAATGAGTGCGTCCTCGCCCTTGTCCATGAAGTACTCGCCCATGGTGACGCCCGAGTAGGCGGAGATGTACTGCAGGGCCGGGGGCGCTGAGGCCGAGGCGGCGACCACCACGGTGTGCGCGAGCGCGCCGTGCTCTTCGAGCTTGCGCACGACGTTGGCGATGGTCGACTGCTTCTGGCCGATGGCGACGTAGATGCACTTAATGCCGGAGGACTTCTGGTTGATGATGGTGTCGATGGCGAGCGCGGTCTTGCCGGTCTGGCGGTCGCCGATGATCAGCTCACGCTGCCCGCGCCCGATCGGCACCATCGCGTCGATGGCCTTGTAGCCGGTCTGCACCGGCTGGCTCACCGACTGTCTGTAGATGACCCCCGGGGCGACGCGCTCGATGGGGGAAGTGCGCTCGGCTTTGACCGGGCCCTTGCCATCGATCGGCAGGCCGAGGGCATCCACCACGCGCCCCAGCAGTCCGCGTCCCACCGGCACCTCCAGGATGCGGCCGGTGGTCTTGACGGTGTCGCCTTCCTTGAGCTGTTTGTACTCGCCCAGCACCACCGCGCCGACCGAGTCCTGCTCGAGATTCAGCGCCAGCCCGAAGGTGTTGCCCGGAAACTCGAGCATCTCGCCGTAGCAGGCATCTGCCAGTCCGTGGATGCGGGTGATGCCGTCGGTGACCGAGATGATCGAGCCGACGTTGCGCGCTTCGGTGACCGACTTGAAGTTCTCGATCCGTTGCTTGATCAGGTCTGAGATCTCGGTTGCCTTGATGGCCATATCGTCTGTTCCTCTACTTCAGGCAGTCAGTTCGTAGGCGATGCGGTCAAGGCGCGTGCGCAGCGAGCCGTCGATCACCAGATCGCCCGTGCGCAGCACCGCGCCGCCGATGAGCTGGGGGTCGATCACACAGTGCAGTCGTATCGTGCGCTTGAGTCTCTTCTGCAGCGCGGCGGCGAGCTTGCGCTGCTGACCCTCATCCACCGGCGCGGCGGAAGTGACCGTGACGTCGGCGACGCCCAGGGCTGCGTCCTTGAGCTCATCGAACAGCGCGGAGATCTCCGGCAGGTATCCGAGGCGCCGGTTGACGGCGAGCATGCGCACGAAGTTCGCGCCCTCACGCCCAAGCTGCGTCGCCGCGATGCCGCTCACCAGCTGCGCGAGCTGCTCGGGCGTCACGCGCGGATTTCCCAGGAGCCTGCGGACGCGCGGGTCCCGGACCACCTCGGCCGCCACCCGCAGCGCCTCGGACCAGGGTTCGAGACGCTCCTGGCCGCGTGCCTCGGCGAAGGCCGCGCGGGCGTAGGGTCGGGCGATGGTGAGCCGGTCAGCCATGGTGCGCGCGTCAGATCTGCGCCGTGAGCTTGTCGAGGAGATCGGCGTGCGTGCGGGCGTCGATCTCGCGCGCCAGGAGCTTGGAGGCGGCGCGCACCGCGATGCCCGCCACCTCACGCCTCAGCGCCTCGCGCGCGCGCGTGGTGTCGAGCTCGATCTGCTGCTGCGCGGCCGCGAGAATGCGCGCGCCCTCGCTGCGGGCTGCGCCCTTGGCCTGCTCCACCAGATCGCGGGCAGCGTGCTGCGCGTGATCGATGATCTGGCTGGCGCGCTCGCGCGCCTCACGAATGATGGCGTCCGCCTTGTCGCGCGCCGCGGCGAGCTCCTGCTCGCCCTGCTCCGCGGCCGCGAGCCCCTGCGCGATCTTGCGCGAGCGCTCCTCCATGGCGTTCAGGATGTGCGGCCAGATGAACCTCATCGTGCCGTAGACCAGCAAGGCGAACACGAGCATCTGCACGACGAGCGTGAGATTGATGTTCACGGTCCTAACTCCTGTCCCGAGCCGTCAGCGCAGTGGAACGGTCAGTGCGCCGCCTGCAGCGCGCTCACGAACGGATTCGCGAACGTGAAGAACAGCGCGAAGCCGATGCCGATCATCGCCACCGCGTCCAGCAGGCCCGCGACCAGGAACATCTGCACCCGCAGCACCGGCAACAGCTCCGGCTGCCGCGCCGAGCCCTCGATGAAGCGCCCGCCCAGGATGCCGAAGCCGATGGCGGTGCCGAGCGCTCCCATGCCGAAGATGATGCCGACGGCCAGCACGGTCATGGCCTGTATGTGTGCAATGTTTTCCATTCAACTCTCCTCGAAGACAAATACCAAAGACCCTTTACCGCAAGCCCCGCCCGTCAGTGATGCTCGTGGGCCATCGATAGATAGACGATCGTCAGCACCATGAAGATGAAGGCCTGGATGGTGATGATGAGGATGTGGAACACCGTCCAGATGAACCCGAGAATGAACTGTCCGATGATGCCCAGCCAGCCGCCGAAGGTCGTGAGGCTCTCGAGCCCGTGCGAGAGTGTCAGAGCCGCGAGCAGCAGGAAAATCATCTCGCCCGCGTACAGGTTGCCGTACAAGCGCAGCGACAGCGATATCGGGCGGGCGAGGAACGTCACGGACTCGAGGACGAAGTTCACCGGCACCAGCAGCCCCTGCACGAGCACGTTCCTCGCCCTGAAGGGCTGCAGCGTGAGCTCACTGATGAAGCCGACGACGCCCTTCATCTTCAGGCTGTAGAAGATAATGAGAATGAAGACCGTGAGAGACAGGCCGAAGGTGGCATTGATGTCGGTGCTGGGCACGACCTTCAGGTGCTCGAGGCCCGCGCCGCGCGCCGCCGCCGGCAGCAGGTCGACCGGCACCAGATCCATGAAGTTGAACAGGAACACCCAGCAGAAGATGGTGAGCGCGAGCGGGGCGATGAGCCGGCTCGAGCCGTGGAACGTGTCGCGCACCTGGCCGTCGACCCAGCCGACGATGATCTCGATGAGATTCTGCAGCTTGCCGGGGACCCCGGTCGTCGCCTTGCGTGCCACCGACCAGAAGAGCCCGAAGAACACCAGCGCGAGCAACACCGAGAAGAAGACGGTGTCGTAGTTGATGACCGAGAAGTCGATGATGCCGTGCGGCGCCTTGTTCGACAGGAACGCCTGGTGGTGCAGGATATATTCGGTTGCGCCGCCGGAGCTTTCTGCTGCTGCCATCGCCCTCACCAGTTCAACCCACGCTCACGCGCCGCGGCGCGCACCGCCCGATCTCGGCAGCGCGGCCAGCAGCGCAATCCAGTACACCAAGAACGTGGCGGCAAACGCGGCGAACATCGCCAGCGGCGCCACCCTCACCACCTTCAGCACCACCACCAACGCACCCGTCACGACCGCGAGCTTCACCGCCTCGCCGAGGTAGAACGCGCCGAGCGCGCGGCGCGCGTCAGCGCCCGCACCGCCCCCGAGCGCCAGGCGCGCCATCGCCAGGCTCCCCGCCGTGGCGATCCCTCCCCCGAGCAGCGCCGAGAGCCCGGCGCGCACATCTGCGAAGATCCACGCGCACAGCGCTGCCGTCACGGTCACGCCCGCCTGACCCAGCACGACGCCGAAGGCCAGCCGCCGTGCATGGGGCAGATCGATCGCCAACACCTTATATAAGTCCCGCTCGAGGGGCTCTAAAGAGCCGCCGGTCCTGCGTCCTGAGCTGCACGCAGGGGCTTGACATTAGTTCGGCCGTTCAGTCACTTAGCAACGGCAAAAAAGCCGCGGGATTATAGAGAGCGTGCGCGTGTGAGTCCACAGCGTACACGTCCGCGCCTCCTTCCCCGGTGCCGGCCTAGCGGATGTGCGCGAGAATCCCGTCGAGCTCATCCAGGCTGTTGTAGCTCACCACCAGCTTTCCCTTGCCCCGACTGCCCTGCTGGATGGCGACGCGGGCGCCGAGTTTCTCGGCCAGCTCCTGCTCCAGGCGCTCGACGTTCGGGTCGCGGGATGCGGCTGCCTGCGCGGATCCGCCGCCTGGCGGGGCCTGAATGCGCCGCACCAGCGCCTCGGTCTCGCGCACCGACAGACCCTTCTTGGCCACGAGCAGTCCCACCTCGGTCTGCTGGCGGCGCTGGGTGAGCGAGAGCAGCGCTCGCGCGTGGCCCATCTCGATGGTGCGCTTCTCCAGCAGCTCACAGACCTCCGGCGCCAGCTCCAGCAGCCGCAGCATGTTGCTGACGCTGGCGCGCGAGCGGCCGATCGCATCGGCGGTCTCCTGGTGCGTGAGTCCGAAGTCGGTGATCAGGCGCGTCAGTGCGCGCGCCTCCTCCAGCGGGTTCAGGTCCTCACGCTGGATGTTCTCGATCAGGGCGACCGCGATCGCGGCGTTATCGGGGATGTGGCGGATGACCGCCGGAATCTCCGTGAGCCCCGCCATCTGCGCGGCGCGCCAGCGCCGTTCGCCGGCGATGATCTCGTAGCGCTGCGAGGCACCCCCGTCCGGTGCACCGAGCGCGCGCACCACGATCGGCTGCACCACGCCCTGTGCCTTGATGGAGTCGGCGAGCTCGGCGAGGGACTCCGGATGCATGTCGATGCGCGGCTGGTAGCGGCCGCGCTGCAGCAGGTCGAGGGGCAGCTTCGCCAGCTGGTCCCCGACGGGCGCGGCGGCCTGCGGCGAGGCGCGCGCGCCGAGCAGGTCCGCGAGGCCCCGGCCCAGGGTAGGCTTTCTGTGAATCATCGTGGCGTGTCCTCGCCGATCGCTTGGTCTGTGGGCGATTCGTTCGCAGCAGCGCTGCCCGCCGCGGCCGCGAACGCCGCGTCCTGAGCAACCGCCGCGCGCGCCTGGGCGGCGAAAGCGTCCTCCTCGCGCCGGATCATCTCCCCGGCGAGGGCCAGATACGCGAGCGCACCGCGGGATTCGCGGTCATGAAACAGCGCCGGCTTGCCGAAGGAGGGCGCCTCCGCGAGGCGGATATTGCGCGGGATGATGGTGCGAAACAGCTTGTCGCCGAAGTGCGTGACCAGCTGCGCGCTCACCTCGTTGGCGAGGTTGTTGCGCGGGTCGAACATGGTGCGTAGCACGCCCTCGATCGAGAGCTGCGGATTCGCCGCCTCGCGGATCTGCTCCACGGTGGTGAGCAGCGCCGACAGCCCCTCGAGCGAGTAGTACTCGCACTGCATGGGAATGAGCACACTGTCGGCCGCGACCAGGGCGTTCACGGTGAGCATGTTCAGCGCCGGCGGACAGTCGATGAGGATGACGTCGAAGGCTTCGCGCTTGGGTTGCAGCGCCTGGCGCAGCTTGACCTCCCGGCCGATCGGCAGGGTGAGCAGGCGCACTTCCGCGGCGGTCAGGTCCTGGTTGGCCGGCAGCAGCATGAAGCCGCCCTCCGCCACCGGGATGAGCGCCGCCGCGAGATCGGATTCCCCGAGCAGCACTTCGCAGGCGCCGCGCTGCAGCTGCGCCTTGTCGATGCCGCTGCCCATGGTGGCGTTGCCCTGCGGATCCAGATCCATGAGCAGCACGCGCCGCCGGGTGGCGGCGAGGGAGGCCGCGAGATTGACCGCCGTCGTGGTCTTGCCGACGCCGCCCTTCTGGTTCGCGATGGCGATGACCCGCTTCATGGGGCGACAGTGTACTTCACCGCCGCGTCCGGACCGGCAATGCATCCGGGCCGGCTCCTTCAGGGGGGCTCAGGCCACCCGTTTGTGCCGCCGCCCGCCGAGCAGCTCGCGCGCCATCTGGTCCGCCACCGCGTTGGTGGTGCGATTCTCATGCCGGGCGCGCTCGAAGATCTCCGTCAGCCGCGCCGGAATGCCCTGGATATCGGCGATGACCTGCTCCTCGGTGGCGCCGCCGTGATACTCGCGTGAGACGCTGATGATGCCGCCGGCATTGATCACGTAGTCCGGGGCATAGAGGATGCCGGCCGCCCGCAGCGCTTCGGCATCCTGCCCCTGCGCCAGCTGGTTGTTCGCGGCCCCGGCGATGATGCGCGCGCGCAGGCGCGGGATCGACTGCGCGGTGAGCACCGCGCCCAGCGCACACGGGGCCAGCACATCGACCTCCTCGGCGAGCACTTCCTCGACCGGCACCGCCGTCGCCCGCAACTCCTCGCACACCCGGTGCACCGCCGCCGGCCGCACGTCGGCGACGCGCAGCTGCGCGCCTGCGGCCGCCAGCAGGGCGCACAGGTGGTAGCCCACGCCGCCCAGGCCCTGAACGGCGACGCGCAGACCCTGCAGATCCTGCCGGCCGAGCCGGAAGCGCACCGCGGCCTTGATACCCAGGTACACACCGAGCGCGGTCTTCGGCCCCGGATCCCCGCCCGCCTCGCCCGGCGCGCGCCCGAGGCCCGCGACCTGGCGCGTCGCACGCGCCACGCTCGCCATGTCGGCGCTCGTCGTGCCGACGTCCTCGGCCGTGACGTAGCGTCCGCCGAGGGAGTCGACCAGGCGGCCGAAAGCCTCGAACAGCTCCGGCGTCTTGGCCTTGCGCGACTCGCCGATGATGACCGCCTTGCCGCCGCCGAACGGCACGCCGGCAAGCGCGTTCTTGTAGCTCATGCCCCGCGACAGGCGCAGCACGTCGCAAACCGCCTCGGCGGTGGTGGCGTACGGCCACATGCGGCAGCCGCCCGCGGCGGGACCGAGCGCGGTGGAATGGATGGCGATGATCGCTCGCAGGGAAGTGGCCGGGTCGTGCCCGAAGACGATCAGCTCGTGACCGTCAAATTCGCGCAGGTCGAAGATTTCCATTCCTCAAGGCTAGCTTCCCCGATCTGCACCGATTGTCGCAAAAGTTGCTTCCTTCGGACTATTCATGAAATATTCATTGCATGGTTCATATCTTTCTCGAGGTGAATCATGCATCCCGATCTGGACCGAGCCGACCTGCGTATTCTGGATCTGCTGCAGCAGCACGGTCACTTCTCGGCCGCCGAGGTCGCGGAGCGCTTGAGGATGACCGCATCGACCTGCTGGCGGCGCATCAGCCGTCTCGAGGAGCTCGGCGTCATCCAGAAGCGCGTGGCGCTGCTCGACCGCGAGAAGCTCGGGCTCCCGGTCCTGGTGTTCTCGCACGTGAAGCTCGCCGCTCACGGTCGCGACGCCCTGCTGCGCTTCGAGCAGGCCGTGCGCGCGCACCCCGAGATCCTCGAGTGCTACACCCTGATGGGGGAGACCGATTTTCTGCTGCGGATCGTGTGCCGGGACATCAAGGCCTACGAGGCGTTCTTCCTCGATCATCTGTCGCGCTTTCCCGGCGTGCAGTCGGTGAACTCCTCGATTGCGCTCGCCGTCATCAAGGCGACGACGGCGCTGCCTCTGCAGCTTTGACCGGCTCGGACGGCGCGAGCTGCGCGCCGCGCTCAGCCTGCGCCTGCCCCGCCGGCTCGGGATCGAGCCCTGCGCAGGTCACGATCTGCTGCGTGTTGATGAACGGACCCTTCAGGGCACGCGGTACCGGACCGCGGCGGCTCTTGCGCCACAGATCGAACACCGTCAGAGCTCCGGTCAGAGTCGCGAGCGTCGCGAAGTAGGCGCGCGGCCCGAAGGCGGCGATCAGGCTTCCCGTCAGCGCCGGCCCCGCGGCCGCGGCCATGCCGTTCATCAGCAGCAGCGCGCTGCTCGCGGCCACCATCTGCGCCGGCTCGAGCTTGTCGTTCACGTGCGAGACGGCGAGGGAATACAGCGTCAGCGCCGAGCCGCTGAAGAGTGCCGCCAGCAGCAGAAATACCGGACGAGGCAGCGGGCCGAGGGCTGCGATGCTGCCCGCCGCCAGCGTGGCGAGCGTGCACACGGTGGCAATGACCGTGCGCCGGTCCATGCGGTCCGAGAGCCTGCCGACGGGGTACTGGGTGAGCACCGCGGCGAGAATGCTGACCGCCATGAATGCGGCCACCCCCCGGGTCCCGGAGCCGTTGAGCCGCGCGTACACCGGGCCCATCGAGAAGATGATGGAGGAAATCATGCCCGATACCGCGACCGCCACCAGGCCGAGCGGCGAATTGCGGTACAGGTCGCGATAGCTCACCGGGTGCGGGACGGCGGGTTCGGGCGTTTGCTGAGCGGAGGCGACGATCGGCACCATCGCCAGCGAGATCAACGCCGAGACCATCATGAAGGGGGCCGCCGTTTGCGGGCTCGCCAGTACCAGCAGGAACTGGGCTGCGCCAAGACCCACATACAGCACCAGCATGTACACCGCCAGCAGCCGGCCGCGATTGGTGCGGGTGGCGCGATGATTGAGCCAGCTCTCGGCGACGACGTAGATGCCGGCGAAGCACAGGCCCGAGATCAGACGCATGGCGCCCCAGGGGAGCGGGTGCACCCAGGACGCGTGTACCAGGGCTGCAACCGAGGCGAGCGCTGCGAATGCGGCAAACACCCGCACGTGCCCGATCCGGCGTAAGAGGCGCGGCGCGATCAGCGTGCCGAGCAGATACCCCACGTAGTAGCAGGACATGACGAGGCCGGTGACCGGCGTGGGGAAGCCTTCGATCGTGGCGCGCAGCCCGAGGAGCGTCCCCTGCAGGCCCGCCCCCAGCATGAGAATGCCCATGCCGAGG
>DATGVL010000028.1:0-13253 GCA_035300445.1 Steroidobacteraceae bacterium
CGCCGGCACGGCAAGGCATCGGCCACCTCGTTGGCCAGCATCACGCCCCGCAGGGGACTCTGCGGCAAACCCTCGAGCCACACCACGCGCTCGCGCAACTGCGGCGGCAACTGCGCCAGGCGCGCGCGCTGGCGGGCGGCCAGGTCGGCGCTGACTTCGAGAATCGCGTAACGCTCCGGCAGCACCCCCTGGGCGGCGAGCGCCGTCAGAACCGTCGCCGCCATGCGCCCGGTGCCGGCACCGAGTTCGAGGATCCCGCCACCGGTCGTGGTGAGAATCTCGGCGCACTGGCGTGCCACGCAGCGGTTGAACAGGTCGGACACCTCGGGGGCGGTGACGAAGTCGCCCCCGACGCCGATCTTGACGCTGCCTGCGCTGTAGTAACCCAGTCCCGGCGCATACAGGGCCAGCTCCATGAAGCGCTCGAAAGACAGCCACCCGCCGGCGGCGGCGAGCTGGGCCCGGATCAGCCCGGCAAGCGAGCGGCTGTGGTGCCGCTCCTCGGGCGACAGCGGCGGGAGGATTGAGCGCGCCGCCGATGCAGTCATAATCGGCTTCCATGGAGCCCGATACACCGGATCCGGCCCGCGAGGCGGCGGCAGCGCGCGGCGAGCTCACCGGCAAGGCGGCGCTCATTACCGGCGCGGCGCGGCGCGTGGGCGCCAGCATCGCGCGGATGCTGCACGCTGCGGGTGCGGATGTGGTGCTGCATTACCGCAGTTCGGCTGACGACGCGGCCGCCTTGATGGGGGAGTTGAACGCCGCGCGCCCGGGCTCCGCGGCGCTCGCGGAGTGCGACCTGCTGCAGGTCGAGCTGCTGCCGGCGCTGGTGGCAGCCGCGACCGGCGCCTTCGGCGGGCTGGATATCCTGGTGAACAACGCCTCGACCTTCTACCCGACACCGCTCGGTGACATTGGCGAGATCGACTGGGACGATCTCGTGGGCACCAACCTCAAGGCGCCGCTGTTTCTCGCACAGGCCGCAGCGCCCGCCCTGCACGAGCGGCGCGGACTCATTATCAATGTGGCGGACATTCACGGCATAAAGCCCCTGCGCCGCTATCCGGTGTACAGCCTCGCCAAGGCCGGCCTCATCATGCTGACCAAGTCCCTGGCGCGCGAGCTCGGGCCGCACGTGCGCGTCAATGCGGTGGCGCCGGGGCCGGTCATGTGGCCGGAGGACGCGCCGGACAAGGCGCTGCAGGAGAAAATCACCGCCCGCACGGCGCTGAAGCGCCCCGGCTCGGCCGATGACGTGGCGCGCGCGTGCCTGTTCTTCGCCACCGGGGCCCAGTACGTCACCGGCCAGATTCTCGCGGTGGATGGCGGCCGCTCCATTGGTTGGTGACCGGCTCGAGGGGGTGAGCCGCCTGATCGAAGCGCCCCCACAGCTCGGCGATGGTGAGATGCGCGGTCGGATGCCGCAGCTGCGGCGCCAGCACGGCGAGCGGGCCCAGCATGTAGGCACGCCGCAGCAGATCCGGCCGCGGCAGCTTCAGTCCCGGCTCATCGCAGATGAGATCCCCGTACAGCAGCACATCCAGATCCATCGAGCGCGGCGCCCAGCGCGGCGCCGCGCGCGGCCGCCCGCAGCGCGCCTCGATCGCCTGCAGCTGTGCGAGCACCTGGCGCACCGGCAGCGCGGTGTCGAAGCCGGCCACGAGATTGATGAAGTCATCGCCCTCGAAGCCCACGGCGCGATTGCGGTACCAGGGCGAGAAGCGTGCACCGGGAAACTCGCGCGCCAGCTCGGCCACCGCCCGCGCGAGGTTGAGTTCGGGCGCGACATTGCTGCCGGCGGCGACATAGACCTCGGGCACCGTGTCAGGTCCGGCCGGTGGCGGGCGCAAGGTCGGCGCGCGTGCGCTCGATCACCACGCCGACGTCACGCGAGTTGCGGATGGCGCCGGGCTTGTTGAGGGCGATGCGCACCCAGGCGACCGCGAACTCCTCGAGAATGAGCAGCGCCACGCGATGCGCGAGCGTCTCGACGAGTTTGAATTCGGAAGCTTCGATGAACGCCAGCACCCGTTTCGCCACCTTCTTGTAGTCGAGGGTGTCGGCCACCTCGTCGCGGATCGCCGCGCGCCGGCAGTCCGCCGGCAGCTCGATGTCGAGCACCACGGTCTGCTTGACGCGGCGCTCCCAGTCGATGAAGCCGATGATGCACTCGGCGGTGAGTCCGTGCAGGAAGATCCGGTCATCGGTGTCGTTGAGAGTCATGGGGGGAGCGCGGACAGCGACTCGAGCGGCCAGCGGGCGCGTGCCTGGATGGCGAGACCGTCGTGCTCACCGGCCTGAAGACGCTTCAGCCCGGCCACGGCGATCATCGCAGCGTTGTCGGTGGAGAACTCGATGCGCGGATAGTACACGCGCGCGCCATGGCTGCCTGCGGCCGCCGTGAGCCGTTCGCGCAGCGAGCGATTGGCACTCACGCCGCCGGACACCACCAGCACGCTCAAGCCCGTGTACTCAAGTGCCCGCAGCGCCTTGGCGGTGAGGGTCTCGACGATGGCCTCCTGCACGGCGCGCGCGACGTCCGCGCGCTGCCTCTCGGTCAGCACCCGGCCGCGCACCGCATGCAGCACCGCGGTCTTGAGGCCCGAGAAGCTGAACTCGAGTCCCGCCCGATCGAGCATGGGCCGCGGGAAGCTGAAGGCGCCGGGCGCGCCGCGCTCGGCCAGCTGCGCGAGTTGCGGGCCGCCCGGATACGGCAACCCCAGCAGCTTGGCGCTCTTGTCGAAGGCTTCCCCGGCCGCATCGTCGCGGCTGGTACCCAACACGCGATAGCGACCCACCCCCGACACCTCGATCAGCAGCGTGTGCGCGCCGGATACCAGCAGCGCCAGGTGCGGGAACGGCGGCGGATCGGCTTCCAGGAGCGGCGCCAGCAGGTGTCCTTCCAGGTGGTGCACGCCGATGGCCGGCACGTCCCACGCGTAGGCAAGACTGCGCGCCAGCGCGGCGCCGGTGAGCAGGGCGCCGATCAGGCCCGGGCCCGCCGTGTAGGCCACCCCGTGGAGGTCGCCAGGCCGGGTCCCGGCGCGCTCCAGCGCCCCGCGCACCAGCGGCAGCAGGCGCCGGACGTGGTCGCGCGAGGCCAGCTCGGGCACCACGCCGCCGTAGGCGCGATGCAGCTGCACCTGGCTGAAGAGCTCGTGCGCGAGCAGTCCCGCGCGCGCATCGAGCACGGCGGCAGCGCTCTCATCGCAGGAGGACTCGATCGCAAGTACGCGCATGACGTTGATCGCAGGATCCCAGTGCTATAGTTCCAATTCAAGATGTCCTCGCGCAGGACCCGCATGAAGAGGTGTCGCCACGCCGACGACCGGCGCGCGTGGCTCCTGCCGGCCGCACTGCTTGCGGCCTGCGCATCCCCGGCGGCGGCCGCCGCCGGCTCATGCGTCGTCGAACGCTGGGCGTCGCTGCCGGTGACCATGGCCGGAACGCGGCCCCTGGTGCACGCCGCGATCAACGGCACCGATGCCCTGTTCCTCGCCGACAGCGGCGGGTTCTACAGCTCGCTCACCACCGCGGCCGCGAGTGAATTCAAGCTCATCCTGCATCCGGCGCCGTTCGGCTACGAAGTGCGCGGCATCGGCGGCGGGTCGCGCCCCTACCTCACCGAGGTGAAGACCTTCACGATCTTCGGCCTGCCCGTGCCGCACGTGCAGTTCCTGGTCCTGCCGAATGACCTCGGCAACGGCGAGGCGGGGATCCTCGGCCAGAACGTGTTCCGCATCAGCGACGTCGAATACGACCTGGCCAACGGCATCATACGGATGGTGCGCCCGCGCGACTGCAAGCACGTCATGCTCGCTTATTGGGCGAAAGGGACGGACAAGCCGGTCTCGGAGATCGACATCGAGTCCGGCACACCGCTGAACCCGCACACCAGGGGTGTGGCCTACGTGAACGGCGTCAAGATCCACGTCATGTTCGATACCGGCGCGTCGACCTCGTACCTGACACTCACCGCCGCCAAGCGCGCCGGCGTGACGCCGGAGTCAGCGGGCGTCGTGGATGGCGGGACACGGAGCGGCATCGGGCCGAACAGCCGACGCTCCTGGATCGCGCCCTTCGCGAGCTTCAAGGTTGGCGACGAGGAAGTGCGCAACACACGCCTGCGCATCGGCGAAGGCAACCTCCTCGGCGAAGACATGCTGGTCGGGGCGGACTTCTTCCTGTCACACCGGATCTACGTCTCCAACAGCCAGCACAAGCTCTACTTCACCTACAACGGCGGACCGGTGTTCGACCTGACGGCCACGCCGCCGGCCCCCGCAGCCGCGGCGAGCGAGGCAGCGGCTACGCCGGCTGTGGAGGCACCGGCAGCGGGCGCAGCGCCGCCGGACAACCTCGATGCCGCGGCGCTGGCGCGCCGCGGTGCCGCCTCCGCAGGGCGCCACGACTACGAGCACGGGCTCGCCGACCTGACGCGCGCCGTCACGATGGCCCCGACCGAGCCGAGCTATTACTACGAGCGCGGCCGGGCCTATCTCGGCAACAGGCAGCCCGACCTGGCGCTCGCCGACTTCAGCCAGGCGATCACGCTCAAGCCCGACGACGTCCCGACGCTGCTGGCGCGCGCGGAGCTGCGCGCGACGCGCCACGAGCCAGCGGAAGCCCTGACTGCGGATCTGCAGGCCGCCGACCATGCCGCGCCGCGCGGGTCCGAGGAACGCGTGCACCTCGGCGACCTGTATCAGTACGCGGGCAACATGCCCGCCGCCGTCGCCCAGTACAACGCCTGGATCGACGTGCACGAGCGCGAGGACGTCGCCATGCCGCGGGTGCTGAACTCGCGCTGCTGGGCCCGGGCCCAGTGGGGCCAGGAGCTCGACCGTGCGCTCGCCGACTGCAACAAGGCGCTGCGCCTGAGGCCCGACAACGCCGCCTTCCTCGACAGTCGCGGACTCGTGTACCTGCGTCAGGGCAACTACGACCGCGCCATCGCCGACTACGATGCGTCGCTGAAGGTGCACCCGAACACCCCCTGGGTGCTGTACTGCCGCGGCATCGCCAGGCAGCGCAAAGGGCCGGCGGGCGCCGGTCAGGCCGACATCGACGCGGCCCTTGCGCAACAGCCGGCGGTCGCAGCGCGGGCCGCGAAATTCGGCCTTATTCCCTGAGGGAGCCCCGCGAAATCGCGGGCCTTGCACAGCTGAAGCACCCTATGTAGACTTACAACCATGGGCAGGCAGGATCGCGACGTGCGGATCTCGCTCCAGACTCTACGGGTGCTGGAAGCCTTCCTCGAGAATCCCACCGATCAGCTTGCCGGCGCCGACGTGCACAAGCGCAGCGGGCTCGCGTCCGGCACGCTGTATCCCATCCTGCTGCGGCTCGAGTCCGCCGGCTGGTTCGTCAGCCGCTGGGAGGTCATCGACCCTTCCAGCGCCGGCCGCCCGCGCCGCCGGCTCTATCGCCTCACCTCCAGCGGACTGGCACGCGCCAGCGAAGTGTTCGCGAGCCTCGGTCGAGGTGTTCCAGCATGAACAGTCATATCGATCGCGTGGCGCAGCGCCTCCTCAAACGTGCGGCACGCCGGGCGCCGCCCTTGCTGGCGGAGCGCCTGGAGGAGGAGTGGCTCGCGGACATGGCGGCGCGGCGCACCAGCGTCGCGCGCCTGCGGCTGGCCATCGGCTGCCGCCGGGCCGCGAGCGTCATCGCCCACGAGCACGGCACGCCCAACCTGGCGGCCGCGACTGCGCGCGGCGCGAAGGCCGTGGCCGCGTACGTGCCCGCGGACCCCACGTTCTTCTCACGCCGCAGCGCCGCGGTGATCGCCATCCTCGCCCTGCATGCAGTGATCATCTACCTGCTGACGGTCGGGATCGTGCATCGCATGGGCGATGCGCCGCCGCCGGTGATCAACACGCGGTTCATCGACGACGTGCATCCCAGCGCGCCGCCGCCGCCGCTGGCCGGGCCGCAACTGATCGAGCTCCCGGTGCCGGATTTCCCACAGGTACAGGCAGGTCCGGACTCGATCACCGTACCCGAGAAGCAGAACCCCCCGCCTTCGCCAGCCCCCCCATCCATCACCGTGCAGCGCGTCCCCGGCGGCCCGGGCACGGGATTCCCGAACACGGCTGACTACTACCCCGCTGCCGCGATTCGTCTGCGCGAGCAGGGCGGCGTCGCGGTGCAGGTTTGCATCGCCGCCAGCGGGCGGCTGACCTCCGATCCGGCCATCGCCCAGTCTTCCGGCAGTGCGCGACTCGATGCCGGGGCGCTGGCGCTCGCGAAAGCCGGCTCCGGCCACTACCGGCCCACGACCGAAGATGGCCGGCCCGTGAGCTCGTGCTTCCCCCTCCGCATCCGGTTTGAGCTGAGGAACTAGCGGGCGCCTGGACCGGCAGGCCGGCGCCCGGCGCCGGCTGTGGCTTTTGCCTTATCCCTGGTGCTCCTTTAGAATCCCCCGCCCCCCGATCGGCCTCCAGTTTCCGCTTCGGCCGGCCGGTCGGCGAGATTCCCATCCCGATCAATGATTTGAGGTTTCGATGCCGAGCGTTCGTGTGCGTGAGAACGAGTACTTCGACGCCGCCTTGCGGCGTTTCAAACGCGCCTGCGAGAAGGCCGGCATTCTCACCGAGCTGCGTCGGCGCGAGTTCTATGAAAAGCCCACGCAGGAGCGCAAGCGCAAGAAGGCCGCCGCCATCAAGCGCCATATGAAGCGCATATCCCGCGACGGCATGCGCACCTCCCGCTAGGGGGCGGGCGCATCGCCATGGCGCTCAGGGATCGCATCACCGAGGACATGAAGAACGCGATGCGGGCCGGCGAGAAAGAGCGGCTCGCTGCGATCCGACTGGCGCTAGCGGCGATCAAGCAACGCGAAGTCGATGAGCGCATCACGCTCGACGACACTCAGGTGCTGGCGGTGCTCGACAAGATGATCAAACAGCGCCGCGAGGCCATCACCCTGTTCCAGAGCGGTGGACGCGCCGACCTGGTGGCCAAGGAGACTGTCGAGATCGGCGTGCTGCAGGGCTACCTGCCCGCGCAGATGAGCGAGGCGGAGATCGAGGCGCTGATCGGGGAAGCGATCGCCGCGACCGGCGCGGCCTCGATCAAGGACATGGGCAAGGTCATGGCGGTGGTGAAACCCAAGGCCCAGGGCCGCGCCGACCTGGGCGCGGTCAGCGCACGGATCAAGCAGAGACTGGGCTGATTTCCCCCGTGGCGCGGCCATCAGTTTGGGACGCATCCCTCAGAACTTCATCGACGAGCTGATCGCCCGCGCGGACATCGTGGAGGTGATCGGCGCACGCGTGCAGCTGAAGAAGGCCGGTCGCGAGTACAAGGCCTGCTGCCCGTTCCACAACGAGAAGACCCCCTCCTTCTGGGTGAGCCCGGACAAGCAGTTCTATCACTGCTTCGGCTGCGGCAAGCACGGTACGGTGCTCGGCTTCCTCATGGATCACGATCACATGGCGTTTCCGGAGGCCGTCGAGGAGCTCGCCACGCGCCTCGGCCTGGAGGTCCCGCACGAGGGCGGCCTCGAGCGCAGCACGCGGCGCGCCGATGAGCCGCTGTTCGAGCTGATGGCGCGCGTGGCCCGCTTCTACGCGGAAGCGCTGGCGCGCGACGCGCGCGCCCGCGATTACCTGACGCAACGTGGGCTGGCACCCGAAACCATCGCGCGCTTCGGTCTTGGCTATGCGGTGAACTCGTGGAACGAGGTGCTGCGGCGCTTCGGCGCCGGCGACGCCGAGCGCCAGCGCCTCGCCGACGCCGGCCTGATCATCGAGCGTGAGGGCGGGCAGATGCGCGACGGTGAGCGTCACTACGACCGCTTCCGTGACCGCATCATGTTTCCCATCCGTGATGCCCGTGGCCGGGTGATCGCCTTCGGCGGGCGCGTCATCGACGCGGGCGAGCCGAAATATCTCAACTCCCCCGAGACGGTGCTGTTTCACAAGGGTCGCGAGCTGTACGGCATCTACGAGACGCGGCGCGCGCGCCCCAACCTCACGCGCCTGGTCGTGGTCGAGGGCTACATGGACGTCGTGCGGCTGCATCAGTCGGGGATCGACTACGCGCTGGCAACCCTCGGCACGGCGACCACGCCCGAGCACTTCCGGCGCATCTTTCGCCTCGTGCCCGCGGTGGTGTTCGCCTTCGACGGCGATCGCGCCGGGCGTGCGGCGGCGTGGCGCGCGCTGCAGCAGGCGCTGCCGGAAGCACGCGAAGGACGCGAGATCCGCTTCCTGTTCCTGCCGGAGGGTCAGGATCCCGACACGCTGGTCGGCGCGGAGGGGCGTGAAGCGTTCGAGCAGCGTCTGCAGGGCGCCGTGCCGCTGTCGGAGTACCTGGTGCGGGAGTTGTCGGAGCAGAGCGAGCTGGCACACGCCGACGGACGCGCGCGCTTCGCGGAGAGTGCGCGGCCGCTGTTCGCGAGGGTGCCGGAAGGTGTCTACCGCGAGTTGCTGCTCGAGCGGCTGGCCGAAGTCGTGGGCCTCCCCGCGCAGCGCCTGCAGGAGCTGTGGAGCGCCGGGCGAGCGCTGCCGGCCGCCGGCGCGACGCCGCCGCTGCGGCGCCGGCCCGGGACCGCAGCGGGGCGCGGCAGTCTGGTGCGACAGGCCATCGTGAGGCTGCTGCACTACCCGGCCATCGCGGGTGAAGTCAGTCTCGCGGAGCGCTCCGGACTCGACGCGAGCGAGGAGCCGGGGATCGAACTGCTGCGTGACCTGCTCGACAACCTGCGCGAGCAACCGGCGCAGATCTCAGCCCAGGTGATCCAGCGCTGGAGCGGCCGACCGGGAAGCGAGGCGCTGCAGAAACTCCTCGAGCGCGAGGAGGTCATTACAGATGCCGCCGCTGCCGCGGGCGAGCTTCGTGGCGCGCTGCTGAAGCTCGCCGCTCAGGCGGCCGGACGGCGCCTGGAGGCCTTGGAGACCAAGAGCCGCACGGGCAGTCTGGCGCAGCACGAACTTGAGGAACTTCAAAGACTTATCGAAATAATGCGCCACCGCGATGCGCGCGGGAGCTAGTTTCCATTTGGTGATTTCGCCGTCGTCAAATAATATTACGCGCTTTGCCTTGGCACCCCTTGAGCCGCCCCCTCCCGGGCAGCACATAGGGTGAATCCGCCCAGCGCACCCCGACACATGACACGCAAGCACAAGCCACACACAGCACACAAGAAGCGTCCCGCCGCTCACCCAGGCAAGCCGGTGAAATCGCCCGCCTCCGACAAGGCGGTCGCCGCCGTGGCGGGCCTACGCGAGAAGGACCGCGCCCGCAGCCCCGCGGCCGCGAAGAAGCCCGCCGCCGGCGCCCGCCCGACGCTCACGCACGCGAAGATCAACGACAGCGCGCGCCCCGAGGCCCGCGTCGCGGGTGGCAAGGCCGCAGACAAGCGCCCGCTCGGCATCGAGCGACGCGTTCCGCCCATGCCGGAAGACCGGCAGTCGCAGCTCAAGCTCCTGATCGCGCGCGGCAAGGAGCAGGGCTACCTGACCTACGCCCAGGTCAACGATCACCTGCCCTCGGAAATCGTCGATCCGGAGCAGATCGAAGACATCGTCAACACCATCAACGACATGGGCATCCCGGTGTACGAGAAGGCACCGGACACCGAGTCGCTGCTCGCCACCGAGCCCTCCGCCCCGGCGGACGAAGAGGCCATCGAGGAAGCCGCGGCCGCGCTGGCCGCGCTCGACGCCGAGCTCGGCCGCACCACCGACCCGGTGCGCATGTACATGCGCGAGATGGGGACCGTGGAGCTGCTCACGCGCGAGGGTGAGATCCGCATCGCCAAGCGCATCGAGGAGGGACTGGATGCGGTGCGCAGCGCGCTCGCCCTGTACCCGCCCACCCACGACTTCCTGCTGCGGGCCTACGAGCCGGTGAAGGCGGGCCAGGCGCGCCTGGTGGATGTGATCGTCGGCTTCATCGATCCGAACGCGCCGGACGTCATCGCACAGCCGCAGAACCCGACCAAGGTCGAGGTGATCGCGCCGGAAGAAAAGGCCGACGAGGAAGAAGAAGCGGAGGAAGCCGACGGCGAAGAGGAAGTCATCGACACCGGCCCCGATCCCGCGGAGGCCGCGGCGCGCTTCGCCTCGATCGCGAAGCTCTACGCCCAGGTGCTCGGCTCCATCGCCAAGCTCGGCGCGCGCGATCCCAAGACGCTGCGCCAGCGCAAGCGCCTGGCGGACGAGTTCATGGAGCTGCGGCTGTCGCCGCGCATGTTCGATGCGCTGATTCTCAACCTGCGCACGCACGTGGCGGAGGTTCGCCAGCTCGAGAAGGAGATCATGATCATCGCGGTGCGCGACGCCGGCATGCCGCGCAAGGACTTCATCGCTTCGTTCCCGAAGAACGAGACCAACTCGCGCTGGCTCGCACGCCATATCAAGGGCGGCAAGAAATACTCCGCGCCGCTCGCCAGGTTCAAGGACGAGATCGAGCGGCGGCAGAGGAAGCTCGAACAGCTCGAAGGCGGCTATCACCTCACGATCAACGACGTCAAGGAAGTCAACCGCGACGTGTCGATCGGCGAGGCCAAGGCGCGGCGCGCCAAGAAGGAAATGGTCGAGGCCAATCTGCGCCTGGTCATTTCGATCGCCAAGAAGTACACCAACCGCGGCCTGCAGTTCCTCGACCTCATCCAGGAAGGCAACATCGGCCTGATGAAGGCGGTGGACAAGTTCGAGTACCGGCGCGGCTACAAGTTCAGCACCTACGCGACCTGGTGGATCCGCCAGGCGATCACGCGCTCGATCGCGGACCAGGCGCGCACCATCCGCATCCCGGTGCACATGATCGAGACCATCAACAAGCTGAACCGCATTTCGCGCCAGATGCTGCAGGAAATGGGCCGTGAACCCACGCCGGAGGAGCTGGCGGTGCGCATGGAGATGCCCGAGGACAAGGTGCGCAAGGTTCTCAAGATCGCCAAGGAGCCGATCTCGATGGAGACGCCCATCGGCGACGATGAGGACTCGCACCTGGGCGACTTCATCGAAGACACCTCGGTGGCTTCCCCGATCGATCAGGCTACGATGGAGTCGCTGCGCGAGACCACCCACTCGGTGCTGGCACAGCTCACACCGCGCGAAGCGAAGGTGCTGCGCATGCGCTTCGGCATCGACATGAACACCGACCACACCCTCGAGGAAGTCGGCAAGCAGTTCGATGTCACGCGCGAGCGCATCCGTCAGATCGAGGCCAAGGCGCTGCGCAAGCTGCGCCACCCGAGCCGCAGCGAGCAGTTGCGCAGCTTCCTGATGGATGATTGAAGCGCCGCAGGCGGCTTTCGAAAGTCGCGCCTTCGCCCGCCGCCGAAATGAGCGTTGAGGTGGGTCCGCTGAAAGCGCCGCAGACGGCTTTCAGCCAATTAACTAGATGCCGGCCTTGCCGAGGGCGTCGATGAGCTGGCGCAGCAGCTCGGCCAGCCCCGGGTGGCCGGCCTCGAACTGCACCGCCAGGGATTCCAGCCGCGGGACATGGGCGACCGCCGTGTGCGCACCGGGCGCGAGCGCGCGCTCGATGTCGCGCATGACCGTGCCGAGCAGCGCTCGCGCCTCGCGGTCGACCGAACCGCTCGCGCTCAGGCGCTCGTGCACCCGCGCGAGCAGCTCCCGCAAGCTCTCCTGAGTCATCGCTTCCCGGTTCCTAACTCCCCTGACCGAGGGAAGTGTTGAGGGCCGCTGACGGAGCGGCATCTGCGCCGAGGAGGTCCTTCCAGGTGTGCTCGCGTCCCAGGCGCTTGCCCTTCTCGGTCAGCTTCAGCCCCTCTGGCGAGAGCGTGACCATAAAGGGCTTGCCATCCACGTCAATTTCGCGCTTCAGCTGCTTGTTGAGTTTGGTAGCCATTGCGTCCTCTCACGTGCAAAGCCTGCACGCTGCAGATGGTAACAGCAAACGGCCGGCATCCACCGGCGGCTCGCGATGCGAATGTCGGTCGGGTTATTTCTTCGGCCCCTCGGACTTGAGCGCCTCGAGGACATGCGGCCGCGCACCCACGCGCTCGACGAAACGCTTCAGCTGTGGCCACTTGCCGGTGTCGAGGTTGACATGCTGGCTCCAACTCAGCACGGTGAACAGGTAGGCGTCGGCGACGGTGAACTGCTCGCCCATCAGGAAGCTCTTCGACCCCAGCGCACGCTCCACGTAGTCGAAGCGGGTCACCAGGTTCTTGCGCGCGTATTGCTTGGTGTCCTCCGGCGCATCCTGACGGAACAGAGGCGAGAACCCCTTGTGAAGTTCCGAGTTGATGAAGCTCAGCCATTCCATCAGCCGGTAGCGCTCCATCGTGCCCGCGGCTGGCGCGAGCTTGGCCGCGGGATTGCGGTCGGCGATGTACTGCAACACGGTGACGTTCTCCGTCAGCACCTCGCCGTTGTCGAGCGTCAGCGTCGGCACGTAACCCTTGGGATTCACCTCGTTGAAGTCCAGGCCGTCGGCAGCCTTCTTGGTGTGCCGGTCCACCTTGACGAGATCGAATTTGAGGCCAGCCTCGCGCAGCGCGATGTTCGACGCCAGCGAACAGGCACCCGATAAGTAGTAGAGCTTCATGTCGGTCTCCTTCCTGGGCAACACTTCCGCCGGCCGATACCGGCGTATCCGTCGCGGAAGGGTCATGCTAACGTTGCCCCCGGCGATGGCAAGAGGGTCGTGCCATGAGGTCGCTTTTGATGACCGCCGCGGTCATTACTGCCGCGATCGCGCTCGGAGGCTGCCCGCACAAACGGCCGCAGCCCGTTCCCGGCCCGCAGTCCGCGCCCGCTCAGAGCGCTCCGACCTCCAACGAGCGCGATGACGATAGCCGGCGCACCGCCGGCACCCGCAGCCATCGCGCCAGCGAGGCGTTTTCGCGAACGACCTGCGAGCGCCGGGCGTTGTTTCCCTACTGAGCACCCGCGCGCTGCTACAATCACGGCGTTTGGGCCTGTAGCACAGCGGTTAGTGCAGGGGACTCATCGACGAGGTGCCTTCGCGCGGAAACGCGCGAAGTGGACGGGAAGAATTCAGGGAACCCTTCGGGATGTGATCCCATGGCAACCCTGAGCCGAGCCGCCGGTACACCGGCGGAAGGTGCAGAGACTACCTGAGGGCTGAAGCGCCCTTGATAACAGGCTTGGAGCATCCCGCACCCACACGCACGGTTCGTGCACGGGTGAAGAGATAGTCCACTCCCGGCGGAAACGCCGGGGCCAAGTGAATCCCTTGGTCGTAGGTTCGAATCCTACCGGGCCCAGTTTCTGACCCGCCTTGAAATGGCGCTCTCGTTCCGGGAG
>DATGVL010000029.1:0-46580 GCA_035300445.1 Steroidobacteraceae bacterium
GCCGGCCGGAAAGTAATCGCTGATCGGCACCCCATGGGTCTGGTACTGCACCCCCACATCCACGATGCCGTAGAGGGTGATCCCGTTCCAGGTCAGGCTGCTGTCGGCCTTCGGCGCCGCGGCGGCGCCTTGTGCCTGCGCCAGCGTCCCCACCCCGCAGCACGCTGCCGCCAGCACCCACGCACCCCCCACTCGGGCGATACCGCCGGCACGGCGGGCTCGGGATGCACTGTCATCGGCGGGGCACGCGCTTGCGACGCAAGTACGACGGTGCAATGGCGAATCAATAGGTGTCATCTTGGCGCTTCCTGTTCTTCGGGTGGTTGCAGAAGACCCACGCAGCGCCGGGCCCTTCATCGACTCCCGGTGAGAGCCGCGCGCAGGCGCTCACTGTGGTTCACTCGTATGACAGTCAGAATGCAGTCAAATGACCGTTTGGTTACGGGCGGCGCAGTATCGCCGGCTTTGCGGACTAGAAGACCCATTGGGCGTAGAGGCCCAGCTCATCGAACGTGCCATTGCGGGTGCCGTTGGCGCCACCGATCGCGTACGAGCCGTTGGCATCGGCACCGCTGACCGAGGTGCTGCCGTTATTCACCTTCTCGTTCTTGTAGACCAGGGCGAAGTCGAGCGCCTTAATCGGCTTGTAGGCGAGGCCGATGTTGAGGTACTTGTCCTTCAGGTTCGGGGCCACGTCTTTGCTCAGCTTGGCCTCGTCGTAGCGCCCGAACACCGACCATTGCGCATCGAAGGCATACGAGGCCCAGCCCGAAAACCCGTCCGCCTTGTCGCTGACCGGCACGGCGCCCGAGGCCGTGACGATCGCCGAGGTTCCGAAGGCGGCGGAGGCTGCGTCCTTGACGGTCTTGTAGTTCTTGGCGTCGAAGTATTCGGCGCCGACACGAATGCCCGCGTGGTTCACGCCCGCCACGAAGTCAAAGCGGGTGGCGGTGTTGCTGGGAAAGTTCTCGTTGCTGGCGTTGATCTGAGCGAGGTGGCCGGAGTAGAAGCCCGCACCCAGCGTCAGCCAGTCCGCGGGCTTCACGCCGATGCGTCCTTCGAAGTCGACATCCTTCGTGCGGGTCGGATTCTTGTATCCTGCGCCGTTGACTACCGAGGCGGCGTACGTGACCAGGTCGCCATCCCCGAGCGACCCGCTCGCGTTGAGGCCCCAGTCGGTGGTGTTGGAAAACCCCAGGCGGTCCGTGGTTGTCTTTTCAATGTAGCGATAGCCGTAAAGACTCTCGACAAACCGATCCCAGGGCATATCGTAGGAGCCGATGTGTACCACGAAGGCCCGGTCGAACTTGCCCTCCAGGTACAGCTTTTTGATGAATACCTCGCTGACGCCGCCGCTGCTGTTCTGGTTGGTCAGCACCGTGGTGTTGCCGGTGGAGGTGGTGACCGTGGCGGTGCTCGCGGTGCTGAACTGTGCGTCGGTGGTGAGATCCGCGGACCAGACGTCGTTGAACCTGTGATCGATGCTCAGGTAGAAGCGCTTGACATCGAAGCCCGTGCCGGTCGGTGCGGCATCGATCTTGGCCCCCGAGGAGTTCTCATTCTGCAGGCTGATATGGCTGACATCGAAAAAAATCTGTCCGCCCACCTTGGTGTCGGCGCCGATGTCCACCGCCGCGGCGCCTGTCGCCGCGGCGCAACTGATCAGAATCGCCGCTGTCGTGAGGATCTGCTTGCGCATTTGCTGTGCTCCTGAATGACCGTATGCACGCTTGACGTGCGTGCGGCTCCTATCGTTATATTCATTTGAATATATCGTGGCAGAACCGCGGCCACCAATGCAACCCACGCACCACGGCCAACCCGGCGACCCCGCATGCCAATTCCAGCCATCCGCTTCCGAGTCGACTTTGGCCGCAGGCAGGCCGTTGGACCAGGCAAGATCGCGCTGCTCGAGCGCATCGGCCAGACTGGCTCGCTGTCGCAGGCCGCCCGCGACCTGCACATGAGCTACCGCCGCGCCTGGCTGCTGCTCGAGAGTCTCAACCTGTCCTTCCGTGATCCGGTCGCGGTGAGCAGCAAGGGCGGCCGCGGCGGCGGGGGTGCGAGACTGACGGTTTTCGGACGCCAGCTGATCAGCGTCTATCGGGAGTTCGAGCTGCAGACGCAGACGCGCGCCGCGCGCACATTCCGGGCGATCGCGGCCAAGGCCCGCGTGGCTCGCGGCGGCGCACCGGTGCGCAGGCTGCCGGATCGCTGAAGTGTGCACGCGGCCATGCTAGGAAGGGCGCGGTTAAGAAATCAGTCGGAGGGCGGTAACAGAGCGGTTATAGGCGCAGCACCCGGCGCACGGCCGGGCCGCGGCCCCGGTCCGCCGGAGGCGCGCCTGCGGCGAACGCGCAGCGCACGGCCTATTCAGCGCTGCGCAGCAGATCGTTGATGGAGGTTTTCGCGCGCGTCCGGGCGTCGACGCGCTTGACGATGACCGCGCAGTAGAGGCTGTAGCGGCCGTCCGCCGACGGCAGCGTGCCTGACACCACCACCGAGCCCGCCGGCACGCGCCCCCGCAGGATGGTGCCGGTGGTGCGGTCGTAGATGCGGGTGCTCTGCCCGATGAACACCCCCATGGAAATCACCGAGCCCGCTTCGACCACGACGCCTTCGACGACTTCGGAGCGTGCACCGATGAAGCAATCGTCCTCGATGATGGTGGGGCTGGCCTGCAGCGGCTCGAGAACCCCGCCGATACCGACCCCGCCCGAGATGTGCACGTTGCGACCGATCTGCGCGCACGACCCCACCGTCGCCCAGGTGTCGACCATGGTTCCGGAGCCGACCCAGGCGCCAATGTTGACGTAGCTCGGCATCAACACGACGTTCGGCGCGATGTAGGCGCCGCGGCGCACCAGTGCGTGCGGCACGATGCGAGCGCCGCCGGCGCGCAACTGCTCTTCGGTGGCGGTGGCGTACTTCAGCGGCACCTTGTCGTAGAAGCGGGTAAACCCGGCATCCGTCGCAGTGCTGTCGCGGGTACGGAAGGACAGCAGCACAGCCTTCTTCAGCCATTCGTTGACCACCCAGCCCCCGGTGCGCGGCTCGGCAACCCGCGCCCGCCCGCTGTCGAGCAGCCCCATGCACTCCTCGACGGCCGTCTCGAGCTCGCGCGGCACATTTTTTGCGCTGAGCTCGGCGCGGCGCTCGTACGCGGCATCGATGATGGACCTGAGGCTGGTGAGATCGCTCATGCGGGAGTCTTCGCGTCCGCCGCCAGCCAGTGCGCCTGCAGAAACTCGCGCAGGCGCTGCGCCGCCTCCACGCACTGCGCCACCTCCGGCACCAGCGAGATCCGCACCCGCCCGGCGCCCGGATTGCCCGCCGCGCCCGTGCGCCCGAGGTAGCTGCCGGGCAGCACCGTGAGGTTGGTGCGCGCGAACAGCTCGCGCGTGAAGCGCTCGTCATCGCCCCCCACGTGCGGCCACAGATAGAACGCGCCCGCGGGCCGCGCAACGTTCAGCAGCGGGGTGAGGAGCGGCAGCACGCGCGCGAACTTCTCCTGGTAGATGCGGCGGTTGGCCGCGGCATGGGCGTCGTCCTGCCACGCGACGACGCTGGCGAGCTGCGTCGGCACCGGCATGGCGCTGCCGTGGTAGGTCCGGTACAGCAGCAGGCGCGCCATGATGGCGGGGTCCCCGGCCACGAACCCGGAGCGCAGGCCCGGGACACTGGAGCGCTTGGAGAGACTATGGAACACCACGCAGCGCTCGAACCGTGCGCGGCCGGCCGCTTGGGCGGCCTGCAGCAATCCCGGGGGCGGGTCGCGCTCATCCAGGTAAACGTCGGCGTAGCACTCATCGGAGGCGATGAGGAAGTCGTAGCGATCGGCGAGGCTGAGCGCCTGCTGCAGCAGCGACGGCGGCAGGACGGCGCCGGTGGGATTTCCGGGAGTGCACAGGAACAGCACCTGGCAGCGCCGCCACACTGCCGCGGGCACCGCGGCGAGGTCGGGGAGGTAATCGTTCGCGTCCGTGGTATCCAGCAGAAAGGGGCGCGCGCCGGCCAGGAGAGCGGCGCCCTCGTAGATCTGGTAGAAGGGATTGGGCATGGCGATGAGCGGTGCGCGAGCGCCATCCACCGCCGCCTGCACGAACGCGAACAGCCCCTCGCGCGTCCCGTTCACCGGCAGCACCATGGTGTCGGCATTCACGCTGCCGGCGGTGAGTCCGTAGCGCCGCGTGAGCCAGCCGGCGCAGGCGGCGCGCAGCTCCGGCAGGCCCCCGGTCGCAGGATAACTTCCCAGCCGATCCAGATGTCGGCGCAGCTCCTCCAGCAGGAACGCCGGCGGACTGTGCTGTGGCTCGCCGATCGACATGGCGATGGGCGCAAGGTGCGCGGGCGGGGTGATGCCGGCCTTGAGCCGTGCCAGGCGCTCGAAGGGATAAGCGTGCAGGGCCTCGAGGCGCGGGTTCATGTGCGCATCGCGTCGGCAGCCGGCTCGCGCAGCGCCGCCTGGCGCTCATCGAGCGCCTGCACCAGGCGCTCCCGCAGCCGCTCGGCGGCGTCCGGCTCGAGCGGGCGGTTGTCGAAATCGGTGAGGTAGAACACGTCCTCGGCGCGCTCGCCGACGGTCATTATCTTGGCGGCGTGCAGCTCGACGCGCTCCGCCATCAGCACCTTGCCGACCTCGCACAGCAGGCCCGGGCGGTCGCCGGCGGTCAGCTCCAGCACCGAGCGGCGGTTGCGCTCATCGACGCTGAGCGTGATCTGGGTGGGTGTATTGAACATGCGCGCCTGGCGCGGCGCGCGCCGCGACACCGCGAACGGCGCATCCGCCGGTCCCCGGAGCGACCCCCACAGCGCCTGCTCGATCTCCACCTGCCGGTCGTTGTCGGTGATCGGCGCGCCGTCGTCCTCCAGCAGGTGATAGAGGTCGAGGCTGAAGCCATCGCCGCTCGGGGTGATGCGCGCATCGACGATGTTGAGGCCGAGCTGATCGAGCGCCGCGGTGGTGCGCGCGAACCCGTGGCGCCGCGGGCGCGTGAAAATCAGCGCCGCGGTGGTGCCGCGCACGCTGCGCGGCTCGAGCGCGACCAGCGGCTCATCGGAGGCCGCGTCACGCTCGGCAAGGAGCCGTGCATGCCATGCGATCTCTTCGGGCGAGTGCTGCAGGAAATAGCCGGCCGAGAAGCGCGTCCACGCGGCCGCGATGTCGCGTTCGCTGACACCCCGCTCGAGCAGCACTCGCCGCGCGGCGTCCTGGGTCTCGCGCACCAGGTGCTCCGGATCGATCGGGCTCTCCAGTCCCCGGCGCAAGGCGCGCTTCACGCGCTGGTAGAAGTCCCGGAACAGCGATGCCTTCCAGGAGTTCCACAGCTTCGGATTGGTGGCGCGAACGTCCGCGCAGGTGAGCACGTACAGGTAATCGAGATGCGCCTCGTCGCCGACCTTGCGCGCGAAGGCGTTGATGACCTGCGGGTCGCCGATGTCCTGCTTCTGCGAGGTGATCGACAGCTGCAGATGATTGCGCACCAGCCAGGCGACCAGCCGCGCATCGTACGGGGACAGGCCCTGCTCGAGACAGAACGCCTCCGCATCCACCGCTCCGAGCTCGGAATGATCCCCGCCGCGCCCCTTGGCAATGTCGTGGAACAGCGCGGCGAGGTAGGCGACTTCGCTGCGCGGCAGCTGCTGCATGACGCGCGAGGCTTCCGGCAGCTCATGGTCGTAACGCGGGATCGCGAAGCGGCGCAGGTTGCTCACCACGAACAGCGTATGCGCATCGACAGTGTAGGCATGGAACAGGTCGTACTGCATGCGCCCGACGATGCGCCCGAAGGCCGGGATGTAACGTCCCAGCACGCCGTAGGTGTTCATGCGCCGCAGTTCGTGCGTGACGCCCACCGGCGAACGCAGGATCTCGAGGAACAGGCGGTGATGGCGCGGGTTCTGGCGGAACTCCTCATCGATGAGCCACAGATTGCGCGCCACCGCACGCATGGTCGAGGCGCGCACGCCGCGGATGTCCGGATTCTGCTGCAGCAGCACGAACAGCTCCAGGAGCGCGGAGGGCGTGCGCGCGAATACCTCCTCGCTGACCGCCTCCAGCGAGCCGTTGCGCACCTGGAAGCGCGCGTTCAGCGGCCGCGGCGGCTCGCTCTCGGTGAGGATCGCGTCGCGAAACAGCTGCAGCAGCAGCTCGTTCAGCAGGCTCACGTCCATCACCGTGCGGTAGTAGCGCTGCATGAACTGCTCGACCGCGAGGGTGTAGGAGGCGTCCTCGTAACCGAAGCTCTGGGCGAGGCGGATCTGGTAGTCGAACAGCAGGCGGTCCTCGCGCCGCGCGGTGAGGGCGTGCAGGCCAAAGCGCACCTTCCACAGAAACGCCTGCGCCTGCTGCAGGCGCCGCAGCTCCGCGAGCGTGAGGAACCCGTGCGTCACCAGGGCATCGAGGCTGTCGGCGCCGCCGAAATGCCGCTTCGCCACCCAGGCGATGGTCTGGATGTCGCGCAGGCCTCCGGGGCCGGTCTTGACGTTGGGCTCGAGGTTGTAGGCGGTGTCGTTGGCTTTCAGGTGCCGCTCGGCCTGCTCGCGCACTTTCGCCTCGAAGAACTGCTTCACCGGCCAGATGCGCTCGGGTGCGAGCGCGCCGCGCATGGCGGCGAGCAGCTGTTCATCTCCGGCGAGCAGGCGCGCCTCGAGGAGCGTCGTCATGACGCCGACGTCGCCGACGCATTCCTCGGCGCACTGCGCCACGGTGCGCACGCTGTGCCCGACCTCGAGCCCGATGTCCCACAGGAACGCCACCAGGGTGCCGATGACCGCGCTCCCCGCGGCGTCCGGCGGCCGTGGCACGAGCAGCAGGATGTCGATGTCGGAGCACGGGTGCAGCTCGCCGCGTCCGTAACCCCCGACCGCGATCAGGGCCCCGGCGTGCGCGGCGCAGTGCCTGCGCCATGCTTCGCGCAGCGCCGCGTCGATGAGCGCCGCGCGCGCGTGCACCAGGTGCTCGACCGGCTCTTCCGCGACGAAGCGCGCCTTCAGCTCCTCGTGCGCCTGGCGCAGCAGCTCACGCCAGGCGGCCGGCTGGTCCGCGGCGGCGAGTTGTGCCGGCAATCGCGCCAGCAGCGGCCAGGAGGCGGCGGGGGACGTGGCCGGGCGCGTTTCCTCGAGCACGGACTAATGCTGCGCCCCGTTCGCGGGAAGAGTCAGCACGTCGAACCCGGTGTCGGTGACCAGCACGGTGTGCTCCCACTGCGCGGACAGGGAGTGGTCCTTGGTAATGACGGTCCAGCCGTCGGGCAGCAGGCGCACGTGGCGCTTGCCCGCGTTCACCATGGGCTCGATGGTGAAGGTCATGCCCGCCTTGAGCTCGAGCCCGGTGCCGGGCTCGCCGTAGTGCAGTACCTGCGGGTCCTCGTGATACACACGCCCGATGCCATGGCCGCAGTACTCGCGCACCACCGAGTAGTCGTTCTCCTCGACGAAGCTCTGGATGGCGTGACCGATGTCGCCCAGGTGCGCGCCCGGACGCACCGTCTCGATGCCGCGCCACATGGCGGCGAAACAGGTCTCGATGAGGCGTTGCGCATGCGCCGGCGCCTTGCCCACCAGGTACATGCGGCTGGTGTCGCCGTGAAATCCGTCGCGGATCACGGTGACGTCGATATTGACGATGTCGCCGGCCTTCAGGCGCTTGTCATTCGGGATGCCGTGGCAGACCACGTGGTTCACCGAGGTGCAGATGGTCTTGGGGAAGCCGCGGTAGTTGAGGTTAGCGGGCACCGAGCGTTGCACGTCCACGATATAGTCGTGGCAGAGCCGATCGAGCTCCTCGGTCGTCACCCCCGGCACCACGTGCTCAGCGATCATGTCGAGCACCTGCGCGGCGAGGCGCCCGGCGGTGCGCATCTTCGCCTGTTCCTCGGGGGTCTTGATGGTGACTTGCATGGGATGCGAAATGGGGTCGCGGCGCCTTAAGGCAAGCGGGTGTCGGGGCAGCGTAAGACATTGTTCCGACGAGGTCTTCATGGTATAAAGCGCGGCCTTTTTTGGCAACGTAACCCACACGCGCATCGTTAACCTTGGTGACTGGGTGTCCTGCAGGACGAGCCTCACGGCTCACCGCAGGATGGTCACGGGGATGCGCGGAGGCTCAACCCACACAGGAGTCTTTCATGCCCGGCGTGTCCATGCGACAGATGCTGGAGGCGGGGGTCCATTTCGGACATCAGACCCGCTTCTGGAACCCGAAGATGGCTCCCTACATCTTCGGCGAGCGAAACCGGATCCACATCATCAACCTCGAGAAGACGCAGCCGATGTACGCGGAGGCTGCGCAGTTCATCAAGGGAGTGATTGCCGACGGCGGCAAGGTACTGTTCGTCGGCACCAAGCGCTCGGCGCGCGAGTCGATCCAGAAGGAAGCCGAGCGTGCGACGCAGCCGTACGTGAACCAGCGCTGGCTGGGCGGCATGCTCACGAACTTCAAGACCATCCGCCAGTCCATCAAGCGGCTCGGGGAGATCACCGAGCTCGCCGCCTCCGGTGCGCTGGACAAGCGCGGCAAGAAGGAGGCCACCCAGCTGCGGCGCGAGATGGACAAGCTCGAGAGAAGTCTCGGCGGCATCAAGCACATGGACTCGCTCCCGGACGCCCTGTTCGTGGTCGACGTCGGGCACGAGAACATCGCGCTTCACGAGGCCAAGAAGCTCGGCATTCCGGTGGTGGCCATCGTCGACACCAACTGCTCCCCCGATGGCATCGACTACGTGATCCCAGGCAACGACGATGCCATGCGCGCCATCCAGCTGTATGCCGCCGGCATCGCCGATGCGGTGCTCGAGGGCAAGCAGTCCGTGCCCCAGGTCGCGGTCGGGGAGGACGAGTTCGTCGAGCTCGATGAGGCGGGCAACCCGCGCAAGAAGACCGCGCGCGGCCGGCAACAACGCCCGCAGGCGACGGTGCGCAAGAAGGCTCCGGCACGGCGCAAGCTCCCGCCCATCAAGGCGCCGGCCGCTGCGGTCGAGGCGCTCGCTGCCGAGGAGCTCGTCGGCGAGGACGAGGACCTCGAGGCGGATGAGGCGGTGGAGCCCGTGGCGGCCGCCGGCACGGTCCCGGCACCCGAGGCCGTGGCGCGCCGCCCGACCGCCGCGCCCGGCCGCCGCAAGGGCCGTGGCACCGCGGGCGCCGAGAGTTAGCCCATGAACATCACAGCAGACGCAGTCAAGCAGCTCCGTGAGCGCACCGGCGCGGGCATGATGGAGTGCAAGAAAGCGCTCGTCGAAGCCAAGGGCGACCTGGACGCCGCCGCCGAGCTCATGCGCAAGCAGGGGCACGCCAAGGCGGACAAGAAAGCGGCGCGCCTGGCCACCGAGGGGGTGGTGGTCGTCGTCAGATCCGCCGATGAGCGTACCGCCGCCATGGTCGAGATCAACTGCGAGACCGACTTCGTCGCCCGCGAGCAGAGCTTCCGTGCCTTCGCCCAGGCGGTGGCCGAGTGCGCTCTCATCTCGCAGCCGGCGAGCCTGGCGGCGCTGGGGCAGGCGAAGCTGCCGTCCGGCGAGAGCATCGAGGAGCGGCGCCGGGCGCTGGTGGCGAAGATCGGCGAGAACATCAGCGTGCGGCGCTTTGCGGTGCTCAGCTCCCCTGGGTATCTGGGGGCCTACGTGCACGGAACGCGCATCGGGGCGTTGGTGGCTGTGAGGGGTGGCGCGGCGAGTCTCGCCTATGATCTGGCGATGCACGTGGCGGCCAGCAACCCCCGCTACCTGACGCAGGCCCAGGTGCCCGCCGAGGTCATGGCGAAGGAGCGCGAAATTCTCACGCAGCAGGCGCAGGGCGAGGGCAAGCCGCCGGACATCGTCGCCCGGATGGTCGAGGGGAGGCTGCGCAAGGCCCTGGGGGAGATCACCCTCGCCGGCCAGCCGTTCGTCAAGGATCTGGACGTGACGATCGAGAAGTTGTTAAAGGGTGCCAAGGCGGAGGTCGTGGCGTTCGAGCGCTTCGAGGTCGGCGCCGGCATCGAGAAGCGGCAGGACGGCGCGGGCCCCGCGGTCAGGCACTGAAGCGCGGGCACTGCTCAAGGACGCAAACCCCGCCGCGCGCGGGGTTTTTTCCATCGGCGGAGGTGTTGAGATGATGCAAGCCAAGGCGCGCTACTCGAGGATCCTGGTGAAACTCTCGGGTGAGGCGCTGATGGGGACCGGCGACTACGGCATCGACCCGGCGGTCATCCGCCGCATCGCCGGGGAACTGCAGGACATCAGGCAGATGGAGGTGCAGGTCGCGGTGGTGATCGGCGGCGGCAACATCTTCCGCGGCGCGGGTCTGGCGCGTGCCGGTATGGACCGGGTGGCGGCCGACCACATGGGCATGCTCGCCACGGTGATGAATGCGCTCGCCATGCAGGATGCGCTCGAGAGCTTGGGGCTCCACGCCCGGGTGATGTCGGCAATCCGCATCAACGAAGTGTGCGAGGACTACATCCGCCGCCGCGCCATGCGGCACCTGGAGAAGGGTCGGGTGGTGATCTTCGCCGCCGGCACCGGCAATCCGTTCTTCACCACCGACACCGCCGCCGCGCTGCGCGCCATCGAGATCAACGCCGACGTGCTGCTGAAGGCTACCAAGGTGAACGGCGTGTATTCGGACGATCCGCTGCGCAACCCTGGCGCGGTGCGCTACCCGTGCCTGACCTTCGACCGGGTGCTCACCGAGAAGCTCAACGTCATGGATGCCACCGCCATCGTCATGTGCCGCGACAACCGCTTGCCTTTGCGGGTGTTCAATCTCAACAATCCCGGGGATCTCACCCGCATCGTACGCGGCGAGGATGTGGGCACGGCCGTGACGTTCGAGTGAGCCGCTGCATCGAGGAGAACGACCCATGCTCGAGGACCTCAAGAAAGATGCCGCTACGCGCATGGCGAAGTGCGTTCACAACTTCCAGGCGGATCTGAAGAAGCTGCGCACCGGCCGGGCGCACACGAGCCTCATCGAGCACCTGAAGGTGGATTACTACGGCTCGGAGGTGCCGCTGCAGCAGGTGGCGAGCATCGCGGTCGAGGAGGGCCGCACGCTGGTCATTTCCCCGTGGGAGAAGAGCAGCGTGCAGGCGATCGAGAAGGCGATCTTCAAGTCCGATCTCGGGCTCACGCCGATGACCGCCGGCACCGTGATCCGCATTCCCATGCCTCCGCTCACCGAGGAGCGGCGCCGCGAGATCACCAAGGTGCTGCGGCACGACGCGGAGAACGCCCGCGTCGCGGTACGCAACGTGCGCCGCGATGTCATGAACGACATCAAGGACATGCTGAAGGAGAAACTGGTCTCGCAGGACGATGAGCGGCGCGCTGAGCTCGACGTGCAGAAGCTCACCGACAAGCACATCGCCGACGTCGAGGCACTGCTCGCCGCCAAGGAGAAAGAGGTCATGCAGGTGTGATGGTCGCCCCCGCCTCAAAGCTCACCCCCAGGCACATCGCGATCACCATGGACGGCAACGGCCGCTGGGCGGCGGGGCGCGGTCTCACGCGCTCCGCCGGACACCGCGCCGGGCTCACGCCGGTGCGCATGTGTATCGAGGAATGCACGCGCCGCGGCGTGGAGGCCCTCACGCTGTTCGCCTTCTCGAGCGAGAACTGGGGGCGGCCGGCGCAGGAGGTCGGCAGTCTGATGGGTTTGTTCCTCGAGGCGCTCGAGCGCGAGATCGAGGAGCTGCATGCCAAGGGCGTGCGGCTGCGCTTCATCGGGGAGCGCCGCGATCTGCCGGTGCGGCTGCAGACGCGCTTCGCGGCCGCGCAGCAGCGCACCGCTGACAACGGCGGACTGAGGCTCCAGGTGGCCGTGAGTTACGGTGGACGCTGGGATATTATTCAGGCAACTCAGAAGCTTGCGAAGGAATGCTCGAGCGGCGCGCTACGGCCGGAGGATATCAGCGAGAGCCGCTTCGCGGCTGAGCTCGCGCTCGCGGGACTGCCGCCGGCGGAGCTGCTCATCCGCACCGGCGGTGAGTACCGCGTCAGCAACTTCCTGCTCTGGGATCTCGCCTACGCGGAGCTGTATTTCAGTTCGCGGCTGTGGCCTGATTTCACGGTGGCGGATCTGGAGGAGGCGCTCGCGTTCTTCGCCAGCCGCGAGCGGCGCTTCGGCCACACCGCGGCGCCACCCGCGGCGGCGAAAGCCTGAAGGCACCGTGACCGACGCGATGCGCAAACGAGTTCTGACCGCCGTGGTGCTGGCCGTGGTACTGCTTGCCATCGTGCTATGGCTGCCTGCGGGGGCGACCGTGGGCGTGATGACACTGCTGGTGCTGGCCGGGGCGTGGGAGTGGTCCGCGTTCCTGCTGCTACCGGCTCCGGTGCTGCGCGCCGCCTATGTGCTGCTGGTGGCGGCGCTGCTGCTGGGCGCGTGGCGCATCTGCGCCACGCCCGCGGGGTGCGATCTGCTGCTCGGCGTGGCGGTGCTGTGGTGGCTCACGGCGCTGCTGTGGATCGCCTTCGCGCCGCGGCGCGTTTCCCCCTGGTCCGCCGCCGCCGCCGGCGTGCTGGCGCTGGTGCCCGCCTGGCTCGCGATGGTGCGCCTGCGACGCTCCGAGCCGCAGGGCGCAGAATGGGTGCTGTTCGCGTTCGTGCTCGTATGGGTCGCGGACATCGGCGCGTTCTTTTTCGGCCGCCGCTTCGGGAGGGTGCGCCTCGCGCCGGAGGTGTCGCCGGGCAAGACCTGGGAGGGAGTGTTGGGAGGGATTGCACTGAGCGCACTGGTCGCGATCGCGGGCAGCCTGTGGTTCCACGTGCCGCTCGCGGCGTTCCTGCCGCTGTGTCTCACCGCGGTCGCCTTCTCGATCATCGGCGACCTCACCGAGAGTCTGCTGAAGCGCTTCGCTGGCGTGAAGGACAGCGGCCGCGTGTTTCCGGGACACGGCGGGGTGATGGACCGCATCGACAGTCTGACCGGAGCGGCTCCGGTGCTGCTGCTCGGGCTCATGTTGCTCGGGGTGGTGCGGTGATCGGCGTCGCCGTGCTCGGCTCCACCGGCTCCGTGGGCGAGAGCACGCTCGATGTGCTTGCGCGCCACCCGGATCGTTACCGCCTGGTGGCGATCGCGGCCAACAGTAACGCCGCGAAGCTCGCGCAACAGGTGCTCACCTGGCGCCCGGCCTACGCGGCTCTGGCTGACGAGCGGGCCGCGGGCGAGTTGCGCGAGCTGTTGGGCCGCGCGGCCCCGCAGACGCGCGTGCTCGCAGGCGCCGCAGCGCTCGAGGAGATCGCGCAGGCCGCCGAGGTGCAGTGTGTCATGGCCGCGATCGTCGGCGCGGCCGGCCTGCGCTCCACTCTGGCGGCCGCACGGGCCGGCAAGCGCCTGCTGCTCGCCAACAAGGAGGCGCTGGTGATGGCGGGCCCGCTGCTGATTGCAGAGGTGAAGCGCTCCGGCGCCACGCTGTTGCCGATCGACAGCGAGCACAATGCCATCTTCCAGTGCCTGCCGCCGGGTGTGACCCCGGGGGCGGCGCCGCCGGGCTTGAGGCGCGTACTGCTGACCGCTTCCGGCGGGCCGTTCCGCGACCTGTCGGGCGAGGCGCTCGCCTTCGTCACTCCGGAAGCCGCCCTCGCGCATCCCAACTGGGTCATGGGCCGCAAGATCTCGGTCGACTCCGCCACCCTGATGAACAAGGGGCTGGAGTTCATCGAGGCGTGCCTGCTGTTCGGCGTGACGCCCGCACAGGTGCAGGTCCTCGTGCACCCGCAGAGCATCGTGCATTCCCTGGTCGAATACCTCGACGGCTCGGTGCTCGCGCAGCTGTCCGCGCCCGACATGCGCACGCCGATCGCTCATGCGCTCGCCTGGCCGGAGAGAATCAGCTCCGGGGTAGAGTTCCTCGACCTGCTCAAGGTCGGGCGACTGGAGTTCCGGGCCCCCGATACCGCGAGGTTCCCGTGCCTCGCGCTGGCGCAGGCCGCGGCGCGCGCCGGCGGGCTCGATCCGGTAGTGCTGAATGCGGCCAACGAGGTCGCGGTCCAGGCGTTCCTCGAGCGCCGATTGAACTTTCCCGGTATCGCGACGGTCATTGAAGCCGTAGTGCAACGCGGCAGCGGGGGGGCGATCGGCGGGCTCGATGACGTGCTGGCCGCCGACGCGGAAGGCAGAGTGCTCGCACGCGAGCGGATCGACGGCATCACGAGAAGTGCAGCGGTGAGGGGCGCTCACGCATGAGTGTGGTCTGGTACGCGCTGTGGTTCGTGATCGCCGTGGGCCTGCTGGTCACGGTGCATGAGTTCGGCCATTTCTGGGTCGCGCGACGGCTCGGCTTCAAGGTGCTCAGGTTCTCGGTCGGCTTTGGCCGCCCGTTGTTCAAGCGCGTGGCGGGCGCGGATCGCATCGAATATGTCGTGGCCGCCATCCCGCTCGGCGGCTACGTGAAGCTGCTCGATGAGCGCGAAGGTCCGGTGGAGCCGCACGAGCTGGCGCGCTCCTTCACGCGCCGTCCGCCCTGGCAACGCATCGTGGTGCTGCTCGCAGGACCTGCCTTCAACATTCTGTTCGCGGTGCTGGTGCTGTGGGGGATGTTGTGGGTGAACGGTGTCACCGAGGTCAGGCCCATCGTCGGGGACGTGACCGCGGGCTCGCTGGCCGCCGCCGCCGGCCTGCATAGCGGGGATGAGATTCGCGCCGTCAACGGCAGCGCGGTGAGCGGTCAGCGCGACGTGGTGTTCGGCCTGCTGGACGCCATGAGCTCGCGCGGCGAAGCTGCCTTGAGCGTGCGCGGCAGCAGCGGCGAGCTGCGCGACGCGAAGCTGCGCGTGCCCGACGCCGAGCAGCGCCGGCGCCTCACGGAACCGGCGGAGTTGTTCCGCGGACTCGGATTTCAGTTCTGGACGCCGCCGCTGCCGGCGGTGCTGGGTCAGGTGATGCCCGACGGGCCGGCGGCGCGCGCGGGACTGCACCCTGGGGATGAGATCGTCGCGATCGACGGGGAGCCGGTGCACGATTTCCGCGAAATCGTCGCGCTCATCAGCGCGCACCCCGGCGAGCGCGTGACCGTCGACTATCGGCGCGGCGGCAGCGCGCACCGCGTGCAGCTGCAGGTGCTGAGCGAGCAGGTCGCGGGTAAGCGCGTCGGACGCATCCACGTCACCCAGCCACCCGGCAAGGGCTACCCCGAGAGCATGCTGCGGCACACCGAGCTCGGCGCCGCGGTGGCGCTGGTGCGCGCCGGCGGGGAAGCCTGGAGCATGACCGTGCTGCAGGCGCGACTCTTCTGGCGCATGGTGCTGGGGCGCGTGTCGCTGAAGAACCTGAGCGGCCCGCTGTCGATCGCCGAGTTCGCCGGCGACTCGGCCGAGGCGGGCGTGGCGGCGTTCCTCGGCTTCCTGGTGCTGATCTCCCTGTCGCTGGGGTTCCTCAACCTGTTGCCGATTCCGATCCTGGATGGCGGACAGATCGTCTTCCAGCTGGTGGAGTGGCTGAAGGGCAGCCCGTTGTCGGAGCGGGCCCAGGCTCTGGGACAGCAGGTTGGCATCGCCCTGCTCATCGTCCTGATGGGTGTCGCGCTCTACAACGATATTGCGCGCCAGTTCGGCTGAGCGGGCCGCAAACGGCGGCCCGGAGTTTTCACTGGAGGCGTGAGTCTCCAGTCCTCGAATAGTACAAGGCAAGAGTCTCGGGCGCGTCGCTTGGGCACGCTCAGGGGGATATCGGTGGCTGGAGAATGAAAACACGCAGTGCCCTTGCCGCCCTGGCGCTGACGGTGCGCTGCGCGCTGGCGCTCGCGCAGACGGCGGTGAGCCCGGCGGCGGGCCCGGCGGACTTCACCGTCGGGGACATCCGCGTCGAGGGTCTGCAGCGCGTCTCCGAGGGCACGGTCTACAACTACCTGCCGGTAAACATCGGCGATCACCTGAGCGCGCAGCGCGTGCGCGAGGCGATCCGCGCCCTGTATGCCACCGGCTTCTTCCGCGACGTGCAGCTGCGCCGCGACGGCAGCACGCTCATTGTCGTGGTGCTGGAGCGCCCCTCCATCGAGAGCTTCGAGATCACCGGCAACAAGGACATCAAGACCGAGGATCTGCAGAAGTCGCTGCGCAACGTCGGACTCGCGACCGGCAAGACCTTCGACCGCTCGGTGCTCGAGGACGTTACCCAGTATCTCACCGACCAGTACTTCGCCCGCGGCAAGTACGGCGTGAAGATCGATTCGCACGTGGAGGAGGAGGCGGGCAACCGCGTGAAGATCAAGATCGAGATCAAGGAAGGCGCACGCGCCAAGATCCGCCAGATCAACATCGTGGGCGCCACCAGGTTTCCGCAGAAAGAGATCCTGCAGACCCTCGAGCTGAAGACCCCCAACTGGCTGTCCTGGTACAGGCAGGACGACCGCTACTCGCGCGAGTCCCTGCAAGGTGACCTGGAGAAGGTGCGCAACTTCTACATGGACCGCGGGTACGCGAACTTCCAGCTGGATTCGACCCAGGTGGCGATCGCTCCGGAGAAGGAAGACATCTTCATCACCGTGAACATCGATGAGGGCCAGGTCTACAAGGTCTCGCAGATCAAGCTGGCGGGCACGTTCGTGGTGCCGCAGCGCGAGCTCGAGCAATTGCTGCTGATACACCCGGGTGCGACCTTCAACCGCAAGCTGATCACCTCGTCGCAGGAACTGATGCAGAACCGCATGGGGCGCGACGGCTATGCCTTCGCCAAGGTCGAGCCGGTACCCACTGCCGACAACGCCAATCACACGGTGTCGCTCACCTTCTTCGTCGATCCGGGCAACCGCGTGTACGTGCGCAACATCAGCTTCACCGGCGCCAACCGCATCAACGACGAGGTGCTGCGTCGTGAGATGCGCCAGCTCGAGGGCGGCTGGCTGTCGAATACCTCGCTCGAGCGCTCCAAGCAGCGCATCCAGCGCCTGCCGTACGTCAAGAGCGTGGATTTCGAGACCACACCGGTAGCGGGATCCCCGGATCTGGTGGACGTGAACTACAAGATCGAGGAGGGCCCGGCATCGCAGCTCTCCGGTGGGATCGGTTACTCCGAGACCTACAAGTTCATGCTCAACGGCAGCTACGCGGACGCCGACTTCCTCGGCACCGGTCAGCGCATCGCCATCAACCTGAACGGTGGCGCCTTCAGCAAGGTGTACAGCGTCTCGCACACCAACCCGTACACCAATATCGACAACCTGCAGCGCACGATCTCGGTGACCTACAGCGACGTGACGCAGTTCGTGTCGTCCTCCTCGACCTTCTCCTCGCGCACCCTCAGCTTCGGGCCTACCTGGGCGTACCCGATCGCCGAGACCATGTACATACGCGCCGGCGCCGCCTTCGACAGCTCGCAGCTGCTCACCAATTCATTGAGCAGCGCGGTGCAGGCGCAGCAGTGGGTGCGGCAGAATGGTCATCCTTACGCCCGCCTCGCCCATGACGACGCCACCAACAACGAATACGTCTTCTACGGCACTGACTTCAAGAGCCTCGAAGCCGTGGCCGGCTGGGACTGGGATACGCGCAACCGCACCCTGTTCGCCGACCGCGGCATGCGCCAGTCGCTCTCTTTCTCCGTCACCATCCCCGGGAGCGACGTCAAGTACTGGATCGGCAACTACCAGTTCCTGAAGTACGTGCCGCTGTGGCGCACCTGGGCGCTGTCGTTCCTCGACGGCGTGGACTACGGCGCACCGCTGGGCAGCACCACGGCCGTCCCGCCCTTCCGGCAGTTCTACGGCGGCGGCCCGGACTCGGTGCGCGGCTATCGCGAGAGCCGTCTGGGTCCCAAGGACCAGTTCGGCAACCCCTACGGCGGCAATCTGCGCATCATCAGCCAGAACGAGCTCATCTTCCCGATGCCCGCGAAATGGGCGCAGACCGCCCGCGTGAGCGCGTTCTACGATATCGGCAACGTGTATCAGACCGGCAGCAAGCTCAGGTTCTTCGGTCCCGACTTCGTTTCTCCGCAGAGCTACCGGTTCACCGGCTTCGCCAGCCTCAAGCGCTCGGCTGGCGTCGCGGTGGAGTGGCTGGCACCGCTGGGCCTGTTCCGGTTCAGTTTCGGCGTGGCGCTCAACTCCAAGCGCGGCGACGGCGTGACGACCTGGGGGGACGAGACCGAGGGCTTCCAGTTCTCGGTCGGCAATGCGTTCTGAAACAATCGAGCCGCCGGGGCGGGTTCTACGCGATACTACGCGTTTAGGCCTGCGGGCCTCGGGCCCGAAGCGGATCACAAAACAATTGTCTACGAGGTATGAGTTCTGTGAAGCGTCTGATCAGCAGCAAGTTGGCGGTGGGGTTGATGGCAGCGTGCGGCGCGCTGGCTACGTTGCCGGCCTGGGCCGAGCCCAAGATCGGGGTGGTCGACCCGCAGCGGCTCCTCGAGGAATCCCCGCAGGGCAAGGCCATGCTCGATGCCATGCGCACTGAGTTCGCGCCGCGCGAGCGCACCCTGCAGGCGCAGCAGCAGGCTCTGAAGGCCAAGCAGGACAAGCTGCAGAAAGACGGCGCCACCATGACGGACGAACAGCGCACGCGCGCCGAGAAGGAATTGCGCGAGGGCGCGCGGGATTTCGAGCGCGCCCGCAGCGAGTTCCAGGACGATATCAGCGCGCGCCGCAACGAGGAGATGTCGCGGCTGCAGAAAACCCTTGGCGAGGAGGTGCGCAGCTACGCCAAGGCGCAGAGCTTCGACGTCGTGCTGAGCACCGAGGGGGTGGTGTATGCGGCGCCCGCCTACGACGTCACGCCGGCGATCCTGACGGCGCTGCAGGCGCGCAATGCGGCCTCCCCGACGGCGCCCCCGGCGGCGAAGCCGGCGCCGCCCGCCAAGCCGCAGCCGAAATAGCGCTCCTGGAGTGGAGCGCGGCCGGCGGTATTTCGAAGACTCGCCATGTCGGTATCGCTCGGGGAGCTTGCGGTGCGATTCGGCTGCGAGCTGCGCGGCGATCCGGACGCGCGCGTCGAGCGGGTCGCGGCGCTCGCCAAGGCCGACGAGCGCTCGATCGCGTTCCTGGCCAACCCGCGCTACCGGGCGCAACTCTCGGGCACGCATGCCGGCGCGGTGGTGCTGAACCCCGCGAGCGCCGACCAGTGTCCCACGGCGGTGCTGTCGTGCGAGAACCCCTACGCGACCTTTGCGCGCATCGCCACCATCCTGCACCCCTTGCCGCAGCTCGAGCCCGGTGTGCATCCGAGCGCCGTCATGGCCGCGAGCGCGCGCATCGATCCGAGCGCGCAGGTCGGTGCCTACACGATCGTCGGGCCCAACGTCGTGGTGGGCGCGCGCGCCTTCATCGGTCCGCACTGCAGCCTCGAGGAGGGCGTGCAGCTCGCCGACGACGTGCGGCTGGTGGCGCGCGTGACGCTGTGCCGCGCGGTGCAGATCGGCGCGCGCACCGTGCTGCAGCCCGGGGTGGTGATCGGCGGCGACGGCTTCGGCTTCGCGCCCGAGCGCGGCACCTGGCTGAAGGTGCCGCAGTTGGGCGCGGTGCGCATTGGAGCGGACGTCGAGATCGGCGCCAACACCACCATCGACCGCGGCGCCCTCGACGACACGGTGATCGAGGAAGGGGTGAAGCTCGACAACCTCGTGCAGATCGGGCACAACGTGCACATCGGCGCCCACAGTGCGCTCGCCGCCTGCGTCGGCGTGGCCGGCAGCACCGCTATCGGCAAGCGCTGCATGATCGGCGGTGGCACCGGCTTCGCGGGCCACCTCACCATCGCCGACGACGTGGTCATCACCGGCTATTCCGCGGTCACCCACTCGATCGCGAGATCGGGAGTATATTCCGGCACCTTGCCGGTCGAAGAAGCACACGCCTGGCGCCGGTTGGTTGCGCGCTTCAAGCGCAGCGGGTTGCTCGAGACCCGCGTGCGCGCCCTGGAGCGTGCCACGGGCCGGAAGTCCGAACAGGAAGAGGATCATGACTGAGCCGCTGCAACTCGACATGCAGGCCATCCTGGAGCGCCTGCCGCACCGTTACCCGTTTCTGCTCATCGACCGGGTGCTCGAGTGCCGTCCCGGGCACAGCATCCGCGCACTGAAGAACGTGACCTACAACGAGCCGTACTTCCCCGGCCACTTTCCCGGCCGTCCGGTCATGCCGGGCGTGATCATCATCGAAGCGATGGCCCAGGCGGCGGGCATACTGTGCTTCATCACCGCCAACGTGATTCCCGATACCAAGACGCGCTTCTTCTTCGTCGGCATCGACAAGGCGCGCTTTCGCAAGCCGGTCGTGCCCGGGGACCAGCTGGTGCTCACGGCGCAGCTGCAGCGCACCCTCAAGGGGATCTGGCGTTACTCGACTGCAGCCTCGGTCGGCGAGCACGAGGTGGCGCACGCCGAGATGATGGTGGCACCGGAGGCCTCGAGGTGATCGATGCGCGCGCGATCGTCTCGGCCGAGGCCGAGCTCGCGGCCAACGTCTGCATCGGGCCGTTCAGCATCATCGGTCCGCAGGTACGGATCGGCCCGCGCACGGTGGTCGGACCGCACGTGGTGATCAACGGGCCGACCACCATCGGTGCCGACAACCGCTTCTTCCAGTTCGCATCGATCGGCGATGCGCCGCAGGACAGGAAATACCAGGGTGAGCCGACGCGCCTTACGATCGGCGACCGCAATGTGTTTCGCGAGAGCTGCACCGTGAACCGCGGCACCACCCACGACAAGGGCGTGACGCTCATCGGCAGCGATAACCTCTTCATGGCGTATGCGCACGTCGCGCACGACTGCGTGGTGGGCAACAACACCGTGTTCGCCAACTGCGCTGCGCTCGGCGGCCACGTCGAGATCGGCGACTGGGCGATCCTCGGCGGACTCACCGCCGTGCATCAGTTCACCAAGATCGGTGCGCATGCGTTTCTCGCCGGCGGCGCCATCGTCACGCGCGACGTGCCGCCGTACGTGATGGTCGCGGGCAACCCGGCCGCTCCCCACGCGGTGAACTCGGAGGGCCTGAAGCGCCGCGGCTTCACCGAGGAGCAGATCCGCAACATCCGCGACGCCTACCGCATCGTGTACCGCTCGGATCTGAAGCTCGCCGAGGCGCTCGCGCGCCTCGCGCCGCAGGCCGACGGGCGCCCCGAGATCCGCGCGTTCGTCGACTTCATCCACGCCTCCACGCGCAGCCTGGCGCGATGAGCGCGCCGGGCGCGCGCGTCGCCGCCGCGCAGGGGTTGCGCATCGGCATCGTCGCGGGCGAGCACTCGGGGGATCAGCTGGGTGCGGCACTGATCGCGGCGCTGCGCGAGCGCGTGCCCGACTTGAGCTGTTTCGGAGTCGCGGGACCGAAGATGATCGCCGCCGGCTGCGAGGCCTGGTGGGGGGCCGAAGAGCTCGCGGTCATGGGACTCACCGAGGTGCTGCGGCACCTGCCGCGCCTGCTGCGCCTGCGCGCTGCGCTGCTCAGGCGCTTGCGCGCCGCCCGCCCGCATATCTTCATCGGCATCGACGCACCGGAGTTCAATCTGCGGCTCGCGCGCACGCTCCGGGGCGCGGACCTGCGCACCGTGCAGTACGTCAGTCCCCAGGTGTGGGCGTGGCGGCAGGGGCGGGTGCGCACCATTGGCGCCGCCTGCGACCTGGTACTGTGTCTGCTGCCGTTCGAGGCGAAGTTCTACGCGCAGCACGGGGTGCCGGCGGTGTTCGTGGGGCATCCGCTGGCGGATCAGATTCCGCTCGCCGTCGATCGCGAGGCCGCGCGACGCGCGCTGGACATCCGCGGTGACGGCCCGCTGGTGGCGCTGCTGCCGGGGAGCCGACTTGCCGAGGTCACGCGGCTCGCGGCGCCCTTCGCCGCGGCCGCCGCCTACATCGGCTCGCGGCGCCGCGGCTATCGCTTCATCGCGCCCATGGCGTCCCCCGAGGTACGTGAGGTCTTTGAGAGGGAAATCGCGCAACTACCCGATGCGCCTGCGATTCGTGTGCTGGACGGACAGGCGCAGCCGACGCTCGCGGCCTGCGATGCGGCCATCGTCGCCTCCGGAACCGCGACCCTGGAGACGCTGCTCAGCGCGCGGCCCATGGTGGTCGCGTATCGCGTGAGCGCCGTGACCGCCTTCCTGCTGCGGACCATGGGGCTGGTGAAGGTGCGATACTTTTCGCAACCGAACCTGCTCGCCGGCCGGCGCCTGGTGCCGGAGTTCTTTCAGGAGCAGGTGAGCGGTGCGGCGCTCGGCGAGGCGCTGCTGCAGGAACTCGAGGATCACGGGCACGTGCGTGAGCTGCTGGAAGAATTCGCCGCGGTGCATCGCACGCTGCGCCGTGGCGGCGCCGCGCGGGCGGCGGAGGCGGTTCTTGCGTGCGCCGGGCGCGCGGGCGGCGCGGGGGGCGATCATGCCACGGTCTGAGGGCAGACGCGCGCGGCAATGGCACGACCTGACGCGCGTGGCCGGCGTCGATGAGGCCGGCCGCGGGCCGCTCGCGGGACCGGTGGTGGCGGCGGCGGTGATCCTGCATCCGCGGCGGCGCATACGGGGACTCGCGGACTCGAAGGTCCTGTCGCCCGAGGAGCGCGCGCGGCTCGCGCCCATCATCCGTGCCCGCGCCCTGGCGTGGGCGATCGGCTGGGCCGATCGCGACGAGATCGACTGCCTGAACATTCTGGAGGCAACACTGCTCGCCATGCGGCGCGCACTGCTCGCGCTGCCGGTGTGTCCGACCCACGTGCGGGTCGACGGCAACCGCTGTCCGTGCATCTCCGACCTGCCGCTGGAGTGCACGCTCGAGGCCATCGTGGCGGGGGATGCGCGGGTGGCGGCCATCAGCGCGGCTTCGATCCTGGCGAAGGTCTACCGCGATGCCATGATGCAAGCGCTCGATGCGTGCTATCCGGGTTTCGAGCTGGCAGCGCACAAAGGCTACGGTACCCCCGCCCACCTGAGCGCCCTGCAGCTTCGCGCGCCCTCGCGCCTGCACCGCCGCTCGTTCAGTCCGCTGCGCCAGGACTAACCGATGCCACACGGATTCGTTCATCTGCGGCTGCACACCGAGTACTCCCTCAGCGACAGCGTGGTGCGGGTGCCGGAGCTCATCGCGGCGGTGGCCGCCGCGGGCATGCCGGCGGTGGCGGTGACCGACCAGGTCAATCTCTTCGCGATGGTGAAGTTCTATCGCGAGGCGCTCAGGGCGGGCGTCAAGCCCCTCGTCGGGGTGGACCTGCTGGTGCGCGAGGAGGCCGAGCGCCAGCCACCGACGCGCCTCACGCTCCTGTGCCAGTCGCCGGGAGGCTATCGGAACCTGGCGCGCCTCGTGAGCCGTGCGTACCTCGAGGGGCAGGAGCGCGGCACGCCGTGCATCGAGCGCGGCTGGCTGTCGCCGGCTCAGCTCGAGGGCCTGATCGGCCTGTCCTGCGCCACCGAGGGCGACATCGGCCGCGCGCTGGTGAATGCCCGCGAGCGCGACGCCGAGCGCTTGCTCGCCGCGTGGCTCGGGTTGTTTCCCGGGCGCTTTTACCTCGAGCTGCAGCGCCTCGGCCGGCCGTTCGAGGAAACCTACATCGCCGGCGCGCTCGCGCTCGCCGCCCGCTGCGGCGCGCCGGTGGTGGCGACCAACGACGTGCGGTTCCTCAAACCCGAGCAGTTCGAATCGCACGAGGCGCGCGTCTGCATTCACGACGGCACGCTGCTGGCGGACTCCGGCCGTGTGCGCCGCTACTCGCGCCAGCAGTACCTGCGCACGCCGCAAGAGATGGCGGCGCTGTTCGCCGACGTGCCGGAGGCACTGGCCAACACCGTGGAGATCGCGCGCCGTTGCAGTCTGACGCTGACGCTCGGGGAGGTGCGCATGCCGCAGTATCCGCTGCCGGCAGGCGTGAGCACCGAGGAATTCCTGCGCGCCGAAGCCGCGCGCGGACTCAGCGCCCGCTTCAGCGCGGCGGTGAGCGCGCCACCGGCTTACCGCGAGCGCCTGGAGCGCGAGCTGCAGGTCATCTGTCAGATGGGCTTCGCGGGCTACTTTCTCATCGTCGCCGATTTCATCGGCTGGGCGCGCGAGCACGGCGTGCCGGTGGGACCGGGGCGCGGCTCGGGGGCGGGCTCACTGGTGGCCTACAGCCTGAGGATCACCGACCTCGATCCGCTCAAGTACGACCTGCTGTTCGAGCGCTTCCTGAATCCCGAGCGTGTCTCGATGCCCGATTTCGACATCGACTTCTGCATGGACGGCCGCGACAGGGTCATCGATTACGTAGCGGGCAAGTACGGGCGCGAGCGGGTGTCGCAGATCATCACCTACGGCACCATGGCCGCGAAGGCCGTGGTGCGCGACGTCGGGCGCGTGCTCGGCATGGCCTACGGCTACGTTGACCGCATCGCCAAGCTCATTCCCTTCGAGCTCGGCATCACGCTCGATGGCGCGCTGGAGAAGGAGCCGGACCTCAAGCGCCTGTACCACAGCGAGGACGAGGTGCGAAACCTCATCGACCTGGCGCGCTCGCTCGAAGGTCTGACCCGCAACGCCGGCATGCACGCCGGCGGCGTGGTGATCGCCCCCTCGGTGCTCACCGACTTCGCGCCGCTGTACCGCGATGCGTCCGGCGGCAACATCGTCACCCAGTTCGACAAGGACGACGTCGAGGCTGCGGGGCTGGTGAAGTTCGACTTTCTCGGACTGCGCACGCTCACCATCATCGAGCGCGCCGCGGCGCTCATCAACCGCGCGCGGCCGCCCCAGGCTTCAGCGCTCACGGTGAGCACGCTGCCGATGGATGACGCACCCAGCTACGCGTTGCTCAAGGCCTGCCGCACCACTGCCGTCTTCCAGCTCGAGTCGCGCGGCATGAAGGATCTGATCCGCCGGCTGCAACCTGATTGCTTCGAGGACATCGTGGCGCTGGTCGCGCTGTTCCGGCCCGGCCCGCTGCAGTCCGGCATGGTGGATGATTTCATCAACCGCAAGCACGGCAGGAGCGATGGCCCGATCGATTACCTGCATCCGAGCCTCGAGTCGATTCTCAAGCCCACCTACGGGGTGATCCTCTACCAGGAACAGGTGATGCAGATCGCGCAGGTGCTGGCGGGCTATACGCTCGGCGGCGCCGACCTGCTGCGGCGCGCGATGGGCAAGAAGAGCCCCGAAGAGATGGCGCAGCAGCGCTCGGTGTTCATCGGCGGTGCGGTGGCGCGCGGGGTGCGTGAGCAGGTCGCGGTGCACATTTTCGACCTGATGGAGAAGTTCGCCGGCTATGGTTTCAACAAGTCGCACTCGGCCGCCTACGCGCTGCTCGCCTACCAGACGGCGTACCTGAAGGCGCACTACCCGGCGGCTTTCATGGCGGCGGTGCTGTCGGCCGACATGGATCACACCGACAAGGTGGTGACGCTCATCAAGGAATGCACCGATCTGGGGCTCGCGGTGCTGCCGCCGGATGTCAACGCCTCCGGCTACGAGTTCGCCGCCTGCGGCGAGCGCAGTATCCGTTATGGGCTGGGGGCGGTGCGCGGCGTGGGTGAGGGGGCGGCCGAGGCGCTGATCGCGGAGCGCAGCGCGCGCGGCGCGTACTCGGGTCTCGAGGATCTGTGCCGGCGCCTGGACCTGCAGAAGGTCAACCGGCGCGTGCTCGAAGCGCTGTTGCGCGCCGGGAGCCTGGACGGCCTGGGCGCCAACCGCGCGACGCTCATGGAGCGCTTGAGCAGCGCCATGCATCTCGGCGACCAGAACACCCGCGCCCGCGCGGCGGGGCAGAACGATCTGTTCGGACTCGCGAGCGAGGAGCGCGCCAGCGCCGCGCCGCTGCACGCCAGCCCGCTGTTGCCGGAGTGGAGTGAGGCGGTGCGCCTGGCGGGAGAGCGCGAAACACTCGGCCTGTATCTCACCGGCCATCCGCTCGCACGCTTCGAGTCGAGTCTGGCGCGTTTCGTGTCCCACCGCATCGGCGATCTGGTCAGTGACCGGCCGGTCGCCGGGCTCGAGAGCGGGCGCTTCGGCGCCGGCAAGCCGGTCACCGTGGCGGGACTCATCGATGAGGTGAAGAAACGCGGGCCGCGCGTGATCCTGACACTCGATGACCGCACCGGGCGCATCGAGGCCATGCTGTTCGAGGAGAGCTGGCAGAAGCACCGCGATCTGATCGCGAAGGACGCGCTGGTGTTGGTCGAGGGGCTGTTGCGTTTCGACGAGTTCAGTGACGCCTGGCGGCTGTCCGCGCGGCGCATCAGCGAGCTCGATGAGGTGCTGTCGCGGTGCGCGCAGCGCCTGGTGATCCGCTGCACGCACGCCGACGCTGCCGCGCTGTCCGAGCGGCTGGCCGCAATGCTCGCGCCTTGGCGTCCGGGGCCGTGCCCGGTCACCATCGAATACACGGGCCGTGATGCCTGCGGCGCGCTCACGCTCGGAGACGAGTGGACGGTGCGCGCCAGCCGCGAGCTGCTCGAGCAGCTCGAAGGCCTGCTTGGACGCGGCGCGCTGCAGGTGCTTTACGGGCCGCCGTCGGCGAGTCCGGGTCCGTCATTCTCCGCCGATGGCCGCTGAGTTAGGATACCCTGCACGCATGGCCGTCTCGTTCCTGGACTTCGAACAACCGATCGCCGAGCTCGAAGCGAAGATCGAGGAGCTCAGGCACGTGACTTCGGAGAACAGCGAAGTCAACATCCAGGACGAGATCGGCCGGCTGCAGGCCAAGAGCCGGCAGCTCACGATGAGCATCTTCGCCAGTCTCACGCCCTGGCAGATCACCCAGCTCGCGCGCCACCCGCACCGTCCCTACACGCTCGATTACGTCAACGCCATCTGCCGTGAGTTCAACGAGCTGCACGGTGACCGCATGTACGCGGACGACGGCGCGATCGTCGGCGGGCTGGCGCGCATCGACGAGCGCACGCTGATGATCATCGGCCATCAGAAGGGTCGTGACACCAAGGAGCGCGTGCGCCGCAACTACGGCATGCCCAAGCCCGAAGGCTATCGCAAGGCGCTGCGGCTGATGCGTCTCGCCGAACGCTTCGGGCTGCCGCTGGTGACGCTGATCGATACCCAGGGCGCATATCCCGGCGTCGGCGCCGAAGAGCGCGGCCAGAGCGAAGCCATTGCCCGTAACCTCTTCGAGATGTCGGTGCTGCGCATTCCGATCGTGACCGCGGTTACCGGCGAGGGCGGATCCGGCGGTGCGCTCGGCATCGGCGTGTGCGATCGCCTGCTGATGCTCCAGTACAGCACTTACTCGGTCATCTCACCGGAGGGCTGCGCTTCCATCCTGTGGAAGAGCCAGGACAAGAAGGAAGTGGCCGCCGAAGCGCTGAATCTCACCGCCGACCGGCTGCTGAAGCTCGGGCTGGTGGATGAGGTCATCGAGGAGCCTCTCGGGGGTGCGCATCGTGATCCGTCCGCCAGCGCCGCGAGCCTCAAGGCTGCGCTGGTCCGTCATCTGGACGAGCTCGACGCCGTGCCGCGCGATCAGCTGCGCGCGGAGCGCGCCGCCAAGATCGCCGGCTTCGGCGTGTTTGCCGAAACCGCGGCGTAAGGCCGTGCCACGCGCGGCGCGCCGCGGAACCGAAGGGTTTGGCCCCCGCTCACTCAGCCGGCGCCTGGCGCAGCTGCTGCCCGGCTTCCCGGATGTCGCCGTGTGCGTGGCGTTCAGCGGCGGGGCGGACTCCACCGCTCTGCTCGCCGCGCTGGCGCAGCTCGAGCGCCCGCCGCTCAAGCTGCGCGCCCTGCACGTCGATCATCGCCTGCACCCGCACTCGGTCCGCTGGGTGGCGCACTGCCGGCGGGTGGCGCGCGCTCTCGGCGTGCCGCTGCAGGTGCGCACCGCGAAGGTCGCACGCCTGCGCGGCGAGTCGCCCGAAGCCGCCGCGCGTGCCGCGCGCTACCAGTTGCTCGCCGCGGCGCTCGCGCCGCAGGAAGCGCTCCTGACGGCGCACCACGAGGATGATCAGCTCGAGACCGTGCTGCTGCAGCTGCTGCGCGGCGCGGGTCTCGCCGGCATGGCCGCCATGCCGGCACGGGCGGCCTTTGCGCGTGGCGCTCTGGTGCGCCCGCTCCTGTCCTGGTCGCGCGCCGAGCTCACCGCCTGGGTGCGCTCGCAGGGGCTCGAGTGGATCGAGGACCCGGGCAACGCCGAGCTGCGTCACGATCGCAACTACCTGCGCACGCGGGTGCTGCCGTTGATCCGGGAGCGTTGGCCCGCGGCCGCAGCCACCGTGGCGCGCGCCGCGCGCCACGCCGCGGAAGCGCAGCGGCTGCTCGATGCCCTGGGTGCCGCCGACGCCGCGCGCGCGAGCTTCGGGCCCATGCTGTCGGCGAAGCGGCTGCGCGCACTGCCGCCCGAACGCCGCCGCAACGCGCTGCGGTTCTGGATCACCGCCGCGGGGTACCGCGCGCCTCCCGCCAGCCGGCTCGAGGAGATTGCCGGTCCGCTGCTGCAGGCGCGTGCCGATGCACAGCCCGTCGTGACCTGGGCGGGCGCGCTGCTGCAGCGCCAGGCGGATCTACTGTCGCTGCGCACCGCCTCCGGGGGCGCACCCGGCGCATCGGCCGGCGCACTGCCCGGGAGCGGGCGCTCGCGGCGCGCCGCGGCGCAGCCGCCGGCTGCGGCGGCGCGCTTCGAGCAAGTCAGCTGGCCGTGGCGCAGGCGCAGGACCTGCGCGCTGCCCGCGCCGCTCGGTCGGCTCACGCTGAAGCGCGATGCGCGCGGACCGCTGGATCTGGAGGCCCTCCCCGCCACGCTAACCATCCGCGCACGCCGGGGCGGTGAGCGCCTGCGTCCGCAGCGCGGCGGGCGGCGTCGCGCGCTCAAGAGCCTGCTGCAGGAAGCGCGCGTGCCGGTGGCGGAGCGCGCACGACTGCCGCTGATTTTCGCGGCCGAGACCCTGATTGCGGTCGCTGGGCTCTGGCTCGATGAGTCGGTGCAGGCGAGCGCTGCGAGCCGGCGGCGCGCCCGCCTGATCTGGAGCGCGGCTTAGCCGTCGAACCCGCCCCACATTGGTGCGGGCAGATGTGCTACCCTGCTGGCCCGTCGTGGTGGCGCCGATTTTGTGGCCGCAACCTCGTGCGACGGGAACTCCCTGACTCACATATGACGCGTTTTGTATTCGTCACCGGTGGCGTCGTGTCCTCGTTGGGCAAGGGCATCGCTTCCGCCTCGCTGGGCGCGATTCTCGAGGCCCGCGGCCTCAAGGTGGCGATGGTCAAGCTCGATCCGTACATCAACGTCGACCCGGGCACCATGAGCCCGTTTCAGCACGGCGAGGTGTTCGTCACCCAGGACGGCACCGAGACCGATCTCGACCTCGGGCATTACGAGCGTTTCGTGCGCACCACTACCGGGCGCAACAGCAACTTCACCACCGGGCGCATCTACGAGCGCGTCATCGCCAAGGAGCGCCGCGGGGACTACCTCGGCGCGACCGTGCAGGTCATCCCGCACATCACCGATGAGATCAAGCGCAGCATCAAGCTGGGAGCCGACGGCTCGGATGTCTGCATGGTCGAGATCGGCGGCACGGTCGGCGACATCGAGTCGCTCCCCTTCCTCGAGGCCATCCGCCAGCTCGGTGTCGAGCTCGGCCGCAACAACTGCGCGTTCATGCACCTGACGCTGGTGCCGATAGTGGGCGGCTCGGGCGAGATCAAGACCAAGCCGACGCAGCACTCGGTGAAGGAGCTGCGCGGCATCGGCATCCAGCCGGACGTGCTGCTGTGCCGCTGCAAGCATCCGCTGCCCGAGGAGCAGCGGCGCAAGATTGCCCTGTTTACCAATGTGGAAGAGCGGGCGGTGATTTCCGCGGTCGACGCGGACGATATCTACCGGATCCCGATCCTGCTGCACGAGCAGGCGCTCGATGACATCGTCGTCGACAAGCTGCGCCTGGAGGTGCCGTCCACCGATCTGGCCGACTGGCGCCAGGTGGTGAGCGCGAAGTCCAATCCGGACGGCCAGGTGGACATCGCCATGGTCGGCAAGTACGTGCAGATCCGCGATTCCTATCTGTCACTGCACGAGGCGCTGATGCACGGCGGCTTGAAGACCCGCACGCGCGTCAATATCCACTACGTCGAGTCCACCGATATCGAGCAGCGCGGCACCCACGCGCTCGAGGGGGTGGATGCGATCCTGGTGCCCGGGGGGTTCGGCGAGCGCGGCATCGAGGGCAAGATCCAGGCGGTGCGCTACGCGCGCGAGCACGGCGTTCCGTACCTGGGGATCTGCCTCGGCATGCAGGTCGCGATCGTGGAATTCGGCCGCCACGTGCTCGGACTCGCCGATGCCAACAGCACCGAGTTCAACCGCGCCGGCCCGCACCCGGTGATCGCGCTCATCTCGGAGTGGCAGGACCAGATGCGCGGCGCGCAGACGCGCGACGAGGCTTCCGCCAAGGGCGCCAGCATGCGCCTCGGGGCCCAGGAAGTGCTGCTCGGGGCCGGCACGCGCGCGCGCGAGCTCTACGGCCGCGATGCCATCATGGAGCGCCATCGGCACCGCTATGAATTCAACAACAACTACCTCGACCGCTATCGGCAGTCGGGCATGCGCTTCTCGGGGTTCTCGCGCGACGGCCTGGTGGAGGTGATCGAGCTGCCCAACCACCCGTGGTTCCTGGCGACGCAGTTCCACCCGGAGTTCACCTCCACCCCGCGCGACGGGCACCCGTTGTTCGCCGGTTTCGTGCGGGCGGCGCGCGCGCAGCGCGCCTCGCAGCTCCCGCAGGCCGCGGGCGCGTGAGCCATGCGGCTGACGGGACATGAAGTCGGAGCGGGGCGGCCGCTGTTCCTGATCGCCGGCCCGTGCGTCATCGAGGGCGCGGCCCTCACCCAGGAGATCGCCGGGCGGCTCAAGGAGATCACTTCCCGGCTCGGCGTCCCCTTCATCTTCAAGGCTTCCTACGACAAGGCCAACCGCTCATCGGGCGCCAGCTTCCGCGGCCCGGGGATCGAGGCGGGCCTCAAGATTCTCGACGACGTGCGCCGCGCCATCGGCGTGCCGGTGCTGACCGACGTGCACGAGGACACCCCGCTGGCGGAAGTGGCCGCGGTCGTCGACGTGCTGCAGACCCCGGCGTTCCTGTGCCGCCAGACGAACTTCATCGTCAACACCGCCTCGCAGGGCAAGCCGGTAAACATCAAGAAGGGGCAGTTCCTCTCGCCGTGGGAGATGCAGAACGTCGTCGACAAGGCCCGCTCCACCGGCAACGAGGCGATCCTGGTGTGCGAGCGCGGCTTCTCGTTCGGCTACAACAACCTGGTATCCGACATGCGCTCACTGTCGATCCTGCGCGCCACCGGCTGCCCGGTGGTGTTCGACGCCACCCACTCGGTGCAGCTGCCGGGCGGGCAGGGCTCGGCTTCCGGCGGCCAGCGCGAGTTCATTCCGGTGCTGGCACGCGCGGCGGTTGCCGCCGGGGTGGCGGGGCTGTTCATGGAGACGCACCCCAACCCGGCAGCAGCGCTGTCGGACGGTCCGAACGCCTGGCCGCTCGAGCGCATGGAGCCGCTGCTCGGCACGCTGTGCGAGCTCGACCGGGCGGTGAAGAAAGTGCCCTTCGAGGAATCCCTGCTGTGAGGAAGTCGAGACGATGAGCCGAATCAGCGATATCCGCGGGCGCGAGATCATCGACTCGCGCGGCAACCCCACCGTCGAAGCCGACGTGATCCTGGACAGCGGCGTGCTCGGCAGGGCGGCGGTGCCCTCGGGCGCCTCCACCGGCACGCGCGAGGCGGTGGAGCTGCGCGACGGGGACAAGAAGCGCTACGGCGGCAAGGGCGTGCTCACGGCGGTGGAGCACGTCAACACGCAGCTGCGCTCGGCGCTCCTGGGCCAGGACCCACGCGACCAGGCGCAGATCGACCGGCGCATGATCGAGCTCGACGGCACGGAGAACAAGAGCCGGCTCGGCGCCAACGCCATACTCGGCGTGTCCCTCGCCAACGCCCACGCGGCGGCGAACGACGCGCGCGCGCCGCTGTACCGCTATCTCGGAGGGCTGATCGGCGGCGCCCGCGAGCCGGTCATGCCCGTGCCGATGATGAACATCATCAACGGCGGCGCGCACGCCAACAACAGCCTCGACATCCAGGAGTTCATGATCCTTCCCGTGGGCGCACCCACGTTCCGCGAGGCGCTGCGCTACGGCGTCGAGGTGTTCCACACCCTCAAGAGGCTGCTCGCCGAACGGGGACTGTCGACCGCGGTGGGGGATGAGGGCGGCTTTGCGCCGAATCTGGAGTCGAACGAGGCGGCGCTCAAGCTCATCCTGCAGGCCATCGAGAAGGCCGGCTACCGGCCGGGGACGGATGTGTATCTGGGGCTCGACGTGGCAAGCTCGGAGTTCTTCAAGAACGACAGCTATGAACTCGAGTCCGAGCACCGCAGCTTTTCGGCCGCTGAGTTCACCCGCTACCTCGCGGACCTCGCGGACCGCTACCCGATCATCACCATCGAGGACGGCATGAGCGAGTCCGACTGGGACGGCTGGTCGCAGCTGACACGCGCGCTGGGACAGAAGATCCAGCTGGTGGGCGACGATGTGTTCGTGACCAACACCCGGATCCTGAAGGAAGCGATCGAGCGGCACATCGCCAACGCCATCCTCATCAAGCCGAATCAGATCGGCACGCTCACCGAGACGCTCGCAGCGATCGACATGGCCGACAAGGCGCGCTACGCCTCGGTGGTCTCGCATCGCTCCGGGGAGACCGAGGACAGCACCATCGCCGACATCGCGGTCGCGAGCGCCACCTCGCAGATCAAGACCGGCTCCCTGTCGCGCTCGGATCGCATCGCCAAGTACAACCAGCTGCTGCGCATCGAAGCCGAGCTTGGTCAGGTGCGTTACGCCGGCCGGGAGGCGTTTCCGGTCAGGATCTGAGGGCCGGCGCGCCGAGGGCGGGGCTTCGCGCACCGCACGCGGTCTGATAGGCTGTCGGGCCCATGAAGTGGCTCGCCGCTGTGCTCGCTGTTGCCCTCATCCTGCTGCAATACCGGGTATGGTTCTCCGAGGACGGAGTTCGCGAAATGGAGCGCCTGAAGCGCGCGGTGGCGACGCAGCGGGCGGACAACGAACAACTCGCCGAACGCAACCGGCAACTCGCAGCCGAGGTGCGTGACCTCAAGACCGGCATGGACGCGCTCGAAGAGCGCGCCCGCAGCGATCTGGGCATGATCGCCCGCAACGAGACGTTCTATCAGGTGGTTCCCGCCCGCCCGGCCGACGCCAGCCACCCTCCGACGCGCACTGCAGCGGCTCGCTGAAGTCGCGGGGTCGTATTGCCGATGCGTTACTGGCTCGTCATGCCGGCCGCGGGCTCAGGCAGCCGCTTCGGCGCGGACCGACCGAAGCAATACGCGCCGCTCGCCGGACGCACCGTGATCGAGTGGGCGCTCGCGCCGTTTCTCGCCGATGCGCCGCGCTGTGAGCACATCGTCGTGGCGCTGGCCCGCGAGGATACCGGCTGGGAGCAGGTGGCCGCGCGCCTGAACGCCCGGGGCACGAGCACCGTTACTCCTGTTCGCGGGGGTGCGCAGCGCAGCCAGTCGGTGCGCTTCGCGCTCGCCGGGCTCCAGGGGCGAGCCGGGCCCGATGACTGGGTGCTGGTGCATGATGCGGCTCGGCCGTGCCTCGATGCGCAGGACCTCGAGCGCCTCCTCGGGGAGCTCGGCACGCACCCGGTTGGAGGGGTGCTCGCGATCCCGGCGACGGACACTCTGAAGCGCGCTCAGGGCGGCGAGGGCACGGGCGTCGGGGTTGCGCAGACCCTGGACCGGTCCGGTCTGTGGCGCGCGCTCACCCCGCAGATGTTCCGCTACGCGCGGTTGTGCGCGGCGCTCGATCAGGCGCACGCAGCCGGGCGCTTCCCCAGCGACGAGGCGCAGGCGCTCGAGTGGCTGGGTGAGCACCCGCTGCTCATCGAAGGGGCGGCGACGAATCTCAAGATCACCACCGGCGCGGATCTGGTGCTGGCCGCGGCGGTGCTGGCGGCGCGCCGCAGCCACGCGCTCGGGGGCAGCTCATGAGAATCGGCTCAGGAATCGACGTGCATGCCTTCGGCCCCGGTGAGTTCATCATGCTCGGCGGGGTGCGCATCCCGCACTCCCAGGGCGTGGTGGCGCATTCGGACGGGGACGTGGTGCTGCACGCGCTGTGCGATGCGCTGCTGGGCGCGGCGGGCCTCGGCGACATCGGGCAGCACTTCAGCGATACCGACCCGCAGTGGAAGGGTGCCGACAGCCGCCGTTTCATCGTGAGCGTGCTCGCTCAGTTGCACGCACAGCGCCTCGCCGTGGCTAACGTGGACCTCACGGTGCTCGCGCAGGCGCCGAAGATCGCCCCCTATCGGGACGCCATGCGACGACAGGTCGCACAGCTGCTGCAGATCGACGAGCAGCACGTCAACATCAAGGCGACCACCACCGAGGGCCTGGGGTTCCTCGGCCGCACGGAAGGCATTGCCGCACAGGCCGTGGTGCTGCTGAGCGGCGACTAGCTGCACGCGCGCCCGACCAACCCATTGCCGTCAGTCTGAGGAGCAAGCGAGGTGCAGGGTCGCGAACTGAGCGCACGCGAGGCCGCGCTGGCACCGCCGCGCGCTCACGGTGCGCCGCCGGCGTCGGCCGTGCTGCGCGCCACGCCGGCGGACTTCGTGGTCGAGGAGGATCTCGGCTTCGCGCCCGCCGGCTCCGGTCAGCACCTGCTGCTGCGGGTGCGCAAGCACAACGCCAACACGCAATGGGTGGCGCGCGAGCTGGCAAGGATCGCGGGCTGCCGGCCGGGCGAGGTCGGCTACGCCGGACTCAAGGATCGCCGCGCCATTGCCATCCAGTGGTTCTCGGTGCCGCAACCGCGCGCGCCCGTCGGCTGGCTGGCGGTGGGCAATGCGGAGTTCGAGGTGCTCGAGGCGCATCCGCATACGCGCAAGCTCCCGCGCGGCGCGCTGGCCGGCAATCGCTTCATGGTGCGCCTGCTCGCCCCGCAGGGTGACGGCGCGCGGCTCGCCGCGGGCCTCGCCCCGCGCCTGGCAGACATCGCGCGGCGCGGGGTACCGAATTACTTCGGCCCGCAGCGCTTCGGTCGAGACGGCGCGAATCTCGCGCGCGCACGCGAGGAGCTGGGCCGCCTCGCGAGGCAGGAGCGGGGTTTCGTTCTCTCGGCCGCGCGCAGCGCCGTGTTCAATGCGCTGCTCGCGGCACGCGTGGCCGATGGCAGCTGGGAGCACCTCGAGGCCGGCGACCTCGCCAACCTCGACGCTCGCGGTAGCTTCTTCCCGGTGGAGGGGGCCGATGACACGCTTGAGGGGCGCTGCCGGCGGCTGGAGATTCACCCCACCGGGCCCTTGTGGGGACAGGGGTCGCCCCAGACGCGCGCGCGGGTGCTCGAGCTCGAGTTGCGCCTCGCCGCCGCGCTTGCGCAGCAGAGTGCACTGTGCGTGGCCGCCGGCATGGCGCAGGAGCGGCGCAGCCTGCGGCTCGCGGTGCGCGAGCTTGGCAGCGAGCCCGAAGCGCAGGCGGTGGTGCTCAAGTTTCACCTGGCGCGCGGGGGCTTTGCGACCGCGGTGTTGCGCGAGCTGATCGAGGCGCCGCCGGGCGCTCAGCCGCCGCCCGACGCAGACTCACCCTAGCTCGCCTAAGACAACAGCACGTAGACGGCGCCGGTTCCGCCGTCCACCTGCCGGGCGGAAACGTAGGCGAGCACCGCACCGGTGCGACGCAGAACTGCATTGACGGCAGCCTTGAGCACCGGCCCGCGGTGACCGGAGCGCAAGCCCTTGCCGTGGATGATGCGCACGCAGCGCATCTCGTGCTCGAGCGCGTCGATGAGGAACTGCCGCAAGGCATGCTTCGCCTCGGCAACCGTGAGGCCGTGCAGGTCGATCTCGCGCTGCACGCGATACTCACCGCGCCGCAACCGGCGCAACACCCCGAGCTGCACCTGCGGGCGACGAAACATGAGCTCCTCACCGCCTGCCAGCGCCGGGTCGGCGCTGTCCCCGGCGAGGCTCTCCTGCAGCACGGCGGCGCGGTCGGCGCGCGTGAAGCGCGCGCGCGGCCGCACCTTCGGCCGTTGTGGTGCCGGCGCACGGGACCCGAGCGGTCGCACACCGCGCACTGCCTCCCGGAACAGGCGTGCCTCGTCGGTTTCCTCGTCCGGATTGTCATTGCCTGGGGAAATCACGCCCGCTCCGCCGCAACGTCTTTCTTGAAGTATAGTCAGGCGCACTCTCGGCGGCTCCATCCCTTTCGCAGTGAAGATCCTGGTCAGCAACGATGACGGCTTTCGTGCCGAGGGCATTCGCCGCCTGCGCGAGGCGCTGGCGACGCTCGCCGAGGTGACCGTCGTCGCGCCTGACCGCAACAAGAGCGGCGCGAGCAACTCACTCACTCTGGATGTGCCGCTGCGCGTATTCGAGTCCGAGCCGGGGGTGTACTTCGTGCCGGGCACGCCCACCGACTGCGTGCACCTGGCGATCTCCGGCCTGTTCGATTTCGAGCACGACATGGTGGTCTCGGGGGTGAACGACGGCGCGAACCTGGGCGACGACGTGCTGTACTCCGGCACGGTGGCGGCGGCGGTCGAGGGTCGCTTCCTCGGCCTGCCGACCATCGCGGTGTCGCTGTGCACCGGCGCCGCCGGGGGTGGGCACTTCGAAACCGGCGCCGAGGTCGCGCGCCGGCTGGTGGCACAGCTGCTGAAGAGGCCGCTGCAGTCCGCGCTCATCCTCAACGTCAACGTGCCCGACGTGCCGTACGCACAGCTGCGAGGCTTTCGCGCCAGCCGGCTCGGCTATCGCCACCGTTCCGAGCCGGTCATGCGGGCGCAGGACCCGCGCGGGCGTCCGGTGTACTGGATCGGTCCCGCCGGCGCGGAGCAGGACGCGGGTCCGGGTACCGACTTCGACACCGTCGCCCAGGGATACGTCTCGGTGACGCCGCTGCAGGTCGACCTCACCCGTCACGCGGCACTGTCCGCAGTCGGGAGCTGGCTGGAAGGCGTCAATGACTGATCTGCGCCTGTCCGGCATCGGCATGACTTCCGCCCGCACCCGCGATCGGCTGGTGCAACGTCTGCGCGAACAGGGCATTGCGAATCTCGCCGTGCTCGATCGTATTCGCAATGTGCCGCGTCATATTTTCGTCGACGAGGCGCTCGGCAGCCGCGCCTACGAGGACACGGCGCTGCCGATCGGTTTCGGTCAGACGATCTCACAGCCCTACATCGTGGCGCGCATGACCGAGGCGCTGCTCGAGGCGGGCGCGGCCGACAGCGTCCTGGAGGTGGGCACGGGGTGTGGTTACCAGACCGCGGTGCTCGCGCCGCTGGTGGCGCGCCTGTACACCATCGAGCGCATCGAACCGCTGCTGGCGCGCGCGCGCGAGCGCCTGAAGGAGCTCGGGATCAGGAACGTGCGCTTCCGCCACGGCGACGGCACGCTCGGCTGGAAAGCGCACGCACCCTTCGATGGCATCCTGGTGGCGGCCGCGCCGCTCACGGTGCCCGAGGCGCTCATCCGCCAGCTGCGCGTCGGCGGGCGGCTCCTGGTGCCCATAGGGCCTGAAGGCGAGCAGGAGCTGGTGCGGATCACGCGCCGCGAGCAGGGCGTGCAGCGCGAGTCACTCGGAGCGGTGGCCTTCGTGCCGTTGTTGGGTGGCACAGCCTAGCCGGCCCGCCAACCCCGAGGCAGTTACAGTCCCGTTTAATAAGAGGGGGGTGCACATGAGGCTACTGGCGGCTCTGGCCCTGGTTCTGCTCCCGGCCACTGCGGGCACTCGCGCAACGGCGGAGCAGCCCGTGATTCCCCGCGCCCTCGAGGACTGGCATGGGTGGGTGCTGAAGGGCAAGGAATTTCAACGCTGTCCCTTCCTCGCGGGCTCAAACATCGCCGACGCCAATTCCTATCGGTGTGTCTGGCCGGAGCGCCTGCTGCTGAACCTCGATGCGCACGGCGGAACCTTCAGCCAACGCTGGCAGGTCTACACCGAGAGCTGGGTCGCTCTGCCGGGGGATCTGGAGCGCTGGCCGCAGGCGGTCTCGGTTGACGGCGCTCCCGCGGCGCTGGTGGCCCGGGGCGACGTGCCTCACGTGCGGCTGACGGCCGGCTCTCACGCGCTGAGTGGCAGATTCGTATGGGACGCGCGGCCCGAGACCTTGGCGATTCCCGTCCAGACGGCGCTGCTCGATCTCGTCGTCGATGGGCAACGTGTGCTGCAGCCGGAGCGGCCGGCCGGCAGACTCGCGCTCGGGCGCCAGGGCACGGCCGCCGAACCGCGCCGGCTCGATGTGCAGGTCTATCGGCTGGTCGAGGACGATATCCCTCTGCGCCTGGTGACGCGCCTGCGGCTGCGCGCAGCCGGAGACGCGCGAGAGGAGCACCTTGCGCGGGTGCTCCCGGCCGGTTTCATTCCGATCTCGCTCCAGGGCGCGCTGCCCGCACGGCTCGAGTCCGACGGCGGACTGCGTGTCCAGGTGCGTGCCGGTCGCTTTGAGCTCATTCTCACCGCGCGGCAGGCTCAGGCCTCCGCGGCGCTGTCCTCACCCGGGGAACCCGGCCCCGCGCGCGAGGAGGTGTGGAGTTTTGCGGCCAACGATCGGCTGCGCGTCGCCGCGGTCGAGGGTGTCGCGGGGATCGATCCGGCGCAAGCGAATGTGCCGGAGGACTGGCGCGGGTACCCCGCATTTCGGATGGCGCCGGGTTCGCAGCTCAGGATCGTCGAACGCAGCCGCGGTCTCTCCAACACGGACCAGAACCGGCTGCACCTGAGGCGTCGATTGTGGCTCGACTTCGATCACGAGGGTGTCACCGCTGTCGACGAAGTGAGCGGAACACTCCGACGTGACTGGCGCCTCGGGATGCGAGAGCCCTACCGCCTCGCCAGCGCGCGCAGCGGCACTGAGACCTTGCTCGTGACGAGTTCTGCATCCCAGGGGGAAACGGGCGTCGAGCTGCGCAGTCCCTCGGTGCAGCTCAGCGTGCTCGCGCGCAGCGCGCACCCGTACCGGGCCCTGCCGGCAACCGGCTGGACGAACAGCTTCGATGGGGTGTCAGGCGAGCTGTATTTGCCCCCCGGCCATCGTCTGCTTGCCGTCCTCGGGGCCGATGTATCGCCGACCGCCTGGCTCGACCGCTGGGGCTTGTGGAACCTCTTCGGCGTGCTGGTGATCGCTGTGTTCTCGTACTGGGTCGCGGGGCCCTTTACCGCAACGATCGGCGGGGTCGGCCTTTTTCTGACCTACCAGGCTGCTCCTGAGTTGATCTGGGTCTGGGGCAATCTGCTCGCCGCAATCGCCTTGGCGCGCGCCGCCCCAGAGGGGCGACTCGCGCGTGTCGCGAGTGTTTACAGGACGGTGAGTTTCGCGGTACTCGCGCTCGCGCTCGTCCCGTTCACCTGGAGCGAGGTACGGCATGCGATCTATCCGCAGCTCGAGGTGGCCGGCTACGCCCGGCAGCGGGTGGCGGCTCCCATGCCAGCTGCTGCGCCACTCGAAACCAAAGTCGTAGAGGAACTCACCTCGGCCGCCGACCGAGCGGACCTGAGCGGCGTCGCGGTGAGCGGCCTCCGAGCGGCCTCGGCCGCGGAGCCGATACTCGCCCGGTACGCCGCCGGCACGCTGGTACAGGCGGGGCCGGGGATACCCGCGTGGAACTACGGAGCACATCCGTTCGGCTGGACGGGTCCGGTCGACCCCGATCAATCACTGCGCTTTGTCGTGCTCGGCCCGGTGGCGGTGGCCCTGTGGCGCATCGCCGGTGTGGCAGCGCTGGTGTGGTTCTTCATCCGGCTGGCGCGCAACAGCTTCGGCACGCGTCTGCGACTATCCGTATTCCTGAGGCCGGGCGGCGCGGCGGGCGCCCTGCTGCTGGCGTGCGTCGCCGCGGCCCCTTTCGGCGCGCGTGCCGAGTCCACGCCCGATCCCGCACTGCTCAACGAGCTGCGTGATCGTCTCACCCAGGCGCCGCAGTGCGCTCCGACGTGTGCCGAGATCATGCAGGCGCAAGTCCACGTCAGCGCAGATCGGGTCCAGATCGATCTGAAAGCGAGCGCGCTCGCCCCGCTGGCTGTGGCCGTACCCTCCGCAGGGGATCGCTGGCAGATCGATTCGGTGGCAGTCGACGGTGCCTCGAGTCTCGCGGTAGCACGAGAGCCCGACGAGGCGCTGTGGGTGCCGCTCAAGAGCGGGGTACGCACGATCCGCATCGAGGGGCGCCTCGTGGGCGACAGCGTGCACCTGGCTTTTCCGCTGGTGCCGCGCACGGTCTCGGTCGATGCAGCGGGCTGGGATGTCGCGGGCGTGAACGCTGGACGGCTGGTGTCCGGTGCCCTGGATCTCACGCGCCAGCCGCGCACCGGATCGGTCGCGGCGACCCCGAATCCGGCAGCCGGTGAGGCTTTCCCGGCGTTCGTGCGCGTCGTTCGAAATTTCCGGCTCGATCTCGACTGGTCGGTTGCGACGACCGTTCAGCGAGTCGCTCCGGAATCGGCCGCCTTCACGGTGGCCGTGCCGCTCGTTCCGGGAGAGTCGGTGCTGACCGAGGGTCTTGACGTCCGACGCGACGGTGTCGCTCTCGCGGGCCTCGCGGCCGGACAGGCCGAGCGCGAGTGGACCTCGGGTCTCGCACGCAGCGATCGGCTGGCGCTGCGGCTCACCGCGACGCCGGCCCGCGCCGAGATCTGGCGGTTCGTCGTCAGCCCGCAATGGCGCGTGGACTTCATCGGGCTTGCGGCGGTGCTACCGGACGACTTGGCCGCCGCTCCGTGGGTGTTCGAATACCGCCCGCGCGTCGGCGAGCAACTCGAGCTCGCGGTGACGCGGCCCCCGGCCGTAGCGGGGCGAACACTCGCCATCGATGCAGTGCACCAGCGCGCCCGCATCGGCCGCCACTCATCGGAACACGAACTCGAGCTGCGCTACCGCAGTACCCAGGGCAGCCGGCATGCGATCCAGCTCCCGAAGGAGGGCACTGTTACGCAAGTCGTGGTCGACGGCGAGCCAACGCAGATTCGGCCCGACGGGGGCGAGCTGTCCTTATCCATCCTGCCCGGCAAGCACACGGTCCGTATCGCATGGCGTTCGACGGACGGCACGTCGGTGGCCTCACGTCCTGACGCCGTGGACCTGCGCGCACCGTCGAGCAACGTCATGACGACGCTCGCCTTGCCGGCCGACCGCTGGCCTCTGGTCGCGATCGGGGGCGGAGTAGGACCGGCGTTTCTGTACTGGGGTGAGCTGCTCGTGTTTCTCGTGGTAGCGACGTTACTCGGTCGGTGGCCGCGCTCACCGCTGCGCACCTCCGAGTGGCTCATGCTCGGTCTGGGGCTCTCGACTCTCTCCTGGCGGGTGTTCGTCACGGTGGCCGCATGGCTCTTCGCGATGAGTTGGCGAGAGCAGTGGCGCGGCGCGTACGATCTCAAGCGCTGGCAATTCAACTTGCTGCAGTGCGCGCTCGCAGCGTTCACGCTGTTCGCCGTTACGAGCCTCGTCTTCTCCGGCGTGCGTTATGGGCTGCTGGCCTCGCCCGACATGGGTGTGACGGGGCCGGGCTCGAGTGGCAATACCTTCAGCTGGTTCGTCGATCGCGCGGCTTCGAGGTTGCCGCATCCGGTGGTATACAGCCTGCCGCTGTGGGTCTACCGCACGATCATGTTCGCCTGGGCGTTGTGGATCGCGCTCGCGCTCGCGCGCTGGCTGCGCTTTGCCTGGCGAGCCTGGAGCGCCGGAGGCACCTGGCGAGGCGCGGTCCTCCCGCCGACGCTGGGGGGTGCCGGCCAGACTGCCCGGTAGAGTATTCACATGATGTATACGTGCTAACATTTTGATTACAAATGCTAAAAAGATCCCAGTCATCTGAATCGAATGACCCGCGCAGGAGAAAAGCCCTACAAATCAGGGCCCGAGCACTGCGCGAGGATGCGGGGAAAGCCCCAACGGGCGGCGGGAAAAATCTTTATCCCTCGAAGGGCTTGCAGGGCCTTCTGCGACATGTTTAACATGCGCTCCCTGTCTCCTAACGACGACAGCCAGGAAAAGCCAAAGCGGAGGGTAACCGGCAGAAGACACAGGGTGGAGGGAGTCGCGACAAGAGCAATAACGGTCGGGAACAAAAAAAATAGCGCAATTGTTCGAGTCTGTCAGCTTCGAATGATTGTTTGGTTGGTTGAGCCTCCCCCTGTGTCTTCTGCCGATCATCCTTGCGCCTCCAGGCGCTAGCGCAGAAACAGCGCCGCGGCGACCCGCCGCTCCTCCTGAACCAGAACGTTGAACGTACGGCAGGCTGCACCCAGCTGCATGGCCTCGAGCCCGACACCGCGCTGCGCCAGCGCCGCGCGCACCGCCTGGGGCGCAAAGCGCGGCGTCGCGCCAGTGCCGAGCAGCACCACCTCCGGTGTGAGCGCGAGAATCGCCTCCAGGTGAGCGGGCGTCAGCTCGGCGAAACTCTCTGGCTCCCAATCGGTGATCAGCCGGTCCGCCGTGACGATGCAGCTGCGCTGCACGCTGTGTTCGCCGATGCGGATCTCGGCAGCCGAGTAGCCCCGGATCAGGTTGGCGCGCGTGCCCGGTTCGAGCGTGAACTTCATTCCGCAGTACGATAGCGCCGGTGCGCGAGATCGTCATTGTGATCGCCGACCTGTACCTGCCGCGCGGCGCCAACGGCGCGCCGCTCGGCGGCGCCGCAGAAGCGGCGGCCGCTCCGGGAATCGAAAGCGCGGGCCGTTTCGGGGAGCGCGCGGCGCTCGAGCACGGTTGGCGCGAGTGGCTCGCGCACGCGCTCGGCCGCGAGGATCTGGCCGGCGCCGCCCCCGCGTGCATCGCCGCCGCCGAGCTGGCGCCGGGGGTGCCGCCCGCGGGCGCGAGCGGCACGCTGTGGATCGCCACCCCGCTGCACCTCAGCGCGGGCGGCGCGCGGCTGTATCTGGATCACCGTGGCGTCCTGCGTCTGCCGCCCGCCGAGCTAGGGGCGCTCGCCGCCGCCTTTCAGGACACCTTTGGCGTTTCCGGCTTCACACTCACGCCCCTCTCGTCCGGTGACTTTCTCCTCCGCACCGCCGGCATTGCCGCCGTCGCCACCACCGAGCCTGCCCGCTGCGCAGGGAACGACGTCGCCGAGGCCCTGCCTCGGGGAGCCGCGGCGGCGCCACTGCGGCGCCTGCTGGCCGAGATCGAGATGTGGCTGCACGGCCAGGCGCTGAACGAGGCGCGCCTGCGCCGCGGCGAGCCGCCGGTCACGACACTGTGGCCGTGGGGCGCCGAGGGGCGGGCACTGCAGCCCGAGCGCCGCGCGGGGCGTGCCCTGCGCGCCTTCGGCGCGGACCCGTATGTGAGCGGTCTGTGGCGGCTGCAGGCGGACCTGTGCCGCGCTCTTCCGCAGCGCCTGCAGGATGTGCTCGCCGACGAGCGCGCCCTTGGGGTGGTGCTGGTGGTGGAGGTGGGACGTGAGTTGCAGCCTGACAGGCACGACACGCTCACCCAGTCCCTGGCGCGTCTCGATGCGCGCTTCGTGTCGCCGGCGCTCCAGGCGCTGCGCCGCGGCGAGCTCGGGAGTGTGACGCTGATCGCCAACGACACACGAATCACGCTGCGCCGCCGCAGTCATCTGCGGCTGTGGCGGCGCCCGCGGGCGGGCCTGCGGAGCTTCGCGTGAGGCTGCGGGTCGTGCGCCGCGCGCCGGCCGCGCCGCTGGGCGGGGATCTGCATCCGGTGCTCGAGCGGGTATACGCGGCGCGTGGCGTACGCTCGGCGGCGGATCTGGACACTTCCCTCGGGCGGCTGTTGCCGGTGGGCACGCTCGAGGGCATCCCGGCGGCGGTGGACCTGCTGCTGCAGCACCGCACGGCCGGGCGCGTGCTGATCATCGGGGATTTCGATGCCGACGGCGCGACCAGCAGCGCGCTGATGGTGCGCGCCCTGAGGAGCTTCGGGTTCGCGGCGGTGGACTTTCTGGTGCCCAACCGATTTCAGTTCGGTTATGGGCTCACCCCCGGGATCGTGTCGCTGGCAGCCGCGCGCGCGCCGACTCTCATCGTCACGGTCGACAACGGCGTCTCGAGCAACGCCGGGGTCGCTGCCGCGCGCGCGGGCGGGATCGACGTGCTGATCACCGATCATCACCTGCCGGGCGCGCTGCTGCCCGACGCCAACGTGATCGTCAACCCCAACCTCGGGGGCAGCCGCTTCGGCAGCCGCTCGCTGGCCGGAGTCGGAGTCGCATTCTACGTCATGGCGGCGCTCGCACGCCGGCTCGAGGAGGCGGGGCTGCCCGCCACCCCCGGCGCGGCGCAGCTGCTGGACCTGGTGGCGCTCGGTACGGTCGCCGACGTGGTGCCGCTCGATGCCAACAACCGCGTGCTGGTCGCGCAGGGGCTGAAGCGCATTCGCGCCGGACGCTGCGTGGCCGGCATCCGGGCGCTGCTCGCCATCGCCGGCCGGCCGGCGCACGATCTCACCGCAAGCGATCTCGCCTTTGGCGTGGCGCCGCGCCTGAACGCCGCCGGCCGTATCGACGACATGACCATCGGCATCCAGTGCCTGCTCGCCGATGATCCCGCCACCGCCGAGGGTCTCGCGGCGCGTCTCGATGAGCTCAACCAGGAGCGCCGCTCGATCGAAGCGCGCATGCAGCAGGTGGCACTCGCTGCGGTGCGCTGCCTCGCCGATCCCGGCCCCGGGGCGCGGCAGCGCAGCGGCGTATGCCTGTTCGACGAGAGCTGGCACCAGGGCGTGGTCGGGTTGGTCGCGAGCCGGGTGAAGGATCGTGTGCGGCGCCCGGTGATCGCCTTCGCAATCGCCGATGCGGCGAGCCTGCGCGGCTCGGCGCGCTCGGTCGCTGGGATCCACATCCGTGACGTGCTCGACTCGATCGCGACGCGTCACCCGGATCTCATCGAGCGCTTCGGCGGTCATGCCATGGCCGCGGGACTGACGCTCGAGCGTGCCAAGCTCGATCGCTTCGCGCGCGCGTTCGACGAGGAGGTTGCCCGCTGGACGGCCGGCGCCCCCGCCGCCGACACCATCGAAACCGACGGCGAGCTCGCGCCGGCGGAGATCGCGCTCGATACCGCTCACGCCCTGCGCGCCGGCGGCCCGTGGGGCCAGGCTTTCCCCGAGCCGTGCTTCGATGGGCTGTTCAGCATCCGCAGCGCGCGCGTCATTGCCGAGCGGCACGTGAAGATGTGGGTGGAGGTGCCGGCGAGCGGTCGCGCCTTCGATGCGATTGCCTTCAACCACCTCGAGGAGGGTGCGCAGTTCGTGCCACCCTCGGGCCTGGCCCAGCTCGTGTACCGGCTGGAAGTGAACGAGTACCAGGGCGAACGGCGCCTGCAGCTGCTCATCGATCACGTGCTGCCGGCCGCTCGCTAAGCTGCGCGCTGCGGTGTTAGCATGCCGAACTTTGGTGCACGCGCGCCGCGGTCCACGCGGCGCCGGTCCGGGACGTGTATGGAAGTCAATCAACTCAAGCGCCAACTCAAGGATCTGGGTGAACGTATTGCCTCGTTACGGGGGTTTCTTTGAGTACGACCGCAAGCGCGAGCGGCTCGAGGAGGTTGCGCGCGAGCTGGAGGATACTGCCGTCTGGTCGAACCCCGCGCGGGCGCAGGAGCTCGGGCGCGAGCGCGCCCGGCTGACGGGCGACCTCGGCGAGATCGACCGCGCCACCAAGGGCATCGGCGAGGCTACCGAGCTGCTGGAACTGGCCGAGGCCGAGGGCGATGAGCGCGCCGCGCGCGACATCGAGCGCGACGGGCAGCGCCTCGAGGCCGAAGTGCGGCACCTGGAGCTGAAACGCATGTTCCGCGGCGAAATGGACTCGCACAGCGCGTTTCTGGACATCCAGGCGGGCGCCGGCGGCACCGAGGCGCAGGACTGGGCGCAGATGCTGCTGCGGATGTACCTGCGATGGGGCGCGGCGCGCGGTTTCGCCTGCGAGGTGATCGATTCCAGTCCCGGCGAAGTGGCCGGCATCAAGAGCGCCACCGTGGAAGTGCAGGGCGAGTACGCCTACGGTTGGCTGCGCACCGAGACCGGCGTGCATCGCCTGGTGCGCAAGTCGCCATTCGATTCCGGCAACCGCCGCCATACCTCGTTCGCATCCGTGTTCGTCTCGCCCGAGATCGATGACGACATCCAGATAGAAATCAATCCCGCGGACCTGAAGGTTGACGTCTACCGCTCCTCCGGAGCGGGCGGACAGCACGTCAACAAGACCGAGTCGGCGGTGCGCATCACCCATCTGCCCACCGGCATCGTGGCCGCCTGCCAGAACGAGCGCAGCCAGCACAAGAACCGCTCCACCGCCATGAAGATGCTCAAGGCGAAGCTCTACGAGCTGGAGGTCAACAAGCGCAATGCCGCCGCCCGGGTGCTCGAGGATTCCAAGTCGGACGTGAGCTGGGGCAACCAGATCCGCTCGTACGTGCTCGATCAGTCGCGCATCAAGGACCTGCGTACCGGGGTGGAAGTGGGCAACACGGCTGCCGTGCTGGACGGGGATCTCGACCAGTTCCTGGAGGCATCGCTCAAGGCGGGCGTATAGAGACATGAAACAGGGGAAAGACGCTACAGCGGCCGGGGGCAACGCTAACGGCGGCGACGATGGCGGCGATGAGAACAGGCTGATCGCCGAGCGGCGCGCGAAGCTCGCGGCGCTGCGCGAGCACGGACCTGCATTTCCGAACGACTTTCGCCGCGACGCGCTCGCCGGGCAGC
>DATGVL010000030.1:0-11823 GCA_035300445.1 Steroidobacteraceae bacterium
GTCGGTGGTCGAGATGTGAGTCGGCGGTTTGCCGCTGCCGCTCGCGCTGGTATGACAGCTGACGCACGCGGTGCCCGCGACGCTGGCATGGTTGAACGGTGTGCCCGGCGCGGTGGCGCCCGGTGGCACCAGCGCACGCCCGGCCGTGCCCGCAACAGGCGCGACCACGGCAGGCCCCGTCCCGGGGCGCCCGGCGGCACCCACGCCGGCGCGGGCGGTGAGGCCCGTGGTGGGCTTGGTAGCGCTCGTCGCCGCGGTCGTCACGCTCGCCCTCGGCCGCACGGCGAGCTTGTCGCGCGCGTTATGGCAACCCGATCCACCGCAATCCCGGCCCTTATAATGGTTGGCGCCGTCTCGCACCCACAGGCGACCGTTGGTCTTCCACTGCATGCCGATTTCGTGGCAGCTCATGCACGTCATCGACACGACGTAGGCGTGCTTCATGACCGTGCCTGAGAACGTGGTGAACACGGTCGGCGAGTGGCACAGCTCGCAGGCGATCTTGCCGGTGCCGTTGGGCGGGTTCGAGGGAATGTGTCCGGTGGGCCCGGAGGGCGGCTGTTTGAGAGTGGGCGGCGCCATGTTGTAGAAGCTCAGTCCGTAGGCGTGGCACAGCGCGCAATTGGTGGTGATGCCCGCATGCCCGGTCGCCCCCATCACATAGGCACCAAAGTTGCCGGCGGTGGTGTGGCACACGGCACAGCCCGCCGTGGTCGGAATGTGCGTGGCCGGCTTGGCGCTGCTGCCCATCTGATTGGTGGCAAAGGTCGGTGACGTGCTGTGACAGCCGTTGCAGTCGCCGGTGGCCGGATGCGCCTTATCGAAGGCCTGCGGACGGGAATCTCCCCACGCGGCCGCGGTGCTCGGCATCATCCCCAGGTATGCGGCGGTCTCGTGACAGGTCTGGCAGCCGCCGACGCCGGCGGACGCGATCATGGCGTGGCCGGCCACGGTGAGCGTTGGAGCCGCGAGGCTCGCCGCGCCGACCCTGAAGCCGCCCGGATTTACGTTCGCGGTGCTATGGCAGCCCGAGCCGTTGCAGTTTGCGGTGCCGATGGGGAAATGATTGCCCGGAGTGGTCACTACCGAGAATACGGGATTGGCGGCGATATGGAACGTCGCGGCAACGGTGGAACCGTGGCAGGTGAGGCACCCGGTCACGCCCTGGTGCGTGCCGGTAACGGAATAAAGCGCGAAGCTGCCCGCTGTCGTGTGGCACTGCGCGCACGGCGCGGTCGTGGGAATGTGGTTGGTCGGCTTCCCTGCGGTGGGCAGCAGGTTCGACGCGAAGGTGGGCGCCGTGACGTGGCAGTTGCCGCAATCGCCCGTCGTCGGGTGCTTCGGGTCGAGCGTGGCGTTGGGCCGCGAGTCTCCCGCCGCAGTGCTGGTGCTCGCCATCATGCCCGTGTAGGACGCGGTCTGGTGACAGTTGCTGCACCCGGCGACACCGGCCGCGGCGATCGTGGCGTGACCGGCGACCGTGAGCGTCGGGGCCGAAATGCTCGCGGTGCCCATCTTGAACCCGCCCGGATTCACGTTCGCGGTGCTGTGGCAGCCCGAGCCGTTGCAGTCCGCCGTGCCGATCGGGAAGTGACTGCCGCCGGGCCACCCGGCGATGGTAATCGTGTTGCTGGGCGGCGGCCCGGCGAACGGTCCGGTGCTCGGGCCGTGGCAGGAGAGGCAGCCCGACACGCCCTGGTGTGTGGCGGTGAGGGAATACAGCGCATAGTTGCCCGCGGTCGTGTGGCACTGGACGCACGGAGCGCTCGTCGGCATGTGATTGGCGGGCTTGCCTGCCGTCACGTTCGCGGCGAAGGTCGGCGTGGTGGTGTGACAGCCGTTGCAGTCGCCGCTGGCCGGATGCGCCTTATCGAAGGCCTGCGGACGGGAATCTCCCCAGGCGGTCGCGGTGCTCGCCATCATGCCCGTGTAGGGCGCGGTCTCGTGACAGTTGCTGCACCCGGCGACGCCGCCCGAGGCCACCGTGGCATGGCCGGCGACCGAGAGTGACGGGCTCGTGGGGCTTGCCGCGCCCATCTTGAACCCGCCCGGATTCACGTTCGCTGCGCTGTGGCAGCCCGAGCCGTTGCAGTCGGACCTGCCGATCGGGAAGTGACTGTTGCCGGGCCACCCGGCGATCGTAATCGTGTTGCCGGGCGGGGGTCCGGCGAACGGTCCGGTGCTCGGGCCGTGGCAGGAGAGGCACCCGGTCACGCCCTGGTGCGTGCCGGTAACGGAATAGACCGCCCAGTCGCCGGCAGTGGTGTGGCACTGCGAGCAGATCGCGGCGGTCGGTATGTGGTTCGACGGCCGCGGCGTGGTTGGGTCAAGGAAGGACGTCGTGCTATGGCACTGACTGCAATCGCCCGTGGTGGGGTGCGAGCGATCCAGCGCCGCCGGCGGGCGCGAGTCACCGGCGGCGGTGTTGGTGCTCGGGTGCATCCCGAGGTAATTCCCCGTCTCGTGGCAGCTTTGGCAGGTCAGAGCTGTCACGGCCAGATGATTGATCTTCGTTCCGGCCCAGGTGGTGAAGTTGGTGCTCGAGTGGCAGCCCTCGCACGGGGTCGGGGGCGTGCCGACCGGAATGTGGGTCGGGGGCATGCCGGTCGCCGACACACCGTTGTGGCAGCTGGCGCAATTGTTGGTGACGCCCACGTGGCTGAACACCGCGCCGCCCCAGCTGAGCGTCGTATGGCAGGCATCGCACTCCAGGTCGGTGACGATGTGCGTGGGTCCCTTGCCCTGTGCCTGCACGCCGTTGTGGCAGGTCGAGCAACTGCCGCGCACCTGGGTGTGGTCGAAGTTGACCGCCGGGTTCCAGGCGATGGGCGTATGACAGCTGGCGCACTGGTCGGTCGAGAGGATGTGATTGGCGGGCTTGGCGGTAGCGCGCACGGCGGTGCCGACGCCGTGACAGGCGGCGCAATCCTTCGGCGTGCCCTTGAATATGGCGTTGGCGTGACAGGCCTCGCAGGGCAGATCGCGGTGCTGGCCGATGAGCTCGAAGCCGGTCGTCAGATGGTCGAAGTTCAGGCGCGTCGGCGCGGCGGCAAACCCCTGCGGCATCAGCACGAAGAGCAGCAGCGCCGCGAGCGCGCGCACACCCCAGCGGCCGGGCTGCTGCCCGACCCACTTATGCGTTACGGCGGTCCAGATACGCATGCGTCCTCCTAATGTACCCGTGCGCCCTTCCACGTGACCGTCGAGTGGCAGCGGTCGCACTGGCGGCCGTACTGCCCGAGGTGCACATCGTCCTTCTCATGGCACGAGAGGCAATCTTTCTTGAGCTTCACTTCGTCCGGCGGCCGGCGGTGGCAGGCCTCACAGGCAAGCTTGCCGTGCGCACCGCTCAGGGCAAATCCGGTCTCCTTGGCGTGGTCGAACTCCCACATCTTCCAGGCGTTCGGCGAGTGGCAGCGAGCGCAGTCCTTGCCCAGGTTCCCCTTGTGCACGTCGTCCTTCTTGTGACAGTCGATACACTCGTGGCCGACGTCGCGGTACTGGCGGGTCAGATGACACGCCTCGCACGGCACCGCGACGTGCAGGCCGACCAGCGGAAACTTCGTCAGGTCGTGATCAAAGCTCACGCTGGAGCGCCAGCCCGCCGGCGTGTGGCACTCATCGCATTTCTTGCCGAGATGGCCGGCGTGCACGTCGTTCGGCCGGTGGCAGCTCACGCACTCGGTGGGCAGCTTCTGGGAGGCGACGCTCGCGGTATGGCAGCTATGGCACCCGACCTTCTCGTGGCGGCCGACGAGGGGCCAGGTGGTGTCGCGCGTGTGATCGAAGCTCGAGGGCTTCCACTTCTCGTTGCCGTGGCAGGTGCCACAGTCCTTGCCGAGCCGCAGGGCGTGCGCGTCCTGCGCCTGGTGACAGCCGAAGCACTCGCGCGGCAGCTTGTCCTTGAGATTGCCCGTGCGGTGGCAGTCGTTGCAGGCGATGCGCTCATGCACGCCCTCGAGCGCGAAGCCGGTCTCCTTCTTGTGATCGAACTTCGAGTTCTTCCAGCCGGTGGTGACGTGGCACTCACCGCACCTGACACCACGGTCGCCGTGGTGCACGTCGTCCGGCTCGTGGCACGAGACGCACTCTTTGGGCGTGTTCTTGTAACGGTTGCCGAAGTGACAGGCCGCGCAGGACGCCTTGGCGTGCTTGTCCCTCAGTGGAAATGCGGTCTTGTCGTGATCGTAGCTCACGTGGCGCCAGGCGCCGGCGTCATGACAGGAAGCGCAGTCACGCCCCAGTTTGCCTTCGTGGGGCTCTTCCTTGCGGTGGCAGCCGATGCACTCCCTGGGGGCGTCGCGGTAACGCTTGCCGGCGGCGTGGCAGCTCTCGCACACCACGTAGGCGTGCGCCCCGCGCAGCGGATAGTCGGTGTTCTCGTGATTGAACTGCTCGTGACTCAACTTCACGATGTCTGCCTCCCGACCCAGATGCTCGGAGTGGCAGGCGCGGCACTGCGAGGCGTCGATGCCGGGGAAGTGGCCGTGGAAACCGCGTCGTTGATGCAGGTCCGCGGCGATCTCCTTATGGCAATCCAGACACAACTGCGTCTGGCGATTGCGATCGGTGCGGTCGTGGCACAACGAGCACTGCTCTTCGTATTTCACGTGAGCGGAGCTCAGCTTGCCCGGCATCAGGAGCGTCTCCGGATTCACGGCTTCAGCGGGTCTTCCAGATACCAGTAGCAACATCAACCCCAATCTCAGCAGCGCGTAACATCGTCCCCCCGTCATGTGGGTGGCGGAACGGTTGATCTAGTACACGTGAACCGCAATCACGTGAATGATCGCGGCAATGACCATGATGAAGATCAACGGTATGTGCAGCGCGTGCCACAGTGAGAACAGCCGTTCATAACCCTCGAAGCCAGCCACCCGCCGCGTCGCGGCGAGCCGGCGATCGACGTAGCAGCGGGCCGTGAACCCCAGGCGCTTGTGCTCCAGGGCGACCACCGCGGATCTGCGCGCGCCGGCGTGCAGCGCGGTGCGGATATAGCCGTGCAGCCGCCAGCGCGCCCTGAGCGCGATGAGGGCGACCACCACCGGTTTGGCGAATCCGAGGAACGACAGATGCGGCCCGGCTTTGAGCAGACGCTGCTCCGCGCTCTCGATGCGCGTCACCAGCTCGGGCAGAAAGCTGATGCCACCGGAGAGGCTGCGCAAGCCCTCGGCGCCGGCGCGCAATTCCCCCAGCTCGAGTTTCCGGCCGTACAAGCCGTGGTGGATGTGGACGTAGATGTAGCGACCGATGAGGCCGCTGCCGGCCACGGTGAGCATCGAGAACAGCGCCACGTTGCTGTTGGTGGCCCCGGTGGCGAAGTTCGAGTGATACAGGATGCACACCGGGCCCGCGATTCCGAGCACCATGTGGAAGCGGAACCAAGCCGGCGTCGAGCCGAGGAAGCTGAGCCACGTCCAGCGCTTGCGCAACGAATACACCAGCAGCAGCAACATCAGACTCCCGCCGATGATGCCGAGCGCGTAACCGACGCCGCGATTGGGGTTGATGTAGCGCTCGGTCTGCGTGCTCCAGCCGAGGTACAGCAGCGCGCACACGAGCACGAAAAACAACCGGCCGCTGCTCAGCAGCCCCTTGCTCCGTTGCGGCTCCGGCTCTATGGGAGAGGCCACCGCCGGAGCCGCGGTGCGCTTCGCGGCCGCCGGCGGCGGCTGGGGTGACGGGGGCGGTGCTTGCGGCGCCGGGCGGGGAGCTTGCGGCGGCGGTGCGGGGCGCGCGCGAGCCGGAACCGCCGCCGGCGCGTCGCCGGTCGCAGGGCGAGCAGGTTGCGGCGGCGGCGGTGCGGGGCGCGCCCGAGCCGGAACCGTCGCCGGCGCGTCGCCGGTCGCAGGCCGAGCGACCCGGGCGCCGAGTTCGTTCAGGCGCACGACCCTGACCTCGAGTTCCTGCAGTTCCTGCAGGTCTTCGGTCTCGGGAAGGGGTCGGAGGCGCGCTGCCACGGGAGCCGTCAACCGATTTCCCGGTTGATGACGAGGGCCAGCTTCTTACCGGCGGCCGGGTGCAGCACCGGACTGGTGACGTACAGATCACCGCTGCTCGGGGTGGCCTGTCCGCTGCGCGAGATCCGCGCTTCAACCACTACCTTGTCGAACTGCGAGAGCCGTCGGGAGGGAATCATGGCCATGGAATCATCCAGATGAAAACTGACCGGCCAGGCGGCCGCCGTGGTACGCAGGACCGCGAGCGGTGGACCGGGCGAGTCCGCCGCTTTCGCGTAGATGAACAGGGTCGCATCGCGCTGGACGCGAGCCGCAAGACGGCCGTCGATGGATACGGTTCCGGAAACTTCCGCAGCGCCCGCTGCGGCCGGCGCCGCCGCCCCTGCGGCCCCGGCACTCACGGGGGCGAGTCCCGCGAGCGAGGTGTCTTCCGCAATGTTGCCATCGATGATGCGGGCGTCGGGAGAGTCGGCGGGCAGGGCCGAGCGCAGCCTCTTCCACCAAGTGAGGGCGTCGGCGAAACGGCGTTGCTCGTGTGCCTGGCTCGCCTTGAGCCACAGCGCCTTGGTGTTGCTCGGATCCACAGCGAGCGCGCTGTCGATGGCGCTGCCCGCAGCGCCGGTGAGCGAGCCCCCGGCGAGCGAGGCGAGCACATCCGCGTAATCCGCCCACGACTGGGCAGTCATGCCCTTCAACGCCACGACCTTCTCCAGGGCATCGCGTGCGGCACGGTTGTCGTGCTCGGCACGGTGCAGGTCGGCGAGCGCGAGCCACCCCTGCACGTCACGCGGCTTTGTCTTGACCCGCTGCTCCAGCTCGGCAACCGATGCCGCGGGGGCAGCCGCTGCAGTGGGGGACTGGGCGGAGCGCGTCTCGGTCGCACTCGCCGCGGCCACCAGTGCCCCGACGCTCATCTGGGTTACGACCCCGGCGGCGGGGTTGGCGGCCCGCGCCCGTGCGCGGCGGGCATCGTCGGGACGACCCAGGAAGTCGTACGCCTTGGCGAGGAGGGTCCAGTCATCCGCCGTGCCGCCACCGCGCGTCAGACGCGCCTCGAGCGCGGTGACTTCCGCCTCCATCGATTTCGCGGGGCCTGATTTCGCGTCTGCGCCGGCGGCGGACTCGGCGGCCGGCGCCACGATGGCCGCAGCGGCCGGCCGGCTGGCGAGGGTGTGGCGCGAGCCGATTGCGACATAGATGATCGCCGCGGCGCCCGCAAACGTTGCGACGAACGCGGCGGCAAGACCGTAGCGGAGCCGCGCGCGCCCGAGAGCGAGCGCGCCGCGCCACAGGGGGATAGCGACCAGAGCCGCACCGGCCCCAACTAACGCTCCTGCGATGAACCAGAAGATAGCGATGAAAGCTCCCCTTAGGATGGTCAGGCCACGAGCGCACACGGCGCGCGCGGATGTGACAATACACACGATCCGCGCGCGGGTAACAATGTCTCAGGCTGCCGACATCCTGTCTCCAACTACCGACAAAAACGCCGGAGAAAACAGGCAATTACAAGCGTTCCGATTGACTGCTAGAGTGCGCAGCCGTGCACTTTGATACAAGTAGGGGAAAGCCCCATTCCTGTGAGTCTCGTCACAGAGTTAGTGTCCCGACCACGTGTCCAATGGCACACCCCCGGTTGATCGGGGCGAACGTGCCGCGCCGTGTCCACGGCGGCGCAACCGGTGTGGTGCTGCTTCAATGAATTCACTGGCGGTCTACCTTATATACGCGCTGCCATGCCTGTGGCTGCTCGTGTGGCACGTTCGCCGGCGGCGGCGCCTCGAGCGTCAGAGTCTCAAGGCGCTGGAGAGCACCGGTGCGGCGGAACCGGCGTCGCTTCACCCCGTTATTGATCCCGCCGTTTGTATCGGCTGCGCCTCGTGCGTCAAGGCCTGTCCGGAGCAGGCGCACCACACGGTCATGGGCATGGTCGACGGGCGCGCCGCGCTGGTGAGTCCCGGGGACTGTATCGGCCACGGGGCGTGCAAGACGGCCTGTCCGGTCAATGCCATCACATTGGTATTCGGCAGCGAGCGTCGCGGCATCGACATTCCCGTCCTGACGCCGAAATTCGAAACCACGGTGCCGGGCATTTTCGTCGCGGGTGAATTGGGCGGCATGGGGCTGATCCGCAACGCTTTGGAGCAGGGACGACAGGCGGTCGAAGCGATCGCCGAGAGGCGGCGCGCGGTGGGCCAGGAGCTTGACCTCGTGATCGTCGGCGCAGGTCCCTCCGGTTTTGCCGCCACGCTGACCGCGAAGTCGAAGAACATGCGCTACGTGACGGTCGAGCAGGAAGCCCTCGGCGGCGCGGTCTTTCAGTATCCGCGCGGCAAGCTGGTGATGACCGCGCCGGCGACGGTGCCGCTCCTCGGCAAGGTCAATTTCCGTCAGACCAGCAAGGAGGCGCTGCTGGAATTCTGGAAGGATGCCGAGCGCAAGACCGGCGTGAAGATCAATTACACTGAGCGTGTCGAGGAAATCACCCGTGCGGGCGCCCGTGCGGACGACGGCTTCATCGTCAAGACCAACCGCGCCACCTACCCCACGCGCAGCGTTCTGCTGGCGATCGGCCGGCGCGGCACGCCGCGCAAGCTCGGGGTGCCCGGCGAGGAGATGTCCAAGGTGGTCTACCGGCTGATCGACCCGGAACAGTACAAGGGTCAGCACGTGCTGGTGGTCGGCGGCGGGGACAGCGCGCTCGAGGCCGCCGCGAGCATCGCCGAATCCGGCGGGGGCGGCGTGGTGCTGTCCTATCGCGGGGCGGAGTTCGACCGCGCCAAGGCGCGCAATCGCGAGCGCATCAATGCGGCGGCCAAGACCGGTACCCTCAAGGTCATGATGAAGTCGAGCGTGAAGCAGATCGAGACGGAGTCGGTGGCGATTGAAGGGGACGGCGGGGTCTCCAAGGTCCGCAACGACGCGGTCATCGTGAGCGCGGGCGGGGTATTGCCCTCGGATTTCCTGAAGCGTGTGGGTATCACGGTCGAAACGAAACGTGGCACGGCGTAGGCAGGCGTTTCTTGCCGTGATCGGCGCCGTAATCGGCGTGTTGGCGGTGGGCGCAGCGCTTGCGGCCCCGGGACATTTCTCACGGCCCGCCGATCCGCTCGAGGGCGTGAAGACCTCCATCCGCCTCAAGAAGTTCGCCGAGGCCGCGACGGCGCTGCAAAAGCTGGCCGGCACCGGCAACCCCGAGGCGCAGTACCTGCTGGCGGTGTTCTATCTCAACGGGGTGAACGGACCGCGCGATGCTGCGCAGGCCAGGGGCTGGCTCGAGAAGTCCGCCGGCCAGGGCAATGCGCGCGCCGCCTTCAGCCTGGCGAACCTGTTCGCCGAATCCGACCCGCCCGATCCACAAGCTGCGGAGCACTGGCTGGCGCGCGCACGCCAGCTTGGTTTCAGCGCACCGACGGCGGCGGCCGGGGCGGCCACGGCGCAGCAGCCACCCTCGAGTCTGCTGCCGGCTGCGCAGCTGAAGGATCCCGGGGTCAGACGCGAAGCGCTATGGCTTGCCGCTGCCGACGGTGACGTGCCGAGCCTCGAGGTCCTTGCGGATCCGGCGCTGGTGTCAGCGCGCGACGAGTTCGGGCGTGGCGCGCTGGCGCGCGCTGCCGAGGCGGGCTCGGCGCCGGCCGTGACGCTGCTCATTAGGCGCGGCGCACCGGTTGACGCGGCCGATGAGCATGGCGTGACGCCCCTGATGCTGACGGCGCGCGCGGGCGAGCTGGCAGCCGTCGAAGCCCTGCTCGCGGGGCACCCCAACCTCGGTGCGGCTGATCGAAGCGGCAACACGGCGTTGATGTATGCCGCGATGAGCGGCCGACTCGCCGTGGTCGATCGTGTGCTCGCCGCCGGAGCGAGCGTCGCGCCGCGCGACGTGCAGGACTGGTCGGCCCTCGACTTTGCCGAGGTGAGGGGCGCCGCCGACGTCGTCGCGCGGCTGCGCGAGAAAGGTGCGACGGCCCTGCACCGCAGCGCCATCGTGTCGGAGAGCCCGCCCACTTCCGTGCAGAGAGCCCAGCACGATCTGTACGCCGGCTGGCCGGATCTGGCGGTCGGCGCCAGTCGTGATGGCCCGCAGCTGCTGCACGCGCTGCTCGAACGCGGCGCGGACCCCAATGCGACCACTTCCGACGGCCTGCCGATCCTGACGGTCGCAGTGCTCGCCGGCACTTCATCGTCCGTGGAGGCTCTGCTCGCCGCGGGTGCGCAGGCCACGCGCCCGGACCGGCGCGGCAACTCGGCGCTGCTCCACGCCGTACGCGTCGGCCGGGAAGACATTGTCCTTAGCATGCTGGCGCACGGTGTCTCCCCGGAGGGTCGTCGGGAGGATCCCGAGTCGCCGGTGCTCGCGGCTGCCAAGGCCGGGCACGGCGGCATCCTGCGGGCGCTGCTCGCGGCGCACGCGCAGCCCGATGTCCGTGACGAGCACGGCACCAGCGCGCTGATGCTGGTGGCGCAGACTACCGACTCGGACTCGCTGGGGCGGCTGCTCGACGCCGGCGCCGCCACGGAAGGGGTGGACAAGGCGGGTCGCACCGCGCTGTGGTATGCGGCACATGCCGGCAAGCTCGAGGCCGCCCGGCTGCTCCTGCAGCATGGTGCCGGCGTCGACCACGCCGATACCGCCGGGGAAACCGCGTTCGCGGCCGCCTGCGCTGCCGGGGCCACTGGGATCGTGGATCTCATGCTCGCCAAGGGCCCGCGGCTCGAGGCGCGCACCGTGCGCGGCGATACCGCGCTGCTGCTTGCGGTGAACGCGGGCGCGGTGGAGGTGGCCGAGAAGCTGCTCGCCCAGCACGTCGACAAGGACACGCAGAACGAGTTCGGCGACACGGCCCTCATCATCGCCAGCCGCAACGGCAATACGGCTCTGGTGCAGCGCCTGCTGAGCGCCGGCGCCAGCACGCGGCTGCGCAACAAAAACAAGGCCAGCGCTGCGGACGTAGCCCGGGCGCGCGCCTTCACGGCCATCGCCGACCTGCTCAAGAACGCCTGAGGCCGCGACTCGCGACCCGCCATATTCGGACCTGAATCTGCGGCCTTCGGCGTCCGAATATGACACCGGCACGCTGGGGGGAATCTGACCAGCGGTGACATCAACGACCGCGCCGAGATCACCGGGCTCGCGTGCGTGCTAGCGAGCGGGACGTGCAGCCGCGTCCTGCATACCTCTGTCGCCATCCTCGCGCCGACCCGCACGACGCTTGCAAATTCAGTCGCTTAGCGCTAATAGGAGATCCTCTGTCTAACTGATCACTGCGTTGTACGACCGCCTTTCTGTACAATTCCGCTCGCAACCCATGCCTGGGTGGCGAAATCGGTAGACGCAAGGGACTTGAGAAAATTGAGCACCCGGCGCGGAAACGGCCGGCGTGAATGGGGTCAAATTCGGTGGAACAGGAGCACGTCAAGGTGCCTGCAATACCGAGCTAAGTCCTGGTCGAACGCTTACTGCGATGCGAGCTCTCGTCTCATGCCCGGCCAGGGAAAGTGTAGAGACTTGACGGCCCCTGCCTAATCCGTGCGCACAAAACGAGTGTTTACGGGACGGCAAAGGTAAAGTCCAGACCACAAATGCACGCGAATGCGTGCAGCAGCGAAAGCTGTAGTGGTATGAAAATCCCTTGGGGGAAACCCCATGCCGGTTCGAGTCCGGCCCCAGGCAGATCTCAGTGATGGAACGTCGCATCCGAGACCCGATGATGCGGTCCGGGCTGACTCCTTGTAATTGTTGACTGCGTCGTATCGCTGTAGACGTGGCAGGCACCACTGCAGTTGGCCAGCTCACTGGCGGTGTAGGTGACACCCTTGATGGTCCTGGGGTGCGCTGCGGGCTTGAAGTCCTTCGCATGGCAGC
>DATGVL010000031.1:0-5008 GCA_035300445.1 Steroidobacteraceae bacterium
CGCGTACTGTCCGTAGTAGTCCCCCAGCATCTGGCGCAGGTCCGGGATTCCCGCGCCGCGCCAGCTGACGGCGAACACCTTGCCAGCGGCCGAGATGTATTCGCGCACCACCGCGCCGTTAGAGGTCGTGATCTCGTGCACAGTGAATCCCCTAGTCGAAGTGACGCGCAGCGCGCCCTTCATCTTGGCCAGGTCAGCCTGTACGGAAGTAGTGTCCCCGCCCAGTGCCGCGAAGGCGGGCGCGGCGACGCTCAGGGCGAGAACGAGCGAACAGACAACGGTGCGGATCAGCTTCATGAATACATCCTCACAGAACCCAGCGTCATTGTGCCTCAGTGATCGCCGAGCGCGACGTGTCTTAAGTTGGCGACGAGCTGACCATGCCCGCGCCGCTTCGGACGTAGAGTGCACAGCGCTCAAGACTCAGATTGGTTGACCGGTTCAGGGCGGGTTAAGTGAGCTCACGGCCTCCCGGCGGGATGGCACCTCCGGCCCGGTGCCGCCGCCCCTCAGGCTTCAGTTCCCGCAGGTGGGCCCGCCGCAGCGAAACTGCTTGTAGCCTTATTGATCAATCCGTTAGCATTCGGCCCCCCAAATTCGGAGCGGTAGTTCAGCTGGTTAGAATACCGGCCTGTCACGCCGGGGGTCGCGGGTTCGAGTCCCGTCCGCTCCGCCAGATTCTTCGAAACGACAGCCTCATCATGCTTCAGAAGATCGGAGACAGTCTCAAGGGCCAGAAGTGGCTCGCGTACATAGTGCTGGGTGCACTGGCGCTGGTGTTCGCCGCCTGGGGCGCGTACGGCGTGGTGAACCTCAGCTTCGGCGGCTCCAATTACGCCGCCGAGGCGAACGGGAGCAAGATCTCCCTCGAGGAGGCGCGTGAGGCGTGGCTGCGCCAGCAGACGCAGTGGCAGCAGCGCCTGGGCGGGGCGGACATCCCCCCGGAGCTGCGCAACAAGCTGCAGGACCAGGTGCTGGAGGGCCTGATCGGCAGGGCGCTGCTCGTGCAGCGCACGCGCGATCTGGGCTACCGCGTCAGTCAGGACGCGCTGCGCGAGGCGGTGCACAGCGAGCAGGCGTTCCAGGTCGCCGGCCAGTATTCTCCCGAGGCCGCCAAGGCGGCGCTCGCCCAGGCGGGGATCTCGCTCCAGGCCTACGAAGAGGACCTGCGCACCTCCGTGCAGCGCGTGCAGCTCCAGGGCGGCATCCGGGCGTCGGATTTTCTCACCCCAGTCGAGCTGACGCGCCTCACCGATCTGGAGGAGCAGGAGCGCGAAGTGCGCTACCTCGTGCTGCCCGTGGATCGGTTCAAGTCCACTGCCGGTGTCGATGAGGCCGCCGTGCAGGCGTACTACCAGGCTCACCAGGGGCAATACATGACGCCCGAGTCCGCGCACCTGCAGTACGCGGAGTTGCGCCTGGAGGCACTTGCCGCGCAGCAGTCGGTGAGCGATGCGGATCTGCACGCCGCCTACGAGAAGAGCAAGAGCCGGCTGGAAGTGCCCGAGAAGCGCCACGCGCGGCACATTCTCATCACCGGCAAGGACGACGCCGCAGCCCTTGCGCAGGCGCAGCAGGTCCTGGCACAGGCGAAGGCGGGCAAGGACTTTGGCGAGCTGGCGAAGCAGTACTCCCAGGACCCAGGCTCCGCGCACAACGGCGGGGATCTGGGGTGGGCGGAGCGCAGCAGCTTTGTCGCGCCCTTTGCGGATGCGCTCTTCGGCATGGCGGTGGGCGAGATCAAGGGCCCGGTGAAGACGCAGTTCGGCTATCACATCATCCGTCTGGATGAGGTCCAGGCCGGCAAGAGCAAATCCTTCGAGGAGGCGCGTAGCGATCTCGAGGCGCAGCTGCGCCGCGACCGCGCGACCGATCGCTTCGGTGAGGTTCAGGAGCAGCTGCAGGCGCGGGCCGCCGAGCCGGGTGCTGATCTCGCCTCGCTCGCGCAGCAATACAACCTGCTGACGGGGGATGTGGCGAGCTTTCTCAAGGACGCGGGCGCACCGCCGCTGGGTGCCGCGCCGGCGCTGCAGGCTCTGGTGTTCGCTGATCCACCGCTGCCCGTCGGCCGCCTCGGGGGACCGGTGCTGCTCGGGGATGACCGTCTGGTCATCGTGAAGGTGCTCGAGCACAGCAAGCCCAGACCCAAGCCCCTGGCAGAGGTGCGCGAGAGTATCGCCGCCACCCTGATCCGGGAACGCGGCACGCAGGCCGCCCGCAAGGCCGCAGACGCCGCACGCGAGAAGCTCGAGGGCGGGATGTCCTTCGAGGCGTTGGCGCAGGAGCTGAAAGTGACCGCGGACCCCGCGCACTTCGTCGGCCGCCGCGATCCCTCGATCCCTGCGCCGGTCCGGGATGCGGTGTTCGCAGCCCCGCGCCCCACCGGCAAGCCGCTCTACCGCGCGCTGGCTCTCGGCGACGGCGGAGTGGCGGTGGTGGCGGTGACCCGCGCGCGCACCGCCGCCGCGCACGATCCGCGGACGCTGGGGGACCGCGCTCTGCAGGAAGCCGAGCGCCTGGGAACCGATGAGGCCATGGCCTACGTCGAGGAAGTGCGGCGCACCGCGGACGTGCGCAAGAACCCCAAGGCCTTCGAGTAGGCTTAGCCCTCGGCCTCGAGCGGGAAGCTCATGCCGACCGTGCTGAAGCCGCTGTCGACGTAGAGAATCTCTCCCGTGATGCCCGCCGCCAGATCCGAGCACAGGAAGGCGGCGGCATTACCCACATCCTCGAGGGTCACGTTGCGGCGCAGCGGCGCGACTTCCGCCACGCGGCTCAGCATTTTACGAAACCCGGGAATGCCCGCGGCGGCGAGGGTCTTGATCGGGCCCGCCGAGATGGCATTGACGCGCACGCCCTGAGGACCCAAGTCGGCGGCCAGGAAGCGTACGTTCGCCTCCAGGCTCGCCTTGGCGAGACCCATGACGTTGTAGCCGGGAATCGAGCGTACGGCGCCGAGATAGGTCAGCGTGAGGAGCGCCGCGCGGCGGCCCGCCATCAAGGGCTGCGCCCGCTGGGCGAGGGCGATCAGGCTGTAGCTCGACACGTCATGCGCTATGCGGTAGCACTCGCGGGTCGTGGCCTGCAGGAACGTTCCGGTGAGCGCCTCGCGCGGCGCGTACGCCACCGCGTGCACGAGGATATCGAGCTCACCCCATTCGCGTTTGAGCCGCTCGAAGGCGGCATCGCTCTGGGCATCGCTCGTGACGTCGAGCGGCATGGTGAGGTGCGATCCGAGCGACTGCGCCAGCGGCTCGACGCGCTCTTTCATCTTGTCGTTGACGTAAGAGAAGGCGAGCTCGGCTCCCTCGCGGTGCATCGCCTGCGCGATGCCCCACGCAATGGAGCGATCGGTCGCAACCCCGACGATGAATGCACGCTTGCCGGCGAGAAATCCCATGCTGAAACCTCCCGGCGCGGATTATGCCGGAAGTAGCGCGGATCGCGAGAGCGCTAGTGGTGGCGCGTGTGCAGACGGATGCGCAGCTTCTGCCCGGCGTGCAGATGCGAGCCCGAGCTCAGGCCATTCCAGGCGAGCAGCTGCGGGACGCTGCACTGGAAGAGCCGCGCGATCTGCGTGACGGTGTCGCCCTCGCGCACCGTGTAGAAGAGCCGCCGGTGTGCGCCCGAGCGCCCCGAGCCGCCGGATGAGCCGGAGGTCAGCCGGATGCGCTGCCCGGCGCGCAGGGCGTCGTTCGGGTGCATCCCGTTCAGGCTCGCCAGCGTGTTCACGTTCATGCCGTTGCGGCGGGCGATGGTCCACAGCGACTCCCCGCGCCGCACGACCTGCACGTGCGCACGGCGCACCGAGCGGCCGTGCCCATCGACGCGCGCGGCGGCCAGCATGACCTTGGCGGGCAGCTCCGGGACCGCGCTCGGCACGCGTAAGTCATCCCCCACGGCGAGCCCGCCGGTCGGCAGGTCGTTCAGCTCGCGGATGACGTTCACGCTGGTGTGGAACTTGCGCGCGACGGAGGCGATCGAGTCACCGTGCCTCACGCCGTAATGAGTGACCCCGAGACGCTGATCGGCGCTGAGCTGCTCGAGGTTCTCGGCGAATACGTCTGCGGCATCCACCGGCAGCAGCAGGTAATTCGGACCCGCGGGATCGGTCGCCCAGCGATGGAAGGCCGGGTTGAGTTCGTAGAGCTCCTCGGGACTGATGCCGGCGATTTCCGCCGCGAGCTTCAGGTTGAGCTGGCTGTGGGTGGCGACGCGTGTGAAGTAGGGCGAATTCGGAATGGGGCTGAACTCGAGCCCATAAGTCTCAGGATCCCGCACCAGGCGTTTCATCGCCAGGAGCTTGGGCACGTAGGCGCGCGTCTCCCCCGGCAGCCACAACTCCCAGAAGGTCACCGGACGGTGGGCGGCGCGGTTCATGTCCACGGCGCGCTCCACCATCGCTTCACCGCAGTTGTACGCGGCGACCGCCAGCAGCCAGTCGCCGTCGAATTCATCGTGCAGGCGCTGCAGGTAGTCGAGGGCTGCGCGCGTGGACTCCACGATGTCGCGCCGGCCGTCGTACCACCAGTCCTGCTTCAGGCCATAGCGCGAGCCGGTACCGGGAATGAACTGCCACAGTCCCGAAGCGCGGGCGCGCGAGTAGGCGTACGGCTCGAAGGCGCTCTCCACCACCGGCAGGAGCGCCAGCTCGAGCGGCATACCGCGGCGCTCCAGCTCGGTGACGATCTGATAGAGGTACAGGTCCGCCCGTCCGAAGGCACGCTGCAGATACTCCGGGTTCGAGGCGTACCAGCGCAGCTGCTGATCGACCGCACGCCGATCGGTCCCGTCCTCGAGCTTGAAGCCTGCCCGCATCCGATCGAACAGGTCTCCGTATTGATCCGGCGCAAGTCCCGCAAGCTGCGTCGGTGCAGCATCGAGCGCGGCGGCAGCCGGCGCCGGTGTTGAGCTGTTCGTCGCGGCCGTTGATGCGTCGGGCGCGGCCGTCGTCGTCGAAGCGAGGGGCGCGGCTGCCGAGGCGTCGGTCGCGGCTGTCGAAGCGTTG
>DATGVL010000032.1:0-6816 GCA_035300445.1 Steroidobacteraceae bacterium
GATGAGTGTCATGACCAGCCAGGCGATGAACAGCGCGCTGCCCAGCAGGAAGCCGACGAACACCAGCATGAGCAGCGTGCACACGAGCGCTGCGAGGGTGACCGAGATGTTGAAGTTGAGAGCTTCCTTGGCGTGCGCGGCTACGAAGACCGACTGATCAGACCGGGCGATCGAGACCAGCAGCGGCCCCAACACGTTGCCGATCAGCGGAATGACGAGCCCCCCCAGGGCCGAGAGGTGCGCGAGCATGCCCCAGGTGCGCTCGCTCTCCGTAGGTGCGGCGCCGGAGGCAGGACTGGTGTGCGGCTCGCTCATGAGCCCAAGACTATCACTTCGCTGTGGGCGCGGCGGTCCCGACACCGCTCCCGCCGCTGCGGCATGCCACTACAGCTGCGTCCTGATGCCGGCAAATACCCCGATGCCCGGCTGCAGAAACCCGACTGGATTCTCGTAGTGCCGGTCGAGAAGATTGTCGATGCGCCCGAACACGGCCCACTGCCGGCTGACATCGAAACTCGCCGCGAGATTCACCGTGGTATACCCGGGCGCATCCAGGCGCGGGATCGAAAAGTCGCGGTTGCCGTCCACCCAGCTGCTGACCGTGAGGACGCTGGCGTTGAGCAGCAGCGCATCGCTCGCCCGCCAGGTCGCATTGAGGTTGCCCTTGTGCTTCGGGCGACGCAGCAGCTCCTCATGCAGCACGTCGTCGGTCGCCTGCGTATAGGTGTAGTCCAGCCGCAAGCTCAGCTGCCTCACCGGTTGGTACGCCACGAAACTCTCGACCCCATCCGTGCTCGCCCGCCCGACGTTGGCGTACGTGGTTCCAGTGAGGTCGGCCGTGATCAGGTCGCGAATGCGATTGTAGAACCAGGTGGCCCCGACCCGGACCACGCCCCCGCCCAGCCCCTGTTCGATTCCGAGGTCGTAGCCCACGCTGCTTTCGGGCTTGAGATCCGGGTTTGCGAAGAAGAACGGTGGAAAGCTCTGGAACAGCTCACCGAGCGTCGGCGCCTTGAACCCGCTGCCGACGCTGGCCTTGAGCTTGGTGCCGGATTCGGAGCTCACCCAGGTCGGCGCGATGCGGTAGGTCACCTTGCCGCCAAAGCGATCGTTGTCGTCGTAGCGTGCGTTGAGGGCCGAGAACCAGTGCTGGCCGAGTCGCGACTGCAGCTCCACGTAAGCCGATGCGGTGCGGACGCTCGCCGAGAGCGGCGCGCTGATCTCATCACGTGCATCCTCCAGACCGAGCAGCACGGACTGCGCACTGGAGACTCTGACGGCGCCCTGCCAGTCGAGTTTGACCCGCTCGCCGGTATTGAGACTTTCCGCAGTCTGCGGTTGCAGCGTCGCCGTGCGGTTGCGGGTGAAGGCGACGCCGAGGGTCTGATTGAGGCCACCCTCCAGCGACACCAGATGCGCGCTGGCGCGCCCGTAGTACTCATCGGTGTCGCTGGCGCTCTGCTGCGCGGCCGGCAGAGCGGGAAAGGTGCTGTAGTCCTCGCCCGTATAGTGCAGATGGGTGTTGGTATAGCGCGTGACCAGGCCCAGATCGAAGTCCGGTGTGAGATCGAATCCCAGCCTGCTGGAGACCGTGAAGTTGTCGTAGTAATCGTTATGGCGTTGCTCACCGGGGGCCAGCAGGTCGAGCGGGGTGACCGGCGTCGAGCCGCTGTGCAGGTGGGCGACGTTGGCACTGTAATGGAAGGCCTCCTGCGATCCACTGACACCCGCGGTCTGGTTGAGGCTGTCGAAGGTGCCACCCTCGACCGAGGCCGAGAGTTTCATCGGCCCCGAGCCCGCCCTGGTGATCACGTTGATCACTCCGCCGATGGCGTCCGAGCCGTACAGTCCGCTTTGCGGGCCGCGCAGCACTTCAACGCGCTCGATGTCCTGCGTCAGCAACTGCCCGAAATCAAACGCCGCGTTGGCATTGCTCGGATCGCTGACATCGATGCCGTCCACCAGGACCTTGGTGTGATTGGAATTGGTGCCACGCATGAACACCGAAGTCTCGGCACCCGGGCCGCCTTGCTGCACCACGTTGAGGCCGGGAATGTCCCTGAGCACCGCCGCAAAGGTGCGCTCCTGGCGCGCCGCGATGTCATCCCCCGTGACCACGGTGACGCTGCTCGCCAGCTCCAGCTCAGGGGTGGGAATGCGGGTCGCGCTGATCACGATGGTCTGCAACGCATCCGCATCGGATGCGCGATCCAGGCCGGTGCCGGACCAGGCGGGGAAAGCTGCGTGCGCCAGCAGCGCGGCGCTGCCGAGCGCGCGGCGCACGGTGAGACCTGTTGTCATGGGCAAAGCTCCTGAAGCTGCACACACCCGTGCCCGAGGGGTCGTGGCTTCAGAAGCTGGCAAGCGCGCGGTAAGCGAGGCGTACCGCCGGACCAGCTTCGCCCGCCGCGACGCCCATCGGTCAACGTTAAGGCCGGTCTCCGGGCTTTCGAGCAGGAGCAAGGCTCCGGCGGATCGCCTTCCCGCGCCCTTCAGAGGGCGCAGTGGCTCGTGTGATCCGCCTGATCTCGATTACCGTTGCGGGGGCAGCGCCGGCTTTGGACGAATCCGCACCGGACTTCCCGTTTAACCGTTCCACCGCACGCGGTCACAGCCTTCGCCCCGCATGCGTTGCAACGGACACCTCACGCCGTCGCGAAGCGTGCCTGCGGGGCCTGTGCGGCGTCAAGAGCAACATACTCCCCGCGCGCGTGGCATGATCGCCAACACGATGGAAGACCTGATATCCGCCCCGTGGCTGCGCCGCCTGATCATCGCGGCGCTGCTGGCGGCGGTCGTGCTGCTCGGCTTTCGCGTCATGGACCCGTTCATCGTCCCGCTGGTGTGGGCGGGAATTCTGGCGTTCGTCAGTTGGCCCGCGTACCGGTGGCTGCGCCACAAGTGCCGCGGACACACCACGGTCGCCGCGCTGTTGATGACGAGCGCGATGACCGCGGCGGTCGTCGCGCCGCTGGCATGGCTCGCCGTAGTGCTGCGCGTCGAGCTCGCCCATGCCTGGCGCGAGACTCAGACACTGCTCGCCGGCGGCGTGCAGCTGCCCCCGGCGGTGTTGAAGCTGCCGTGGATCGGGGCGCAGCTGCTGGATCTGACCACGCGCGCCGCCCACGACCCACAAGTGCTGGGCGAGGAGCTGCGCAAGGTCACCGATCACTCCTTCAATCAGATCGCGCGCGTGATCGGCGGCATCGGCCGCGAGGCCGTGAAGCTGCTGCTGGCGGTGGTGAGCCTGTTCTTCCTCTACCGCGACGGGGAGCGACTTGCCACACAGCTCACCCGCGGCCTCGAGCAAGTGCTCGGTCCGCGCGTGCACCACTACCTGGAGGCCATCGGGCAGACCGTGAAGGCCGTGGTTTACGGCCTGGTGCTGGCGGCCGTGGTGCAGGGCGTACTGGTGGGACTGGGCTACTGGGTCGCCGGCACAGGGGCACCGGTATTTCTGGCGGCGCTCACCACCGTCTCCGGGCTGATCCCGTTCGCCGCGCCGACGATCTGGGGCTGCGTCGTCGCCTGGCTGCTGTTGAAGGGCAGCACCGTGGCGGGTGTTGGGCTTCTGATCTGGGGCAGTATTGTGATGGGCTGGACGGACCACATCGTGCGCCCGTTCCTCATCAGCCGCGAGGCGGAGATCCCCTTCCTGCTGGTGATGTTCGGAGTGCTCGGGGGACTGGCCGCATTCGGGCTGGTGGGCCTGTTCGTCGGCCCGGTCATACTCGCGGTGCTGCTGGCGATCTGGCGCGAGTGGCTGCACGAGAGCGCCGGGGCGGCCCCGCGCACCTGAAGACACGCCCGCCGCTCAGGTGCAGGCCCAACTCAGGCTCAGGCGCCGAGGAACATCCGGTACGAGGGGTTGGCGGTCTCCTCCACGTAGGCGTAGTGCAGCTCGTTCAGGTGCTGCAGGAAATCGGGCCGCTCGGGCGGCGGCACCTGGATGCCCGCCAGCACCCGCCCGTAGTCGGAGCCGTGGTTGCGATAGTGAAACAGGCTGATGTTCCAGCGTGAGCCGATCGCCTGCAGGAACTTCAGCAGGGCGCCGGGGCGCTCCGGGAATTCGAAGCGGTACAGCAGCTCATCGCGTATGCCGCGCGCGTGCCCGCCGACCATATAGCGCACGTGCAGCTTCGCCATCTCGTCATCGGTCATGTCGGTGACCGCGAAGTCCGCGGCGCGCAGGCTTTGCAAGACCGCGTCCTTCTCCGCGCGGCCCTGGCTGAGCGCGAGACCCACGAAGATCTGCGCGCCATCCGCGGCGGCGTAGCGGTAGTTGAACTCCGTGACACTGCGCCGCCCGAGCACCTCGCAGAAATGCAGGAAGCTCCCCGGCCGCTCGGGAATCACCACCGCCAGCAGCGCCTCGCGCTCGCCGCCCAGATCGGCACGCTCGGCGACGTGGCGCAGCCGGTCGAAGTTCATGTTCGCGCCGCTGTTGATCGCCACCAGGCGCTTGCCGCGCCAGCCTTCGCGTGCCACGTACTTCTTCAGTCCGGCGACCGCCAGGGCGCCTGCCGGCTCGACGATCGAGCGCGTGTCCTCGAACACGTCCTGGATCGCGGCGCAGATCTCGTCGGTGCCGAGCAGCACGATCTCGTCCACGTGGCCGCGGCACAGCGCAAAGGTCTCCTCGCCGACGCGGCGCACCGCGACGCCATCGGCGAAAATTCCCACCCGCTCGAGGGTGACGCGCCGGCCCGCCTTGAGCGAGTCGTGCATGCTGGCGGCGTCCTGCGGTTCGACGCCGATCACTTTAACGCCGGGGTACAGGTACTTGACGTATACCGCGATGCCGGCCAGCAGCCCGCCGCCGCCGACCGGCACGAAGATCGCATCCAGATTGCCGCCGCTCTGGCGCAGGATCTCCACCGCGATGGTTCCCTGCCCGGCGATGACGTCGGGATCGTCGAAGGGGTGCACGAACACCAGCTCGCGCTCGCGCGCCAGCCGCAGCGCCTGCTCGAACGCGCTGTCGTAGTCATCGCCGTGGATCAGCACCTCGGCGCCCAGGTCGATCACCGCCTGCACCTTGATGTGCGGGGTGGTCTGCGGCATGACGATCACCGCCGCAATGCCGCGCCGGCGGGCGGCGAGCGCGACCCCTTGCGCGTGATTGCCGGCCGAGGCGCACACCACGCCGCGCCGCGCACTCGCTTCCGACAGGTTGGCGATGCGGTTGTACGCGCCGCGCAGCTTGAACGAGAACACCGGCTGCAGGTCCTCGCGCTTGAGCAGCACCTGGTTGCCGAGCCGCCGCGAGAGGCGCGCCGCCTCCTCCAGCGGGGATTCGATGGCGACGTCGTAGACGCGCGCCTTGAGGATTCTCTCGATGTAGGGACTCGCCACCTGACAGTCTCGCGGTCGCCGGCGGGAAAGCGTCCAAGCTTAGCGGTGGTGGCGGCGGCTGTCAGCGTTTGTCGCCGCTCTTGCGCACGGCAAACCGGTACTGCGCGCGGCCAAAGAGCAGCGTGTCGCCGTCCTTGAGTGTGTTGCGGGTGATGCGCCGGCCATTGACGTACACACCGTTGGTGCTGTTGAGGTCCTCGATGATGCTGTGCACCGGGCCCACCAGAATGACGGCGTGGTGGCGGCTGATGAACTTGGCGTCGATCTGCAGATCGTTGTCGGGAGTACGTCCGATACTGGTTCTGCGGCCCAGAACGTGGACCACCTCGCGCCCCTCCTCGGTGTGGACCAGCAGGCGCGCCGCGGCCTCGGGTACCGGCTCCGGAGCGGCGGGCGTGTCGGCTACCTCGTGGACGGCATCGCGCAGCCCCTGGTTGGCGGCGGTGTCGGTTGCCCCATGGCGCGCCTCCTCCAGGGTGGTGCGCCACTGATGATTGGCCTTCTCGAGCTCCTCGATGCGCGCGTTGCGCGCGCGCGCCTCCGACTCGAGACGATTGACGGTGTCCTCGGCTGCCCGCAGGTCCCCCTCGAGCTCGCGGGCGCGGGCCGCGCTGGTGTCGGCGTCGGCCTGCAGTGCGCGCACGGCCTCCAGCTGTTCTGCGACACGCTCCTCCTGTTCCCGCACGCGCGCCTCGGCGGCGCCGAGGCTGGCGAGGTGCGTGTTGCGCTCCTGCTGCGCGCTGCTCAGCGCGCTGCCCCAGTCCTGCGTGTCCCGGCGCGCCGTCGCCAGCTCCTCCTCGAGCTGCCCGACACGCCGCCGCTCGGCGGTCAGCGTCGCTTCCAGCTCCGCATTGCGGCTGCGCATCTGCTCGAGCGCGCCCCCGTGCCCGGCGGCCTGTTGGTTCGCCGCCAGGGTAGCGGCGCGCGCCGACTCGACCGCCGCGGTCAGGCTCGCGCGCTCGGCCTGCAGCCGGGCCAGCTGGGCCTGCTGTTGTGAGTCGCTGCTGCCGTGCGCTTCGGCGCTGGCCTGCAGCGTCCGCAGGCGCTCGCTACCCGCGGCGAGCTGGGCGCGCAGCGCCGTGACCATCTCCTGCAGGCCGTGCATCTCCTGTCGTGTCTCGCGCAACTGCGTGTCGCGCCGCGGCAGCGCCGCCTCGAACGAGCTCACCTGCTGCTCGAGCTGTGTGAGGCGCGCCGTGCGCTGTGCGAGCTCGGCTTGCAGCTCGCGCGCCTGTGCGTCGCGGCCGGCGAGCGCACGCCCTACGCGCGCCAGCTCGCGCTCGCGCTCATCGGCCTGGCGCTGCAGATCGCTCAGCAGCTCCTCGAGGATCTGCCGGCGGCCTTCGGCGCTCTGCAGCGACTCGAAGTAACCGAGCGCCCGCTCCCGCTCGCGCTCCAGGTCGCTCAAGACACCCGCGGCACGGGTACGATCCTGCGCCGCCACCTGCCGCTGCTCGAGCT
>DATGVL010000033.1:0-46482 GCA_035300445.1 Steroidobacteraceae bacterium
CCACGGGATCGAGCTGACGGTGCGGGACCTGGATCCGCAGCGCGTGGCGTCGTTTGTCGCCCGTGGCGCAAGCGCGGCGAGCTCGCCCCGGGAGCTCGCCGCGGGCGTCGATCTGGTGATCACCTGCCTGCCCTCGCCGGCGGTTTCTGCAGAGGTGATGGAGCGGCCCGACGGGGTTCTCGCCGGACTTGCTCCGGGCAAGATCTGGCTCGAGATGAGCACCACCGATCACGCCGAGGCGCGGCGCCTGGCCGCGCGCGTCGAGGAGCGCGGCGCCACCGCGATGGATTGCCCGGTGTCCGGCGGCTGTCACCGCGCCGCGACCGGAAACATCTCGATATTCGCCGGCGGCTCGCGCGCCGCCTTCGAGCGTGTCCTGCCGGTGCTGTCGATTCTCGGTCAGAAGATCCTGCACACCGGTCCCGTCGGCTCAGCCTCCATGCTCAAAGTCCTCACCAACTACCTGTGCACGGTGCACCTTGCGGCCCTCGCCGAGGCGCTCACCGTCGCCAAGGTGGCCGGCCTCGACATGAACACGACCTACGAGGCCATCCGCATCTCCTCCGGAAACTCGTTCGTGCATGAGACCGAGTCGCAGCTCATCCTGAACGGCAGCCGCGACATCAACTTCACCATGGACCTGGTCATCAAGGACGTGGGACTGTTCGATGACCTCGCCAGGGAGCACGAGGTGCCGCTGGAGCTGTCAGCTCTGGTGCTCGGCATATTCAGGGACGCTGCGCGCCGCTACGGCGAGCGCGAATTCTCCCCGAACATCATCCGGCGCCTCGAGGACGCCTGCGGCGTGCAGGTGCTGGGGGAGGGATTTCCACCTCAGATGGTCGACGACGAGCCCAAGATCCCCGGCTACGAGGTCGTGCCGCGAGCTCATTCGCTTCCATGAGCGGCACGCTCATCGAAAGGCGCTCGATCGACTACGTGCCGCTCGCCGAGCGGCACGGCAAGGTCTGGCACCTGTGGCCGGTGTGGTTCTCCGGGGATGCGCACCTCGCTACCCTGGCCGTCGGGGTGCTCGGCATCACCCTCGGCGGCAACCTGCTGTGGACCACTGTCGCGGTGTTGGCGGGGTGCCTGCTGGGCACGTTCTTCATGGCGTTCCACTCCACCCAGGGGCCGCAGCTGGGTCTGCCGCAGATGATCCAGTCGCGGCCGCAGTTCGGTTACAGCGGCGCGCTGCTGGTGTGGGCGGTGGCCCTGGTGGCCTACATCGGCTTCAACGCGTTCAACCAGGTGCTCGCCGCCCAGGCGCTGCATCAACTGAGCGCATCGGTCTCAGCCAACTCCCCGGCCGCCATAATCCTGTTCGCACTGTGCGCGGTCGGCCTCGCCGCGGTCGGCTACGACAAGATCCATCTTGCGCAACGCGCTTTCGCCTACCTGATGATCGCCATCCTCACGGTGTTCTCGCTCGGCGGGCTGTTGCTCCTCAGGTTCCCCGCTGCGCAGTGGGATCCGGCGGGTTTTCGCGGCGTGCCGTTCCTGGCACAGCTGTTCGCTGCGGCGTCCTACCAGCTGAGCTGGTCGATCTATGTGTCGGACTATTCCCGCTACCTGCCGCGCGACGTCGGGGTACGGGCGTCATTCTGGTGGACCTACCTCGGGGCTTTCGTCGGTGGCGCCTGGATGATGCTGGTCGGCACGGTCGCCGCGGCCGCGGCGCCGACGCTCGATGTCGCCGCCGCCATGCAGCACGCCGCAGACCTGGTGCTTCCCGGCCTGGGCAAGGTGTTGCTGGTGGGGGCGCTGCTCGGCCTGATCACCATATCGGCCCTGAACTTCTACGGCGCCTCCCTGACGCTGCTGAGCTGCGCTGACACGGTGAGGCAGCTGCGCTGCACGGTAGGCAAGCGCCTGGCGAGTCTCGCGGTGGCGTTCGTGGTGAGCAACCTCATCGCGCTCGGCTCTTCCAGCAACTTCGTCAACCGCTTCGAGGATCTGCTGTCGCTCTTGCTGTACCTGTTCACTCCCTGGACGGCGATAAACCTCATCGACTTCTACGTCGTGCGCCGCGGCCATTACTCGATCCGCGAGATCTTCAATCCCAGCGGCATGTACGGGCACTGGAACTGGCGTGGCCTCGTCGCCTACGTGGTGGGCTTTGTCGTCATGATCCCGTTCTTCAGCTCCGGGATGTACACCGGGCCGATTGCACGGGCTCTGGGCGGCGCGGATATCGCCATGCTGGTGGGCCTGCCGGTCGCCGCCGGCGTCTACCTGCTCGCCTGCCGCTCGATCGACCTGCATTTAGACAGACAGCGGGCGGCCGCCGCGGACATCGGCCTCGATCCGGACGACGCCGCAACTGCCCAGAGCGCGTAATTGCCAGTACCATCGCCTCATGCCCAAGATCGTCGATCATGCGCAGCGGCGCGACGAAATTGCCCTGGTCGCCTGTCGGGTGGTGGCCGAACACGGTTTCGATGGGGCCAGCATGGTACGCATCGCACGCGCGGCCGGTTACACCACCGGCATGCTGGCGCACTACTTCGATACCAAGCAGGACATCATCATCGCCGCCCTGCGGCTCATTCTGCGGCGCATCGACGAGCGCCTGACACAGCCGGTGGCGGCCACCGCCCGGCCGGATCTGCTGGCGCTGCTCACCGAGGCCCTGCCGGTTGATGAGCATCGGCGCACCGAGTGCGCGTTCTGGACCACCTTCTGGGGACAGGTCAGCACCGACAAGCGCCTCAAGCGCATCAACACCTGGGTGCACCGCGAGTACCTGCGTCTGTTCGAGCGCTGCCTGGCGCAGTGCTGGCCGGAGTGGTCGCAGTGGTCAGCCGCCAAGCGCGAACAGGTGCTGCGCTCGCTGGTCACCTTCATCAACGGACTCACCGCCAGCGCGGTAGCCAACGCCAGCGACTGGCCGGCGCCCCGGCAGATCGAGCAGCTGCGCCTGCAGGTGCAGCTGCTGCACGCCTGGGCCAAGGGCAGCGCCCGCGCATCCGTCACGCGTCAGGCCGCGGGCGCTTAGGCTCACAGCCGAAGCGCCTGTTAGTCGACCTAACCGATGCCCGCTCGCGGTATGTGCGCTCACCGGTTGCGCGTCACCCCGATCGGCAGAGTGTCCGCGGCCTGCATGTGCGGATCGCGAAAGGCATCCGGATGCCGCAGGTACTCGAGCGCCATGTCGAATGCGTCGTGCCCCCAGAAGAGCTCCTGGCCGATCACCAGCGTGGGCACGCCAAACACACCCCGCGCGCTCGCCCAGGCGGTGTTGTCGCGCAGGCGCTGTTTGACCATGCTGTCATCGACAGCCGCCTGCACGTCCGCAACGCCCAACTCAGCCGCGAGCGCGGCGATGACCGCCGGATCGGCCACGTCGCGCCCTTCGCGGAAAACCGCGTCCAGGACGGTCCCGGCGGCACGTCGATCGCTGCCCGCGGCGATGATCAGGCGCAGGGCGGGGAGCGGGTTGAAAGGATGCGCCGGCGGCATGCGCATCGGCAGTCCCAACTGGCGCGCCCGCCACAGGACAAAGCGGTAGGTGAAGCGCCGCTTGGAGGGAATTTCCGCCGGTCCCAGCTGCCCGAAATGTTTCAACAGGCCCGCGAACAGCACCGGAACGAACCCGACGCTCACGTGGGCGGGCAGGCGCGACAGCTGCGGGAAGGCCAGATACGCGAACGGTGAGATGACATCGAATACCCACGAGACCTTGACCTCTTCCTGCATGAGCGTCACCTAAGACACACGCACGATGAGCTTGCCGAAGTTCTCCCCGCGCAGGAGCCCCATGAGTCCCTGCGGAGCGCTCTCCAGGCCGTCGATGAGTTCTTCGCGGTAGTGCACCCGGCCCTCGTGCAGCCATCCACTCATGTCGTGTCGGAAGGCCGGGGTGCGCTGGTAATGGTCATAGATGATGAATCCCTGCACCTTCACCCGCTGGCGCAGCACCGTCGTCAGCAGCAGCGGCGTGCGGTCGCCCCCCTCGGGGAGCTTGTCGAGGTTGTACCAGGCGATGAGGCCGCACAGCGGCACCCGCGCCCCGATGTTGAGCAGCGGCAGCACCGCGCCGAGAACCGCGCCACCGACATTCTCGAAATACACATCGATGCCCTTGGGGCAGGCAGCCGCGAGGCGCCGGGGCAGCTCGGCCTCATGGTGATCGAGGCACTCATCGAACCCCAGCGTCTTGAGCGCGTACTCGCACTTCTCGCGGCCGCCGGCCACACCCACGGCACGGCACCCCTTGATCCTGGCGATCTGCCCCACCACCGATCCGACCGCGCCGGTGGCGGCAGCCACGACGACCGTCTCGCCGGCTTTGGGCTGTCCGATATCCAGCAATCCCACGTAAGCCGTGAGCCCGGGCATGCCGAGCACTCCGAGGGCATACGACGGCCGCGGCATCGCGGCATCGATCCGGACCAGATCGCGCCCGTCGGAGAGGCCGTAGTCCTGCCAGCCGACGTTGGCGAGCACCAGCTCACCCACCTTGAAGGCGGAGTTGTGGGAGTCTTCGATCACGCTCACCGTCTGCCCGGTCATGGGCGCGCCGAGCGCCACGGGCGCCACGTACGAGCGCCCCTCATTCATGCGGCCGCGCATGTAGGGATCGAGGGACAGATAGCGCGTGCGCAGCAGCACCTGGTTGGGACCTGGCACCGGCACCGGCTCGCTCTCGAGGCGGAAGTCCTCAGCGCTCGGGGCGCCCTTGGGGCGGCGCGCGAGCACGATGCGGCGATTCACGGCAAGTGGGGGACTCATGAGGGGCGTCGTTTCGTTTCAGCGCAGGAACTCGAGCGTCACTCCGGGCGGTGCGCTCGCGCTGCGATCGATGAACAGGTCCGCCAGCAGCGTGGCCCCCGGCTCGACGCTGTAGACCCCGAAGTCGCGCACCCCGGCCTCGTACAGGACACTGTCGTCGATGAAGAACTGTCCGGTGCACTCGCGCGCCGGGCGGTTGAGGATCACGTGGGCGGCGTCCGCCACGATCTCGGGCTTGCGTGAGCGGCGCATCATGGCGGCACCGCCCAGAGCGAACTCCACCGCGGCGGTCGCGATCGTGGTGCGCGGCCACAGCGCGTTGCAGGCGATGCCGGCGGCGCGGTACTCCTGCGCCAGTCCCAGCATGCACAGCGACATGCCGTACTTCGACAGCGAGTAGGCCAGGTGCCCGGCAAACCACTTCGGCTGCAGGTCGAGCGGCGGCGACAGGGTCAGCAGGTGTGGATTCGCCGCCTGCTTCAGATACGGCAGGCAGGCGCGCGAGGTGACGAAGGTGCCGCGGGTGTTGATCTGCTGAATGAGATCGTAGCGGCGCATCTCGATCTGCTCGGTCGGCGCCAGAGCGATCGCCGAGGCGTTGTTGACGCAGATGTCGATGCCGCCGAACACTTGCGCGCACTGGCGCACTGCCGCCACCACGCTCGCCTCGTCCCGCACGTCCACCGCCAGCGGCAGGGCCTTGCCGCCGGCGCGCTCGATCTGCTCGGCGGCGCTGTAGATGGTGCCGGCGAGCTTCGGGTGCGGCTCGGTCGTCTTGGCGGCGATGGCGATATTCGCGCCGTCACGCGCGGCCCGCAGCGCGATGGCGAGCCCGATCCCGCGGCTGGCACCAGTAATAAAGAGTGTCTTGCCAGCCAGACTCACGGCTCCCTCCCCTGCGCTCCTGCCTCCGCGCGCCCACCCTTGAGCTCGATCCGGTTGCCATCGGGGTCTTCGATGTAGAACGAGCGTCCCTCGCCCTCGGCGCCGTAGCGCGAGGCCGGTGCGGTGACCGCGACACCGCAGGCTTCCAGCCACGCGGACAGGTCCGCTTCGCTGAACGGCGCGAGCGCCAGACAAAAATGGTCGACGTTCGGTCCGGCAGCGGCCGGCGACGCCTGACCCAGCGGCCCGTCGAGTGTCACCAGGTCAATGAGACTGCGCCCCGCGCGCAGCTGCGTCAGGCCCAGCTCGGGCTGCTCGCGCTCCACCCGGCACCCGAGTACGTCGCGGTAGAACACCAGGGCGCTCGGCAGGGCGCGCACCCGCAGCACGATGTGATCGATGCCTTTGACGGCAAACGGAGGACCGGACATTCGACAACTTACGACTTGCCGGAGTAGCTGCTGTCCAGGTAATCGAGGATCTGCTTCGCCTCCTCGTCCGTGATCGGGGCGCCGAAGCGATCCTTCATTTTCAGAATGGTCTTCTGCCACGCCGCACGATTCATGGCCGGCGCGTTACTCTGTATGTACTCGAGGCTGTGGCAGATGATGCACCGGCCGGTAGTCAGGTCGCGCCCGGGAGCGTCCTTGAGCTGAACCGACTCCTCAGCGCCCGCTCCCCACAGCAGCGCGCTGGCGCCGGCCAGCGCCAGCGATGTCAGCAGCACAGCCGCGCGCCTGCGGGCAGCTTTCACGCGACCTCCAGGCTCACGGTCTGCACGATGTTGTCGTGGTAACCGGAAGGGTTGGGGGTCAGTTTGTCGGGCTGCTTCGCGCCGTCACGGCTGCGCGCCCGCACCGACATTCCCAGGGGACCGGCCTTTGAGGTGTCGAGGGGGAAGCGGAACTCGCGCCACGCAAAGCGTCCCAGGTCACGCTGCAGCGTCGCCTCGCGCCAGCTCTGCCCGTGGTCGGCGGACACCTCCACCCCCTCGATGCCGGCGCCGCTATCCCACGCCTTGCCGGCGAGTTCCGCCCGCTCCCCGCGCGGCAGGCGCGCGCCCGAGACGTGGCTGGTGATGAGCGAGTTCACCATCAGCTCGGTGACCGGCGTCGTTTCGGCGCTCTCCTGACTGGTGAAGCGGCTGCCGGGAAAGGCTCCCGTCGGCACCCGGTATGCGGTCTTCATCCAGAACCCGTCGAAGGCCTGCGGCTCGATTCGAATCGAGGTGAGATGCTTCACCCAGTAGGTTGCGACCCAGCCCGGCACGATCAGCCTTGCGGGGGCGCCGTTCCAGTGCGGCAGCGGCTGGCCATTCATCTCGAGAGCAATGAGCGTGTTTTCATCCAGCGCGCGCTCGATGGGCAGGCTCTTCAGGAAGTCCGGCGTCGCGGGCAGGACCGGGGTATCGGCACCGTCGAACACGACTTCGAGTGCGCCGGGCGCCACGCCGGCCCGCTGCAACACATCGCGCAACCGCACGCCGCGCCACAGTGCGTTGCCCATCGCACCGTTGCCCCATTGCACCCCGGGCACTCGCGGCGTGAAGAGTCCACGCCGGTTGCCGGCGCACTGATTGACCGCAGCCACGCTGACGTGCTCGAAGCCGCTCCTGAGCTCCTTCAGGGACAGGGTGAGCGGGTGCTGGGCGCTGGCGCCAGCAATCTGCAACCGCCAGGCGGCCGGATCCACCTGCGGAATGACCGCCAGGTGATAGCGCACGAAAAAGGCATCGTTGCGCGTGAAAGGCGCCGCGAGCTCGGCGAGCGGCGTCTCGAAGTTCGGTGGCCGGAACGAGCGCCGGATGAGCGGTTTCTTGCCGGTGAGTGCGGTGAGCGTGTCCGGCGCACTGCCGGCCGCCTCACCCGCCCAAGCCCGCTCGAGCAGCCAGCCTCCCGCCGTGCCGAGCAGCAGCTCACGCCGTGTCACCATGTGAGCAGAATATCGTAATCCCCCCGGCGGCGGTATCGGCTCGCGCTCCTGCGCCCCGGGCTGCGTAGTACGATCGCAGCCCATGATTCTGCGCAACGCCTGGCGGTGGAGTCTCGTCGCGCTCGCGAGCGCCGTGCCGCACGCCGCCGAGGCGGCCTGGATGGAGCGCACGGAAGCGATCATGGGCACGCGAGTGTACGTGCAGCTGTGGGCCGAGGATCCGCTCAAGGGCAATGCCGCGATCGATGCGGTCATGGCGGACATGCGCCGCATCGATGCGCTCATGAGCCACTACAAGCCCGACAGCCAGTTGTCGCAGATCAACGCGCACGCCAACAGCCAGCCGGTGCAAGTGGACAAGGAGCTGTTCGATCTCATCAAGCTGTCGACGCACTACTCGCAGATCACCGAGGGCGCGTTCGACATCACTTATGCGAGCGTCGGCTACCTCTACGACTACCGCCACCGTATCCGTCCGACCGAAGAGCAGATCACGAAGGCGCTGCCGGGCGTCAACTGGCGCAACATACTGCTCGATGAGGTGCATCACACCGTGCGCTTCGAGCATCCCGGCATGCGCATCGACCTGGGCGGCATCGGCAAGGGCTACGCCGTCGATCATGGTGTGGCGATCCTGAAGGCGCGCGGAATCCAACACGCGGTGGTGAGCGCCGGTGGCGACAGTCGCATCCTCGGTGATCACCTGGGACGCCCGTGGCTGGTGGCCATCCGCCACCCGGACGATCCCAGGAAGGTGGTCACGCGCATCCCGCTGTCCGACAGCGCCATGTCGACCTCGGGAGACTACGAACGATATTTCGACGAGAACGGCGTGCGCTATCACCACATCATCGACCCGCGCACGGGTCACTCGGCCAGCAAGGTGCGCAGCGCCACGATCCTCGCTCCGACGGCCACGCAAACCGACGGCATGTCGAAGACCGCCTTCGTGCTCGGTCCGGAAAAAGCGCTCGCGATCATCAACCGCATGCCTGAGTACGATGCGGTCTTCGTGTGCCCCGACGGGCGCGTGTTGTACTCGAACGGGCTGCGGCCGCCGCTGCCGCGACCGGCGGGCGCCTCGCCGCCCGCGGCTACTGCGACGAGCCCCCGTGTGACACCCTGAGCAGAGCGTCCACCTCCGTCTCGGCGGCGAGCCAGTCCTCGGTCTCGTGACCGGGCGCAAAGCCACGCCGCTCGGCGCGCAGATAAGCACCTTCCGCAATCATCGTGCGCCGCGCCTCAGGCGTGAGCGCCAGCCGCGAGGGCTCAGAGGGTGACGGACGCACCCGCGCGCTCGGGCGCGGTACTTCGCGTGCAGGGGGACTCTTCGCGGGAACATCGCTCGGACGACGAGTGGCCATCGGCACCTCCTTGGCAGGGGAGCTCACTTTGCGCGCCTGCGGTGCGCAAGCGCAAGCGCCGTTCCTGCCATGCAGGGGCGGTGACCGATGGCGCCCTGTTCCGGGGCACCGAAGCGCAGGATGCGCCGTCCGCTATGGTGTGGTTGCCCTGAGCTCTTCGCAGCCGCCGCCGTCGCTGACCGACACCAGCTTTTGCGCCTGTGCCGTCAGCGTGCGGCTGTAGCAGCCTTCGCTGAAGTCCTGCGCACGGTAGCTCTGGGTCGTCTGACTGCCGGAGTGGCCCAGGATGTTGAAGCTGGCATCGAATTGCAACGTGTCGGTGGCGTGCACCTGGTTGTCGAGTGTGCGCACACGGCCGTTCGCGTCGGGGCGCGATTCGCGCTCCAGATCGCGCTGATCGCTGGTGGCGATCTGCGTTGCAGTGCCGTCGGCGTTGACGACAAACGAGTAGTTCAGCCTCAGCGGGTAGCTGAAATGCTGCTCGCTCACACTCTCATCGCCGCCCGCCCGCGTGCTCACGACCGAATCCACCCGCGTGGTCTGCTGTGCATTCTGGATGTCGGTCGTGGGGCTGACGTCGAATTCCTGGTGGTTCAGGTAATTCATGCTCTGCCTGAGCGTGGTGAGCACGCGCCCGTGCGAGGTATCCACATAGCCGCTGATGGCGAATTCGCGGTTCGACGTCACCAGAATGCTGCCCGTGTAGGTCGGACCGGCGGGATTGGCGGTAATGTTCCCGGTGACCACGGGAGCCGGCGCCGCCCCGAGAGTGTTGCTCAGCAGCCCGCCGCTGATGCGCGCCTGGCCGCGATCGGTATACGCGAGCAGGTTGGCGGTGGCGAGAAAGTAGCTGTCGGCGTTGTAGACGCCGATGCCGAGCACATGGGGATTGCCGTCAGCCAGCAGCGCGGCGAAGGGTGTGAGATCCACCCGATAGGGCCTGAAATCGAGCGTCTGCACGCCGGGAATGGGCTCCCACAGGAACGGGTCGATGCCGCCGGTATAGATCCAGGGGTAAACGGGCGCGACCCCGGCCGGCTGTCCGTCGATCGTCACCTCGGTCTCGCGGAATGGTGTGTTGCCGCAGCTCTCGAGGTGCACGGTCTGGTCGTTGGGTACGCAGAAGTACCAGAACTCGTCGTTCGACTGGCTTTGCGCAATCACATCCAGGTAGACACGCTCGGTGTTGCGGGGCAGGTTGAGCGCCTGCGTGATCTGGCTGGCTGTCGCGTTGAGCGTGCCGGCATCGCCGCCCGGGCCGTTGACCGGCACCACCAGGTCGGGCGTGCGCGGCGCGCGTTCCTCACCGGATACGGGATAGAACTCGAGCGCGGCGTTGGCATAGATGATGCCGTTGTAGGTCACTCCCCCCGAGACGCCGACGAAGTTGCCGATATTGGCTTCGCCGGTCTGCGCGGATGTGAAGATCGCTGTCAGGTCGGTGACGTCGCGCTCCACGTGCCACGAGGGGCTCAACGCGGCGCGCGGCTCGGCCGTGGTTCCGTAATAGATGCTGGCGTGGCCGAGGTAGAAGGCCGCGGTACGGTCAAACTGCCGTCCGGCGGTAACGGTGAAGTCTGCCGTGAAGACCACCCGGGCCCACGGTCCCGGACAGCCCGACGGTGGCGCATAGCCGAAGGTCTTGGGAGTGAAGTCGGCGAAGCGCAGATTCTGGAACAGCTGCACGACGCAGGCCTGCGCATGCGGCCGGGACACGGGCGGCTCGGCGCTGATCGGGTTCGAAGAGCCGATCTGAGGTGAGGACGGCACCGGCACCACCTGCGCCCGCGCCGCCAGGGCGCCGCCGAACAACAGGCACACGAGCGCGACCAGAGGGCGTCGCTCCTCGGGAAAGCGGGTGGGTGTTGTAGACATCCTGGCCTCCTGCCGCACGCCCTGACTCACCGCCGCGCTACGGGGACTTGCGCAACGCCCCCTGCCCCTTGCGGCTCGGGCGCTTGCGGCGCGCGACCGCGCGGCGCGGGCCCGCCTCATCGCCTGCGACGGCGCCCCCGTTGCCGGTAGCGCCGCGGCGCGCGCCCGCGGCCGCGCCGGCCGTCACCTCGAGCCCCAGCAGGTACTTGCGAAAACCGCGCCCGAGCTCCGGGTGACCGAGCGCGTATTCGACCGTCGCCTGCAGGTAACCGAGCTTGCTGCCGCAGTCATAACGCTTGCCGGTGAAGCGATAGGCATACACCGCCTCCTCGCGCATGAGCGCGGCGATGCCGTCGGTGAGCTGAATCTCGCCGCCGGCGCCGGAGCTCAGCTTCTCCAGGTGCTCGAAGATCGACGGCGCCAGCACATAGCGGCCGACCACGGCAAGGTTCGAGAGCGCCACGGCGGGCTTGGGCTTCTCGACGATGCTGCGCACACGGCTGGTCACCGCGCGGTCGGCCTCCACCGCGACGATGCCGTACTTCTCGGTGTCCTGCCGCGGCACCACCTGCACCCCGAGGACGCTGGCGCGCTTGGCCTCGTAGACCTGCGCCATCTGCGCCAGGCAGGCGACGTCGCTGCGAATCAGATCGTCCGCGAGATGCACGAAGAATGGCTCGGCGCCCACCGCCGGCTGCGCGCACAACACCGCATGACCCAGGCCCAGCGGCGCCGGCTGCCGGATGTAGATGCAGGACGCGTAGGAGGGCAAGACGCTGCGCAGCTGGTTGAGCAGATCGCTCTTGCCCTGCTGCTCGAGCATCAGCTCGAGTTCCTGGTCGGAGTCGAAATGATCCTCGATGGCCCGCTTGGAGGCGCCGGTAATGAACACCAGGCGCTGCGCGCCCGCGGCGAGCGCTTCCTCGACCGCGTACTGGATCAGCGGCTTGTCGACCACCGGCAGCATTTCCTTCGGACTCGCCTTGGTCGCGGGCAGAAAGCGCGTGCCGCGCCCGGCCACCGGAAACACGGCGGTACGGATGGCGGACTTGGAGCTGCTCCTCATGCAGATTCTCCGCAGGCCTGCCGGCCCGGGGGTGCAATTCTAGCCGCTGCGCTGCGCGCCTTCATTACCGCCGCGGCCTCAGGTGGGCCTGGCGGCGGCGGTCTGATCGGTGCGCTCGGCCCACTTGAAGACCGCCGGCCGCATGCTGTCCCAGGAACGGCACTTCGGGCAGCGCCAGTACCACCCGACGCTGTTGAGCCCGCAATCATCGCACTGGTAGCGGCCGCCGGCGTCGCCGATGCGGGTCAGCAAGGCGCCGAGGGAGCTCGCCTCGGCCGGCGACTCCACGCCCACGCCGAACTCCGCGGCGATGCCCGGAAGCTGCACCACGTCCGCGGGCGGCATCGCCGTGGCGAGCAGCCATGCCAGCTGCCGCTGAGTGAGCCGGCCGCTGTGTCGCAGCCGCGCGCACAGCTCAGTCAACATATCGGCGCGCCCGGTCTGGCGGGCGATGGCGAGCACCGAGGGAATGATCTCGAGCGCGAGGCCCGGCGCCATCTCGAGCGCCTGCAGGTACAGCAGCAGCGCGGCGGCGGCATCCCCGGCCCGCTCGCTGATGCGCGCGCTGAGGATGTCCGCACGCGGCAGCGCCGGCTGATGAGTGCGGGCCTGGCGCAGCAGCGTGCGTGCGCGCTCACTGTCGCCCTGCACCAGCGCATATTCGGCGAGCTCACACAGGTAGTGGGCCGCGATCCGCCCGCGCTCGAGCTGCACCGCGGGGGGGAGCTCGTGAAACACCTTGAGCGCCTTGGCCCAGTCACCCTGGGTCTCGTAGATGCCTACGAGGGTGTCGAGTGCGGCGTGACGATATTCGCGCGAAGCGGCGAGCTCCTCGAGCACGCGCTCGGCGCGATCCATGAGTCCCGCGCTCTGATAGTCCAGCGCCAGTGCGAACGCCGCCTTGTCGCGCAGGCCGGTGCCGCCGTGATCGCGCAGGTGCGAATGGATGGCGATCGCCCGATCGACCTCGCCGCGGCGCCGGAACAGGCTCCCGAGCGCGAACTGGATCTCGGCGGCATCGCCGTCGGCCTCGGCCATGCGGGCGAAGATCTCCGCGGCGTGGTCGAAACGGTCGTTGATGAGATGGTCGAGGCCGACGTAGTAGTCGCGTGGCAGGCGCACGGTGCGTGCTGCGCCGTTACGGCGGCCGAGAAAATAGGCGGCGAGACCGACGAGAACGAAGGCCAGCGCCAGCAGCAGTGGAGGCAGCTCGAACACTTGGCTGACGATATCAGGTCCGCGCCGCGGGTGCGCCTCGCTCAGTCGCGGATCGGCCGGTCGGCGCCGTCGTTCACCCGCTCGCGCAGATCCTTGCCGGGCTTGAAGTGCGGAACGTGCTTGCCCGAGAGCGCCACCGCCTCGCCGGTCTTGGGGTTGCGCCCCTGGCGCGGCGGCCGGAAGTGCAGCGAGAAGCTGCCGAAGCCGCGGATCTCGATGCGCTCCCCCTGCGAGAGCGCATCGCTCATGATCTCCAGAATCTGCTTCAGCGCGAGCTCCACGTCCTTCGCCGGCAGGTGCTTCTGCTTGGCGGTAATGATCTCGATGAGCTCCGACTTGGTCATGCGCTCAGCGCTCACCGGAACCGATGTGCTCCTTGAGCAGATCCCCGAGGGTGGTGCCCGAGGGCGCCGTCTCCGAGCGGTAGCTCTGCACCGCCTCGGCCTCCTCGTGAGCCTCCTTGGCCTTGATCGACAGCGAGATGGTGCGCGACTTGCGGTCGACACCGGTGAACTTCGCCTCCACCTCATCGCCCACCTTGAGCACCGCGCGGGCGTCCTCCACGCGCTCGCGGCCGAGCTCGGAAGCACGCAGCTGGCCCTCGACGCCGTTGCCCAGATCGATCACCGCGCCGCGGGGGTCGACCTCCTTCACCACACCCTTGACGATCGTGCCCTTGGGATTGTCGGCGATATAGGCGGAGAACGGATCCTTGGCCAGCTGTTTGATGCCGAGTGAGATGCGCTCGCGCTCCGGGTCGATCGACAGCACCATCGCTTCGAGCTGCTGGCCCTTCTGGTAGTTGCGCACGGCCTCTTCGCCCGGCTGGTCCCAGGAGATATCCGAGAGGTGCACCAGGCCGTCGATGTTGCCCTGCAGACCTATGAAAATGCCGAAGTCGGTGATCGATTTGATCTGGCCCGCCACCTTGTCGCCCTTGTTGTAGTTCTCGGCAAACTCCTTCCACGGGTTGGCCTGGCACTGCTTGAGCCCGAGGGATATGCGGCGGCGCTCCTCGTCCACGTCGAGCACCATCACCTCGACCTCCTGCCCGGTGTGCACCACCTTGGCAGGATTGACGTTCTTGTTGGTCCAGTCCATCTCCGAGACGTGTACCAGGCCCTCGACGCCGTCCTCGATCTCCACGAACGCGCCGTAGTCGGCGATGTTGGTGACCTTGCCGAACACGCGGGTACTCGGCGGATAGCGGCGCGCGATGTTCTGCCACGGATCCGCTCCCAGCTGCTTGAGCCCCAGGCTCACGCGCGAGCGCTCGCGGTCGAACTTCAGAATGCGCACCTCGACCTCGTCGCCCACCTTGACGACCTCGGAAGGATGCTTGACGCGCTTCCACGCCATGTCGGTGATGTGCAGCAGGCCGTCGATCCCGCCCAGATCGACGAACGCGCCGTAGTCGGTGAGGTTCTTGACCGTGCCGCGCACCACTGCGCCTTCCTGCAGGTTGTCCATGAGCGCGCTGCGCTCGGCGGAAAACTCCTGCTCGACGACGGCGCGGCGCGATACCACTACGTTGTTGCGCTTCTGATCGAGTTTGATGACCTTGAACTCGAGCGGCTTGCCTTCCAGATAGGAGGTGTCGCGCACCGGGCGCACGTCCACCAGCGACCCCGGCAGGAACGCCCGCACGTTCTCGATCTCCACGGTGAAGCCGCCCTTGACGCGCCCGGTGATGACGCCGGTCACGATCTCGGACTTGTTGAATGCCTCCTCGAGGCGTGTCCAGGTGCGCGCGCGCTTGGCCTTCTCGCGCGACAGGCGCGTTTCCCCGGTACCGTCCTCGACCGAGTCGAGAGCGACCTCCACATTGTCACCGGCCTTGACCTCCACCTCGCCGCGCTCGTTCTTGAACTGCTCGAGAGGGATCACGGCCTCGGACTTGAGGCCTACGTTGACGATGACGACGTCCTCGGTGACATCGATCACGAGCCCGGTCAGGATCATTCCCGGGCGGATGCGCTGATTGGCGAGACTCTGCTCGAAGAGCTGGGCGAAACTTTCTGTCATACCTTCACTTTGCACGCGCTAGCGGCGTGCCGGCACTGGACCCCCATCCTGCGGCCCAGGAAAAAACACCAGGCACCCGCCTCCTGCGTGTGCCAACCTAGAATCACCTTCCGTGCGTATCGCGACGAGCGGCTTCAGCGCCACAAGCGACGGGCGGCCATGAGTTCCAGCACCCGTCCCACCACCGCCCCGACGTCCAGGCCGGTGGAATCGATCACGCAGGCGTCGGGCGCAGGCCGCAACGGGGCGATCTGACGGGTCTGATCCCTCAAGTCCCGCGCGGCTATCTCGCGCGAAAGGGCGGGAAGGCTAACATCGGAACCCTTGTCTTTCAACTGCTTATGGCGGCGCAGGGCCCTCTCCTCGGGGGTGGCGGTCAGGAATATTTTCAGGTCCGCCCCGGGGAAGACCACGGTGCCCATATCCCGGCCGTCAGCCACCAGCCCGGGGGGCCGCGCGAAGGCCCTTTGGCGCTCGAGCAACGCGGCGCGCACTCCCGGCCAGGCGGCCACCCGTGAGGCCCCCTGGCCCGCGGCTTCGGAGCGGATCTCCCCGGTCACGTCCCGCCCGTCGAGCCAGACGCGCTCGCCACCGTCCGGGTCCGAGCCGAACCTGACATCCATGCGCGCGGCGAGCTCCGCGTGCCGCTCCTGGTCCTCGCTCGCCGCACCCGCAGCGAGCCCGGCAAGCGCCACCAGGCGATACAGCGCGCCGCTGTCGAGCAGATGCCAGCCCACATGCCGCGCGACCGCACGGCTGATGGTGCCCTTGCCCGAGCCACTCGGGCCGTCGATGGTGACGATGGGACAGGCGCTCTGTCGGGGCATCCGGATCGGTTTCCGTCAGAGCGCTTCGACGCCCAAGCCCGCGGCACGCGCCGTGGCCACGAACCCGGGAAACGAAGTGGCCACGTTGGCGACGTCCCGGATCTCGATGGGCGTGCGCGCCCTCAAAGCCGCAACCGCGAACGCCATGGCGACGCGGTGATCGCCGCAGCTGTCGATCGTACCGCCCGTGAGCGCCTCCGCACCGCGGATCCACAGGCCATCGGGCAGCAGCTGATGCTCGACGCCGAGCTGCCCCAGCCCCGCGGCCATGGCCGCAAGCCGGTCACTCTCCTTGACGCGCAGCTCGAGGGCGCCGCGAACCAGGGTCTCGCCGCTCGCGCAGGCCGCGGCGATGAAGAACACCGGAAACTCATCGATGGAGGTGGGAATGAGCGCCTCGGGCACCGTGATGCCGTGCAGGGCGCTGCGCTGAACCTCGATGTCGGCGACCGGCTCATGGGTCGGCCCACCCGGCACGGCGTGCGGGTGCAGGCGGATGTCCGCTCCCATGCGCCGCAGCAGCTCCAGCAGTCCGGTACGCGTCGGGTTCACGCCGACGTTGGTCAGCGTGAGTGGACGATCGGCTGCGAGGCATCCCGCCACCAGAAAAAACGCCGCCGAGGAGAAGTCCGCCGGCACCGCTACCCGCGTGCCGTGCAGGGTCTGCCCGCCTTCCATCGCGATGGAGCGCCCCTCGTGCGACAGTTGCACGCCGAATGCGCCGAGCATGCGCTCGGTGTGATCGCGCGAGAGCGCAGGCTCGGTCACGTGCGTGCGGCCGCTCGCGGCGAGACCGGCCAGCAGGATCGCGGATTTCACCTGCGCGCTCGCCACCGGCAGGCTGTAGTGAATGCCCCGCAGATGCGGCGTACCGCGGATCTCCACCGGCGGGCGGCCCTGGTGCGTATGGATTCGCGCTCCCATCATCTGCAGCGGCACGACGACTCGCTCCATCGGCCGGCGCATGAGCGACTCGTCGCCGATGAGCGTCGCGTCGAAATTCTGCGGCGCGAGCAGCCCCATCATCAGGCGCATGGCGGTACCGGCATTGCCCATGTCGAGGGGCGAGCGCGGCGCCGCGAGGCCGTGCGCGCCCACCCCGCGCACCAGCACCTGCGTGTCGAGCGGCCCCTCGATGCGCACCCCGAGCTCCTGCAGCGCCCGCGCGGTGGCGAGGCAGTCCTCGCCGGCCAGAAAGCCACTGATGTGCGTGTCGCCCTCGGCAAGCGCACCGAGCATGAGCGCGCGGTGCGAGATCGACTTGTCCCCCGGCACCGTGAGGGTGCCCTCGACGCTGCCGCCGGGGCGGATGCGATAACGGGCGGCGCCGGGCCCGCTCATAGCACTGCCCGCGGATAGGAGCCGAGCACGCGAAACAGCGAGGCGCGCTTTTTCAGCGCCGCCAGCGCCTTGGCGACGTGGGGCTCGTCGGCGTGGCCCTCGAGATCCATGAAGAACACGTAATCCCACTTGCGCCGCCGTGATGGCCGCGATTCGATGCGCGTGAGCGACACGCGGTGGCGCGCCAGCGGCTCGAGCAGCCGGTACAGCGCCCCGGGCGCATCGGTGTGGCCCACGGACACCAGCAGCGTCGTGCGATCCTCGCCGCTCGGCGTGAAGAGCTTCCGCCCGAGCACCAGAAAGCGCGTGGTGTTGTCGGCGCGATCCTCGATCTCCGCGGCCAGGATCTTGAGGCCATAGACCTCCGCGGCGGTCTCGCCGGCAATGGCCGCGCTGCCCTTCTCGTCGCGCGCGCGCCGCGCTCCTTCCGCGTTGCTGGATACCGGCACCTGCTCGACACCCGGCAGATGCTCCTCGAGCCACTGCCGGCACTGGCCCAGGGATTGCGGGTGCGAGCAGACGCGCTCGATGCGCTCCAGCGCGCTCATGGCGCCCATGAGGTGATGGCGCACGCGCAGCTCCACCTCCCCGCAGATCTTCAACGGCGAGGTCAGGAAGCGGTCGAGCGTGTGGTTGACCGTGCCCTCGGTGGAGTTCTCGATGGGCACGACCCCGAAGTCCGCGCTCGCGGCCTCCACCTCGTGAAACACCTCATCGATCGAGGCGAGCGGCAGGGCACGCACCGAGTGCCCGAAATGATTGAGCACCGCGGTTTGCGTGAAGGTGCCCTCGGGACCGAGGAACGCCACTTTGAGCGGCTCCTGCTGCGCAAGACACGCCGACATGATCTCGCGGAACAGCCGCAGCACCTCCGCGTCGCGCAACGGTCCCTGGTTGCGCGCCTGTGCGCGCCGCAGCACCTGCGCCTCGCGCTCCGGGCGATAGAAATCCACCGTGCGGCCGTCGCTGCTCTTGGAAATCCCCACCTGCTGCGCGAGGCGCGCGCGCTCGTTGATCAGCCCGTGAATCTGTTCATCGACCGCATCGATCCGGACGCGCACCTGCTCCAGGTCCAGCCCCCGCGGTGTCGCTGGCGGCGCGCCCGCCGGCGCGCGCGCCGTGGCCGGGGGGCGGGCACGGCGTCCCGCGGCGCGCGAGGGCTTGCTGTTCTTAGGGGCCATGGGGGCGTTCCCGGCTGCCGTCAGACTATGCGCGCCGACAGCACGCCGTCGATGGCGTGGATGCTCGCCAGCAGGTCCTCGCCGACCGCACCGTCGGCGTCGATGAGCGTGTAGGCGAACTCACCGCGCGACTTGTTCAGCAGATCGGCGATATTGATCCCGCGGGCGGCGAGGCAGGTGGAAATCTGGCCCACCATGTTGGGCACGTTGCTGTTGGCGATCGCCAGACGCGTGGTATTCGGCACCCGCGGCAGCACCGCTTCCGGGAAGTTGACGCTGTTGCGGATGTTGCCGTTCTCGAGGAAGTCGCGCACCTGCTCCGCGACCATGACGGCGCAGTTCTCCTCGGCCTCGCCGGTGGAGGCGCCGAGGTGCGGCAGGGTCACCACCCGCGGGTGATCCTTGAGCGCGCGGCTGGGGAAGTCACACACGTAGGCATGCAGACGCCGGGCATCGAGCGCCGCCAGCACCGCCCGGGTATCGACGATGGCGGCGCGCGCGAAGTTGAGGAGCGTGGCGTCGGGCTTGGCGAGCGCGAGACGCGCGCCGTTGACCAGCCCCTGCGTGTGCTCGTTCAGCGGCACGTGCACCGTGATCGCATCCGCGCGCGTGAACAGGTCCTCGAGCGACCGTGCCTGCTCGACGCTCGAGGACAGCTGCCAGGCGCGCTGCACGGTGAGCTGCGGGTCGTAGCCAAGCACCCTCATCCCCAGGGCGAGAGCGGAGTTCGCCACCTCGACTCCGATGGCGCCCAGGCCCACGACTCCGAGTGCGCGGCCGGGCAGCTCGAAGCCCACGAAGCTCTTCTTGCCCTTCTCGACCGCCGCCTCGATGGCCTCGTCATCGCCCTCCAGTGCGCGCGCGAACAGCCACGCCGAGCCGATGTTGCGCGCCGCCAGCAGCAGGCCCGCGAGCACCAGCTCCTTGACCGCGTTGGCGTTGGCGCCCGGGGTGTTGAACACCGGAATGCCGCGCCGGCTCAACTGCGCGACCGGGATGTTGTTGACGCCCGCCCCGGCGCGGCCGATCGCGCGCACGCCGGGCGTGACCTCAAAGCCGTGCAGGTCGGCCGAGCGCACCAGGATGGCGTCCGGGTGCGTCACCGCGGCGCCCACTTCGTAGCGCTCGCGCGGCAGGCGGGCCAGGCCCCGGCTGCTGATGTCGTTGAGTGTGAGAATGCGGTAGCTCATGCGCGCTCAGCCGTGGCGACGCTCGAATTCCTTCATGAGGGCCACCAGGGCCTGCACCCCCTCGAGCGGCATGGCGTTGTAGAGACTCGCACGCATGCCGCCCACGGAGCGGTGACCTTCGAGGCCGGTGAGCCCGGCCTCGTGTGCCGCGGCGAGAAAGGCGCGCTCGAGCTGCGGCGCCGCGAGCGTGAACGGCACGTTCATCCACGAGCGGCAGGACACCGCCACCGGGTTGGCGTAGAAACCGGACGCGTCGATCGCCTCGTACAGCAGTTGCGCCTTGGCACGGTTGCGCTCACCGAGCACCGTGAGCCCGCCCTGGGCCTTCAGCCAGCGAAACACCAGCCCCGCGCAATACCAGGCGAAAGTCGGCGGGGTGTTGAGCATCGAGCCCTCTTCGGCCATCGCCTTGTAGTCCCACACCGCCGGCGTGCCCGGGCGGGCCTTACCCAAGAGGTCCTCACGTACGATGACCACTACCAGTCCCGCGGGACCAATGTTCTTCTGGGCACCCGCGTAGATGAGCGCGAACTTCGAGACCACGAGCGGTCGCGACAGAATGCTCGAGGACATGTCGGCAACCAGCGGCACGCCTGCGGTGTCGGGGACGTACGGGAACTCCACCCCGCCGATGGTCTCGTTGGGCGTGTAATGCACGTAGGCCGCCTGCGCACTGAGGCGCAGCGTCTCTCCCGCCGGCACGGTGGTGTAGTTGGACGCCGCCTCATCGGCAGCGATGTTGACCTTGCCCGTCAGGCGCCGGGCCTCGAGCAGCGCCTTCTTCGACCACGCACCGGTATTCAGGTAATCGACCGTGGAGTCGGCACGCGCGATGTTCATCGGGATGGCCGCGAACTGGCCGGTTGCGCCACCCTGCAGGAACAGCACCCTGTAGTGCGCGGGAACCGCCAGCAGCTCGCGCAGCAGTTGCTCGGCTTCCTGAGCGGCTGCGACAAAGGCCTTGCTGCGATGGCTCACTTCCATCACCGACATGCCGCACCCATGCCAGTCGGTCAGCTCCTCGCGGACCTGTTCGAGGACTTCCACGGGCAGCGTGGCCGGCCCCGCAGCGAAATTGAATACGCGCAAGCCTAGGTCTCTGCCGCCGGCTCGCCCGCACCGGCCTGCGGACCAGGCTCGGCGAGCGGCTCCTCCTCGCCGGTATCCAGGCTCTCGACGCGCTCGATGCCGACCAGCCGCTCCCCCTCCTCGAGTCGGATGAGCCGTACCCCCTGGGTGTTACGTCCCTGCACGGAGATCTCATCCACCGTGGTACGCACCAGCGTACCGGTGGAGCTGATGAGCATGATCTCCTGTCCCGGCATGACCTGCAGCGCCGCCACCGTGACGCCGTTGCGGTCCGAGGTCTGCAGCGCGATCACGCCCTGCCCGCCGCGGCCGTGCGACGGAAACTCCTCCAGCGGCGTGCGCTTGCCGTAGCCCGCGGCGGAGGCGCTCAGCACGTGACCCTCACCCACCACGATCAGCGCGATCAGATCCTGGCCCGCCCCCAGGCGGATGCCGCGCACCCCGGCCGCCTCGCGCCCCATGTAGCGCACTTCGTCTTCGTGGAAGCGGATCGCCTTGCCGCCGCTCGATACCAGCATGATCTCGCGCTCACCGTCGGTGATCGCCACTCCGACCAGCTGATCGTTGTCGTGCAGGTCGACCGCGATGATGCCGCTGGTACGCGGCCTCGAGAACGCCGCGAGCGGCGTCTTCTTCACGGTGCCGGCGCGCGTGGCCATGAACACGAAGTGCTGCTCGTCGTACTGCTTGACCGGCAACAGGGCGTTGATCTTCTCGCCCTCCTCGAGCGGCAACAGGTTCACCATCGGCTTGCCGCGCGCGCCGCGTCCGGCCTGTGGCAGCTCGTACACCTTGAGCCAGTACACCTTGCCGCGGTTGGAAAAGCACAACACGGTGTCGTGCGTATGGGCGACGAACAGCTTCTCGACGAAATCCTCGTCCTTGACCGCGGTGGCGGTCTTGCCGCGTCCGCCGCGGCGCTGCGTCTGGTACTCGGTGAGCGGCTGGCTCTTGGCGTAACCGGCGTGCGACAGCGTCACCACCACGTCCTGCGGCTCGATCAGGTCCTCGGTGGTCAGATCCAGATGATCGCGGTTGATCTCGGTACGGCGCGCATCGCCATACGCCGCGCGCACCTCGAGCAGCTCGGAGCGCACCACCTGCGTGAGCCGCTCGGCGCGGGCCAGAATGTCGCTCAGGTCGCGGATGCTCTCGAGCAGCTCGCGGTATTCGGCGACGATCTTGTCCTGCTCGAGTCCCGTGAGCCGATGCAGGCGCATGTCCAGAATGGCCTGCGCCTGCGTTTCCGACAGCCGATAGCCCCCGCCACCCAGGCCCAGCTCGGCGGCCAGACCCTGGGGTCGGGTGGAAATGGAGCCGGCGCGCTCGAGCAGTGCGGTGACCACGCCCGGTGGCCAGGCGCGCGCCTGCAGTGCCGTGCGTGCCTCGGGGGGCGAGGGCGCGGCCTTGATGAGCGCGATCACCGCGTCGATGTTGGCGAGTGCCACCGCCAGACCCTCGAGGATGTGGGCCCGTTCGCGCGCCTTGGCGAGATCGTAGATGGTGCGCCGCGTGACGACTTCGCGGCGGTGCCGGATGAAAGCCTCCAGCATCTCCTTCAGCGACATCAGCTTCGGCTGCCCGTCCTGCAGGGCCACCATGTTGATGCCGAACACCGTCTCCATCGGCGTCTGCGCATACAGGTTGTTGAGCACGATCTCGGTGACCTCGCCGCGCTTGAGCTCGATGACCACGCGCATGCCGTCCTTGTCGGACTCATCACGCAGGCCGTCGCCGGCGATCCCGTCGATCAGTTTCTCGCGCACCAGCTGGGCGATGCGCTCGATGAGGCGCGCCTTGTTGACCTGGAAGGGAAGCTCGGTGACCACGATCGCCTGGCGATCGGCCTTGCCGACCTCCTCGATGCTGACGCGCGCGCGCACCGACAGTCGGCCGCGGCCGGTGCGGTAGGCGGTGGCGATCTCCTGGGCGCCGTTGATGATGCCGCCGGTGGGGAAGTCCGGTCCCGGCATGTGCTGCATCAGCGCCGCCAGTGGCAGCGCCGGATCATCCAGCAGCGCGATGCACGCGTCGACGGTCTCGGTGAGATTGTGCGGCGGGATGTTGGTCGCCATGCCGACCGCGATGCCGGTCTGCCCGTTCACCAGCAGGTTCGGCACGCGCGTCGGCAGCACCGAGGGCTCCTGCTCGGACTCGTCGTAGTTGGGCGTGAAATCGACCGTTTCCTTCTCGATGTCCGCGAGCAGCTCGTGCGCGATGCGCGACATGCGCACCTCGGTGTAGCGCATGGCGGCGGGCATGTCGCCGTCCACCGAGCCGAAATTTCCCTGTCCGTCGACCAGCAGGTAGCGCATGGAAAACGGCTGCGCCATGCGCACGATGGTGTCGTAGACCGCGGTGTCGCCGTGCGGGTGGTACTTGCCGATCACGTCCCCGACCACGCGCGCGGACTTCTTGTAGGCCTTGTTCCAGTCGTTGCCGAGCTCACGCATGGCATGCAGCACACGGCGGTGCACGGGCTTCAGTCCGTCACGCACGTCGGGCAGTGCCCGCCCGACGATCACGCTCATCGCATAGTCGAGATAAGACTGCCGCATCTCGTCTTCGAGACTGACGGACAGGATTTCGCGGGCGATTTCAGCCATTAAACTGCGGTGAAATAAAAGCGTAAGTCTATCACGAAGCGCCTCTGCGGCCGCTGCTTTGCCTGCGGCGCGGCTCAAGTCCCGCCGGCCCGCGCAGCGCGCGCCCCCGGGCGGGCACCGATATACTGCGCGCAGCTGTTTTGGAGAACGATGTCCACCAGGGAAAGAGCCGAGCTGCTGATCGAGGCCCGCTGGCTGCTGCCAATCGCACCCGCCAACACCGCGCTCGCCGATCACGCGGTGGCGGTGTCCGCCGGCCGTATCGTGGCCATCGGTCCCAGCGCGGCGCTGCGCGCCCGCTTCGAGATCCGCGAGCGCGTGGTGCGCGAGCGGCATGCGCTCCTGCCGGGCCTGGTGAACGCCCACACGCGCGCCTGTCACACGCTGCTGCGCGGCCTGCCGGTGCGCGGCCCGCGCTGGCGCTGGCTGACCGAGACCGTGGCTCCGGTGGAGGAGCGCTGTGTGAGCGCGGATTTCGTGCGCGACGGCACCCGCTTAGGCATAGCCGAGATGCTGCGTGGCGGGATCACCTGCTTCGCGGACCTGAGCCTCTTTCCTGAGGAAGCCGCGCGCGCCGCCGCCGCGGCCCACGTGCGCGCGGCCATAGGTCTGCCGGTGTCGGACGCTCCCACACCCTGGGCCGAGGGCGCGACCGCGCACCTGGCCAGGGCCGAGCGACTCTGGGACGAGTACCGCGCGGACTCACGCATCGGCCTGTATTTCGCGCCGTTGACAGTGCACGGCGTGAGCGAGGCGCTGCTCACGCGCGTGCGGCGCGTGGCGGATGAGCTCGACGCGCGCGTCGCCGTGCACCTGGCGGAGCTCACCGGAGCCGCAGAATCCGCGGACGCCGGCGCGGGCGTGCAGGATGGCGCGCGTACGCCGCGCTATGAGCGTCCGCTGCGCCAGCTCCACGCGCTCGGCCTGCTGCGCCCGGGATTCACCGCCATCGGTGCCGGTAGCTGCGAGGGCGCGGATCTGGAACTGCTGGCGCGCCACGGCGCCGGCCTCATCGCCTGCCCGCAGGCGGATCTGCGCCTCGGTGCACGCTCGCCGGTGGCCTCGCTCGAGGGCAACCGCACCGGCCTCGGCACCGACAGCCCGGTCGCCGCCGGCGGGCTCGACCTGCTGGCGGAGGCGCGCGCTGGCGCACTGCATTCGGGGCTCGCCGCCGGGGAGGTGTTGCGCATGGCGACGCTCGGCGGCGCCACGGTGCTCGGTCTGCAGGCACAGATCGGCTCGATCGAGCCCGGCAAGGCCGCCGATCTGATCTGCATCGATCTCGGCGCGCTCAGCGGCCAGCCGGCCGCGGCCATCGCGGACGCCATCGTCTTCGGCGCCACCCGCGCGCAGGTGAGCGACGTCTGGACCGCAGGGCGCCTCGCCGTGAGCGGTGCGCGCCTGGTTGTGCTCGACGAGGAGGAGCTGGCCGCCCTGCCCGCGCGCTGGGCACAGCGCGTACGCATGGAGGCCGCCGCGTGAACGCCGATAGCGCGGAACTGGCGAAGTTCGAGGCCAGTGCTGCGGCGTTCTGGGACAGCCACGGGGAATTTGCTCCCCTGCACCTGTTGAATCCGCTGCGCACCCAGTTCATCGCGCAGCGCACGACACTCGCGGGCAGGCGGGTGCTGGACGTGGGCTGCGGCGGGGGACTGCTCGCGGAGGCACTGGCGCGCGCCGGGGCGCGGGTCACCGCCATCGATCTGGCGCCCGCCATGATCGAGGTCGCGCGCCTGCACGCTGCCGAATCCGCACTCGCGGTGGATTACCGCCTCATCGCCGCGGAGGAGCTGGCGGCCGCCGAGCCGGCCGCATTCGATGTGGTCACCTGCATGGAAATGCTCGAGCACGTTCCCGACCCCGCCGCCATGACGGCGACGCTGGCGCGCCTGCTGCGGCCCGGCGGCGCCCTGTTCGTCTCGACCATCAACCGCAACCTCAGATCCTTCCTGCTCGCGATCGTCGGCGCGGAATACCTCCTCGGTCTGATCCCACGCGGCACGCACGAGTATGAGCGGCTGATCCGCCCGGCGGAGCTGGCGCGCTGGGCGCGCGCCGCGGGGCTCACCTTCAAGACCATGGCGGGCATCGAACTCAACCCCTTCACCCGGCGCGTGGCCCTCACCCGTGACGTCGCCGTGAACTACCTGGCGCATTTCCAGCGATGAGTACGCTGGTCATATTCATCGTCGCCGGCGCCGCGCTCGCCACCGGCGCGGTGCTCGGCACGCTGCTGACGCAGCTGCGCGCCGTGCGGCGCATCGAGGCGCTGCGCATCGAGCTGGCCGCCGCGCAGGTGCGCCTGGAATCGAGCAACCTGCAGGACGCGGACCGGCTGAAGCTCCTGGAGCAGTCCGAGATGCGCCTGCGGACCGCGTTCGATTCCCTCGCCGGCGAGACACTGCGTACCAACAGCGAGTTGTTCCTGCGTCTGGCGCGCGAGGCGCTCGGGCGCGATCAGGTCGTGGCCCACGGCGCGCTCAAGGAGCGCGAGCAGGCCATCGCGCAGCTGGTGGAGCCGCTGCGCGCCGCGCTCGAGCGCACCGAGGCGCAGGTGCAGGCGCTCGAGCGCGAGCGCCGCGACGCCTTCGCAACCCTGCGCACCCAGATCGAGACCCTCGCCGGCGGCCAGGCGCAGCTGCAGCGCGAGACGCGCAATCTGGTCACCGCGCTGCGCCGCCCGGAGGTGCGCGGCCGTTGGGGCGAGCTGACGCTGCGCCGCCTGGTGGAGCTTGCCGGCCTCAACGAGCACTGCGACTTCACCGAGCAGCTGCAGGTGGTCGGCGAGGAAGGCGCGCTGCGTCCGGATCTGGTCGTGCACATGCCCGATGCCCGCGACCTGGTGATCGACGCCAAGACGCCCCTCGACGCCTATCTGGCTTCGCTCGATGCGCCCACGGACGAAGAGCGCCAGCAGTGCCTCAGGCGCCACGCCCAACAGGTCGAGACGCGCGTGCGCGAGCTCGCCTCCAAGAGTTACTGGACCCAGTTCGAGCGCAGCCCGGAGTTTGCGGTGCTGTTCCTGCCCGGCGATCAGTTCCTCTCCGCGGCGCTCGCCGAGCGGCCGGAGCTGCTCGAGACCGCGCTCGGCCAGAGCGTGATCATCGCCACGCCCTCGACCCTGATCGCGCTGCTCAAGGCCGTGGCCTACGGCTGGCGGCAGTCGGCCGTGGCACGCAACGCGGCGCTGATCCGCGACCTCGGCCAGGAGCTGTACCGGCGTCTCGGGGCCTTCAACGGACATCTCGGCCGTCTTGGGCAGCGCCTCGGCACCGCGGTCGAAGCCTACAACGCAGCCGTCGGCTCGCTGGAGCGCCAGGTGCTGCCGCAGGCACGGCGCTTCGGCGAGCTGGGCGTGACCGCGGACGCGCCGCTCGCGCAGCTCGAGCCGATCGGGCAGCTGGCTCGCAACCCCGGCACCCCGACCGCGGCTGACCCGCCCGCCGCGGCCGAGCCGCCCGCTACCGTCGAGCCGCCCGCCGGGACCGCGGGCGCGAGCAATGCCCGCGAGGCCTGAGTGGCCGCCGACGCGCGTCCTCGCCTGGCTGTACTTCCCGGTGGCGCAGCGTCCGCTGCTGGCGGCGCTGTGCGGCATCGAAAGCGAAATCGCCGCGAGCCTCGCCCCCGGGCTCGACCACCAGGTCGCGCATGCGCGCCTCGGCTGGTGGCGCGATGAGTGTCAGCGCTGTGCGCAGGGGCGGCCGGCGCATCCGCTCACGCGCGCGCTCAGCTCGGTCTTCGCCTCCGGCGATCTCGCCCCCCTCGCCGGACTCACCGGACTGGTGGATGCGGCGATGTGGGATCTGGCGGCGGCCACCTTCGACACCCATCGCGAGCTGAGGGCGTATTGCGAGCGCTGGAGCGTGGCGCTCATCGAGCCGCTGATGCGCTTCGCGCTTCCGGGGATCGCCGCCGACAGGTGCCACGAGTTGGGCGGCGCGCTGCGCGAGCTCGAGATGCTCAACGCTCTGGCGCACGATGCGCGCGCCGGCCGACTGCGGCTGCCACTGGATGAGCTGGCGCGCGCGCATGCCTCTCCGGAGGCTCTCGCGCAGCCGCCGTGGGGGGCGGAGCTTGCCGCGCTGGTGCGCGAGCGGCATCGGCAGGTGCGTGCGGCGCTGGCCGCGAGCGTCGGCGCGCTGGCGCGGCACGAGCAGGCTGCGCTGCGGGGCCTGCTGGTCTGGGCAGCACTCGCCTGCAGCCACTCGCGGCGGGCGCAGCGCGCCTTGCCCGGCGCCCTCATCACGGGCGAGCATCACGCGCCCCTGGATGCCTGGCGCGCGTGGCGCGCGGCGCGTCGGGCCGATGCCGGCCGCTTCGCGCTTGCGGCGGACTATGAACGGAGGCTTGTAGCGTGAGTTCCGCGTTCGATCCCCGCACGCACATCCCCGCGGCCGCCGAGCTGGCGGGCCGCGCGATCGCCATCACCGGCGCGAGCGATGGCATCGGCCGCGCGGTCGCCCTCGCCTGCGCGCGCCATCAGGCGACGGTCATTCTGATCGGCCGCAACGAGCGCAAGCTCGAGGCCGTGCACGCCGAGATCACCGCCAGCGGCGCGCCCGAGGCCAGCATCGCGGTGCTCGACCTGGAGCGGGCGCTGGCCGCGGACTACGACCGGGTCGCCGATGCGGTGCTCGAGCGCTACGGGCGCCTCGATGGCCTGCTGCACAACGCAGCGCTCCTCGGCACCCTCTCGCCCATCGAGCACTACGACGTGCCGACCTGGTGCCGGGTGCTGCACGTGAATGTCACCGCCGCCTTCGCGCTGACGCAGGTGCTGCTGCCGGCGCTGAAGAAGTCCGCGGATGCCTCCGTGGTGTTCACCGCCAGCGCGGTGGGCCGCCACGGCCGCGCCTACTGGGGCGCGTATGCGGTGTCCAAGTTTGCCGTCGAAGGACTGTCGCAGGTGCTGTCGGCGGAGCTGGAGGGCATCAGCCGGGTACGCGTCAACACGCTGAACCCCGGACGCGCGCGCACCGCCATGCGCCGCCAGGCCTACCCGGCGGAAGACATCCAAACCCTGCCCTTGCCGGCGGCGCTCACCGCTCCATACATCGCGCTGCTGGGTCCGGCGAGCCGCGGCGTCAGCGGCGGATCCTTCGACGCTCAACCCTCGCCGCCCGCCGGATAGTCCCGCAGCAGCGTGCGCACCTCCTCCTGAGTGAGCGCGCGGAACTGACCACGCGCGAGTGCGCGCTCGAGCCTCACCGGTCCGAGCTGGGTGCGCAGCACGCGGCTCACGAGCGCACCCTGACGCTCGAACAGCTGGCGCACTTGCTTGCCGCTCGCGCCCTGGACGCCGAGCGTGTACCAGCGATTGGCGGCCTCCCCGCCGGCAGCCTCGCAGCGCTCGACCGTGAGGCGTGCGCCGCTGTCGAGCGCCCCGGCGCGAATGCCCTCGAGCTGCCCAGCGCTCAGCTCCCCGCGCACCCGCACCCCGAATTCGCTCGAGAGCGCGTGCACCGCCCGCTGCAGCCGCATCGCCAGCTCGCCATCCGAGGTGACGAGCTCCAGACCCCCATCCACGCGCGGCATGGGACTCACTGCGATGAAGCGCCTACCCAAGCGCCGTGGCAGCCGCTCGAGCAGCGCCGCGCGCGGCGCTTGCGCCGCCGGATCAGCGGCGGGCAACGCCTGCGTCCTCAACGGCTCGCCCGGTGAGCGGTGGCACAGGAATGCCCGCGCCCCCGTATCGGCGGCGCGCGCCCGCACCAGGCGCCCGTCGAGACGCACCTGGTCCTGGGGAGTGACCCGCGCGCCGAGCTCGGCCAGGCGTCCGTTGATGGTGAGGCGGCCGGCGCGGATCCAGGCTTCCGCTTCGCGTCGTGAGGCGAGCCCGGCACGGGCCAGCATCTTCTGCAGCCGCTCGGCGCGCGTGCCAGCCCGGGGAGGTGCTCGGGGGCGCGCCGCCGCGGCGCCGCGCGAGCCCGCAACGCGACGACGCCCGCCGCCGGTGCGCGCCGGGGCGCGCGCCATCAACCGTCCAGATGGCGCGGTCCGGCCACCAGCTCGCGCGAGCCCTCGCCCTCGGCGGAGAGCTCGTCGTCCTCGGGGCTGTCGTCGCCCTCGGCGCTGTCGGGGGCCGCGCCGCCCGCCGGGTCCGGTGCTGCCGCGGCGGCCTCCTCCCCGGTGAGCCCCAGCTGCAGGTTGAAGTCGCCCAGGGCCTGGACTTCAGCGAGCGGCGGCAGCTCATCCAGGCTCTTCAAGCCGAAATAGTCGAGGAACTCGCGCGTCGTGCCGAGCAGTTCCGGGTGGCCGGGAACGTCGCGGTGACCGACTACGCGCACCCAGTTGCGCTCGATCACGGTTCTGATGATGTTGGGGTTGACGACGACCCCGCGCACCGCCTCGATCTCGGCGCGCGTGATCGGCTGGCGGTAGGCAATCAGGGCCAGGGTCTCGAGCAGCGCCCGCGAGTAACGCGCCGTGCGCTCCGGCCACAGGCGGGAGATTTCCGCCGCCAGCTCGCGCCGCACCTGGATACGAAAGCCGCTGGCGGTCTCCTTCAGCTCGATGCCGCGCCCGGCGTACTCCGCCGCCAGGGCGGCGAGCGCCGCACGCACCTGCTGCAGGCTCGGGCGCGCGCTGTCCTCGAACAGCCGCATGAGCTCCGCCACCGGGAGCGGTGTGCCCGCGGCCAGCAGTGCCGCCTCGATGACGTTCCTGACGTATGACTCACTCATGCGAGATCCTCATCGGCGCGCGCCGGCACAGCGGTGTCGGGTGCAGTCTCGGTGGGGTGCGCCGCAGCTTGCGTTTGGTCGCTCACCACGCGCAGCGTGCGACCGGGGCTGGCGGCGCGCACGTGCAGTGGCGCATAGGCGTGCGCCTGCACGATGTCGATCAACCCCTCGCGCATGAGCTCGAGAATCGCGGCGAAGGTGATGGTGACACCCATGCGCCCTTCTTCGGGCCGGAACAGCTGCTGGAACGGCACGAACTGAGCGCCATCACCGAGCAACGCCAGGACCTCGCTCATGCGCTCGCCCACCGAGAGCCGCTCGCGCTGAATGTGGTGGTGGGCGAACATCTGCGCACGCACCACGACATCCTTGAAGGCGAGCAGCATCTCCTGCAGCGCGATTTGCGGCAGCGCGCGCAGCAGCTGCCGTTCCTTGAGCTCGGCTGAGGTCGGCCACACGTCGCGCTCCAGGCGCGGCAGCGTATCGATCCCGGCGGCAGCGCGTTTGAAGCGCTCGTACTCCTGCAGCCGTCGCACCAGCTCCGCGCGCGGGTCCTCCTCGCCGTCCTGATCGAGCCTGGGCCGCGGCAGCAGCATGCGCGATTTGATCTCCGCCAGCGTCGCCGCCATCACCAGATACTCGCCCGCGAGCTCCAGCTGCAGGTCCTGCATGAGCTCGATGTACTGCATGTACTGGCGGGTGATCTCCGCCAGTGGGATATCGAGAATATTCAGGTTCTGCCGGCGGATGAGGTACAGCAGCAGATCGAGCGGGCCCTCGAAGGCCTCGAGAAACACCTCGAGGGCCTGCGGCGGGATGTACAGGTCGCGTGGCAGCTGCGAGATCGGCTCCCCGTTCACGACCGCGAACGGCATCTCCGCCTGCTGCGGCGGCGCCGGCGCGGCAGCCGGCGGCGGCGGCTTGTTGGAGACCACGATCTTCAGTTCAGGTTTGTGCTTCATGGGTGTTCCGGCACCTGCGCCTTCAGTCGGGCCGCAGATGCATGGTGCGCCGCACTTCGTCGAGCGTCTGGCGCGCGACCTCGCGCGCCTTGTCGGCGCCCTCGGCGACGATGCCGCGCACCAGCTCCGGGTTGTCCTCGAACTCCTGGGCGCGCCGGCGCATGCCGCCGATCTCCTCCACGATCCTCTCGATCAGCGGCTGCTTGCAGTCCAGGCAACCGATGCCGGCGCTGCGGCAACCCTCGTTCACCCACTTGCGGGTGGCCTCGTCGGAGTAGATCTTGTGCAGGTCCCACACCGGACACTTCTCCGGGTCGCCCGGGTCGGTGCGCCGCGCGCGCGCCGGGTCTGTCTTCATGGCACGCAGCTTCTGCACGACCTGATCGGGCTCCTCGCGCAGCCCGATGGTGTTGCCGTAGGACTTCGACATCTTGCGCCCGTCGAGACCCGGGACCTTGGGCGCCGTGGTGAGCAACACCTGCGGCTCGGGCAGGATGCTCACTCCGGTGCCTTCGAGAAACCCCAGCAGCCGCTCGCGATCGGCCACCGTGATGCGGTTGTTGCTGTGCACCAGCGCCTGGGCGCGCTGCAGCGCCTCCTTGTCACCGGTCTCCTGGAACTTGCGGCGCAGTTGCTTGTAGGCGGTGGTGTTGCGTCCCCCGAGGCTCTTCACGGCGCGCTCCGCCTTGGCCTCGAAGTCCGGCTCACGGCCATAGAGGTGGTTGAAGCGCCGCGCGGTCTCGCGGCTGAGCTCCACGTGCGCCACCTGGTCCTCGCCCACCGGCACGTAGGTGGCGCGGTACACCAGGATGTCGGCGCTCTGCAGCAGGGGGTAGCCGAGGAAGCCGTAGGTCGCGAGGTCCTTCTCCTTCAGCTGCTCCTGCTGATCCTTGTAACTGGGTACGCGCTCGAGCCAGCCGAGCGGGGTGATCATCGACAGCAGCAGGTGCAGCTCCGCGTGCTCGGGCACGTGCGACTGGATGAACAGCGTCGCGACCCCGGGATTGAGGCCGGCCGCCAACCAGTCGATGAGCACGTCGTGCACGTGCTCCTGCAGGTGTGCGGTCTCGTCGTAGCCGGTCGTGAGCATGTGCCAGTCGGCCACGAAGAAGAAGCACTCGTACTGGTACTGCAGCTCCACCCAGTTGCGCAGCGCGCCGTGGTAGTTGCCGAGGTGCAGCCGCCCGGTGGGCCGCATGCCGGACAGGACGCGCCGCGCCGGCGCCGGCGAACTCACGTGACGATAGGGCTGTGGCTCACGAGCTGAATTATAGCGCACGCCCCGTGATCGGGCCGAGATCGCCCTTGCCCTTGCGTACGATCACCGGCGGCGTTACCGACAGATCGACCACCGTCGTAGGCTCGATGCCGCAGTCTCCGCCGTCGAGGACCGCATCGATCTCGTGCTCGAGTCGCGCCAGGATTTCGCGCCCCTCGGTCAGGGGCTGCGGATCGGAAGCCAGCAGCAGGGTCGAGCTCATCAGCGGCTCGCCCAGCTCGGCGAGCAGCAGCCGCGGCACCGGGTGATCGGGGATGCGCACGCCGATGGTGCGCCGTCGCGCGTGCTGCAGGCGGCGCGGCGTCTCGCGTGTGGCGCGCAGCAGGAAGGTGTACGGGCCGGGCAGGCAGGCGCGCAGGATGCGGAACTGCCAGGTGTCGAGCCGCGCGAAGCGCCCGACCTCCGCAAGATCCGCGCACACCAGAGTGAAGTGATGATGACGGTCGGCCTGGCGGATGCGGCGCACGCGCTCCAGTGCGGCCTTGTCACCGATGTGCCAGCCGAGCGCGTAACAGGAATCGGTCGGATAGGCAATGACGCCTCCGGAGCGCACCAGCTCCGCCGCGCGGCGGATGAGGCGCAGCTGCGGATCAACGGGGTGCAGTTTCAAGTACTCGGCCAAGACCTGTGTGCCAATGGAAGTTACGCGCGGCGCGTGACAATATACGCGGCCGTTTGCGGCGTATACCCTCGGCTCAAGGACCCTCGCGCACCGCTCCCATGCAGGCTCTTACCGGCTTGGCGCCGCTCGTGGCGTTCTTCGTGACCTATCGTCTGCGCGGTCTCTACGTCGCCACCGCGGTGCTCATGGCGGCGATGGTGGCGCTGCTCGCCCTGGACTGGCTGCGGCAACGGCGCATACCGCCGTTCCATGCGCTGTCGGCGGTGCTGGTGCTGATTCTGGGTGCGGCGACGCTGCTGCTGCACAATCCGCTCTTCATCCAGTGGAAGCCGACCGTGCTCTTCTGGGCGGTGAGCGGCGCCTTCATCGCGAGCGGCTGGATCGGCGAGCGCACGCTCACCCAGCGCCTGTTCAGCGCGGCGCTCGAGGAGCGGCTGCAGGTGAGCGCTACGCTGTGGTGGCGGCTCAACCTGTGGTCGGCGGCGTTCTATGCCGCGCTCGGCGCGCTCAACCTCGCGGTGGCGCACTACGCCAGCGAGCGCGCCTGGGTGAACTTCAAGATGTTTGGTCTGACGCTCCTGACCTTCGCCTTTCTCGCACTGCAGGTGCTGTGGCTCAGCACCCGCCCGGGCGCCCTGCGCGCCGAAGCGCAGACTCCCCATGGATGAGTCGGTGATGGCGCAGCTGCGCAGCGCGCTCGAGCGCGCCCTCGCTCCCGCCGCGCTCGAGATCCTCGACGACAGCGCGCGCCACGCCGGCCACCCCGGCGCGCGCGGCGGCGGTCACTTTCGTATCACGCTGGTGTCGGCGGCCTTCCGCGGCCGCAGCCAGCTCGAGCGCCACCGGCTGGTCTATGCGGCGGTCGCGCCCCTGATGAGCGGGGCCGTGCACGCGCTGAACATCATCGCGCGCACCCCCGAGGAAGGCAGCTGACCGCGAACCCTCCGTTTCGATCTGCAACACACCGGAAAACCCAGCATGAATCACTCGCGTCACCTCATGATCGCTACCCTCGCGGCTCTCGGCGCCTGCCAGCCCAAAAGCGGCGTGACCACCGCCGACTCCTCCCCGCCGGTGGCCACCGTGAACGGCAGTCCCATCGGCCGGGATTTCTACGAGTTCTACATCAAGGGGATCACGGGCAAAGCTTCCGCGGAGCTCACGCCGCAGCAGCGCGAGCTGGCGCTCGACAACCTGATCCGCGCGCGGCTGGTGGAGGAGGAAGCGCTCAAGGAGGGACTCGACAAGGGCACCGACACCTCCTCCATGCTCGAGCTGTCGCGCCTCAATGTGCTGCAGCAGGCGGTGTCGGATCGCTACCTGAAGGACCGCAAGCCCAGCGAGCAGGAGCTGCGCGCGGAATACGAGACGCAGATCTCCTCCACGCCCAAGCAGGAATACCACGCGCGCCACATCCTGGTGGCGACCGAGCCGTTCGCCGACAAGCTCGTCACGCGCCTGGACAAGGGCGAGAAGTTCGACGCGCTCGCCAAGCAGGAGTCGATGGATTCCTCCAAGAGCAACGGCGGGGATCTCGGCTGGTTCACGCCCGACCGCATGGTGCCGGAGTTCGCCGGCGCGGTGATGGCGCTCAAGGCCGGGGAATACACTCACAAGCCGATTCAGACGCAGTACGGCTGGCACATCATCCAGCTGCTCGACACGCGTGAGCTGACACCGCCCCCGTTCGACCAGGTGCGAGCACGCCTCGAGCAGATCGTGCAGAACAAGAAGTTCCACTCTTACTCGGACGAGCTGATGCGCAACGCCAAGGTCGAGAAACTGCTCGACAAGCCAGTCCCGCAGGCGGGCGCATCCGCCGCGGCACCCAAGCCCGCCGCCGAGACGCCCGCACCGGCCGCGGCACCTGCGGCTGTGCCGCCACCGAAGGGCTGACGCTGCGCCGAAAGCGGCGCCGGGTCAGCGGCTCTCGCCGCCGAGCAGGGCGAGGAACTGCTGCTCATCGAGCACCGGCACGCCCAGCTCGCGGGCCTTCTCGAGCTTCGAGCCCGCCTCGCTCCCGGCGACGACGAAGCCGGTCTTCTTCGAGACGCTCGCTGACACCCGGGCGCCGCGCGCGACGAGTGCCTCCTGCGCCTGCTCGCGGCTCATGCTCGCGAGCGTGCCGGTGATGACCACCGTGCGTCCGGCGAGCTCCTGCAGCGCCGCGTTCCCGGAGGCCTGCTCCATATCAGGCCATTTCACACCTTTATCACGTAAGGCTTTGATAACATTACGGTGTTCTTCGGACGCAAAGAACGCGGCGACCTGCGCAGCGACCACCGGGCCCACGTCGGGAACCTGCTGTATCGCATTCTCGTCCGCCTCCATCAGCCCCTCGAGCGTGCCGAAGTGCCGCGCCAGCGCGAGCGCGGTCGCCTCGCCCACTTCGCGGATACCGAGCCCGTACAGCAGCCGCGGGAGCGTCGTGTTCTTGCTTTTCTCGATGGCCGTCAGCAGGTTCGCGGCCGACTTCTCTCCCATGCGCTCGAGCTGCGACAGCTGCGGCAGTGTCAGCGCATACAGATCGGCGGGCGAGCTCACCTGCTCACGCTCCACCAGCTGCTCGATCAGCTTGTCGCCCAGCCCCTCGATGTCGAGCGCCCGCCGGCTGGCGAAGTGCTTGAGCGCCTCCTGGCGCTGGGCGCGGCAAGTGAATCCGCCGGTACAACGCGCCACCGCTTCGCCCTCGATGAGTAACACCCGTGAGCCGCACACCGGGCAGGACTGCGGCAGCTGCACGGGTACCGCATCCGGCGGGCGCCGCTCCAGGATGACGCTGACCACTTCGGGGATTACATCGCCCGCCCGGCGCACCACCACCGTGTCGCCGACCCGCACGTCCTTGCGGTGCACCTCGCCGATGTTGTGCAGGGTGACGTTGCTCACCGTCACACCGCTCACGAACACCGGCGCGAGGCGCGCTACCGGCGTGAGCGCCCCAGTGCGGCCGACCTGAAACTCGATTCCCTTCACGACGGTGAGTGCCTCATCGGCGGGAAACTTGTGCGCGATCGCCCAGCGTGGGGCCCGCGACAGGAATCCGAGGCGCTCCTGGTCGGCGCGCCGGTCGAGCTTGTAGACCACGCCGTCGATCTGATAGGGGAGTGAGCGGCGCCGCTCGCCCATCTCGCGATAGTACGCGAGGCATCCCGCGACCCCGCGCACCGGGCGCGTGTCCGGGCACACCGGTAAGCCCAGCGTGCGCAGCCACTGCAGCAGCTGTGCCTGGCGCTCGGGAAAGCTGGCTCCCTGCAGCGCCCCGAGGGCGTAGAAGAACGCCGCCAGCGGCCGCGCGGCGGTGACGCGTGCATCGAGCTGGCGGAGGCTCCCGGCGGCGGCGTTGCGCGGATTCACGAACACTTTCTCGCCGCGGGCGCGCGCCTGTTCGTTCATGCGCTCGAACCCGGTGAGCGGCATGAAGACCTCGCCGCGCGCCTCGAGCAACGCCGGTGCCTGCCCGCGCAGCCGCTGCGGCACGGCGCGGATGGTGCGCACGTTGGCGGTGACCTCTTCGCCCGTGACGCCGTCGCCGCGGGTGGCGGAGCGCTCGAGCAGGCCGTCCCGGTAGATCACGGTCACCGCCAGCCCGTCGAGCTTGGGCTCCGCCACGTAGTCGAGCTCGCCCGCGACGCCGAGGCGCTCGTGGATGCGCCGGTCGAATGCCTGCAGATCCTCCTCGGAGAAAGCGTTGTCGAGCGACAGCATCGGCACCTGGTGCGCGACCTCGCCGAAGGCGGCGCTCGGGGTGCCCGACACGCGCTGCGTCGGGGAGTCCGGCGTGATCAGCTGCGGGTGCTGCGCCTCCAGCGCGCGCAACTCCTGCATCAGCAGGTCGTACTCGGCGTCGGGAATCTCCGGCTCATCGAGCACGTAGTAGCGGTAGTCGTGTTGGGTTATCTGCGCACGCAGCTCGGCAGCGCGCGCTGCCGGCTTATCTGTCACGAAGCCGCCCCGGCACTCAGGCGCTCGCGCAACAGCGCGATGCGCGCGGGAGTCAACGGGCTCCCCTGCTCGTCCTGCAGGACCCCGCACAGGCGCTCGTTGAGGTTGCGCGCGGCGACGATGAGCTCGTCGAAGGCCTGCGGCGGCGGCTTCGGTCCCGGCAGCACCGCGAACAGCGACAGCCCGCCGTAGTGCTGCGAGTCCATGGTCTCGACGTCGAAGGTGCCCGGCCGGCTGAGACTCGCGGCACTGAGCACGGCGCGCTGCTCATCGTCGGGCTTGTGGAAGATCGCAAAGCGCCCGAGCACGAAGCCTTCAGCCGCCAGCGCCTGGCGCAGCGAGCGCCCCGCGAAGCGCTCGGGCTGCGGCGCAACCAGCCGTAAGGCGACGACGCGGCGGCGCTCGTCCGGCGGCCAGTCGACGCTGGGCACGCCCGCTGGCGGCAGCCGCGGAAGAGACTCGAGCGGCACCCCCGCGGGCACGCCGTGGACCGCATCCACCGCCATCTCGGCGGCGAGTGCGGCATTGTGCGGAGCCGGCTCATACTGCGCCAGCGCATCCGGCTCCGCCGGCGCGTCGTCGGGGTCGAGCAGCGGCACGGCGGCCCGTCCGCGCGCGAGCTCCAGGACCGGCAGATCGTGCGGCACCAGCGGGTCGCGGGCGCGCATCGGCGGCAGGCCGAGACTCGGCTCACGCACCGCCCGCGGCGCCGCATCCGTGGCGCTCCCGCGCGCGCCAGTCGTGCGCTGCGCCGCGCTGCCGCGGCTCCCCTGGCGCGGCCGATGCCGCTCCCACCACGCGAGCGCGGCGATGAACACCACTCCGACGATCAGCAGCGTCCAGCGCAGCTCCGACATCATGCCGTGGACACCCGGGGCGCTCACACCGCCGCCAGCCGCACGGCCTCGTCGACGTCGACCGTGACCAGGCGCGACACGCCCGGCTCGTTCATGGTCACGCCGATCAACTGCGAGGCGAGCTCCATGGTGCTCTTGTTGTGGGTGATGAAAACGAACTGCACGCGTGAGGACATCTCGCGCACGATATCGCAGAACCGCCCGACGTTGTGCTCATCGAGCGGCGCATCGACCTCGTCGAGCAGACAGAAGGGCGCCGGATTGAGATCGAAAATGGAGAACACCAGCGCCACTGCGGTGAGCGCCTTCTCGCCGCCGGACAGCAGGTGGATGGTGCTGTTCTTCTTGCCCGGTGGCCGCGCCATGACGGCCACGCCGGCGGTCAGCTTGTCCTCGCCCACCAGCTCCAGGTACGCGTGCCCGCCTCCGAACAGGCGCGGGAACTTGTCGCGCAGGCCGGCGTTGATGCGCTCAAAGGTGTCCTGGAAGCGCGTGCGCGTCTCCTTGTCGATGCGCCGCATGGCCTCATCGAGCGTGTCAAGCGCCGCCGTGAGATCGGCAAACTGGCTGTCGAGATACTCCTTGCGCTGCGTGTGCTCCTTGAGCTCATCGATGGCGGCGAGATTGACCTGACCCAGCCGCTCGATGTCGGCGCGCGCCTCGCCGAGGGACTGCTCCCAGTCCGGCACGCTCGCGGCCGCGTCGAGGCTGGCCAGCACCTCGGGGAGCTGGCAGCGGGTCTCCGCGAACTGCTCGGCCAAGGCCGCGCGGCGCACGTGAGTCTCCTGCGCCGCGCGGCGCGCCGCGTCCATGACCTCGCGCGCCGCGCTCACGCGCCGCTCGGCCGCCAGACGCTGCTCATCGAGGCTGCGCAGCGAGCCTTCCACCGCCTCGAGTGCGCCGCGCGCCACCGCCAGTTCAGCCTCCACCGTGAGACGCAGCGCCAGCGTTTCGTGCAGGCGTGCCTGGATCTTCACGATCGGCTCATCGCCCGCAGCGAGCTCGCGTTCGAGCTCGGCACGCCGGCGCGTGAGCTGCTCGCGCTGCTCGCTCATGCGGTTGAGGCCGACCGCCATCGAGCTCTCGGCCGAACGGCGCGACTCGACCCGCACCTGCAGGTCGCGCGCCGCCGCTTGCGCCGCCTGCGCCTCGGCGCGCGCCGCGTTGAGCGCCGCGCGCCGTTGCTCGCGCTCACTCTCGAGCGCGCGCTGGCGCTCCTCGAGCTCGGCAGACAGTGCCTGCGCGCGCGCCAGCGCCGCCGCGGCCCGTGCGAGGGCCTCCTCGGTCGCCGCGCGCTCGTGCGCCACGGCGCCGAGGTCCTGCCGCAGCCGCTCGCCGCGCAAGCTCGATTCCTGGGCGCGGACCCGGCCTGCCTCGAGCAGGCCGAGGAGACCTGCGTGTTTCTGATGAGCGCCCTGGAGCACCGCCTGCGCCTGCTCGCGACGCTCTTCGGCCTGCGCCAGCTGCGCGCGCGCCGCAGTCAGTTCGCCCTCCGCCTGTGTGACCTGTGCATCGGCCGCCGTGGCGGCGGCATGCAGCGCCTTCAGGCGATGCTCGCGCCCGAGCACGCCCGCGCGCGGATCCGCTCCCCGGCTCACTCGCAGCCAGTCCCGCCCGACCCATTCGCCCTCGCGCGTGACGAAAGAGCGTCCCTCGGGCAGTGCCGCGCGGCCGCGCAGAGCATCCCCGAGGGATGCGGCCGTCAACACCGAGGCGAGCCGCGCGCTGACCGTCGCGGGACCTGAGACGTGGGCGGCGAGGGTCGCGTCGAGGCCACCCGGTGCCGCGCCGCCGCCCTCGATGAGCATGATGCGGCCCGCGGCGAGTGCGCCCAGCGCCCCCGACACTTCCTCCAGGCGCTCGACGCATACGGCCTCGAGATAGTCGCCAAGGACGGTTTCGACAGCCCGCTCCCAGCCGCTCTCGACCTCGAGTGCGGCCGCGAGCCGCGGCCGCCCCGCGAGCCCGGCCTCGCGCAGCCACTCACCTGCCCGCCCGGCATGGTCGGAGAGCGCCGCCGCCTGCAGGGCCTCGAGCGAGGTGAGCTCGGTGCGCGCCTCCGCGCGCGCCGCGCGTGCCTGCTCCAGAGTCTGCTCGGCTGCCAGCTGCGCGGCGCGCTGCCCCTGCAGATGCGCCTGGGCCGCCGTGAGCGCCACGGTGAGCTGCTCGCTTGCGCCGCGCGCCTGCTCTTCCTGCAACCCCAGGCGCGCGAGAGCTGCGCCGCCTTCCTGCGCACCCAGAGTCTGCTGCTCAGCGGCCAGGCGCTCCGCCTGCGCGGACAGCTGCCGCAACTGATTTTCCAGCTGCTCGATGCGCGCCCGCTCCACCTGCGTGGCCTGATCCGCCTCGCTCACCGCCCGGGCGTGCGTCTCCCAGCGCTCTTGCCAGTCCTGCAAGGCATGCTCGCTCGCCTCCAGCGCCGCGCCCGCGCGCTGCTCGGCGTGCTGCCCCGCCTCGCACGCCGGCGTGAGCTGCGTGATCTGCGCCCGCAGCGCCCCGACCTCGCGCTCATCGCGCTCGATGTGCGTGCCCAGGTCAGCGAGGGTGGTGTGGGACTGGGCGAGATCGGCGCGCTGGCGCTCGCGCAATTCGCGCGCGTGTTCGATCGACTGCTCGAGGCGCGAAATCTCGGCACCGACCTCGTAGTAGCGGCCCTGCACCGCCGACAGCCGCTCGCCGTGCCCGGCGTGCACCACGCGCTGCTTCTCGATCGCGGCTTCCGCCGCGCGCTGTTCGGCGAGTGCGCCCTGCATGGCGAGCTCGCGCTCGCGCACCGCCGCGTCGTGTACTTCCGCGCCGCTGTCCAGTTCGCGCAGGCGCAGCGCCAGCAGCTCCGCGCTCAGGCGTCGCTCCTGCTCCTTCAGCGCCTGGTAGCGCCGCGCGCTCGCCGCCTGGCGTTGCAGGTGGCGGATCTGTTTTTCCACCTCATCGCGCACGTCCTGCAGCCGCTCGAGATTCTCGCGGGTCTCGGCGACACGCGCCTCGGTCTCCTTGCGCCGCTCCTTGTAGCGCGAGACACCGGCCGCCTCCTCGACGAAGGCACGCATGTCCTCGCTCTTGGCCTCGATGACGCGCGAGATCATGCCCTGCTCGATGATGGCGTAGCTGCGCGAGCCCAGACCGGTGCCGAGAAACAGGTTGGTGATGTCCTTGCGCCGGCAACGCCCGCCATTGATGAAGTACGCCGAGGTGTCATCACGGGCCACCTGGCGCTTGAGTGAGATCTCGCTGTAGTTGGCGTAGGCGCCGCCGATCTTGCCGTCCGCGTTGTCGAACAGCAGTTCCACGGAAGCGCTGCCGACCGGCTTGCGGGCGGCCGAGCCATTGAACACCACGTCCGCCATGTTGTCGCCGCGCAGATGCTTGGCGGACAGTTCGCCCATCACCCAGCGTACGGCGTCGATGACGTTCGACTTGCCGCAGCCGTTCGGGCCGACGACACCGGTGAGATTACTGGGGAAGCTGATTTGTGTTGGATCGACGAAGGACTTGAAGCCGGCAAGCTTGATCTTGGTCAGCCGCATCGTACGTTCTTCCGCCCCCTGGGCGGCCCCGAAGATGGTGTAGTGTAGAGGAATATGCCCCTAACGCCCACCGCGGAGCTCGAGACCTTCGCCAACCCGGCCGCCGATCGTGACTACACCATCCGCATGCAGATCCCCGAGTTCACCTGCCTGTGTCCGCGCACCGGGCAACCGGACTTCGCAACGCTCGACCTCGAGTACGTGCCCGACCGGCTGTGCGTGGAGCTCAAATCCCTGAAGCTATACATCTGGTCGTTTCGTGATCGCGGCACGTACCACGAGGCCGTGACCAACGAGATCGCCGATCATCTGCAGGCGAGGCTCCAGACACGCTTCCTGCGGCTCACCGCACGCTTCAACGTGCGCGGCGGAATCCATACCACCGTTGTCGCCGAGCGACGACAGAGCGGCTGGCAGGCCCAGCCCGCCGTTAGCTTGCCCTGATCGCTGCGAGCCAGCGGTTACGCTGCCCTGAGCGCCCCCTCGAAGCAGCGCGGCGCGTGCGCTGCGGCGGGCAGCCGGCGCGCGGTATACGCAGCTGCACCACTAAGTGGCAGAACACCTGTACAGCCCGGGGTCGGCCGGTATAATCGCGCGTTCTTCACGAGGGTGATGCTGTTTTTGAGGAGCCATTGATGCCGGCCAAGAGACCAGCGCCTAAGTCCGCAAAGGGCAAGAAGGCGGCAAGCCGGCCGGCGGTCAGAAAGGCGCTCGCCCGCAAGCCCGAGCCGGTGCACGTCAGGGCGGCGGCCGGGCACGCGCGCAAGACCGCGGCGGCGCCGAAGAAGCCCCTCGCCCCCCTGCCCGCCGCCGCAGCCGCGCCGCCTGTCGAGTTGAGAAAGCCGCTGCGCGTGGCGGCACCGCCCGCGCCACCTCCGGCCACCGCAGCCATGATCACGGCGAACCGCTCCCCGGCGGCGCACGCCGTGAATGCGGACGGCGACGACGGCGAGACGATCGAGCCGGGGAGCCTGCTCGCCGGTCCGCGCAACGTACAGCCGTACATCGCCAAGCGCGGCGAACAGTACATGAGCAAGCAGCAGCTCGAGCACTTCCGCCTGATACTCAACAGCTGGAAGCGCGACCTCATGGTGGAGGTGGATCGTACGGTCACACACATGAAGGATGAGGCGGCAAACTTCCCTGACCCCAACGACCGCGCCACCCAGGAAGAGGAGTTCAGCCTCGAGCTGCGCACGCGCGACCGGGAACGGAAGCTGATCCGCAAGATCGACGACGCGTTGAAGCGCATCGAGGATGGCTCTTACGGCTACTGCCTCGAGACCGGCGAGGAAATCGGCATCAAGCGCCTGGAAGCACGCCCCGTGGCCACCCTGACCATCGAAGCCCAGGAGCGCCGGGAACGACGCGAGCGCCAGTACGGCGACCGCGACGACCGCTATCGCTAGCGCTCGCGAGCTCCGCGGGCGCGCGGGCGCCGCGAGCCCAGGCTACGTCGGGCGCTTCGCGCCCTCCCCGACCGGATCGCTGCACCTGGGCTCCCTGGTCGCCGCGGTGGGCAGCTTCCTCGACGCCCGCGGCCGCGGTGGCCGTTGGCTCCTTCGGATGGAAGATCTCGATGCGCCGCGGGTAATCCCCGGTTGCGCGGACCAGATGCTGCGTACGCTCGAGGGCTTCGCCCTGCACTGGGACGGCGCCGTCGAGTACCAGAGCGGCCGCACCGAGCACTACGCGCGCGCGCAGCAGGCCCTCAACGCCCTCGGACTCACCTTCCAATGCAGTTGCTCGCGCCGGGAGCGCACGCTCGAGGGCGGTTATCCGGGGACGTGCCGCGACGGTCCCAGGCGCCGCGGGCCGACCGCCACGCGCTTCAGGGTCGAGGACGTGATCGTGTCCTTTCAGGATCGGGCGCAGGGGCCGTGCCGTTTTCACTTGCGCGAGCGCGGGGATGTCATCATCCGGCGCCGCGACGGCGCGTTCGCTTACCAGCTCGCGGTGGTAGTGGACGATGCGCTGCAGGGCGTGACCCATGTGGTGCGCGGCGCAGACCTTCTCGACAGCACGCCCTGGCAGCTGGCCCTGCAGGGCGCCCTGCAGCTGCCGACTCCTCGCTATGCGCACTTGCCGCTCATCACCGAGCCCACTGGCGCAAAGCTCGCCAAGTCCAGGCGCTCGGTCGCGCTGGATCCGACGCACGCGGGCCGCCAGCTGCATGAGGCCCTCGTCCTGCTGGGCCAGGACCCCCCAGCTACGCTCAAGCTCGAGTCACCCGGAAGGGTACTCGAGTGGGCCTGCGCTCATTGGGACCTGGACCGGTTCCACGGTGTGCGGCAGGTGCGCATCGCACCGGCAGGTGCCTGAGGAGTTTCTCGCTTTCCGAGTTGGGTTCGACGTGTGGATGTAATATGGTATATGCAGACACCCTGCACTACGGAAGGTGCACAACCCATAGTGAGGGACCTGTCCATGAGCGAACCGCGCACCATTAAAAAGTATCCGAACAGGCGGTTGTACGACACGGTCGAAAGCCGGTACATCACCCTCGCGGACATCCGCCGGCTGGTGATCGAGCGCATCGACTTCGTGGTCATCGACAAGAAGACTCAAGGGGACATCACGCGCTCGATCCTGCTGCAGGTGATCGCCGAGCAGGAACACGACGGTGAGCCGCTCATGAGCCGCGACTTCCTCTCGCAGGTCATCCGCTCCTACGGTGACGCCATGCGCAGCATGGTCGGCAGCTACCTGGAGCAGAGCCTGAAACTGTTCGCGAGCGAGAACGCCGGCCGCGGACCGCCGCCGGGTTAGAAGGCGGGGCCGGGCTCAGCCGGCCTCGACGTCGCGCATCGACAGGCGGATGCGCCCCTGGCGGTCGACCTCGAGCACCTTCACGCGAATCACATCCCCTTCCTTGAGCTTGTCGCTGACACGCTCGACGCGCTCGTTGGAGATCTGCGAGATGTGCACCAGGCCGTCGCGCCCGGGGAGGATGGTCACGAAAGCGCCGAAATCCATCAGGCGCGCCACCTTGCCTTCGTACACCTGACCCACTTCGACATCGGCGGTGATGAGCTCGATGCGCCGCTGCGCCTCGCGCCCGGCCGTACCTAACACCGAGGCGATCTTGACCGTGCCGTCGCTCTCGATGTCGATGGTGGTGCCGGTCTCTTCGGTGATCTGGCGGATGACGGCGCCGCCCTTGCCGATGACGTCGCGGATCTTCTCCGGATCGATCTTGAGGGTGATGATCGACGGCGCCCATTCGGACATCTTCTCGCGCGGCTCGCGAATGACCCGGTTCATTTCCTCGAGGATGTGCAGGCGACCGGCGCGCGCCTGCTCGAGCGCGACGCGCATGATCTCGGGCGTCACGCCCTCGACCTTGATGTCCATCTGCAGTGCGGTCACGCCGTCCTTGGTGCCGGCGACCTTGAAATCCATGTCGCCCAGGTGATCCTCATCGCCGAGGATGTCGGTGAGCACCTGATAGCGGCTGCCTTCCAGCACCAGGCCCATGGCAACACCGGCCACCGGCCCCTTGATCGGCACCCCGGCGTCCATCAGCGACAGCGAAGTGCCGCACACGCTCGCCATGGAACTCGAGCCGTTGGATTCGAGGATTTCCGACACCACGCGGATCACGTACGGGAACACGGTCATGTCCGGCATCACCGCGTGCACGCCGCGGCGGGCCAGATTGCCGTGACCGATCTCGCGGCGTTTGGGCGAGACCATCATGCCGGTCTCGCCCACCGAGAACGGCGGGAAGTTGTAGTGCAGCATGAACGGCTCGCGCCGCTCGCCCTCGAGCGCGTCGATGATCTGCGCATCGCGCGTGGTGCCGAGCGTGGTCGCCACCAGTGCCTGGGTTTCCCCGCGGGTGAACAGCGCCGAGCCATGGGCACGCGGCAGCACCCCGACCTTGACCGTGATCGGGCGCACGGTGCGCGTGTCGCGCCCGTCGATGCGCGGCTCACCGTTGAGGATGCGCTGGCGCACGATGTTGCTCTCGAGCTTGAAGAGCACGCTCTCGACAGCCTCCGCGCTCCACTTGGGCTGCTCACCGCCGGCGAGCGTCGCAAGCGTCTTGGCCTTGATCTCGCTCAGGCGCACGTGGCGCTGCTGCTTCTCGGTGATGCTGTAGGCCTGGGCGAGGGCGGCCTGCGCATGCAGCGTGACCGCGCTCGTCAGCTCCGGGTTCTCCACCGGCGCCTGCCAGCTCCAGCGCGGCTTGCCCGCCTGGGCGGCGAGCTCCTTGATGGCACGGATGGCGACCTGCATCTGCTCGTGTCCGAAGACCACCGCTCCGAGCATGACCTCCTCGGACAGGCCCTTGGCTTCCGACTCGACCATCAGCACTGCGTGCTCGGTACCGGCCACCACCAGATGCAGCTGCGACTGGGTGAGATCGCTGGCCGTCGGGTTGAGCAGATAGCGGCCGTCCTTCCAGCCGACGCGGGCGGCACCGATCGGACCGCTGAAGGGAATGCCCGACAGCGCCAGCGCCGCCGAGGCGCCCAGCAGTGCCGGGATGTCCGCATCGATGTCCGGGTCCATCGACAGCACCGTCGCCACGACCTGCACGTCGTTGTGGAAGCCGTCCGGGAACAGCGGCCGGATCGGACGATCGATGAGCCGCGAAGTGAGCGTCTCCTTTTCGGTCGGCCGGCCTTCGCGCTTGAAAAACCCGCCGGGGATTCGTCCCGCGGCGTAGGTCTTTTCGATGTAGTTGACCGTCAGCGGGAAGAAATCCCGCCCGGGGGTCGGGGTCTGCTTGGCGCAGGCGGTGACCAGCACCACGGTATCGCCCATGGAGACGCGCACCGCGCCCTCCGCCTGGCGGGCGATCTCCCCGCTGTCGATGGTGACCGCATGCTGCCCATAAGAAAATGACTTGCTGGCGACGCTCAAGGCTCAGTCCTCGAAAGTGAAGGGTTCAGGCACAAAACACAAAGGCCGCGCGTGTGACGGCGGCCCTTGGGTTTTCAGCGGCGAAGCCCCAGTCGCTCGACGAGCTCCTGGTACTTCTGGGGTTGCGTGGCTCTGAGGTAATCGAGGAGCTTGCGGCGCTGGTTCACCATCTTGACGAGCCCGCGCCGCGAGGAGTGATCACGCTTGTGCGCGGTGAAGTGCTCGCCAAGGCCGTTGATGCGCTCGGACAGCAGCGCGACCTGTACTTCCGGGGAGCCGGTGTCGGCTGGAGCGCGGCGGAACTGCGCGAGAATCCCGCCCTTTTTCTCGCTGGTTAAAGCCATGGCGCGATAATCCTAACTACTTGTCTTAAGAGCCCTTTTGATAAGCGCGGGATTGTACCCG
>DATGVL010000034.1:0-10912 GCA_035300445.1 Steroidobacteraceae bacterium
GAGCCCGCGGGCATACCGGCATTCCTGGCGCGGCACCCCGAGTGGTCGACGCATCCGGGTGACGGCCGGCCGTTCCTGTGGGACGCGAAAAACGGTGAGCTTCGCGTTCAGACAATGGGGCGGCAGCCGGCCGGCAGGCGCTTCGGCATTCGTATCTGGCAGCCCGATTCCACCGGCTGATCCACGCCGATCGGCCTGGCCGCGTGTTGGTCGCGGCGACATCGTCCCCTTGCGCCCCCCGCTGCGCCCCGATAGAAAGGAGTCGAACCCTTCTGGGAGCCGCTGTGCCATGACGCCCGAAGCCGAGAACGTGACGCTGGCAGACCTGCGCCGGCGAGTGACCGAGCTCGACCGCCAGTTGATCGCGCTGGTGGCCGAGCGCAAGACCGTGAGCGAGGAGGTCGCGCGCGTGAAGCGCGCCACCGGACGGCCGACGCGCGACTATGAGCGCGAGCGCGAGGTGATCCTGGGGGTGCGCGCCGCGGCGAGCGAGCGTGGCGTGTCGCCGGCGCTCGCCGAGCAGCTGCTGCGCCTGCTCATCCGCTCCTCGCTCACCACGCAGGAACAGGCGAGCGTGGTCGCGCGCGGCGCCGGCACCGGACGCCGGGCGCTGGTCATTGGTGGTGCCGGCAAGATGGGCGGCTGGTTCGTGGGCTTTCTCGCCTCCCAGGGGTTCACGGTCGAGGTGGCAGATCCCGCCCCGGACGCTGCGGGGACGCGCGTGGCGGACTGGCGCAGCACCGATCTCAAGCACGACTACATCGTGCTCGCGACCCCGCTCGGCATTACCGACGCGATCCTGAGGGATCTCGCGCTGCGGCGTCCGCCGGGGGTCATTTTCGATGTGGGGTCGCTCAAATCGCCGCTCCGTGCGGGCCTCCTGGCGCTGAAATCGCACGGCTGCAAGGTGACCTCGGTGCACCCGATGTTCGGGCCCGACACGGAGCTCCTCTCGGGCCGCCACGTGGTGTTCGTCGACCTGGGGAATGAGGCCGCGCTCACCGCTGCGCGCGAGCTGTTTGCCTCCACCATGGCCGAGCAGGTGGTGATGAGCCTCGACGAGCACGACCGCCTGATCGCCTACGTGCTCGGTCTGTCGCACGCGCTCAACATTGCGTTCTTCACCGCGCTCGCGGAGAGCGGTGAGTCGGCGCCGCGCCTGGCGCGCATGTCGAGCACGACCTTCGATGCGCAGCTGGACGTCGCCAGCCTGGTCGCCCAGGAGAGTCCCGAGCTGTATTATGAAATACAGAGCCTCAATGACTACGGCGCAGAGTCCCTGGAGGCCCTGTCCAAGGCGGTCGAGTGCCTGCGCACCTCGGTGTTGTCACAAGACCACGCCGCTTTCGTTGCTTTGATGCGCCGCGGGCGCGATTATCTCGCCGATCGGCGCAGCCTGGCGGAGCGCCGCACTTGAGGATCAGGAGGATTCTCGCCCCATGCTTCGATCGCACCCCGGATCGGCGGCCGGTGACGGGCCAGCTGCTGCGGATCGCAGCGAGCTGGGCGAACTTCGCGCGCTGCAAGCCCGCCTCGCCGCGCTCACCGAGCAGGTCAGTCGCAACGACTCCCTGCTGCGCAAGACCCAGGAGCGCGAGCTGGAGCTGCTGCGTGCCGGCTCCCTCTCGCAGCTGTTCGAGCGGCTCATCACGGGCTTGCGCGGCTCCTACCAGCTCGATGGCGTCGGGCTGATCCTGCACGATCCCCAGCACGAAATCCGCCATCTGCTCTCCGGGGACGGGCTGGCGCTCGAAGCTCTGCCGGGAGTGTGCTTCGTGGATGCGCTGACCACCCAGGCGCCGCAGCTCGCCAACCTCGAGCGCCCGTGGCTCGGGCCTTTCCACAAGGCCGACCACGAGCTGCTGCTGCCGGGCGTCGCGCATTCAGAGAGTCTCGCGCTCATCCCGCTGCGCCGTCACGAGCAGCTCGACGGCGTGCTGGTGTTTTCCAGCCTCGACCCGCTGCGCTTCACCCAGGAGCTGGCGAGTGATTTCCTGGCGCACCTGGGGCTGGTGGCGGCGATCTGCATCGAGAACGCCGTCAATCGCGCGCGCCTGCTGCGCAGCGGATTCACCGATTTCCTCACCGGTTTCCACAACCGTCGCTACCTGCACGCGCGCCTGCGCGAAGAGCTGGCGCGAGCGCAGCGCTCCGGGCAGTCGATCGTGTGCCTGATGATCGATCTGGATCACTTCAAACGCATCAACGACCTGTACGGACATCTGGCAGGGGATTCCGTGCTGCGCGAGGTGGCGCACCGGATCGATGCCGAGATGCGCATCAGCGACACCGGCGCGCGCTTCGGCGGGGATGAGTTCGCACTGGTGTTGTCGGAGGCGAGCGTCACCGACGGTGAGAAGGTGGCGGCGCGCGTGCTGCACGCGGTGCGCAACCAGCCGGTGGTCTTCGGCAAGGCCGTCTCCGAGACCGTCACGTTGTCGATCGGGCTGGCGGCCGCCACACCCGGGCCCGGCATGCGCGACTACAAGGTGCTGGCGGAGCGCCTGATGGCGGAGGCCGATGCGGCGCTGTATCGCGCCAAGAGTGCCGGCCGCAATCGGATCGCGACCTCGCCGAATCTCGTCAGCTGAGCTGCACCCTCCCGCCTGCCGGCGTGCGTATTACCAGATACGTATGCACACTCACCGCAGGCACCCCCTTATGCACATCCGGACACTCGCGGCCGCCGCCGCCGCCCTCCTGCTGCCGCTGCTCGCGTGCTCCCGGAGCCCGGAGCTCAAGCTCCCCTCGCTCGGGGACCTCAAGGAGCACGCCACCGAGTCGGTCGATATCACCCTCGGCGCCTTTCCGCTGCACTTCGCGGCTTGGCTGATGGATGATCGCGACGGCGACAGCGCCGAGGTCAGCAAGGCGCTCAAGGCCGTGAAGTCGGTACAGATACGGAGCTTTCGGTTCGACACCGATTTCGCCTGCTCACGGGCGGACCTCGGGGCGCTGCGCTCGCAGCTCTCGCAGCCCGGCTGGAGCCGCCTGGTGGGGGTGCACAACCGTAACCAGGAGGATGTCGATGTGTACGTGGCGCTCGAGGATCAGGTCATCAGAGGAATCGCCATCGTGGCGTGCCAGCCCCGTGAATTCACGATCATCAACATCGTCGGCACGGTCGACCTCGATCAGCTGGCGCGGCTGCGGCGCGCGCTCACCCCGGGACCCACGGGCATCATGTGAGCGCAGATGAGGCGTGTACGAGTCGCGCGCTGCTGGCCCGGGCCACCGCCGGGGACGCGGCGGCCTTCGGCACGCTGGTTCGGATGCATCAACGCCCGGTGTACAGCCTCGCGCTGCGCATGCTGTCTGACCGACACCGGGCCGAGGATCTGGCGCAGGAAGTGTTCCTGCAGCTGTATCGCAGCCTCGCCCACCTGCAGTCGCAGGACCATCTGTCGTTCTGGCTGCGCCGGGTGACCATGCATCGCGCCATCGACCGTTTGCGCCGCGAGCGCAGGTACGCGGCCATGCCGCTCGCCGACGCCGAGATGGCGAGCGATTCGGCCGATGCGGACCCGATGCTCGAGCGGCGCCTGCGTGGTCTGCTCGAGGAGCTCGCCCCGGCCGCGCGCGCGGTGATCGTCCTCAGGTACCAGGAGGACCTGGATCCCGTGGAGATTGGACGGACATTGAAGATGTCGGTGAACACCGTGAAGAGTCATCTCAAACGCTCGCTGGCTCTGCTGCGCGCGGCGCTTGCTGTCCCGGGCTCGGGCGCCGGCGGTGGCAGCCCGACGCCGCCGCGTCCACTGCCGAGCGGGCACCGGTCGCTGGTATGAGTCAGGACATGAACCGCGACGACAACCACGACGTGGAGCAAAGGCTGCGTGCGGCGCTGCGGCCGGTGGACCCGGGCGCGGGATTCGTCGCCGGGGTGATGGCACGCATCGCGGCCGAGCGGCCGCGCAGTGCGCGCCTGCCACGCACGCGGGCGGCCGCGGGCTGGCTGACCTTCGCCCTCGCCGCCTCCATCGTGCTGGCGCTGCTCGTGGCCCATCAGCAGCAGGCGCGACGCACGCAGCAGGGGCTCGAGGCGCGCCGGCAGCTCATCCAGGCGCTGCGCGTCGCGGGAGACAAGCTGGAGCTTGCCTCCCGCATGGTGAACGCGCAGCAGCCTCCCCCGAATTCCTCAAACTCCGGTGCCTAGGCCATGAACTCACTCCTCAGGAGATGCATCCTCACGCTCGCGGCGCTTGCCGCTCTGGGAGTGGGCCTGGCCGTGGCGGCGCCCGCGGCTCCCCTGAAGCTGCCGGAGTTCGAGTCGCTGGCCGCGAAGGCCAGTGAATCCGTCAACGTCTCGCTCGACTCCTCGCTCCTCGGTCTGGCGGCGGGCTTTCTCGACCCCAAGGATCCGCAGGATGCCGGGGCGAAGCAGCTCATCGCCGGGCTCAAGGGCATCTATGTACGCAACTACACCTTCGACCGGGACATCACCTACCCGGCGGCCGAGGTCGAGGCGCTGCGCCGGCAGCTGGCGGCGCCGGGATGGCAGTCGCTGGTCAAGGTGCGCAAGGAGAAGGACCACACCAACGTCGACATCTACATCTCCGTCGATCAGGGCAAGGCGAACGGGCTCGCGATCATCGTGAGTGAGCCGCGCGAGTTCACGGTGGTGAACATCGTGGGCGCGATCGATCTCGAGAAGCTGCGCCGGCTCGAAGGGAAGTTCGGCGTGCCGAAGATCCCCCTGCCCGACGATGACCACCCGGGCGGGGCACCCGCGCCTGCGCATCCCTGAATAGGGCACGGGCCGGCCGCTGCCGGGCTGCTAGCGTCCCCGTCCGCGCAGCAACACCACGAACAGCGGCGCACCCACCAGCGCCATGATCGCCCCGACCGGGAGCTGGCGCGGAGCGGCACAGGTTCTCGCCACCAGATCCGCGGCGGCCAGCAGCGTCCCGCCGGCCAGCGCCGCGCCGGGCGCAACGACGCGGTGATCGCTGCTGCGGAACAGGAGCCGCACGGCGTGCGGGGTGATGAGGCCCACGAAGCCGACCGTCCCGGCGCTCACCACGGCGATGGCGGTGAGTATGGCGCAGGCGATGAACAGCAGCGTCCGCCAGGCTTCCAGCGCAAGCCCCACGGTGCGCGCGCGCAGCTCGCCTGCGGCCAGCACGTTGAGCGGGCGGGCGACCGCAATCGCGACCGTCACGGAGAGCGCTGCGGCGCCCGCGCTGAGGGCGGGACTCACCGCCCACTCGAGATCCCCTGCCAGCCAGAAGACCATGCCGCGTACCCGCGAGGAGTCCGCCAGCGCGAGCAGCACAATCACCAGCGCCCCGCAGGCGCTCGCCAGCACCACCCCCGTCAGCAGCAGGCGCGGCGTACCGCCGCCGCGCGACAGCAGATACACCGTGCCCACGGCCCCCAGGGCCCCTGCGACCGCGGCCGATTGCACCACGAGTGCCGCGGCACCGGCGATCATGGCGAGCAGGGCGCCGACGGCGGCGCCGCCCGAGACCCCGAGAACCCAGGGATCGGCGAGTGAATTGCGGAACAGGGCCTGCAGCAGCACGCCCGAGAGCGCCAGGAGACTGCCGACGCCGAACGCCGCCATCACTCGCGGCAGCCGCACGGCGATGAGCACGGTGCGCGTGGTCTCATCGCCAGCACCGACGAGGGCGGCGAGCGCGCGGCTCACACTGATCCCGGAGCTGCCGATGAGCAGCGCCGCCACGAACACGGCGGCGGCCAGCCCCGCGAGCAGCAGCAGGCCGCGCAGGGGTGCCCGTTCCGCGCTCGGCGAGCTCATGCTGTTGCGCCCACACCGTCTGACTCAGGGCTGTTAGCGTAGCTCACGGCGGGGGCGCCTTGTGGCAGACTTGCCCCCGTATGAGCGACCTCATCGATTCAGACGGTTTTCGCAGCAACGTCGGCATCGTCCTGATGCACCGCGAGCAGGTGTTCCTCGGCCGCCGCACCGGCGGGCGCGGCTGGCAGTTTCCCCAGGGCGGGGTGCGTGCCGGAGAGGCGCCCGAGCAGGCCCTGTACCGCGAGCTCGATGAAGAGATCGGCCTTAGGGAGTCGCAGGTGGAGCTCATCGGCCATACGGGCGGTTGGTTGCGCTACCGCCTGCCGTCGCGCTACATCCGCCGCAACCAGCATCCGGTGTGCATCGGCCAGAAGCAGCGCTGGTTCCTGCTGCGACTGAAGAGCGCCGAGGCGCCGTTCGATTTCGGCCGCACGGCTGAGCCGGAGTTCGACCAGTGGCGCTGGGCCCCGTACTGGGAGCCGGTGCGCGAGGTCATCTACTTCAAGCGCCCGGTGTACGCGCGCGCGCTCGAGGAGCTCAGCTCCCTCGCCTTCCCGCAGGGGCCCCCGGCCTTGCCCCCCTGGTGGGACAAAGTGACTGCGCGCGGCGGCCACCGTGTCGCCTCCGCGCCGGCACACTGAAGCGCTGCCTTGGGTCCGTTAGCGAGCATGCTCGGCAAGCGCGGCGGCCCGCCGGTGGTCGTGCGCCGGCGCACCTCGTGGCTGCACACGACGCTCCTGATCGCCGGCGTGCTCATCGGCGTGTTTGCGGTCTACGTGGTCTACGAGCTGGGCCGCTACAACGCCGGCTACGACCGCCAGGCCGTGGCGCAGCAGCGCACCGAGCTCGAGGTGCAGATCGAGCACCTGGAGAAGGCCAACCGAGAGATGCGCGTGAGGCTCGCCGAGCTCGACACCTTCCGCGTGGGCCGCTCACGCGAGCAGGCCGAGGTGGCGCGCGCCACGGGCGACCTGCAGGCGCAGGTGGCGCGCCAGTCGCAGGAGCTGGCGTTCTACCGCGGCGTGGTGGCCCAGGGAGCCGCGAGCGTCGGTGTCAAGATCGAGCAGCTGCGCATCACCGCCGGCCAGCGCCCTGCCACCTATGTCGTCCACATGTCGCTGGTGCGCTCGGGACGGGCCGATACGCCGGCCACCGGCAGCGTGCAGATGAGTCTCGACGGCACGGCGGCCGAGGGCGCGCGCACGCTCGATCTCGCGACACTCACCGCGGGCAAACAGCGCGAGCTGCGCTACAACTTCCGCTACCTGGAGAGCTTCGACCAGGAGCTCAGCGTGCCGGCGAGCTTCAAGCCCGAACGGCTCAACGTCGAGGTGAGCTCGGGCCGCCGTGAGGTGGGGCCGCTCTCGCAGACGTTCCTGTGGAGCGTCGAGACCTCTCCTTAGAAGCCCGCAATTCCAAGGCGCCATCGGAGGACCCATGTTCACCCGCGAATCCAGGCCGGCCCGCATCGATACGCTGATCGGCAAGGCGGCACGCGTGCTCGGGGATGTCGAGTTCCAGGGCGGGCTGCACCTGGACGGCCACATCGCCGGCGGCGTTCGCTCCACCGCAGCGGATGCGACCCTGTCGGTGAGTGCCACCGGCTCCATCGAAGGGCCGGTGGAGGTGCCGAACGTGATGCTGGAGGGTTCGGTCAAGGGCGATATCCATGCCCGTGAACGCGTGGTTCTGGGGGCGACCGCCCGGGTCGAGGGCAGCGTTTACTACGGCATCATTGAAATGACCTTGGGCGCCCAGATCATGGGTAAACTGGTGCGTCTCGAGGCGCAGGGCCGGCCCGCGGGCAGACCCGCTGAGGGCCGCGGGGATGTGTGACGTGCGGCTTTGACCGCGCCGCAGGCGGCTTCTAGACTGGGCCCAGAGGAGATTATGAGTACCACCGAAGCACTGCTGGAGGCCCCCGCGCTCCAGTTCACCGACGCCGCGGCCCGCAAGGTCGGGGACCTGATCCGTGGCGAGGGCAACCCGAAGCTCATGCTGCGCGTGTTCGTGCAGGGTGGCGGCTGCTCGGGGTTGCAGTACGGCTTCGAGTTCGATGAGCAGATCCAGGACGGCGATACCTGCGTCGAGAACCTGGGCGTGAAGCTGCTGGTGGATCCGATGAGCGTGCAATACCTCACCGGCGCGGAGATCGACTACCGCGAGGGGCTCGATGGCGCGCAGTTCGTGATCCGTAATCCGAACGCCACCACCACCTGTGGCTGCGGCTCGTCCTTCGCCGCCTGAGCCTGCGGCATCGCGCGTGCCTGCGCCCGTCACCGCCCGACTCGCCGAGTTCCTCTCCAACGTCCGTCTCGCTCCGCGCCCCATCCCCGACGTTCTCGCGGCGGTGGACTTAGGATCCAACAGTTTCCACATGGTGGTGGCGCGCCATTCGCACGGCCAGCTCGTCATCATCGATCGCCTGCGCGAGATGGTGCGCCTCGCCGCCGGCGTGGCCGAGAACGGCCGCATCGACAAGGACGTAGCGGCCCGCGCCCTCGCCTGCCTGGAGCGTTTCGGCCAGCGTCTGCGCGATATGCACGCCGACAGCGTGCGGGTGGTCGGTACCAACGCGCTGCGCCTGGCGCACCGCAAGCAGGCGTTCCTCGAGCGCGCGCGCGAGGCGCTCGGGCATCCGATCGAAATCATCTCCGGCATGGAAGAGGCGCGACTCATCTACGCGGGCGTGGCGCACACCATGCCGAGCGAGCCGGGGCGGCGCCTGGTGGTCGACATCGGCGGCGGCAGCACCGAGCTCATCATCGGGGAAGCCCTGACGCCCCTCGAGCTCGAGAGCCTGCAGATGGGCTGCGTTGCCCTCAGTGAGCGATTCTTCCGCGACGGCAAGATCTCCGCCAAGCGCCTGGAGCGCGCGCGCCTCGCGGCGCGCCTGGAGCTCGAGCCGGTGCAGGCGACCTTCCGCCGCCGTGGCTGGGACACCTGCGCGGGCAGCTCCGGCACGGTGCGTGCGATCGGGGAGGTGATCCGGGTGCTCGATCCCCAGGCGGCGGCCATCACGCCCGCGGGAATCAACCGCGCGATCGAGTATTGCGTGGAGGCCGGACACACGCGCGAGCTGAAGCTCGAGCCGATCACCGAGGATCGCCGCCCGGTGTTTCCCGGCGGCCTCGCCATCCTCGCCGAAGTGTTCAACGTGCTCGACATCAAGGACATGCGCATGGCCGAGGGCGCGATGCGTGAGGGCCTGCTGTACGACATGCTCGGCCGCTACCGGCGCGAGGACGCGCGCGAGCGCACCGTGCACGGGATGCAGCAGCGCTACCACGTGGACGTCGAGCAGGCGGAGCGCGTTGAAGCAACCGTGAGCAACTTTCTCGAACAGACGCGCGAGACCTGGCACCTGGAAGAGCCGCTGGCGCACCTGGCCCTGAAATGGGCCGCGCGCCTGCACGAGATCGGCCTGGACGTCTCCCACAGCGGCTATCACCGCCACGGCGCCTATCTGCTCGAGAACGCCGACATGCCCGGCTTCCCGCGCGAGGAGCAGCGCCTCCTCGCGCGCCTGGTCGGCGCTCACCGCCGCAAGCTCTCCCTCGAGGGCGTGGAAGAGCTCGTGCCCCCCTGGGATCGCAGCGCCCTGCACCTGATCGTGCTGCTGCGCCTCGCGGTGCTGCTGCATCGCGGCCGCAGCACCACGGCGCTCCCGGCGCTCGACCTGGCGGCGACGCCGCGTTCGCTGGAAGTGCGCTTTCCGGCTCGCTGGCTCAAGGAGCATCCGCTGACCTCGGCGGATCTGCAGCAGGAAGTGGATTATCTGCGCGCCAGCGGCTTTCGCCTGCGCGTGTTCAGCGCTCGCTCACCGGCGGTTTCCTAGACTCACACCGCCACGGTCGGCCCGGCGGCGTATACCGTCGGCAGCGAGACTCATGAGCGACGCGAGTGCGAGCCAATCCAGCGCGCCGCCGCCCCCGCCCCCGCCACTCGTGCTCCCACCCGCGCCGCTGCCCGAGGATGACATCACGGCCAGGGTCGCCTGGGCCTTTACTGGCGCGGTGCCGTTGGCGCAGGTGATCACGTAGACGAATGAACCCGTGGTGCTGGCCGTCTGCGTCGCGGTGCCGAAGATCGGCACCATGCCCGACCATGGCGAGCCATTGCCGCCGCCACCACTGGCAGTGCATCCGGTGGTGTAGTAAGAACCCCACTGCAGCGTGAACTGCTGGCCCACCGTGACGGATGCCGGCGTGACGGTCAAAGTCGCGCTCGAGACCGCGGCGCCCTGCAAAACCAGCATGTCCCAGTTCAAAGTGCCCGTGTGTCCAGCCGCGTCCGTCACGTGCACCGCGAAGGCGTACTCGCCGGCTTGCGTTGGAGTGCCCGCCATCACGCCGCTCGAGCTGATGGTGACGCCCGGCGGCGGTGTGCCGCTTATCCTGCCGGTCTGCGTCCCAACCCCGCGCGCCAGCGTGGGCAGCTGATAGGAAATGGTCGTGGTGAGCGTGAGCGCGGCGAGGCAATTGCCGCCGTTGCACTCGATCTGTCCTGGATAAAGTACGTTGAGGAACAGACTCTTGTAGGCAACGTTACCGTTGGCGTCCGCTACCTTCACGGTGAACTGATAACCCGTGCCCTCCTGCTGCGGGTTCGTCGCAGTGCCGGAGAGAACGCCGCTCGCATTCAGCGTGAGGCCGGTGGGCAGCGTAAACCCGACCTGCGACCAAGTGTAGGGTGGCATGCCACCCGAGGCGCTCAGACTAACGCTGTAGGGGAGCGCCAGCGGCGCCACCGGCAGCACCGAAGGGCTGGTAACTGTCAGTGCCGAGTCGGCAAATGCGACGATGAAGCCATCCCCGATTTCCCCCATGCCCGAGCGCAGGCCGGCGTCGGTCACCGGGAAGCTCGCCGCTTCGGTCCGTCCGCTCACGTAGATCGTTCCGAGCGGCGTGTTGGTGATGCCGCTTCCGATGGTCAAAGGCGCATAGTTCCTCGGCGTGGTTTCGTAGCCGCCCAGGTAAGTGCCGTAGAGCAAGGTGGTGCCATCGGCCGAAAGCTCGGCGAAGTACGCCTCCCGATCCGGCAGGTGGCCGCTGATGTAGAACGGGCTGCCCAGATTGATCAGGAATTCGTCGGTGACGGCAGAGGTGGCCTCCTGGAATGCGCCAGTGCTCGTGGGCAGATCGGCGGAGA
>DATGVL010000035.1:0-51921 GCA_035300445.1 Steroidobacteraceae bacterium
ATGCCCAGGTCAAGGTTGTCCAGTGCTCCGCACCAAGGTGCCACCTTCTCGGCCAGGGTAGAGTCGAGCAGTTCCTTTGGTGGGATCTCGGTCACTAACAGAAGGTGCCATATGTATTAACAGATGTCAAAACAAAGGTACATAGTGGATCAGCACTCGTATCCGCGGCCTCCGATGACGGTCAAGGGGCGTGCGGGCCGGCACTATCGAGAGACTTCTTTGCTCACCGGACTGCGACGCCGCATTGCTTCGTACCGAGCTGGAAAACCGTCGGATAGCACCGGCGCCCGGAAGCGATCTTTGACGGCCGCTGTATTCTCACTTGCATGTGTCACATCAGAGTCTGATTGGCGCAAAAGCGCGGGAGAGACAACAGCGGCCATGGCTTTGATTGGTGCGTTGAGTGTAAGGACAGCTTCATGGCGAATTGCCTGTACAGATTCCGCGGCAGCATCTTGGGGAAACACCAAGAGCTGGAAAACCAGGAGATCTTCTGCTCTTCTCTGGAGACGTTGAACGATCCCATGGAGGGGTTCAAAGACCTGTTCTGGTAGACTTCCCGGGGCTGCACGAGCGCGCGTGAATTTCGCGTGATTCTATTGTGCCCAACCGTGCTCTTTGGTGCCCAAATGGCTGCTACGCCGTCCCGTCCAGCAGATCCGTAGTAATAAAGATGTGCCTACAATCAGGTACCTAAGCGCGCACCACAGTCCGGAATCTAAGCCAGGTTGCAACAAAGCCTCTGCTGCGGTGCAGCTAGCACGCCTGTTGATGATTTGGCAGTCAAGCGCGAACTGTTTGCAACAGAGGACGTCGCGACAAGAGAACCGCCGCAGACAGCGGCACCACTGCGTGCCTTAGCTGCGAGCGCTGTTAGACCAACCGAAGTACGCGAGCAGGCTTTCTATGGCATGCCGAAAATTTGAATTGAATAGCAGGCCTATTCCAAATGCTCCGATGGCTTTGCGGTGCCGGAATATACCGAATCTTTGTAGGGGATAGACCAATGTGGCCGCGATTGGCCATATCAGCCAATTTGCCAAGACCACAAGCATAGTGAGTAACGTGGCTAGGCAAACGGCGGCGACGGGAATTCGGCCGACCAGTGCTGCTAGATACACAGTTAAAAAAGCCTCGGAATCTTGCCGCGCATCTGAGTTGGAAGAGTCACGGTGTACGAGGTAGTACATCAAAACAACGAAGCTAATGGCCATCAAATTCCACAATGCCAGAGTCAGGGTGCTGTGAGTGCGGACCGCTCGTCGAATCGTTTGGCGGCTTACTGCTACCCAGACCAGATCGATCGGAGTGCAAAGAAGAGCGGAGAGACCAAGTACGCCACCCAGGAAGGACCACTCGGCGAATTCCTCCGCTCCCTCGTCGGTCCATTGAGGCCATTGCGTCAGGATAGCTACGAGCTGATCAATCGAACTTACTTCCGGGAGAATAAAAAACAAGTCCGGTCGCATCCAGAAAACGAGACAGAAGGCGAGCACTAAAATTCCGCCAAACATTGCTATCCAATTCGCGAGGGAAGCGCGAAAGATGGCAGGCAGCACACTGATGGCGAGCAGGATGACCCCTAAGCTTCTAAGAGCGTAGCTTTGCCCATCCTCAGCATGGCCTTCGATGTCTGTGCCTTCCGTCACCCCTCCTAACAGGAGAACCAGTCCCATGACGAAGCAAGTCGCGACACCAAAGGACTGCTTGGAAAGACTTCGCTCGCCCAAAAAGCGATCAAACGCTCGGAGCGTGATATCCCCCAACCTCGTAATCGCTGTCTGAAAGGCGGCCGGGGCTCCTTGTTGACGTCGATCGAGATCTTTCCACAAAACAATGAGCCAATTCTCTACGCGGCCTTCTACGTTTTCCCGTAAGAAGAATGCGAAGTAAACGAGCGTCGCTCCAAGCGCCCAAGCGGTGATACGCGCTACGACACTAGGACCGATCATTGGTCGCTCTGCTCCTGACGCTCGGGTGTTTCTTCTGACTCAACTCAAGGCGGGGCAGGTCGGCGGCCTCAACGGTCACACATTCGCTGAGAGGTGCACTGCGAATTGCGTTCGAAGCACGCTGCCCGTAACTAGGGTCGAGGGCTCAACAAATAGTGACACCCCGACGGTACCCCGAGCGAAAATTTGATGGTACCCCGAGGCAAATCGCAGAGATTTTCTTCAATGAATTCATTGGTCGGGGTGACAGGATTTGAACCTGCGACTCCTACGTCCCGAACGTAGTGCTCTACCAGGCTGAGCTACACCCCGAGTTCTTGGCGAGACCCCGCGCCACTGCAGCGCGTGCGGCGAAGGCGGCGGGCCGAGGAGTGTACTGAAGCGCCGGGGCGCCTTCAACGCCAAACGCCGCCCCGCCGGTGAAATGCCCAAGGTGCCTCAATGGCTTGCGCAAGAATGCGGGTGCACCCGCTCGCGCCCATCCGCAGGCGTTATGTCCCCGCCTTCTTCAGCAGGATGTGCCCGAGGTGCATGACGAACACGGGGTGCTCGGTCGCGTGGATGTCGCCGAGCACGTTTCCCGGCACGGCCACGACGTCTGCCACTTTACCGGCTTCGAGCGTGCCCACATCCGCCTCGAGCCCGAGGAGCTTCGCGGACTCGCGCGTGCCTGCCAGCAACGCCGCGGCCGGGCTCATTCCGAGATCCGTCATGAGCCCGAATTCCATGCCATTCATCCCGTGCGGGTACACCCCGGCGTCGGTGCCCAAGGCGATGGGGACGCCGATGCGCAGTGCAGCCTTGAACATGGTGCCGTGGGCGGCGGCGGCGGTGCGCGCCTTGTCGGTGATCTTCTGCGGGTACGCGCCCGCGTCCGCCTGCCGGCTCACCCAGTAAACTGCCATCCGCGTGGGTACGAGGTACACGCCCTTGGCCTTCATCAGCCTGAGGGTATCTTCGGTGAGAAAGCTCCCGTGCTCGATCGAGTCCACGCCGGCTTCGATGGCGATGCGCGCGGCGGCGTCTCCGTGGCAGTGCGCCGCGACCTTGCGGCGCCACTTGTGCGCCTCGGAGACGATGGCCGACATTTCCTCCAGCGTGAGTTGCGGCACGTCGACGGGATCGGCTTCCGAGAGTACACCGCCGCTTGCGGCGATCTTTATCAGGTCGGCGCCCCACTTCATCTGGTAGCGCACCGCTTCGCGGCACTGTTCCGGCCCGCTGCAAATGCCCTCGACCGGCCCCCACGGCTTCACTTTGTCGGGTGGGAAGGAGTAGTCATCGAAATGCCCGCCGGGTGAGCCGAGGCCGTGCACCGCGGTCAGGATGCGCGGACCCTCGGCGACGCCCGCATTGATGGCGTTGCGCAGGCCCACATCGACGAAGTCGTCCGCGCCAACATTGCGCACGGTGGTGAACCCCGCCTCCAGAGTCCGTCGCGCGTACATGGCGGCGTACATGGCCTGCTCGGCGGGAAAGCGCATCACGCGGTTGTAGATGAAGTGGTAATAGTCCTTCTGGAACTCGAGCGTGAGATGCGTGTGCGCGTCGATGAAGCCGGGGAGAATCGTCGCATCACCCAGATCGATGACCCGCGCGCCCGCGGGGGCTGCGGCGGCTCCGACCGACATGATGTGGTCGCCGCGCACCACGATGGTCGCGCCGTCCTTGAGTGCCGTGCCGGTCGAGTCGAACAGGTGAGCCGCTTTCAAGACGATGGTTTCGGGCGCCGCCGGCGCTTCCGCGGACCGTGCGGCTGGCGATGCACCGGCAAGCAGGCCCGCTGCGACGGCCAGCGCCGCCGCGTGCCGCTTCATCCCTGGGCTCAGGGTTACGTTGTTTGCTGTTGTCATCAGTGCACCGTTTCGACTGCGGTGGCGCAGTCTAGGGCGGCGGTCGGGGTGGGGCAATTCCCCTATCACGCGTGTCGATGGCCTGAGCTATGCTTCCGCAATCGAGGGAATGACGCGCGATCCGCCACGCGCACAGAAACTGGTCGAGCACATAGTGCGCCAAATGGACGACGACCCGACTCCTTTTGAAATCCGCGCCGCTGCGCAGGCGGCATCGGGAGCGTTCCAGGATGCGCTGAGCAGCGAGCGTCGGGCGATCGCCATGGCAACCAAATTGAAATGGGATCTCGCGCCGCTCAATGAGCGGCTCGCACGCTACGAGTCGCGGCAACCCTGGTACGGCGACCTGTTAGGCCTGTAGCCGTTCACGTCGTGTGCTCGACCGCAAAACGCGCGAGCGCGGCGAGTCCATCCTTATAAGAGGAGTCCGGCAGCGGCCCGAGCGAGCTCAGCGCCTGCTCCAGCTCCGTCCGCGCGAGGCGCGCGGTGTAATCGAGGGCGCCGGTGGCTTCGATCGCCGCCACCACCTGCTCGAGCTGCTCGAGCCCCCCCTGTTCGATCGCGCGGCGGATGGCCGTGCGTTGTGTTTCGCTGCCGCTCTTGAGTGCGTGAATCAGCGGCAGGGTTGGTTTGCCTTCGGCCAGATCGTCACCCAGGTTCTTGCCGCGCTCCTTGGGATTGGAGCGGTAGTCGAGCACGTCATCGACCAGCTGGTACGCGATGCCCAGGTGGCGGCCATACGTGGCGAGCGCCCGGCGCACAGGAGCCTGCGCCTGTGCGAGCACCGCGGCCACCTCCGCACCGGCCTCAAAGAGCTTGGCCGTCTTGCGGTAGATGACCTCGAGGTAGCGCTGCTCGGTCGTGTCCGGATTGTGGGCATTCATCAGCTGCAGCACTTCGCCCTCGGCGATGACGTTGGTGGCCTCCGCCATGATTTCCATGACCGGCTGGCAGGCGAGGCCGGCCATCATCTGGAAGGCGCGTGAATAGACGAAGTCGCCCACCAGCACGCTCGCCTGGTTGCCGTACACCTCGTTCGCGGTATCGCGCCCGCGGCGTAGCGAGGAGCCGTCGACCACGTCGTCGTGTAGCAAGGTTGCCGTATGGATGAACTCGATGAACGCGGCAGCCTCGATATGGGAGACGCCCTGCTGCCCGCAGGCGCGTGCTGTGAGCACCACCAGCAGTGGCCGCAGACGCTTGCCGCCACCGGTGATGATGTGTTCGGCGACCTGGTCTACCAGCGGCACGGCGCTCTTCAGACGGGCCCGGATCACCACGTCCACCGAGCGGAGGTCGGCTTGTACCAGCGCGCGAATCTCTTCCAGAGTCATTTGCACGAGGGCGGCGTGTTTCTTGGACGGGTGGGGCATGGGCGGCCACGCATCGTAGCCGACCGGGGCGACTTTGGAGAAATAAGGTCGGCCGCTACGCAATGCCCGCGCTTGGGGAGCTAAGTCCGCGTCGCGCTTGAGGAAACGGCCGTTTGACCCGGAGGGGGTCCGCCAGTAGAATGCGCGGCCTTTCGGCTCAAGGGCCATTCCTCCTCAAATACCATGTACGCGGTCATCGCCACGGGCGGCAAGCAATATCGGGTGACGAAGGACGGCGTGTTGCGCGTCGAGAAGCTCGCTGCCGAGCCGGGCGCTACCGTCGAGTTCGGCGAGGTGCTGCTGGTTGGTGAGGGTGCGGACGTCAAGCTCGGCAAGCCTACCCTCAAGGGGGGCAAGGTACTTGCCACCGTGGTGCGCCACGGCAAGAGCGCCAAGGTGTCGGTCGTCAAGTTCAAGCGCCGCGCGCATTACCTGAGGCAGAAGAACCACCGACAGTTGTTCACCGAGGTGAAGGTCACGGACATCAGCGCCGGCTGAGCGCCGCCACCTTCGCAGGACACCTCTTAGTCATGGCACACAAAAAGGCAGGCGGCAGTACCAAGAACGGCCGCGACTCACACTCCAAACGCTTGGGGGTCAAGCGCTACGGCGGCGAGCAGGTACTGGCCGGGAACATCCTCGTGCGACAGCGCGGCACGCCGGTCCGTCCGGGCACGAACGTCGGCGTCGGCAGCGACCATACGCTGTTCGCCATGGTGACCGGCAAGGTGCAGTTCCAGAAGAAGGGCGCCGAGCAGCGCCTGTACGTGAGCGTGCTGCCCGAGAAGGCCTGAACGCGGCCGCGCACGGCCTGTCGCGGCCGCGCCCATCCACAATCGATCGCCGTTGGGCGCCGCTGCGCTTCAGAAGCGCAGCGTCACATCGACTCCGTAAGTACGCGGCTCCCCGACCAGCGCGTAGTCGAAGCCCAATAAGCCCGTGTCCGCATCCTTCTGATTGAGCGCGTAGGCGAGGTACTGGCGGTTCGCGAGGTTCTTCACCCACACGCCGATGCCGAACCCGGGCCTGCTCGTGCCCGTGCTCTCGAACGAAACCCGGGCATTGGCGACGCCGTAAGCGCCCTGCGCGTCCCGCTCGGTATTGAAGGCATCGAAGTACTGCTTGCCGTAGAAGTTAGCGTTAACGAAGAGCCGCAAGTCGCCCCCGGTGATGTGGGCGAACCGCCAGGCGAAGTCGACGCTTGCGTTGTAGTCGGGCGCCTGGATCAGCTGGTTACCCACGCAGCAGATGCGCGAGAGGGCGTGCAGCGTTAGATCGACGTACTTGCTGTGCATGAGCCCGAGCGTGGAACCGATCTCGAGATCCGGCGTCGCTTTCACTCGGAACTCGAACTCGGCCCCGTCGACGCGCGACTTCGGGGCGTTGGTGGTGCGAAACCCGGTGCCGAGGCCGCCCGGCAGCGTAAAGGCATCGAGGAACTGCTGATTCTTGTAGTCGTAGTGGAAGGCCGCAGCATTGAACACTGCCCGCCGCTCCCACAGCTCCGTCTTGAGGCCGAGCTCGTAGGAGGTGAGCTTCTCGGGATCCGCGAACGTGAGTTCGGTGTTGTCGTTATAAGCCTGGCCGTTGAAGGCCACCCCACGATAGCCCTGGCTGATGCTCAGGTAGGCCAACACGCCCTCGTTCGCCTTCCAGTCGACGCCGACCTTCCCGCTGACGTTGTTCGTATCGTTGCCGAAGGTCGGTACGAACCCGAATCCCTGCACCGCCAGTCCCTGCTGGAAGTAAAGGCGCGGTGCCGTAGGTGGCGCATTGGGAGGTGGCGGTGGGTATAACGCCGGATTGCCGACCGTCTGTGTCCACCAGGTGGTCGCATCGATGTTCGGATCGGTGCCGCCGGCCGCAGTGGTCGCCCCAGGGTTGGCGAGTCCGCCCTCGAGCGCGTAGAAGTGGCTGATCGTCACCTTGTCCTTGGTGTAGCGCAGCCCCCCACGCAGTGTGACTGTTGGAGCTACGGTACAAGTGGCATTGAAGAACACGGCCCGGCTGTCCTTGAGCTGATCGAAGTTGTTGTACTCATCGAATCCCCACAGCGGCGTGGGGACGCTCGCGCTGGTCGGCGGGACCGACGGGGCGAAGAAGCTCTGGTAACCGTCAAAGAAGTGGAACTGGACCGTCGCGTGCGTGCTCTCGCGCCCGTAGTAGAGTCCACCGAGCCAGCCGAAAGCCCCCGTGTCGTGGGAAGCGATACGGATCTCCTGCGAGAACGTATTTACGCTCGAGACGTACGTGTTCGGGTCATCGAGACGGAGGAAAATCGGCAGCCCGCCGTCGTCGCTCTTCTCGTACCACCAGCCGTAGTCGTAGCCGGTGACTGAAGTAAGCGTCGCGTGCGGGCTCAGCTGCCAGTCGATCTTGAGCGTGGCGTTGTCGCTGCGGATGTCCTTGTGGACGGCGAACTTGGCACCGTTGTCGAACCAGCCGATGTTGCCGGTGAAGAGAGAGAAATTAGGGTCGTTGCTGAGTGTCAGGCTCGGGTCGTTATTGATCGCGTGCGCGCCGTAGGGCGTGCCCCCTGAGCGGCTTGCCGAGATCTTGAGTTGGGCGGTGAGACTGTCGTTGGGCTTCGCCAGCAGCGTCAAGCGACCCGCGACGGCATCCACGCCATTCAGCGGCTCAACGCCCGGCACCACGCTCCTCACCCAGCCGTCGCGTTTCTCGTACATCACCGCCGCGCGCCAGCCGATTTCGTTGTCGATCACCGGACCGCCCACGGCGCCCCGCACCGAATAGGCACTGTAGTTGCCCGCCCCGGCGGTGATGTAACCGTCGTAGGCGGTCAGGCTCGGATTCTTGGTGTAGAAGCTGATCGCACCCCCGGTCGCGTTCTTGCCGTACAAGGTCCCCTGCGGACCACGCAGCACCTCGACGCGATCGAGGTCGTAGGTCTGCAGCGCCTGGACGGCGCCGACGCTCTTGTAGACCTCGTCGACGTACATGGCGACCGGGCTGCTCTGGTTCTCGCTGAAGTCCTGAGTCGTCACTCCGCGCAGCGTGAAGGTGGGCTGGGCCTCCGGCCCGTACGGGGAATTGAGCAGCAGGTTCGGGACGGAGGCGGTGATATCGCCCGCCTGCCGCACGCCGCGCTTGAGCAGTTCGCTCGCCGAGATGGCTGTTACCGCCACCGGCACGTCCTGCAGCCGCTCAGTGACGCGTTGCGCGGTCACCGTGATCTCCTCGAGCGCCTCGTCGGCGCACACGCTCTGCGGCCAGGCCGCGCTCAACGCCGCGCCGCCGGCGAGCAGCCAGACGAGCTCTGTCACACATGACCGGTAGAACCGATAGGCCTGCCAGCGCATAGCTGCATCTCCCTTAGGATGCGTGTGGTGTCGGCAGTTCAGGCGCGGCGTCCGTGCGGTCACCGTGCTGCGTGACGCATCGATTATCGATAGTTTGTTATCGCGACATTCGCCACTTTAGGATGAGTGCGCACGAGCGTCAACCCGCCGGCCTGCGCAGCCGCGGTGCCCAGGGCCAGTGGGGCAGGCTGGTGCGCGGAAGGCGTGGGCGGATCCCTGCGGCGCATCGGCCCGGCGCGGGCTCGTCCCGCGGCGGATGCTAGAGTTGCCGCGTGAAATTCGTCGATGAGGCGCGAGCGCGGGTGCAGGCCGGCAACGGCGGGCGTGGCAGCACCAGTTTCCGCCGCGAGAAGTTCGTGCCCTTCGGCGGCCCGGACGGCGGCGACGGGGGCCACGGCGGCAGCGTCTACCTGCGCGCCGCGTCGGGCATCAACACGCTGGCGGATTTCCGCATCGAGCGGACCTTCAAGGCGGCTCATGGGGAGCCCGGTGGTGCCAACGACTGCAGCGGCCGCGGCGGAGCGGATCTGTACGTGCCGGTGCCGATCGGCACCGTGGTGCGCGACGCCGACACTCACGAGGAGCTGGGCGACCTCACGCGTGACGGCGAGGAGCTGCTGGTCGCGCGCGGCGGCAAGGGAGGCTGGGGGAACCAGCGCTTCAAGTCGAGCACCAACCGCTCCCCGCGGCAGTTCGGCCCGGGCCTTCCGGGCGAGAGGCGCGTGCTGGAATTCGAGCTCAAGGTCATCGCCGACGTGGGCCTGCTGGGGCTGCCGAACGCCGGTAAATCCACGCTCATCCGCGCGGTCTCCGCGGCGCGGCCCAAGGTCGCGGACTATCCGTTCACCACCCTGCACCCGAACCTGGGAGTGGTGGACGTCGGCCAGCACCGCAGCTTCGTCATGGCCGACATCCCCGGTCTGATCGAAGGGGCCGCGGAAGGGGTCGGACTCGGAATCCAGTTCCTCAAGCACCTGCAGCGCACGCGGCTGCTGCTGCACCTGGTGGACATCGCGCCGCTCGATCCGCAGGCCGACCCGGTACGCGATGCGCGCGCCATTGTTCGGGAGCTGAAGAAGTTCAGCAAGCACCTGGCGCTGAAGCCGCGCTGGCTGGTGCTGAACAAGCGCGATCTGCTGCCGGCGCCGCAGGCCGAGCGGCGCGCTCGCGCCATCGTGCGCTCCCTGCGCTATCGCGGGCCGCAGTTCCTGATCTCAGGGGCGACCGGCGAGGGGACGAAGGCGCTGTGCGAGGCGGCTATGACGTTTTTGGAGGAGCGCGATCGAGCGGCACGCGAGCGCGCATCATCTCCAGGAGATGCTGGCGTCGCGCCGCCGGCCGCAACTTGAGGGGGGTCGGAATGACCGGGACCGGGATGCTGGCCTTGGAGTTCGCTGCGCTCATCATTAGCCTCACTGCATTGCGCGGATACGGGCCGCCAGGCGACTCTTGTGCCGGGCGGCCTTGTTGCGATGGATGATCTGCTTGCTCACGAGCGAGTCGATGATCGGGACGGCCTGGTTGTAGCTTCCCTGGGCCGCCTCTTTGTTGCCCCCGACCACGGCCGTCGTCACGTTGCGCACCGCGGTGCGCATGCGCGAGCGCAGCGCCACATTGCGGGCGCGGTGCTTCTCGGCCTGACGGGCAGCCTTTTCGGCGGACTTGGTATTGGCCAAGAAATCTCCGTATCCACGGCCGGGTCGCAAGCAAGCGAGGGCCGGTAGTCTGCGCATCGGGCCGGCGCTTGTCAACGCGGCGAGAGAGGCGACAGCTGACGCCGCCCGCTTCACATAAACTGGCCGTTGGCGCGCTCGAAGGCGTCGCAACCAAGTTAACTTAGTCTTTTGCCATCAATGGTTTAAGAGAATCATGGAGCTCATTCGAGGACTCAGCGGCGCACACCGACTAGCGGGCGGCTGCGTGCTGACCATAGGCACCTACGACGGCATTCACCTCGGCCACCAGGCGCTGCTGGCACGCCTCTACGAGCACGCGGTGGGGCGCCCAGCGGCCGCGGTTCTGATGACGTTCGAGCCCACGCCGCGCGAGTACCTGGCGCCGGATGATCCGCCCGCGCGGCTCACTTCGCTCCGCGAGCGCTGGCGGATCCTCTCGGGCACCCGCCTGCATTATCTGTGGCTGCTGCGCTTCGGCGAGGCTTTGCGTAACCTCCCGGGTGAAGCCTTTGCGCAGCTCCTGGCGCGCGAGCTGCGCCCGAGGGTCGTGGTAGTCGGTCACGACTTTCGCTTCGGACGCAATGGCGAGGCGACCGCGGCCGTGCTGGCGGCGGCCGGGACGCGTCTGGGGTTCGACGTGGACGTGCTGGGCCCGGTGACGCTCGAGGGCGAGCGCATCAGCAGCAGCGGGGTGCGCGCGGCGCTCGCGCGCGGGGACTTTGAGCGCGCGCGGCGCTGGCTCGGTCGGCCCTGGTCGATGCGCGGACGGGTGATGCAGGGCAAGCGCCTGGGACGGGATCTGGGGTTTCCGACCGCCAATCTGCCCCTCGAGCGCCGCCGCGCGCCGGTCGCCGGGATTTTTGCGGTGCGCGTGCACGGGGTGGCGAGCGCGGCGCTGCCGGGCGTCGCGAGCCTCGGCACGCGCCCCACGATCGGCGGAGTCGAGGCGCTGCTGGAGGCGCACCTGTTCGATTTTAGCGGCGAGCTGTACGGTCGCGAGATTGAAGTCGAGTTCGCGGCGAAGTTGCGCGACGAGGCGAGCTTTCCGACGCTCGAGGCGCTGACCGCGCAGATGCGGCGCGACGCTGCGGATGCGCGCCGCATCCTCAATGGCTGAACGGGACATGACGGACTACAAACACACCATTACCCTGCCGCAGACCGACTTCCCGATGAAAGCGGATCTCGCCCAGCGCGAGCCCGCGATGGTGCGCGCCTGGGAGGAGCGCGGCACCTATGCGAAGCTGCGGGAGCTGGCGCGCGGGCGGCCGCGCTTCGTACTGCACGACGGGCCCCCGTACGCCAACGGCGCCATCCACATCGGTCACGCGGTCAACAAGATCCTCAAGGACATCGTGGTGAAGTCACGCTCGCTCGATGGCTTCGACTCACCCTACATCCCGGGCTGGGATTGCCACGGGCTGCCGATCGAGCTGCAGGTGGAGAAAAAGCACGGCCGGCCCGGCCAGAAGCTCGACGCGCGGGCCTTTCGCGCCGCCTGCCGCGCCTATGCGCAGGAGCAGATCGAGTTGCAGCGCGCCGACTTCAAGCGCCTCGGCGTTCTCGGGGACTGGGACCGACCCTACCTCACCATGTCACCGGGCTATGAGGCGCAGCAGCTGCGCGCCTTCGGCCGCATCATCCGTAACGGACACCTCTATAAAGGGGTGAAGCCCGTGCACTGGTGTCTCGATTGCCGCTCGGCGCTCGCGGAGGCCGAGGTCGAGTACGAGGAGAAGACCTCACCGGCGATCGACGTGGCGTTTCGCGTCGCCGACCGCAACGATCTGGCGGCGCGCATCGGCCTCGACGCCGCACAGCTGGGCACGGCGCCCGTGGACCTCGTGATCTGGACCACGACCCCCTGGACGCTGCCGGGGAATCAGGCGGTTGCCCTGCGGGCGGAGTTTCGCTACGCGCTCGCGCAGGCGGGAAGCGGCGGCGAGCGACGCCACCTGATCGTGGCAGCCGAGCTCCTGGAGCCCTCGCTCAGGCGCTTCGGCCTGCCGGGCGCTGCCGTGCTGGCGCAATTCGAGGGCCGCGCGCTCGAGGGACTGAAGCTGCAGCACCCCTTGCAGGACCGGCAGGTGCCGGTCGTGCTCGGGGAGCATGTGACGCTCGATGCCGGCACCGGCGCCGTACACACCGCCCCAGGGCACGGGATGGAGGATTTCGCCGTGGGGCAGCGCTACGGCTTGCCGGTGACCAACCCGGTCGGCGACGACGGGCGCTTCCTGGCCGACACCCCGCTGGTGGCCGGCCTCAGGGTCGATGCGGCCAACGCGGTGATCATCGAGGCGCTCGCCAAGGCGGGGCAGCTCCTGCACCAGGAGTCCCTGCGCCACAGCTACCCGCATTGCTGGCGTCACAAGACCCCGGTCATCTTCCGTGCCACACCTCAGTGGTTCATCAGCATGGAGCGCGCCGGCCTGCGCGCGCACACCCTGCGCGACATCCCGGGCGTTGCCTGGACTCCCGCGTGGGGCGAGCAGCGTATCACCGGCATGATCGAGAGCCGCCCCGACTGGTGTATCTCGCGGCAGCGCACCTGGGGGGTGCCGATTCCGCTGTTCGTGCACAAACAAACGGGAGAGCGCCATCCGCGTACCCAGGAGCTGATCGAGGCGGCCGCCGAGCGGGTCGGGCGGGGTGGGATCGACGCCTGGTTCGCGCTCGAGCCGCAGGAGCTCCTCGGCGCAGACGCGCAGCATTACGACAAGGTCATCGACGTCATGGACGTGTGGGCCGACTCGGGGATGTCGTTCGAATGCGTCGGCGCCGAGCGCCCGGAGGTGAGCGCGCCGGCGGAGCTGTACCTCGAGGGCTCGGATCAGCATCGCGGCTGGTTTCACAGCTCGCTGCTCATGTCCGAGGCACTGTATGAGCGCCCGCCGTACCGTGGCGTGCTCACCCACGGGTTCACGGTCGACGAGAAGGGCCGCAAGATGTCGAAATCGCTCGGTAACGTCGTGGCGCCGCAGAAGGTCATGAACAGTCTCGGCGCCGACGTGTTGCGACTGTGGGTCTCGGCGACCGACTACGCCAACGAGATGAGCGTGTCGGACGAGATCCTCAAACGTATGGCGGATTCCTACCGCCGCATGCGCAATACCCTGCGCTTCCTGCTCGGCAATCTGCACGGCTTCGATCCCGCACGCCACGCTCTGCCGGGCGCGCAGCTGCTGGCGCTCGATCGCTGGGTGCTCGCGCGCACGCGCACCCTGCAGGCGGAAGTTCTCCAGGCCTATCGCAACTACACCTTTCATCTGATCTATCAGAAGGTGCACAACTTCTGCAGCGTCGATCTGGGCGGCTTCTATCTCGACGTCATCAAGGACCGCATGTACACGACGCCCGCGGCGGGCGCCGCGCGCCGCTCGGCACAGACCGTCATGTTTCACATGGCGGAGTGCATGGTGCGCTGGCTCGCGCCGATCCTCAGTTTCACCGCCGAGGAGGTATGGCGCCACCTTCCGGGCGAGCGGGGCGAGTCGGTGTTTCACGAGACCTGGCATACCCTGCCGCAAGCGCCTGCGGACTCCATCGATTGGGACGCACTCTTGCAGCTACGGACCGACGTCACGCGTGAGCTGGAGAGGCTGCGCGACACCGGCGCCATCGGCGGGCCGCTGGATGCCCGGGTCGACGTGTACTGCGTGGTGGATGAGTTCGCGCGCTTCGCGGCCCTTGGCGAGGAGCTGCGCTTCCTGCTGATCACCTCGCACGCGCAGGTGCACGAGGTGGCGCGCGCTCCCCCTGGGGCGGTGGCGGCCACCAACACCGGCCGCAGCGGCGTGTGGATCCTCGCGCAGGCGAGCGCCGATCCCAAGTGCGTGCGCTGCTGGCAGCGGCGCCCCGATGTCGGCTCGGACGCGCGCCACCCGCAGCTGTGCGCACGCTGCGTCGGCAATATCGAGGGTCCGGGCGAGCGAAGGAAATTCGTATGAGCGCGGCGGGCAACGGCAGCGCGCCCGCGCCGCAGGCGGCGGTCGCCGGCGCGGCTGCTGCTGTGCCGGCGGCGGCGAGCGGTTGGCGCTGGTTGCCGCTGGCGGCGGCAATCATCGTGGCGGACCAGCTCCTCAAGGCCTGGATGGTGCAGCACTTCGCGCCGCTCGAGCGGGTGCAGCTGCTGCGCGTGCTCGACATCATTCTCACCTACAACACCGGTGCGGCGTTCAGTTTCCTCTCCGATGCCTCGGGGTGGCAGCGCTGGCTGTTCGTGCTGCTCGCGCTGGGCGTGAGTGCGGTCCTCATCGTGTGGATGCGGCGGCTGCGCGCCGCGGTCCATGGCCTGCTCGCCTGCGGCTTGGCGCTCATCGTCGGCGGGGCGCTCGGCAACATGATCGACCGCCTGACTCTGGGCCGGGTGGTAGACTTCATTCATGTGCACTGGCGGCAAGCGTACTTCCCCGCGTTCAACCTCGCCGATTCGGCCATCACCGTGGGCGCCGTGGTGCTGCTGATCGATGCCTGGCGCGAGACCCGGGCGGCCAGGCGGGTGCGCGGCTGATGCAAGTGCTGCTCGCCAACCCGCGGGGCTTCTGTGCCGGCGTCGATCGCGCCATCGACATCGTCGAACGGGCGCTCCAGCTCTTCGGTGCGCCGATCCACGTGCGCCACGAGGTGGTTCACAATCACTACGTGGTGGAGCGCCTGCGAGGACTCGGAGCGGTGTTCGTCGAGGAGCTCGCCCAGGTGCCCTCGGGAGGCACGGTAATCTTCTCCGCGCACGGGGTGTCGCGCGCGGTCGAGGAGGAGGCTCGCACCCGGCGCCTCACGGTGTTCGACGCCACCTGCCCGCTGGTGGCCAAGGTGCACATGGAGGTACAGCGCTACGCGCGCGAGGGGTGCGACGTGATCCTGATCGGACACGCCGGACATCCGGAAATCGAGGGCACCATGGGTCGCTTCGATGGCTCCTACGGGGGCCGGATTCATCTGGTGCAGAACCTCGCTGATGTTGCCGCACTCGAGGTGCGCGACCCCGAGCGGCTGGCGTCCGTGACCCAGACCACGCTCTCCGTGGACGACACGGCGGAGATGGTCGCGGCCCTGCGGCGCAGATTCCCGCGACTCGCCAGCCCGCGCCGTGAGGACATCTGCTACGCGACCCAGAACCGCCAGGACGCCGTCAAGAGGCTTCTCGAGCGCTGCGACGTGCTGCTGGTAGTGGGTTCGCGCACCAGTTCCAACTCCAACCGCCTGCGCGAGCTTGCCGAGCGTGCCGGCGTACCCGGCTATCTGATCGACGGGCCGGCGGACCTGCGCGCCGAATGGTTCGCCGGCAAGCGCGCCGTCGGCGTGACCGCCGGAGCCTCGGCGCCGGAGCTGCTGGTGCAGCAGGTGCTCGAGCAGCTCGGCCGCTGGGGCGCGCAGGCGCCGCGCGAGATCAGCGGCCGTGAAGAGCGAGTGTTCTTCGCCTTGCCGCGCGAGCTGCGCCGCGAGTCAGATAAGCCCGCGTAACCGAACCAATCGCTGCGCCCAAGCTCGAGCGCACTCACGGCCGCCTGCCAGCCGGTTTCCGTTCCCGGCGTTCCATTTCCGCGCTCCGCCCGAAACCCCCGGGTCCACCACCGCCACTCACTGGCGGACACCCGCACGGGAGCTCTTCACATGCGACCCATTCCCCGTCTAAGACACGCGCATTCGATACTCACGCGGGTGCTGGCAGGCGCCCTGCCAGTGATCCTTACCTCATGCGGCGGAGGAGGCTACGGCGGCGGCGGCGGCGGAATGGGTACCACACCTTGCGGCGGAGCCTACTCGGCCTGCCCGCTGCCGACGATCGCTCTGACGGCTCCGGCTGCGGGAGCAACCGTGAGCGGGACCGCCGTTATGCTGACTGCAACCGCATCGGCATCGACGGCGAACGGCCTCACGGTCACGCGGGTGGATTTCATGATCGATGGCACGATCGTGGGCATGGCGACCACCTCCCCCTACACGGTCAGCTGGAACAGCACGACCGTGACCAAGGGCAGCCATTCGCTCACCGCCAAGGTGACCGACAGTGCGGGCGGCACGGCGACCACGCCGGCCATCATGATCAACACGACGGGTATGGCGATCGCTGTTGCCATGACTGCGGCGCAGATCTTCCCCGCGCCGATGTCTCAGGCTTCCGGAATGGCCGACTTGACCGTGAAGCTCGACACCGGCGCCACGCGCGGCACGGTGAAGCTGACGGGCCTCAGCGCGACTGCGGTGACCATCAATGAAGGCTTCGCTGGCGCGGCCGGACCTGCCCTCATCAGGCTCTCGCCCAGCGGCGACAACACCGCTGAGTGGGAAGTGCCGGCCAATGCACTGCTCACCGCCGAACAGCTGACTGCGCTGTCGCAGGGTAAGCTCTACGTGATCGCAACCTCCGCGGCCAATCCGCGCGGGGAGATCCGCGGGCAGATCGCCCCCGACAACGTCGCCGTGACGTTCTCCACGATGGCCCCCGCTGCCGAAGCGGGCTCGGTCAGCCCTGCGGCCGGGGGCGTCGTAGCTACGACGGTGGATAAGAGCACGTACACGCTCAGCATTCACGTCAACTCCACGGGCGTGGACGATGCGGATGCAGCGGAGGTGGACAGCGCCGCCACCGGGCGCAAGCTGGCCGTGCTGAGCAAGGACTCTGTCGAGATGGGACACTGGTCGACGGAACTCGCCCCCCTAAGTGCCGCCGACGTCGGCCACTTCGAGTCGGGCAAGTGGTACGTGAGCATCGCCACGCCGGTGGAGGCGGGCGGCGCGCTTCGCGGACAGATCCGAGCACCGGGCGACTGAAGCTCCTGGCTCCCCTGGGCGGCCCGCGCACGGATGCGCGGGCCGCTTTTCTTTGGCGCGCTGCGTGCCGCCGGCGGCCGCGGCGTGCACCGCGCCGCGACTCAGAGAAACCCGTGCATCTCGAGGAAGTACAGCCGCGTGTGCTGGCTGTCGAGCTGCGGTATGCCGTCGAAGTAGCGCACCCCGGCGCGCAGTTGCACGAACTGCACGGGCGTCAGCTCGTACAGCAGGCTCCAGCGAGTCTGTGCCGCGTGCGCCACGCGCCGGTTCGGATCGAGGTACTCTCCCGTCACCTTGAGATTGTGACCGCGGGCGAGGGCCCAGTTGGCTTCCACCAGAGTCGCGAGCATCTTCACCCCGCCACCGGCAAGGCTGCGGTCATCTACCAGATCGGCCTCGCCGAGCCAGGCGACATTGCCGGTCTTCAGTCCGCCGAACACTCCCCAGGCACTCCTGCTGCCCGTGGCGGCGGCATTGTTGTAGTTGGCGGCGGCACCCAGGCGCCACAGAGAGTCGACCCAGGTGAGCTGCGCGCTCGACTGTTTGCCGTTGCTGGTGGCCGCGCCCCCGGCGGTGCCGTTGCTCTCGGCGAGCTGCGCATCCCAGTGTCCCTTGAGCCAGCCGAACTCAACGCCCTGGTCGGGCGTGGTCATGTTGATGCCGCTCACCTGGCCGACGAACGCGGTCTGATCCTGCAGGCGCAGGCCGAAGGGCAGGTACAGCTGCCCGCCCTTGAGATACCAGGAGTGATCGGCGGACCAGAACATGCCCCACGCTTCGCGGTTCAGCGCCCCTCCCGGCGCCACCTGCTCATCGACGTAGACCAGCAGGCGGTCGGGGATCACGCTGGCGCCGAGGTAGACACGCGTCTGCTGCATCTGAAACTGCGCGAGCGTGCGCGTGTGCGGAACCTGCTGGCTCGAGGCGTCGAAGCGCAGATCCGCGCCGATGGAGATGAAACGGGCGAGCCCGCCGGCCCAGACGTCCGTGCCGGTATCCAGGTGGTGCGCCGGCAGCTGCGTCTGCGCGAACACGTTGCCGAAGGCGTTACGCAGTCCGCCGCCGGTGGGGTTGACGTGGCATTGACTGCACTTGGCCCCCTGGCCGACGGCGAGGTACGGCTCCGCGTGTACGGATGGCGCGAACACACACGCGAGCGCCATGCAACGGGAAGCGAAGCGGGCCAGGCTGTTGGTCATGGTGTGATGTCCACGATGAATTCACTGACGTAGTCGATGCCGAGCGCGTGTGCGTTCACGTCGGCCAGCGCACCGCCGCCGCTGCCGCGCAGCGTCAGGCGATAGCGGCCGGCGGCGAGCGCGCCGCGCGGATTGATCAGCAGTGCGCGGGGATTACCGTCGGCGAGCCGCATGAAGATCGGACCAGCCGGCTCGGGCGCGTCGGTGCCGAGACGCTCCAGATGTACGGTCGTGTCATTGATCAGCGAGGCATCCGGCTCATGGCTGAAGGCCACCACGATGCGCGCCACCTCGGGCACGACCACCGCCTGATCCTCGGGGAAGGTCGCCACGACTGCGAAGCGCGCCGCGGCGGCGCCGGCCACGGGGCCGCTGGCGGCGCCGTCGCTGATCCATTGACGAATGACGTCGATCGTGGACTGCGGCAGCGGCGGGCCGCCGAACGGCATCTGCGCGCCGACGATTGCGGAGCTGCCCTCGAGCTTGAGCACGATGTAACTGCTGTCGGCAACGCCGGGCTGCACGCGCAGCAGACCCGGCTCTTCGTTGCTGGGCACGCCGACCAGCAGCGCGTAGCTGTGTGCGGCGTCCAGCTGCAGGCCCTGCGGCGCGCCCGCGCCGCTGTGACAACGCACGCACACGGGCGTGAAGACATTGTCCTGGATGGATTGAAAGTCGGCGGTCAGCGGCGGCGGGGTCCCGCCGGCGGAGCCGAGCGGCTGCCCGTTGGCATCGAGCCCCTCGCCGTTCCCGGCACACGCCGCAAGCAGCGCGGCGCCGAGCGCCACCAGCGCTCGCGCGCCTGATACGTCCAACATCGCTCGGCTCCCCGCTTACCCACACTGTGCCGTGAGTACGCGTGCAACGCGGTGTTGGTTTCCGTTCCCGCAGAATCATTTTTTGTGCCTGCGCCTAAACCCCCGCGCGCGCCACCGACACCTACCAAGCGTCACATACACGGGAAGTTTTTCACATGGCACACACTTTCGGTCTCAAACATGCGCGTCGCGCGCTGCTGTTGATGGCAGGTACCCTGGCGCTGTTCCTCAGCGCCTGCGGCGGCGGCTACGGCGGTAGTAGCAGTAGCGGATCAGGTTCCAACGGCTGCGGCGGTGCCTACGGCAGTGCGTGCCCCGCGCCCACCATCACCATGACCTCCCCGGGAGCGACCGTGAATCGCAGTGTCAAGCTCACTGCCAGCGCGGCCGCCATGGGCGGCGCCTCGGTGAGGCAGGTCGATTTCCTGATCGACGGCGCGAGCGTGGGAACGGCGACCGCGGCTCCCTACAGCATCAGCTGGGACAGCACCACGGTCAGCGATGGCAACCACACGCTCACCGGCAAGGTCACCGACAGCCAGAGTCAGACCGGCACCTCGGCGGCCATCACCGTCGCGGTGAAGAACAATCCAGTCTTCAGCGTCACATTGACGGCCGCGCAGATCTTCCCGGCGCCGGGCTCCAGCGCCTCCGGAACCGCGAATCTGACCGTCAAAGTCGGGAGCGGCGCCACCAGCGGCAAGGTGACACTGAGCGGCGTCACCGCCACTGCCGTGACCATCAACGAGGCGTTCGCGGGTGCAACCGGGGCCGGCCTGATCACGCTCGCGGCCAACGGCAGCACCGCGGGTGAGTGGGACGTGCCCGCGGGCGCACTGCTCACCGCCGACCAGGTGACCGCGCTGTTGCAGGGCAAGCTCTATGTGATCGCGACCTCGGCCGCCAATCCCACTGGCGAGATCCGCGGCCAGATCACACCTGACAACGTCACGGTGGTTTTCTCCGCGCTGGCCGGCTCCCAGGAGGTGCCGCCGGTCACGATCACGGCATCCGGGGTTGCCGCCGCGACGGTGGATGCGGCCGCCAACACGCTCACGGTTCACGTCAATTCCACCGGCGTGGACGATGCGACTGCCGCCGAGGTCGATAGCGGCGCCGCGGGTGCCAGCGGAGCGAAGCTCGTCGCCCTCACCAAGGACAGCGTCAACATGGGCCACTGGTCGATGGAGCTCGCAACCATCGCCGCGGGCGACCTCGGCAACTTCAACGCCAACAAGCTGTACGTGAACGTGAAGACGCCCGCCGATCCGAACGGCGCGATCCGCGGGCAGATCAACGCCTCGTCAACCCCACCGGCCGCGCCAACTCTCACGCAGCTCAAGTCGAGCGCGTTCAGCGTCTGCGGCGGCTGCCACACCGGCGGCGGCACCTCGCTCCCCGCGTCGATGGACCTGACACCGAGCCACATCTACGCGTCCATAGTCGGCGTGGCGAGCGTCGAGCGGCCGGCGCTCCAGCGCGTCAAGCCGGGCGATCCGAACAACAGCTACGTGGTGCAGAAGCTCGCGGGCGCGGCCACGATCGCCGGCGCCCGCATGCCCTTCGGCGGTCCGTATCTCGATCAGGCGACGATCGATCAGGTGCGGGCGTGGATCACGGCCGGCGCCGCCAACAACTGAACCGCTGCATCCCCCGGCCGGTCCGCGCACGGACGCGCGGGCCGGCTTTTTATTGGCCCCGGGCTCATCAGCGCCCCGCGCGTGAGGCTGTGAGCCGCGCTGCCGGCAGCCGCGGCGGCTTCAGGCCCCGGAGCGGCCGCGGTTCTGGTAGAGCGACCGCTTCAGCTTCCAGCGCTTGTGCGACCAGGGCCAGTCGCCGGGCGCTGAGCGGATCTGCTCCTCCACCCGGTGCGCGTAACGCTCGGTCAGCGCGCCCGCCGGCAGGGACTGCCCGGCGCTGGCGAGCGGCTCGAATTGCATTTCGTAGTGGCCGCGCGCAGTGCGGCGCATGGCAACGAAAAAGACCGGAAAGCCCGTGACCCGCGCGATTTCCTCCGGACCCAGGTAGAACGCGGTGTCGCGGTTGAGGAAGCCGGTCCAGTACTTGTGCTCGCTGGTGGTCGGCTCCTGATCGGCCACCATCGCCACCGCGCGCACCACGCCGCGGCGCTTGATGATGTCCGCCAGCAGGTCCATGGCCGGCACCAGGCGGCAGCCGAAACGCGTGCGCACCTTCCTCATCTCACGCTCGGCCCAGTTGTCCACCAGCGGCTTGTAGGCGGCATCGAGCGGGTAGCCGAGCTCGATCGAGAGCGCGAGCACCATCCACTCCCAGTTGCACTGATGCGCGGCCACCAGCAGCACGGACTGCCCCTGCTCGAGCAGCGTGCGGGCCGCCTCGAGGTTCACGATGCGTACGCGCCGGCGGATTTCGTCCGCCGGCAGCGTCACCGACTTGATGACCTCTACCAGCATCTGTGCGAAGCCCAGGTAGTAGCCGCGCATCACCGAGCGCAAGCGCGCCTCGTCGAAGTCGGGAAACGCCCGGGTCAGGTTCTCGCGTACCACGCGCTCGCGGTACGGGAACACCCGAAAGGCGAGCCAGCCGAGGAACCCGGCAAAGCCGTACAGCGCGCGCAGCGGAATGCGCGCCACCAACCGCGCCCACCAGGCTGGGCGCGCCGGCGCTGCGGTGGGTGCCATCGCGCCTTAGGCGACCGGGCGCGGTTGCGGCGGCGCTGTGGACGGCGGCGGTTGCGCGGTGAGTACCCGGCCGAACTTTGGCGCCAGCCACCGTTCAATGTCGTCCACGAGCGTGAACGCCGCCGGCACTATGACCAGCGTGAGCGCGGTGGAGGTGATCAGACCGCCGATCACGGCCACGGCCATCGGCTGGCGGAATGAAGTGTCGCCGCCCAGGCCGATGGCCACCGGCAGCATGCCGGCGATCATGGCCACGGTCGTCATCACGATCGGGCGGGCGCGCTTGTGACCGGCCTCGAGGATCGCCGTCAGGCGATCCTTGCCGGCGCGTTGCTCCTCGATGGCAAAATCCACCAGCAGGATCGCGTTCTTGGCGACGATGCCCATGAGCATGAGAAAGCCGATCATGGCGCCGAGCGACAAGGCGTTGCCGGTAATCATGAGTGCCGCGACCGCCCCGCCAAACGACAGCAGCAGCGATCCCAGAATGGTGATCGGCTGCAGTACGCGCGCAAACAGCAACACCAGCACGGCAAACACCATGAGGATGCCGGTGACCATGGCGATCAGGAAGTTCGTGACCAGCTCGGCCATGTACTTGGCATCCCCGACGTCGACCTGGCGCACGCCGGGCGGCAGGTTCTTCAGTGCCGGCAGCGCCTTGATCTTCTCCATGGCAGGGCCGAATTTGACCCCGTTGAGGTCTGCCACGATCGAAAGTCGCCGCGCCTGGTTGTAGCGCCTGACGCGCGTGGGGCCCTGGCCGAAGCTGATGTCGGCGACCGCCTTGAGCGGCACCGCGCCGCCGCCGGCGGTGGGCACGGGCAGATTCTCGAGGGTCGAGAGGTCGTGGCGGGTGTTTTCGGCGAGACTCACGCGGATCGGCACCTGGCGATCGGCGAGGGAGAACTTGGCGCTGTTCTGATCGAGCTCGCCCAGGGTCGCGATGCGGATGGTCTCGCTCAAGGAGGCGACCGTGACGCCGAGCTGTGACGCCAGATCCAGGTGCGGGTGAATGAGGATCTCCGGACGCGGCATGTCGCCGTCGATGCCCGCATCGCGCAGGATCGGCAGCTGGCGCATCTCATCCACCAGCTTGCGCGCGCTGGCCTCGACGAGCTGCGGATTGTCGCCCGTGATATAGAGGTTGACGTCGCGCCCATTGCCGTTGCGGTTGAAGTGAATGCGGGCGTCGGGGATGGTGCCCAGATCCCTGATGACCCGGTCCTCCCATTGCCGTTGCGTCAGCTTGCGCTGGCTCGGTTTCACCAGCGTGATGTTGAGATTTCCAGTGCGCACCTCGCCGAACTCATCACCGCCGATGACCTCCACCACCGACTCAACTTCGGGCTGGCGCGCGATGATGCGATAGGCGGCCGAGGACACCGCGGCGGTGTCCTCGAGGCGCGCGCCCGGCGGCAGCTCGACGTTCAACTGCGTGAAGCTGTCGTCCGATGCGGGGATGAACTCCGTGGGAACCATCATGAGGCCCACGATGGACAGCGCAAAGAAAGCCGCGCCCGCCCCCAGGGTCTTCCAGCGGTGGCGTGTGCTCCAGCGCAGCACGCGCTGATACCACATCATGATCGGGCCGTCGGTGTACGGGGCGATCTTGTCGGATTTGAGCGTGTAGGCGGCAAGCACCGGCGTGATCAGCCGCGCCACCAGCAGCGAGAAGAACACGGCGGCGGCGACCGTGAGACCGAACTGCCTGAAGTACTGCCCGGTGATGCCGCCCATGAAGCTCACCGGCAGGAACACCGCGATGATGGTCGCGGAACAGGCCACCACCGCGAGTCCGATCTCATCGGCGGCATCGAGCGCCGCCTGGAAGCCGCTCTTGCCCATGCGCATGTGGCGCACGATGTTCTCGATTTCGACGATCGCGTCATCGACCAGGACGCCTGCGACCAGCGACAGCGCGAGCAGGCTGATGGAGTTCAGCGTGAAGTCCATCCACTGCATGAACGCGAACGCCGGAATCGCCGACAGCGGGATGGCGAGTGCCGAGATCAGCGTGGCGCGCATATCACGCAGGAACAGGAACACCACCAGCACGGCGAGGATGGACCCCTCGAGCAGCGCACTCATGGCGGAGTGATAGGTTGCCTTGGTGTAGTCCACCGTCGTGAAGGCCTGCGACATCGTGACGTGTGGATTTTCTTTCTCGATCTTGGCGAGCTCCACCTCCACCGCGCTCAGCACGTTGACGTCGGAAGTGCCCTTGGCCTTGAACACGCTGAAGATCGTCGCCGGCCGGCCGTTGAGGCGTGCCATGGCGCGGATTTCGCCCACGCTGTCCTTGACGTCGGCGAGATCCGACAGGCGCGCAAAGCGCCCGCCCGGGAGCATGATCTGCGTGTCGCCGAGGGCCCTGGCGGTGCGCGCCTCGCCGAGCACCCGGATGGCCTGCTCGCCGCCGCCGATCTGTGCACGTCCCCCGGGGGAGTCGAGATTCAGGGTGCGCAGTTGCAGGTTGACCTGAGCTGCCGTGACGCCGAGCGCCTGCATGCGCGCCGGGTCGAGTTCCACGCGGATCTCACGACTGACGCCGCCGCCGCGGCTGACCTGAGACACACCTGCCACGGCAAGCAGGCGCTTGCTCACCGCATTGTCCACGAACCAGGACAGGTCCTCATCGGAGAGTGTGCTCGAGCTCACCGCGTACGCGACGATCTCGTTGCCATCGATGTCGAGCCGCTGGACGGTCGGTTCCTGGATCCCGGCGGGCAGATTCACACGCACCTTGGCGACCGCATCGCGCACATCGGCCACTGCACGGTCAATGGGCGTACCGATGTTGAATTGGATGAAGACACGCGACTGCCCCTCAATCGCGAGCGAAATGATGTTGTCGATGTTGCCCACGCCCGCTACGGCGGCTTCGACCTTCTGCATGATCTGGGTTTCGATCTCCTGGGGCGAGGCACCCGGCTCGTAGACCTGCACCAGCACCAGCGGGAAGGAGATGTCCGGGTTGAGTGTTACCGGCAGCCGCAGGAACGCGACCGAGCCCATGAACAGCAACACGACGAACAGCACGACCGGCGTGACGGGGTGGCGGATTGCCCAGGCGGAAATGTTCTTCATGGATCGCGCCTTAAGGAGACCGGGCCGCGGCGGCAGCGACCTTGACCGCCTCACCGTCGCGCAGGAAGCCGCCGGCGGTCGCAACCACACGCTCGTTGCCGGTCAGGCCCTCGGCGATGATCACGCCCGTGTCCGTCGTACCCGAAACGCGCACCGGGCGGCGCTCGACCTTGCCCGCGGAATTGACGACGAGCACGTAACTGCCGTTGCCGTCGGCCATGACCGCGGTTTGCGGTAACACCGGCCGCTGCGCCCTGGCGACCGCCACCATGGCGCGTGCGAACGCGCCCGGACGCAGTGTCGGGTCAGGTTTCAGCTGGATGCGGATATCGCCAAGCCGGGTCTGTGGGTCGATGATGGCTCCGAGCAGACGCACCTCGCCGGTGAACGGGCGCTCAATGCCCGTCAGGTACACCGTGGCCGTCTGACCGGTTTTCACCCGCGCGAGGTCCTGCTCGGCGATCTGCCCGCGCATCTCGACCTCACCGCCACTGGCGACGCGGAACAGTACCTCACCGCCCGGGTTTGCGATCTGACCGGCCTCGGCCTTGCGCGTCAGCACCGTGCCCTCCACGGGCGCGGCGATGCGTGTACGGCCGAGGCGTGCCTGCGCTTCGGCGAGCTGTGCGGCGACGACTTTCACGTTTGCCGCGTCCGTCACCGCGGTGGCGCGGCGTTTCTCGATGTCTTCCGCGGACAGGGCGCCGGCGGCCTCCACCCCCTGCGCGCGCCGGTATTCGGCCGCCGACAGTGCCGCCTGGGCGTTCGCCTGCTCGAGGGAAGCCGCCAGACGGTTGACCTGCTGCACGATGACCGAGTCGTCGATCTTTGCCAGTAGCTGGCCTCGCTTCACGTGGTCGCCGGCTTCAACGTACACGCCCACGATCCGCCCGGTGTCGCCCTCATTGGCGATGGGCATGTCGTAGCGTGCGGCAATCGCACCTGTAAAGCTCACGCTCGAGGTCACCGATTGCTGTCCGGGCACGATGACGCTGACCAGCGGGATTGCGCCACGATCGGCGAGAGTGGCCTGAGTCTTCGGCCCGCCGCCCATCAGCTTCCAGGTGAGGAGGCCCAGGATCAGCAGGCCCGCGAGGGCGCCCGCCGTCCACTTCCAGCGCGTTCGTGGCGCCTGCGAGACCGGGGCGATCGCCACGGCCGGCTCAGGCTCCGGAACACCAAAGGGGCGATCGCGCCCAATCCAAGTCACCGGCTCACTATGCACCGGAGGCGCGTCGATTATGTGTTCCGGGGTCGTGCCCACGCGGAGTTCCTTATGTTACAGGCCGATCGGGTTGCGCCCGTACAAGTCTAAACGCCTCCGGGGCCATACTTCGCCGGACGCGCCAGAGGGAGGTCGGCGGGCGACGGGCCGAGACACGCGGCAGCCAGGGGATGGTGCCGGGAAGAGGACTCGAACCTCCGACCCGCGCATTACGAATGCGCTGCTCTACCAACTGAGCTATCCCGGCGCACGTCACGCGGAAAGCCGCGCATTCTACATTTTTTTGCGCAGCCTGATGACCAGATCGATACCGGCCACCTCGGTCCCGGGAGGTGGCGTAGGCAGGCGGCTGAAGGCCACGGCCGGAACCGGAACATCAATCAGGGCGCCGCTTTCGAGGTCGTGAAAGTGGTAGTGCGGCTCGACATTGGAGTCGAACCAGGCACGCGAGCCGTCCACCGACAGCTGGCGAATGAGGCCATGCGCGGCGAACAGGTTCAGCGTGTTGTACACGGTGGCCTTGGACACGCGCGCGCCTGCCGCGCGCAGGCTCGCCAGGATCTGCTCCGCGGAGAGGTGCTGGGGTGCCGACAGCAGCAGGGAGGCGATGCGCACGCGCTGCGCCGTAGGGCGGATTCCGCAATCGGACAGCCGCCCCTCACAGCGCAGGCTGACGCTGGCGGCGGCCGATGGGGCACTAAGCTCCATATCGCAGCATTATAGGCACAAAAGGGCCCCAGCTTGTGAATTTTGCCGCCACGGGCCGTGCCTCGGTTCAGGCCTGCGCGAGCTTGCCCTGAAGGTGCTGCGCCAGCTCGGCGATGGTCGGGAAGTCGAACAGCTCGGTCAGATCCACCTGTCCCGGGTACTCGCGGTCGATCTGCTCGTGGATTTCGATGAGCTTCAGCGAGCTGGCGCCGATCTCGAACAGGTTGTCGTGGATGTCCACGCGCTTGCCTGCGAGCGCCGCATCGCAGATGGTCTTCAGCTTCTGCTCGATCGCGGTGCGCGCGCCGGACTGCGGCCCGCGCTGCGCGGCCCGCAGCGCCGCAAGCTCCTTCAGGTCCGCGTCGAACTCCCCGTCCGCGTAGCTCTCCTCGAGGAGGTGGCGCTGGATCTTGCCGCTCGTGGTCTTGGGGATGCGCTTGACCGGCACGACCTGCGCCACCTCGAGCCCGGTCTGCTCGTTGATCAGCCGCGCGACCTGAGTCGCCACCGGCAGGAACTCCGGCACGCCGCCGCGGTGAAGCACGAACATCACGAGCTCCTCGATCTCCGCGCCGCGCGCCCGCAGACCGGCGGCGACCACCTTGCCGAGCTCCAGCCCCGGCGCGCGGTGCGCGATGGCCTCCAGATCGTGTGGATAGTAGTTCTGGCCGTTCACGAAAATGATCTCTTTGGCGCGGCCGGAGATGTACAGCTCCCCGCCGTGCATCAGGCCGAGGTCACCGGTGCGCAGCCAGCCGTCGGCGGTGAACGCGGCGGCATTGGCTTGCGGGTCTTCGTAGTAGCCGCGCGTGACGTTGTCCCCCGTCATGTGCACGTGGCCGATGCGCTCCTCGGGCAGCTCGCGGTCCTCATCGTCCGCGATGCGCACGCGGCAATAGGGGATGGCCCGTCCTTCGCAGACCAGTCGCACCGCGTCACGCCCGGCTGCGTCCACCAGCTCGACCGGGTTGCCGGGGTTCATGCGGTGCCGGTTGAGCGTGATGGTGCGCAGCGGCGCACCCACCGGCGGGAAACTCACCGCCAGCGAGGCTTCCGCCAGCCCATACACGGGGTACATGGCGTTGCGCTCGAGCTTCGCGGGCGCGAGCCTGCTGAGGAACTCATCGCACAACTCCACCGAGATCGGCTCGGCGCCGTTGAAAATGAACCGCACGGCGGACAGATCCAGTCCCTCCACCGCCCGCTCCCCCAGCACCTTCAGATAGTGTTTGTAGCCGAAGTTCGGCGAGCACAGGATCGTGGCGCGCACCCTTGATGCGAGTGTGAGCCACAGCAGTGGCCGGCGGATGAAGAGCTCCGTGGGCATCAGATGCGTGTGCACCCGGTTGGCAAACATGACCAGATGAAAACCGATGAGGCCCATGTCGTGGGTGAGCGGCATCCACGACAGGCTCACGTCGTGCTCGTTGAATCCGGCCGCTTCGGTCGCGCCACGCCAGTTGGCGATGATGTTGGCGTGCGTGAGCACCACGCCCTTGGGCTCGCTGGTGGAGCCGGAGGAGAACTGAATGAAGGCGGTGTCTGCGGGCAGCGCGCGCTGCACGCTGCCGGCGCGCGAGATGTCGTCCAGGTCGTCCACCAGGAAGGCGCGCGTTCGCAGTCCTTCGAACACCGCACTCTCGCCCGTCTGCGCCGCGAAGGTGCCGATGCGCTCGAGTGCGCGGCGCTCGGTGTACAGGAAGGGCTCGCCGAGCCGGCGCGCGATGCGCAGCAGCTTGTGGCGGTGCTCGTCGCTGATGCCCAGCGCCACAGGCACGGGGATGATGCCGCCGAGGATCGCGGCCCAGAACACGTCGATGAACTGCTCGTTGTTGCCGAGGAACAGGATCAGCTTGTCGCCGCGGCGCGCGCCGAGTCGCTGCAGGTGGTACAGGATCCCGAGCGCGCGCTCGTATAGCTCCCCGAACGACACTTCACGCGCGTCGTCTTCGGCGGCGTGATAGGTGATGCTGCGCGGGAAGGCGTGGTTGCTCTCGATGAGTTCCGTGAGCGTGGTGGCTTTGGACATCAGCGGCGCTCCAGCCTCATGTGGAGCGGATAGCGGGTGCGCAGGTTGATCTGCGCCTCGAGCTCGAGGGGCCTGTCGGGCACGTAGCTGAGGCGATAGTGGCGCGCGACCTTGTACAGGTGCATGAGCATCTCGTAGAGAGCGAAGGTCTCGCCGATGCAATGGCGCGGGCCGGCGGCGAAGGGCAGGTAGGCGAAGCGCGGCCGCTCGGCCTCGTGCGCGGGGGCGAAACGCTCGGGCCAGAAGACTTCCGGGTCCTTCCAGAAGCGCGGGTGACGATGCAGCAGGTACAACGGCAGCAGCACGTTGGCGCCCGGCGGTACCGGATAGCCGCCGAGCACGTCCGCCTCGACGGTACGGCGCGACAACAGCCATCCGGGCGGATACAGGCGCAGCGCCTCGTTGACGACCCGTTGCGTGTACGCGAGCGTTTCCATCTGCGCAAGTCCTGGGGCCGGCATGGCGGGGGCCGCGTCGAGCTCCGCATGCAGGCGCGCTTCCACCTCGGGGTGTTGGGAAAGCAGGTACCAGGTCCAGTTGAGCCCGCTCGCGGTGGTCTCATGACCGGCGACGATGAGCGTCAGGACCTCGTCGATGAGCTCACGCTCGCCCATGGGGGCGCCGCTCTCCTTGTCGCGCGCGCTCATGAGCATCGCGAGGTAGTCGAAGTGCTCCTGCCGCTCGGCGCGCCGCTGCGCGATCAGCTGCGCCACGATCTTGGTGAGCGAGCGAAAGCGGTAGGCGAACTGCAGATCGCGCGACTGTTCCTTGGTGACCACCTCGAAAGGGTTGCCGCCGAGCTGCTGGGTCAGGCGATCCAGGTCGCGGCCGAAGATCGAGCGCAATACGATCTCGAGCGTGAGCTCGCTCATCTCGTCGGTCAGGTTCACGAGCTCGCCGCGCCGCGCGAGCGCCTGCCAGCGCTCGATGAAGCGCTCGTTCGCCGCTGCGATGATGGCCGCGAACTCGGTGAGCACACGGCGGTGGAAGAACGGCTGCATCATGTAGCGCTGGCGCTTCCACAGCTCGCCCTCGCTCGTCATGATGCCCTTGCCGAGCAGGATCCTGACGCGATCCAGGCCGACGCCCTTGGTGTAGTTGCGATGATTGGAAAGCAGCACCCGCTTGACGTCATCCGGGTGGTGAATGACATAGGTATAAGATCCGCGTGCCGGCACGAACACGCGATAGATGTCTCCAAGACGGGCGAACAGCTTGATCATGCGCTCCAGGGAGTCATCCGTGGAGCCGATGTCGAACTGCAGCTCAGCCTCGGGGGGTTGGGTCTGTGCGGAGGCGGCGGCGGTCATGCAAGCTGTTGAAAGCCAAACCTTAATCTTATATCACACCGACCTGCGCGGTGAGTGGCCGCGAGCTGCGGCCGGGGCGCTCGGCGCGCGTCTGCCGTACGGCAAGCGCCTCGCGACCCGCGCGGACAGCCCCGGGGCGCGCGCAAGTCTCGCCGGCATCGCGCTCGCGCTGCGTGCGCTGAGCGCGCTCAGCGGGCGCGCGGTCGCTCCCGGGGAGATGGTGTTTGCACAGGGTGCGAAACCCAGACTCGCGCACGGCTGTGCCGCAAGCGCTGCGCAGACCGACGAGCAGCGCGCCTTCGGGCCCGACTTCAGCATCTCGCACTCAGGCCCCTGGGTGGGGTGCGCTGCGGTCAGATGCGGTCGCGTCGGCTTCGATGTCGAGATGGGGAGCGGGGAGCGCATCGCGACATTCGTGGCGCGCGAGGCGGCCCTCAAGGCCTGTGGCGCCGGGATCGGTGCCTGGCACGAGGTGCGCCTGAGCGGCGGGCGTGCCAGCTGGCGCGGCGAGCTGCTGTCTGCCCACGCGCTCGGGTTGTTTGCGGGAGCGGCTGCGTGTGTGATGACCAGCTTCGCGGTGCCCGAGCTCACGGTGCGCGCGCTGTCGCTCGAGGAGCTGTTTGCGCCATGAGCGTCGACGACGACGGCGGTCTGCGCAACACGCTCTACCGTACCGCGACGCGCTCCGGACGGCGGATGACGCCGGCGCGGCGCTGGCTGTATCGGCTGGCGGTGCCGTTGGGACTGGCCATGATCCGCGCCTGGTGGTTCACCTGCCGCGTGACGCGTGTGGAAGGGGTGGCACATCTGGATGAGGCGCTGGCGCGGGCGCCCTCCCTGGTGCCGTGCTACTGGCATCAGCACCAGCTGTATTGCGGCAAGTTCCTGGTCGAGCAGCGCGCGCGCGGACTCACGGTGGGCTGGCTCATCAGTCCGTCGGTGGACGGGGAGCTCGGTGCGATGATGGTGCGGCGCTTCGGCGGCACGGTCATCCGCGGCTCCTCGACCCACACCGGCGCGCGGGCGCTGCGCGATTACTACCAGGCGCTCGTCAGGGACAAGGTCTCGCCGGTCATCACTCCCGACGGGCCGCGCGGGCCGCGCTTCAGGTTCAAGCCCGGCGCGCTGCTGCTGGCGCAGATGTCGGGCCGGCCGATCCTGCCGATGTCGTACGCCGCCTCGCGCGCGTGGCTGATCAAGTGGGACAAGTTCGTGATCCCGATGCCCTTTTCGCGCATCGCGATCGCCATCGGGCCGGCCTGCTACGTGCCGCGGGTCACCGACGCACCCTCGCTCGCGCGACTGCAATCGCAGATGGAGCAGGAACTGAAGCGCCTCTACGGCGTGGCGCGCGCGGCGTTGCGCCCTGCCTGAGTACGCGCCGCGGCACGAGCCTCGCAGCCCTTCTGACCGCCCCCGCGGCGGGACCCGGGACGGATTCTGTTAAGTGCCTAAAGCGTGACTGAACAGTGCGTTAGCTTGTGTTCCTGATTCAGTGTGCGAGAATCCTCCGCAACCAGTTGGAAAATAGCGGTGGCGAATCCTCCACTCCGTGACGGGGCGTCACGCCCGGGGTGGTGCAAACGGTTACGCTGCGCCCGATATGTCACGGGAGGTCACGGTCAAATGACGACTCCGCCGCCGGATAAGCCGGCGGACTTCACCGCTTCGGACATTCTGTCGGCCGACGCCTGGACCGGCCGTGTCCCCAAGCCTGTTCTGGGGATGGACGTCGTCTGTACCAAGATCGCGGTGGACTTCCAGAACATGCGTCGTGACTCGGTGGACGAGTGCGTGCGCCGCAACCTCGAGTTGCTGCGCGGCGCCACCGGATCTGATTGCACCTTCCTCGCAGCCCTCAATCCCGAAGACTCGACCATCGCCGACGTGCAACTGGCGCGCAGCGCCTTTGCCCAGTGCCGTCCCGAAGGTCTGACCGGGTCGGGGCTGGAAGCGTTTCCGTGGCTGAAAGGGCGGCTCGAGAATCTGCGCCTCTCGGAGCTGCGCGACACCAGCGCACCGCGCAGGGAGCAGGCGCTCGAGGCGGCCAAATTCGCCGAGCTGCACATCGGCTCGGCGCTGCTCGTGGCGTTGCGGGTGCAGGGCAAGCCTTCCGGCTTCCTCGGGCTCGCGCACGCCATGCCGCGCGGCGCGTGGGACGTGAACCTGCAGCTGCTGATGAAGCTCATCGGCACCAGCCTCGCCACGGGACTCGAGCGTATTCGTATCGAGGCGCGCCTCGCGAAGCTCGAGGAGCGCACCAATCTGTTTCAGGCCGCGGCCAACGACGGCATGTGGGACTTCGACGTCGAGAGCAACGAGGTGTATTTCTCGCCGCGCTGGAAGGCGATGCTCGGTTACGGCGACGACGACATGCGCGGCGCGCCGGACTGGCGCAGCCTCGTGCACCCGGACGATCTGTCGCGCGTACAGACCGCCATCCGCGACCACGTCGCCGGCAAGACTCCGATCTTCGAGAGCACCCATCGCATGCGCCACCGCAACGGCGAGTGGCGCTGGGTCATCAGCCGCGCCACCGCGCGCGTCGACAAACACGGGCGGCTGCTGCGCCTGGTGGGTGTGGAGCTCGACATCACGGAGCGCAAGCTCTACGAGGAGGCGCTGTTCCGCGAGAAAGAGAGCGCGCAGATCACGCTGCAGTCGATCGGCGATGGCGTCATCACCACGGATGCCCACTCGACCATCGACTACATCAACCCGGTGGCCGAGGAGCTCACCGGTTGGCGGCTGGAGGATGCCATGGGTCGGCCGGTGGAGGAGATCTTCCGAGCCTTCCACGAGGAGACCTGTGAGCCGCTCGAGAACCCGCTGAGCGTGTCCGTGCGCCGCATGCGGCCCATCAAGTCGGTGCGGCCGATGCTGCTCATCCGCCGCGACGGCAACGAGCTGTACGTCGAGAGCACTGCCGCGCCGATCCGCGACGGTTCCGGCCACGTGGCCGGGGGCGTGCTGGTGTTCCACGACGTCTCCGAGTCGCGCGAGCTCAACCGCCGCCTCTCGTACCACGCGAGCCACGACCTGCTCACCGGGCTCGTGAACCGGCGCGAGTTCGAGAGCCGCCTGGAGCGGGCGCTGAAGAGCGCCAAGGCGCGCGAGGCCTCCTACGCGCTGTGCTATCTGGACATCGATCAGTTCAAGATCGTCAACGACACCTGCGGTCACAGCGCCGGCGATGCGCTGCTCGGCCAGGTGGGGGCGCTGCTGAAGTCCAAGGTCCGCTGGCGCGACACCCTGTCGCGGCTGGGCGGGGATGAGTTCGGGATCCTGCTGGAGAGCTGCTCGCTGGACGAGGCGATGCGCACCGCTGAGACCCTGCGCGAGGGTGTGCGCAACTTCCGCTTCACCTGGGAGGACCGGGTGTTCCGCCTGGGCGCCAGTATCGGTGTCGTGCCGATCACCGCCGACAACGAGGATGTCGCCTCGATCCTGTCGGCGGCCGACAGCGCCTGCGGCGCCGCCAAGGAGGGTGGTCGCAACCGCGTCCACAGCTTCGCGGAGAACGACATCGAGCTCATGCGCCGGCGGCGCGAGATGCAGTGGGCGGCGCGCATCAACGCGGCGCTCGAGGAAGGGCGCTTCGAGCTGTACCGCATGGCGATCCAGCCGTTGCAGCGGGTCGAAGTCGGAGCGCACTACGAGCTGTTGCTGCGCCTGAAGGACGAGGGCGGGCGCATCGTCGCCCCCAACGACTTCATCGCCGCGGCCGAGCGCTACGGAATCACCCCGGCGATCGATCGCTGGGTGATCGAGAACGCGTTCCGCTGGCTGGTGTCCGAGGCCGACGAGCGCGAGAAGCTCTTCCAGTGCTCCATCAACCTCTCGGGACAGAGCCTGGGGGATGACAAGTTCCTGCCGTTCGTCATCGACCAGTTCCATAAGAGCGGGCTCGACGGCTCGAAGATCTGCTTCGAGATCACCGAGACCGCGGCGGTGGCGAGCTTCTCGCAGGCCAACCGCTTCATCCAGGCGCTCAAGGAACTCGGCTGCAAGTTCGCGCTCGATGACTTCGGCACTGGACTATCCTCGTTCGGCTACCTCAAGCACTTCCCGGTCGATTACCTCAAGATCGACGGCAGCTTCGTGCGCGAGATCCTGCGCGATCCGATCGACCGCGAGATGGTGCGCTCGATCAACGAGATCGGGCACCTCACCGGCAAGCAGACCATCGCCGAGTTCGCCGAGAACGCCGAGATCATCCAGATGCTCACCAGTCTCGGGGTCGACTACGCGCAGGGCTACGGTGTCTCGCAGCCGCAGCGCGTGTTGAAGTCCGCGGTCGCCTGAAGCGCGCGGCGGCGCACGCCGCCGGGCGGTCAACTCGGTGGACCTAAGTCGCCGGCGCCCAGGGATCGCTGCATCAGTACCGAGTCCACCCAGCGGCCGAGCTTGAACCCGACGGATGCTAGGGTACCGACCGGTTGGAAACCCAGACGACGGTGCAGCGCGATGGACGCAGCATTGCCGCTGTCGCCGATCACGGCCAGCATTTGCCGCCACGGGCCGGCCTCACAGCGGGCGATGAGCGCCGCGAGCAGGGCGGTGCCGATGCCCTGTCCGGAGCGCCCGGCGGTAACATAGACGGAATCCTCGACCGTATAGCGGTACGCGGGTCGTGGCCGATAGCTCGTCGCGTAGCTGTAACCCACTAGCCTCGCGTCGATTTCGGCGACCAGATAGGGCAGCCCTGAGCTGAGCACCGAGGCTCTGCGCTCCAGCAGTTCCTCGACGGACGGCGGCACCTCTTCGAACGTAGCCAACCCATGAAGCACATGATGCGCGTAGATCAACTGCACCGCCGTCATATCCGGCGTCGTGGCGTCTCTGACGATGAGCGACTGCATCGCCAACCCGCGACCGACCGCAACTGATTAGGTGCCGTCAGGCGCGTAGAAATAGTAGTCGGCGCGGTAAGGGACCCTGGCCTCTTTCCCCTTCTGCCTGGCGGGGTCGCAGGTCGCGGCGGGTGGCGGCTGCCCGCCCAGCGTGTGAAGCCGCTGAATGCTCGTGACACGGGCCAATACACCGCTGCCAGCATGACCGGTGGCACTCACCAGCAGCCACGGGATGGAATCCGCGTCCGGGGACTCGCTGCGCGCCATGGCCTTGCCGCTGACTTCGCTCCCATCCTTGTGTCGCCAGGCGGGACCGGCGGAGTGATGGCCGATCACGGCCCCTTTGTCATCGAACAGCTCCGCGTCCGGGGCCTTGAGAATCCATTGTGACTTGCCATCGGGCGCCTTAGCGCAGACGTAGATCTGCGCGCCCGAGGCGTGCGCCCGCAACACGATTTGCTCGCCGGCCGGGGTCCTGATCGCCTCCGGAACCTCGGGCGGAGCGAGCGCCTGGGCGTGCGCCAGCGCCGCAAGTCCAACGAGCACCGCCAGCGGTGCCGCTCGCAGCGCAGACAGTCGCGTGATCATGGATTCATCCTCATTCGGTTCAGCCTCCGGTGAACTCCAGCCGCATCGACAGATCCACCGCGTGCACGTGCTTGGTAAGTGCGCCCACCGACACGTAATCTACCCCGGTGGCGGCGATCGCGCGCACCGTCTCCAGTGAGATGCTCCCCGAGGCCTCGAGTTTCACCGGCCGGCCGTGTGCCTGGTTGAGCTTCACCGCGGCCTGCAGATTGGCGAGGCTGAAGTCATCGAGCATGATGATGTCCGGGTCGGCGCCGAGCGCCTCCTCGAGCTCAGCCGGAGATTCGACTTCGACTTCCACGGTGAGTTCCGGGGCGCTGCGTCGCGCCGCCTCGATCGCACCGGTGAGCGAGCCGGCCGCCGCGATATGGTTTTCCTTGATGAGCACCCGGTCGTACAGCCCCATGCGGTGATTGTCGCCACCGCCGCAGCGCACGGCGTACTTCTGTGCGGTGCGCAGTCCGGGCAGGGTCTTGCGGGTGTCGAGGATCCGGCAGGACGTGCCGGCGACCGCATCTACCAGGCGGCGCGTGGCGGTCGCGGTCCCGGACAGCAGCTGCAGGAAGTTGAGGGCGGTGCGCTCGCCGGTGAGCACCGCGCGCGCCGGACCCGCGATCTCGCAGATCACCTGGTTGATGCCCAGGCGTTCGCCGTCGGCGGCATGCCAGCTGAGGCGCACCTGCGGGTCCAGGCGCCGGAAGGTTTCCTCCGCCCAGGCGCGCCCGCACAGCACTGCCTCCTCGCGGGTGACGACGCTGCCGCGCACACGCTGGCCGGCGGGCACGAGGGCGGCGGTCACGTCGCCGCTGCCGATGTCCTCGCGCAGCGCCGCGTCGACCTGGGCACCGAGATCGGCGGGCAGCTCGGGCACTAAAAGAACGGCAGGCCGTGGCTCGCCGAGGCCATGCACATCAGCATGGGGATCGACAGCACGAAGTTGACGCGCGAGGCCATGCCGGCGACTCTGCGCGCCTTGGCCTTTTGCTCGTCCGTGGCGGCCACGATGCCGAGGATCTTCTTCTGGTTCGGCCAGATCAGCACCCAGACGTTGAACAGCATGATGGTGCCAAGCCAGGCGCCCAGACCGATGATGAGGAAGTAGTGCGTCGGATCATCCAGGCCCGCGCCGAGGGTGAAGGCGCCGACGAACTTCGGTCCCAGCAGCCACGCACCTCCCAGCCAGGTCGCGAGCGCCCCCCAGCGGAACCAGAACAGCGCACGCGGCGCGACGTATTTGGTGATGCCGGCGCCGCCCGGACCGCCCTTGTCGGCCGCGGCATCCGCGAGCGCCGGAGTCTGGGCCACGTTGAAGTAGTACAGCAACCCGATCCAGAACACGCCCGCAACAATGTGGAACCAGCGCGCCAACCCGAGCGGATTGAAGTGAAAGCCGCCGATCAGCAGCGTCAGTAACAGCGCGAGGACGATGCCGAGAATCAGCGACTGGCGGTGGTTGTTCAGGGGATTCATGACTTATATCTCCAAGTTATTGTTTATGCTTGGGCTGAGGATTCCCGGGCCGTTTGAAGAATAGGCGAGGCACCCCCATAATTCAACGCATTGGAAGCCGCGGAGCCCGAGGAACGCCCGCTATCGCCGTGCATCAATGTCTGCGCGCTTGATGCGCAGGGCTGGTGTGTCGGCTGTCTGCGCACGGGCGAGGAGATCGGACGCTGGCCGTCCATGAGTGCCGCTGAGCAACGGCGGCTGCTGGCCGAGCTGGCCGAGCGTCGCAAACTGAAGAGGTAATGTGCAAATGGATGTCGTGGAGCGGATCAAGACCGAGCTCGGCTCGAGTCCCGTCGTGCTGTTCATGAAGGGTACCCCGGACTTTCCGCAATGCGGGTTTTCCGCGCAGACGGTGGCCGCGCTGCGGGCCGTGGGGGCCGAGTTCAAGCACGTCAATATTTTCGAAGAGCCGGAGATTCGTGAGGCACTCAAGCGCTTCTCCAACTGGCCCACCTACCCGCAGCTGTACGTGAAGGGAGAGCTGATCGGCGGCTGTGACATCGCGCTTGAGATGTACAAGAGCGGCGAGTTGAAGAAGCTCCTGGCCGAGGCCGGCGCGCTCGGCTAGGCGTCAGCTCGGCGGAAACTCCGCCTCCAGCGGCGGCTCCTCGGCCGCGCCGTCCTCGGCCGGCGGCCCGGCGGCGACACTGAACCAGCCCAACTCACGCGCCCGCTCCTCGGCGCACCTGTGGCTTTCGCGCAGGCGGTTGCACACCAGGCAAAAGAGCTCGGCGCTGCACTGCGCGTCGTAGCGGGCGTTGTGGGCGCTGCCCGGATCCCACTCAAGCCCCGCTATGGTCACCGCTTTGGCGAGCACCGTCTGTCCGAGCGCCGCTCCGGCGAGTGTGGCGGTGTCGAAACACGAGAACGGATGAAACGGATTGCGCTTGACCTGTGCGCGCGCGACTGCGGCGTTCAGGAAGCTCAGGTCGAACGCGGCGTTGTGGCCGACCAGGATCGCGCGGCGGCAGCCGTAGGCACGTAGCGCGTGACGGATCTCGCGGAAGACTCTCTGCAGGGCATCGCGCTCCGGCAGCGCCGGACGCAGCGGGTGAAAGGGATCGATGCCCGTGATCGAGAGCGAGCTGGGATCCAGCCGCCCGCCTTCGAACGGCTGCACGTGGAAGTTATGTGTGGCACCGCGTTTCAGGGTGCCGTCGCTGTCCATGTCGATGAGCACCGCCGCGATCTCGAGCAGCGCATCGGTCGCCGGGTGAAAGCCGCCGGTCTCCACGTCGATGGCCACCGGCAGGTAGCCGCGGAAGCGCCGCGCCATGAGCGCCGCGCTCGCCGAGGGTGACGCCGTATCCCCGGTCGGCTCGCTCATGGGGCGGCGCTCGGGCGTGCGAGGCGCCAGGCGATGCGCTCGCCGGCGCGCAGCGGCACGAGCTCATCGGTGCCGAACGGATAACTCTCGGGCACCTCCCACGGCTCCTTCACCAGTGTGATGGTGGCGCTGTTACGCGGCAAGCCATAGAAATCGGCGCCGTGGCAGGAGGCGAAGGCCTCGAGGCGCTCGAGCGCGCCGACCGACTCGAAGGCCTCGGCGTACAACTCGATGCCGGCGTGTGCGGAGAAGATACCGGCGCACCCGCGCGGCGCTTCCTTGCCACGGCGCGCGTGCGGTGCGCTGTCGGTGCCGAGAAACAGCCGCGGGCTGCCGCCCGCCACGGCGCTGAGCAGCGCCGCACGGTGGGACTCCGCCTTGAGCACCGGCAGGCAGTAGTGGTGCGGACGCAGGCCGCCGGCGAACAGGGCGTTGCGGTTCATCAGCAGGTGCTGCGGCGTGACGGTCGCCGCGAGCCCGCTTCTGCCTGAGAGGACGAAGTCCACGGCGGCGCGGGTAGTGATGTGCTCGAACACGATGCGCAACTGGTGGTGGCGCTCCGCCAGCGGCGCGAGCACCGCATCGATGAAAGAGGCTTCCCGGTCGAACACATCGACCGCGGGGTCGGTGACTTCCCCGTGTACCTGCAGCACCATGCCGAGCTCGGCCATGCGCGCGAGCGCCGCGTCTATGCGCCGCACGTCGCTGACTCCCGCCTCCGCATGCGTGGTCGCGCCGGCCGGATAGAGCTTGCAGCCCAGCACGCAGCCGCTCGCCTGGGCCCGCTCCACCTCGTCCGCGGATGTGGCGTCGGTCAGATACAGCGTCATCAGCGGCTCGAACTTCACCCCGCTCGGCAGCGCCGCCAGGATGCGGCGGCGGTAGGCGAGAGCAGCCTCGGTGGTCGTGAGCGGACGTGTCAGGTTCGGCATCACCATGGCCCGCGCGAAGCGCGCCGCGCTGAAGGGCAGCACGGCGTGCAGGGCCGCGCCATCGCGCAGGTGCAGATGCCAGTCGTCCGGGCGGCGCATGACGAGCGTGCTCATGCCAGCGCGTCCAGCTCACCCAGGTCGCGTCTGCGAGCGCTCACGATGGCCGGAGCGGGTGCGCCCGGCAACAGAGCGCCGCCGCGAGTGACGGGAGCCCTGGCGCTCACTTGCTTTACCTGTCGCTGCTCGCCATCATTGCTCATTCTATCGCGAGCCGGCACGACACGCGCGCGGCGACATCCGCGACTGATCGCATGACTGAACCTCCGAAGCTGGAAGACCTCGATCCCGTGGAGACGCGGGAATGGCTCGAATCGATCGATTCGGTGCTCAAGATTCACGGCCCGGAGCGCGCGCACTTCCTGCTCGAGCGACTGATCGACTACACGCGCCGCAGCGGTGCTTACCTGCCGTTCAAGCCCAACACCGCCTACGTCAACAGCATCCCCACCGGGCGCGAGCCGGAGTACCCGGGTAACCGCGCGCTCGAGCGGCGTATCGAGGCTTACATCCGCTGGAACGCACTGGCGATGGTGCTGCAGGCCAATCGCGCCTCTTCCGAGTACGGCGGCCACCTCTCGAGCTACGCCTCCTCGGCGACCTTGTATGAAGTGGGTTTCAATCACTTCTGGCGGGCGCCCTCCGAGCAGCACCCCGGAGACATGGTGTTCGTGCAGGGACATTCCTCGCCCGGCATCTACGCGCGCGCCTATCTGGAAGGACGCCTCGATGAGGGGCGGCTGCGGCACTTCCGCCAGGAGGCGGGTGGCCCGGGTGTGGGCCTGTCATCCTATCCGCACCCGTGGCTGATGCCCGATTTCTGGCAGTTCCCGACGGTGTCGATGGGGCTGGGCCCCATGATGGCGATTTTTCAGGCACGCTTCACGCGTTACCTGGAGCATCGCGGGCTGGTAAAGCCCTCGGATCAGAAGGTGTGGGCCTTCCTCGGCGACGGTGAGATGGACGAGCCCGAGTCGATGGGCGCACTCACCATGCCGGTGCGCGAGGGACTCGACAACCTCATTTTCGTCATCAACTGCAACCTGCAGCGCCTCGATGGCCCGGTGCGCGGCAACGGCAAGATCATCCAGGAGCTCGAGGCCGCCTTTCTCGGCGCCGGCTGGAACGTCATCAAGGTGCTGTGGGGCTCGCGCTGGGATCCGCTGCTGGCGCGCGACCATCAGGGCCTGCTGCGCCGGGTGATGGAAGAGTGCGTCGACGGCGAGTACCAGAACTTCAAGGCCAAGGGCGGGGCCTACACGCGCGAGCATTTCTTCGGCAAGTACCCCGAGCTCAAGGCGATGGTCGCCAACATGTCCGACGAGGAGATCTGGCGGCTGAATCGCGGCGGCCACGATCCGCGCAAGGTGTATGCGGCCTACGCCGCCGCCATGAGCCACAAGGGGCAGCCGACCGTGATTCTGGCGAAGACCGTGAAGGGCTTCGGCCTCGGCAAGGGCGGCGAGGGGCAGATGATCGCCCACCAGCAGAAGAAACTCTCCACCGAGGACCTGCGCACCTTCCGCGATCGCTTCAACATCCCGGTCTCCGACGAGGACCTCGACAGTCTGCCGTTCCGCAAACCCGATGAGGCGGCGGAGGAGGCGCGCTACCTGCATGAGCGCCGCACCGCGCTCGGGGGCTACCTGCCGAGCCGCCGCCACACCGCGCCGGCGCTCCCCATACCTCCGCTCGAGGCGTTCGCCTCGCTCCTGGAGGGGACCGGCGAGCGCGAGATCTCGACCACCATGGCGTTCGTGCGGGCGCTCACCATCCTGCTCAAGGACAAGAACATCGGTCGCAACATCGTGCCGATCGTGCCGGACGAGGCGCGCACCTTCGGCATGGAGGGACTGTTCCGCCAGATCGGTATCTATTCCTCCGTCGGCCAGCTGTACACGCCGCAGGACGCGGAGACGCTCATGTCCTACCGCGAGGACAAGAAGGGCCAGATGATCGAGGAAGGCATCAACGAGGCGGGATCGCTGTGCTCGTGGATGGCGGCCGGCACCGCCTACAGCAACCACGGCATCAACATGGTGCCGTTCTACATCTTCTACTCGATGTTCGGCTTTCAGCGCGTCGGGGACTTCATCTGGGCGGCCGGCGACATGCAGTCGCGCGGCTTCCTGCTCGGTGCCACCGCCGGGCGCACCACGCTCGCCGGGGAGGGTTTGCAGCACCAGGACGGTCACAGCCAGCTGGTTGCGAGTACCGTGCCCAACTGCGTCGCCTACGATCCGGCATTCGCGTACGAGCTGGCCGTCATCATTCATGCGGGGTTGCGCCGCATGTACGCGGAGCAGCAGGGCATCTTCTATTACATCACCTTGATGAACGAGAACTACGCGCAGCCGGCCATGCCACCGGGCGTAGAAGCGGGAATCCTGAGCGGGGGATACCTGCTGCAGATCGGCGGCCGTGGCAAGGTGCGCGCGACGCTGCTGGGTTCCGGCACCATCCTGCGCGAATGTCTGGCGGCGGCGAGGATGCTCGAGGACGACTACGGCATACCGGCGGATGTGCTCTCGGTGACGAGCTTCAGTGAGCTGCGCCGCGAGGCGCTGGAATGCGAACGCTGGAACCTGCTGCACCCCGGGCAGGACGCGCGTGTTCCGTACGTGCGGCAGATGCTGCAGGGTCGCGAGGGTCCGGTGGTCGCGGCCACCGACTACCTGCGTGCGGTACCGGACCAGATCCGTCAGTGGGTCGGCGGCCGCTACGTGACGCTCGGCACCGACGGATTCGGCCGCTCGGATTCGCGCGCCGCGCTGCGCCGGCACTTCGAGGTCGATCGCAACTACATCACCGTGGCGGCGCTCAAGGCGCTCGCCGACGACGCACGCGTGGATCAGGCGACCGTGATCCGTGCGATCGAGGCGCTCGGCGTCGATCCGGCCAAGCCCGTGCCCTGGAAAGTCTGAGGTCCGCGCGCGACATGAACGCGGCAGGCCGCCTCGTGGAAGTGCGCGTGCCCGACTTGGGCAACTTCAAGGACGTCGCCGTCATCGACGTGCTGGTGAAGCCCGGGGACAGCATCGCGATCGACACGCCGCTCGTCACTCTCGAGTCCGACAAGGCCGCCATGGACGTGCCCTCGACGGCTAGCGGAGTCGTCGAGACGGTTCACGCGACCAGGGGCGGCAAGGTCAACGCCGGCGATCTACTCGCCACCGTGAAGGCGGATGGGGTGCAGACGGACTCCGCTCCGGCTTCAGCCGCCGCACCGCCGACGCCGCGGGCCGCGGCGCCGGCCCGGCCCGCGGCGCCCCCTCAGCCCGCGGCGCCCCCTCAGCCCGCGGCGTCACCACCGGCCGCAGCGCCCGGCGGCAAGCTGACTCCCAGGTCGTTGCTGGGTGTTCCTACCTCGTATCGCAGCGATCTCGCGCCCATCGACGAGCCCGGATTCTCGCGCGCCCACGCCGGGCCGTCGGTGCGCAAGTTCGCGCGCGAGCTTGGCGTGGATCTCGCCCGGGTCACCGGACAGGGCTTCAAGGGCCGGATCACTCACGATGACGTCAAGGCGTTCGTCAAGGGCGCACTCGCCGGTGGTGGTAGTGGCACCGGCACGGCACGGCCGGCGCTGCCCGCGGTTCCGAGCGTTGACTTTGCACAGTTCGGCCCCACGGCGGTCGAGCCGCTGTCGCGCATCCAGCGCATTTCCGGGCCGCGCCTGCTGCTAAGCTGGGTGAACATTCCGCACGTCACGCAGTTCGACCTGGCGGACATCACGGATCTGGAACAGCTGCGCGCCAGCCTCAAGGACAAGGCGCAGGCGGCGGGCGTCAAGCTCACGCCGCTCGCCTTCATCATGCGCGCCTGCGTGAAGGCGCTGCAGGAATTCCCGCGCTTCAACTCCTCACTCGACGCTGACGGTGCCAACCTCATCGTGCGCAAGTACCTGCACATCGGCTTCGCCGCCGATACGCCCAACGGGCTGCTGGTGCCGGTGGTGCGCGACGCCGACCGCAAGGACGTTTACGAGCTCGCGCGCCACCTCGGGGCGCTCTCGGAGAAAGCGCGCGCCGGCAAACTTCCGCCCACGGACATGCAGGGCGGCTGTTTCACGATCTCAAGTCTCGGCGGCATCGGCGGCACCGCCTTCACGCCCATAATCAACGCCCCCGAGGTCGCGATTCTCGGTGTGTCGCGCTCGAGTATGCAGCCGGTGTATCGCGACGGCGGCTTCGTGCCGCGCCTGATGCTGCCGCTGTCGCTGTCGTACGATCATCGCGTGATCGACGGCGCGATGGCCGCGCGCTTCACGACCTTTCTGGTTCACACTCTCGCTGAGTCGCGCGCGCTGCTCGAGGCAGTGCTGTGAGCCGCGTCGATCTGCTGATTCCCGATATCGGCAATTTCAGCGACGTGGCCGTGGTGGACGTGCTGGTGAAGCCCGGCGACCACGTCGACATCGATTCCCCGCTGGTCACGCTCGAGACCGACAAGGCCTCGATGGACGTGCCCGCGACCGCGGCGGGGACCATCGCCGAAGTACTGCTCAAGCGCGGCGACAAGGTGTCCAAGGGTTCGCCGATCGCGCGCGTGGACGTGGCTGCGCCGGCTGCATCTGCGGCACCCGCCGCGCCGGCTGCCGCGGCTGCGCAAACCGCTGCCACTGCCTCGGCGGCGCCGGTGGCGCGTCCGGAGAGTGCCGGCGACACCGTGCGCATGCCCTCGCCGAGAGCGGGCGCCGCCGATCGCGTTGCGCAGGAATTCAACCGCAGCACGCAGTTGCTCGTGCTGGGCGCCGGACCCGGGGGCTACACCGCAGCCTTCCGGGCGGCGGACCTGGGGCTCAAGGTGACCCTGGTGGAGCGCTGGCAGGAACTGGGGGGCGTGTGCCTCAACGTCGGCTGCATCCCCTCCAAGGCGTTGCTGCATGCGGCGAAAGTCATCGAGGACGCGCACGAGATGGCCGGGCGCGGCATCGCCTTCGGCGCGCCGCAGATTGATCTGCCGCGGCTGCGAGTCTGGAAGAACTCAGTCGTCGCAAAGCTGACCGGGGGGCTCAAGATCCTGGTGAAGCAGCGCAAGGTGGAGGTGGTGCACGGCGTCGGACGCTTCGTGAGCGCCAACGTGCTCGAAGTGATGGGCGCGAGCGGCTCGCAGCGTATCCGCTTCGATCAATGCATCATTGCCGCGGGCTCCGAAGCGGTGCGCCTGCCGGGATTGCCGCAGGATCCGCGAATTCTCGACTCCAGCGACGCCCTCGAGCTGCCGGAGTTCTCGGGCGGCCTGCTGGTGGTGGGCGGCGGCATCATCGGACTGGAAATGGCCTGCGTGTTCGACGCGCTGGGCAGCCGCGTGAGTGTGGTGGAGCTCACCTCGCAGCTCATGCCCGGATGCGACCCGGATCTGGTGCGCCCGCTCGAGCGGCGCATTCGCGCGCGCTACCAGCAGATCCTGCTGGACACCAGGCTCGCGGGCATCGAGCCCGAGGCGGCGGGGCTGCGCGTGAGTTTCGCGGGTGACAAGGCGCCGCCTGCGCAGACTTTCGAGCGCGTGCTGGTGGCCGTCGGGCGCGTGCCAAACGGCAAGACCCTGAGTGCCGAACTGGCGGGCGTGACGGTCTCGGAACGCGGCTTCATTCCCGTCGACCGGCAGATGCGCACCAACGTGCCGCACATCTTCGCGATCGGCGACATCGCTGCGCCGCCGCTGCTGGCCCACAAGGCCATGCACGAGGGCAAGGTGGCCGCGGAAGTCGCCGCCGGTCACAAGCGCGCGGCCGACTGGCGCGTGATTCCTTCAGTGGCCTACACCGATCCGGAGATTGCCTGGGTGGGGCTCACCGAAAGCGACGCGCGCGCCAACGGCACCGCCTTCAGGAAGGGCGCATTCCCCTGGATGGCGAACGGCCGCTCACTCTCGCTCGGCCGCGAGGAGGGTTTCACCAAGCTGCTGTTCGATCCTGACACGCACCGCGTGCTGGGTGGCGGCATCGTGGGCACCAACGCCGGCGAGCTGATCAGCGAGGTCGCACTCGCGGTGGAAGCCGGTTGCGACGCGGCCGACATCGGGCTCACGATTCATCCGCATCCCACGCTCACCGAGACGGTTGCGGGGGCGGCCGAGGCCGTCGAGGGCACGCTGACCGATCTGTATCTGCCGAGGAAGTGACCCGACGCTGCAGGCGTCGCAGGCGCTGCCGGCGGCTCATCTGCTCGCGGCCGACCCTGGGGATCAGAACCGCGGCCCCTCGTTACGCGCTGGTGCGCTGCCGTCGCCTGCGGTTGAGGTCGCGGCCCGCCAGCAGCGCGCGCCGCAACCGCCGCGATGCCGGCCGCGGCGCGCGCACCGGCGTCTTGTGAGGATACTCGCACAGGTCCCGGAGGATGCACGCGGGACAGGCCGGTGAGCGTGCCGTGCACACGTAACGGCCGTGCAGCAGCAGCCAGTGGTGGGCGTCCTTTCTGAACTGCGGCGGCGTGTTGGCGAGCAGGGCGGTCTCGACTTCGCGCGGCGTCTTGCCCGGTGCAAGTCCGGTGCGATTGGCAACGCGGAAGATGTGGGTGTCGACGGCTATCTCGGCCTCGCCGAACACCATGTTGAGAATGATGCTGGCGGTCTTGCGCCCGACCCCCGGCAGCGCCTCCAGCGAGGCGCGGTCGGCCGGCAGCTCGCCGCCGTGCCGTTCGAGCAGCTGCCGGCAGAGTCCGATGAGGTTGTTGGCCTTGGTGTTGTACAGGCCTACGCTCCTGATGTAGGGCTTCAGGCCCTCGACGCCCAGCGCGAGGATCGCGGCGGGCGTGTTGGCAACGGGGAAGAGGTTGCGGGTCGCTGCATTGACGCTCTTGTCGGTGGTGTGCGCCGAGAGCATGACGGCCACCAGCAGCTCGAACGGTGAGCCGTACTCGAGCTCGGTGGTGGGCGCGGGATTCCCAGCCCGCAGCCGCCGGTAGATGGCCGTGCGCGTGGCGGGGTGCACGTGCGTCAGCGGATCCGCAGCACGATCTTGCCGAGGATGTGGCCGGCCTCCACGCGTTCCTGCGCCTTGGCGGCCCCGGCCAGCGGGAACTCCGCGGCGATCGGCACCTGCAGCTTCACCGCCTCGATGGCACGGTTGAGGCGCTCGAACTCCTGCACCCCCGGGATTGCGTTGTAGCGGATGATCGGGACGCCTGTGCGCGCCTTCGGTTCGGGCTCGACTCCGTAGGGAAACGCCACCTGACCGCCCGGTCGCAGGACATCGATGCAACGCTCGAGCGTCTCTCCGCCGGCGAGCGCCAAGACCGCGTCGACGCCCGCGGGCGCGAATGCATGGGCGGCGGCCGCGATGTCGCCATGCCGCCCGTCCACGGCGGCGTCGGCCCCCAGCCCCTTCACGAACGCCAGACCATCCTCGCCGGTGGCGGTGGCGAGCACCTTGACGCCGCGCCGCTTTGCGAACTGCAGTGCGAGACTGCCCACCCCGCCGGAAGCACCGTGAATGATGAGGGTGTCGCCGGCCTTCAGATGCAACGCGTCGTCGATGCCCTGAATCGCCGTGAGGCCGGTGGTGGCGATCGCCCCCGCCTGGCGCAGCGAGAGATTGCCCGGCACCACACCCACGCGCTCCGCCGGCACCGCCACGTATTCGGCGTAGAAGCCCCCGTGGGGATTGTCCCAGCTGTACGAATAGACCTGCTGGCCGACTTTGAATCCCTGCACCTTCGCCCCCACCGCCGCGACGATACCGGCGCCGTCGGTTCCGAGCACCAGCGGAAAGGCGGAATGCTTGATGCTTTGCGGATGGCGCCGCAGGCCCACGTCCCAGATCGCGACCCCGGCGGTGTTGACGGCGATCAATACTTCATCCGCCTGCGGTTTCGGCACCGGCAGCGTGTGCAGGGTGATGACCTCGGGGCCGCCGGCGCGATCGATGGCGGCCGCCTGCATGGTCTGCGGTAACTTGATCGCCGTGTCGTTGGCGGCGGCAAGCCCCGGGCTCAAGAGACACGCACCAACGAGCATCCCGGTGATTCGCAGTGCTGGCATTTGCGGCTGGCCTCTGTGACATTCTGAATGGACGCCTGCGGGCAGGCGCTGCGAATCATACGCTCCCCACCGGGCGGGCCGCGGCAGCGGCGGCGCAATTCGATCGCAGTGCCTGCACCGTTCATCGCGCGCGTTCGCAGCCCTCCTCAGGTGGGTTGGCCGCCGCTGCGCCGGTGGCCTGCTTGCGAGCGCTGAGCAGCGCGCCACGCTCGCGCGCGCGCCGGGCGATGCGCGCGTTGTGAGCGAGGCAGCGCTCCCGGTTCTCGTGCGCGGCGGGAGCGGCGGGCGTTTCTGCCAGGCTCGCCCGCGGCACCATGGTGATGCAGTCGACCGGGCATGGCGCGATGCACAGCTCGCACCCGGTACACAGCGCGACGACTACGGTATGCATCTGTTGGTGGGCGCCGAGGATGGCGTCGACCGGGCACGGTGGCAGGCACCTGACGCAGCCGATGCAGGCGTCTTCGTCGATCTGCGCCACCAGCAGCGCGCCCTCGACGCCGTTGGCCGGATTCAGGGGCAGCACTGGCCGCTGCAGCAGGGCGGCGAGCGCGCCGATGGTGGCCGCGCCGCCCGGCGGACACTGGTTGATGGGCGCCTGTCCCGCGAGCAGCGCCTCGGCGTACGGGCGACAGCCGCTGTAACCGCAACGCGTGCACTGCGTTTGCGGCAGCAGGACATCGATGTCATCCGCTGTAACCATGGCGCCCGGCGAGGCTGATACCACCTGCGCCCTCAGGTGATCCTCATTCCCGCAGTCGCCCCGGAATCCGGCGACAGCAGGAACAGGCCGGGCGGCTCTCCGCTGGCCGCCAGCACCATGCCTTCCGAGACCCCGAACTTCATCTTGCGCGGCGCCAGGTTGGCAACCATGACCGTGAGGCGACCCTTGAGCGACTGCGGATCGTATGCCGACTTGATGCCCGCAAACACCGTGCGCGTCTCCGAGCCCAGATCGAGCGTGAGCTTGAGCAGCTTGTCGGCCCCGGCGACGACCTCCGCATTGACGATGCGCGCCACGCGCAGATCGACCCGCTTGAACTCATCGAGCGAGAGCGTCGCGGCGCCGCCCGAGCTGCCCGTGTCCACTGCCGCGGCGCCGGGTGCCGTCACGGCCGCTGCCGAAGCGGCCACGGGCGCTGCGGCGTCGCTCTCGAACAGTGCGTCCAGCTGCTTCGGATCCACCCGTGTCATCAGGTGCAGGTAGGGATTGATGCGCTCGGGCAGCACGCTGGCATCGCTCCACATGAAGGCACGCTCGAGCCCGAACAGCTCGCGAGCGACCCGCTCGGCGAGCTGCGGCAGCACCGGCGCCAGCAGTACCGACAGCAGCTTGAAGCCGTACAACGCGCGTGAGCACACATCCTGCAGATGCGCAGCTTTGTCCGGCTCCTTGGCGAGCACCCACGGCTGGTTGGCGTCGAAGTACTGGTTGACCCAGTCCGCGAACGCCATGCACTCGCGCATGGCCTTGCCGAGCTCGCGCGCTTCATAAGCGTCGCGCACCGTGGCGGCGGTGGTACGCACGGCGTCGGTGAGCCCGGCCATGTCCTGTGAGTAGCGCAGCGCACCCTGGAAGTGACGGGTGATGAAGCTGGCGGCGCGGCTCGCGATATTGACGTACTTGCCGATCAGATCGCTGTTGACGCGCGCCACGAAGTCGTCGGGATTGAAGTCCAGATCCTCGACGCTCGCGTTGAGCTTGGCGGCGATGTAGTAGCGCAGCCACTCGGCATTCATGCCGATGTCGAGATAACGCAGCGGACTGATGCCGGTACCGCGCGACTTCGACATCTTCTCGCCCGAGACGGTGATGAAGCCATGAACGTACACGTGGTTCGGGATCTTGTAGGGCGGACCGGCGAACTTCAGCATCGCCGGCCAGAACAGGGTGTGGAAGTAGATGATGTCCTTGCCGATGAAGTGGATCTGCTCGGTATCGGCGGCGGCGAGGAATTCCTCGAAGCTGCGCCGCTCGCCATTGACGCGCGCCTTGCCGAGGGCAAAGTAGCTCTGCAGCGCGGCGAGATAGCCGATGGGCGCATCGAGCCATACGTAGAAGTACTTCCCGGGAGCGTCGGGAATCGGGATACCGAAATAGGGCGCGTCGCGCGAGATGTCCCAGTCACTCAAGCGCAGTTCGCCGCCGCCCGCGAGCCACTCGCGCGCCTTGTTGGCTACCTGCGGCTGCAGCCTGGCGGGCGTGTCGAGCCACTGTTCGAGGAAGGCGACGCACTTCGGGTCGGAGAGCCGGAAGAAGAAGTGCTCGGAAGCCTTCAGCACCGGCCGCGCGCCGGTGAGCGCCGAATAGGGGTTGATGAGATCGGTCGGCGCATACACCGTGCTGCACACCTCGCACGCATCGCCGTACTGATCCTTGGAATGGCAGTTCGGGCATTCGCCCTTGATGTAACGGTCCGGCAGGAACATGCCCTTCACCGGATCGTAGAACTGCTCGACCGACTTGCGGTAGATCAGGCCGGCTGTCTTGAGCCGCGCGTACACGTCCTGCGACAGCTGGGTGTTCTCCGGGGAGTCGGTCGAATGCCAGTGATCGAAACTGAGGTGAAAGCCCTGCAGATAGCGGGGCCGGCCGGCGGCGATGCGCGCGATGAGCTGCTGCGGGCTGATGCCCTCGCTCTCCGCCTTGAGCATGATCGGCGCGCCGTGCGCGTCGTCGGCGCCAACGAAGTGCAGCTGGTGTCCCTGCATTCTCTGGAAGCGCACCCAGATGTCGGCCTGGATGTATTCCATGATGTGCCCGATATGGAACGGGCCATTGGCGTACGGCAGCGCGGTGGTGACGAAGATCTTGCGGGGCATCCGCGCTAGTCTATCAGCCGGAATCCTTCAGATCCTCGAACTTCGCCTTGTTGATGGCCTTCTTGTAGGCTTCCTTGCCCGTGATCTGGCGCTGATCCAGCAACTGTTGGATCGCGGTGTCCATGGTGCGCATGCCGAACTGTCCCCCCGCCTGCATGGTGTTCTCGAGCTGGTCGAGCTTGCCCTGGCGTATGAGGTTGGAGGAGGCGGGGGTGTTCACCAGGATCTCGAGCGCCGCCACGCGGCCTTGCTTGTCGGCGCGCTGCAGCAGCTGTTGCGAAACGACGCCCCGGAGCGACGTCGACAGCATGGTGCGCACGTGCGACTGCTTGTCGGACGGGAAGACGTTCACCATGCGGTCGACGGTCGGCGCCGCGCCGTTGGTGTGCAGCGTCCCCATGACGAGAATGCCCATCTCCGCCGCGGTGACCGCGATGCTCATGGTCTCGAGATCGCGCAACTCGCCGATCAGGATCACGTCCGGGTCTTCGCGCAACGCCGAGTGCACCGCGGCCGAGAAACTCGGGCTGTGCACGCCGATCTCACGCTGGCTGATGAGGCAGCTCTTTCGCTCGTGCACGAACTCGATCGGGTCCTCGACGGTGAGGATGTGGCCCTTCATGCGGCGGTTGATGTCGTCGATCATGGCCGCGAGCGTGGTGGACTTGCCCGAACCGGTCTTTCCGGTCACCAGGATCAGTCCGTTATTGGCGCGGCACATCCCGCGCACCGCTTCCGGCATCTTCAGCTCATCGAGCGTGAGCGCCTTGGAGGGGATGGCGCGGAACACGGCTCCCATGCCGTTCAGATGCCGCATGACGTTGACGCGGAAGCGCCCGCGATCGGGGAGCGTATAGGCGAAGTCGGCGCCGTCCTTGACCTCGAAACGCTCCAGCGCCGTCTTCGGCAGGATCTCGTAAAGCGCCTGCTTGACGAACTCCGGAGCGAGCTTGTCGGGCTTGAGCGCCGTGAGATCGCCGAACAGGCGGATACGCGGCGGATCGCCGGCGATGAAGTGCAGATCCGAGCCGCGCTTCTCAAGGACTTCGAGCAGCAGGGAGTCGATCTGCGCCATGCCGTGCGCTGCGCTCAGGCCGCGGAATTCGAGGTCGGCGCGGGCGCCGGAGCGGCGGCGTCCACCTTGGACAGCATGCTGGTGTCGGTGACGTACTTCTGGAAGGCACGCTTCTCGAGGGCGTACGTGTAGGCGTCATCGGGATCGACGCTGCGCGCCGTGATGGCGGCGAGCAGTGCCTGGTCGAGCAGCTGCATGCCGAGGTCGCGTCCCATCTGCAGCTGGGTCGGGATCTGGTGGGTCTGCTCGGTCTGGATGAGCTTGGCGATGGCCTTGGTCATTATCAGCACTTCGCAGATGGCCTTGCGCCCGTGGCCGTCGGCGGTCTTCACCAGCACCTGCGTTACCACCGCCAGCAGGCTCTGCGCCAGGAAGCTCTTGGTCTGCTCGCGCTCCTCCACCGGCAGGGCGTCGATCACGCGATCGATGGTCTTCACGGCGCTGGTGGTATGCAGCGTACCGAGCACCAGGTGGCCGGTCTCCGCTGCGGTCATCGCCATGGAGATGGTTTCCGCATCACGCAGCTCACCGACCAGGATCACGTCCGGGTCCTCGCGCATCGCCGCGCGCACGCCCTCGGCGAAGGAGGGCACGTGCGTGCCGTACTCGCGCTGGATAATCTGCGCTTCCTTGCTGCGGTGGACGAACTCGATCGGATCCTCGAGGCTGATGATGTTGAGCCGGCGGGTCAAGTTAAGCTCGTTGATCATCGCCGCGAGCGTGGTCGACTTGCCGGTGCCGGTCGAGCCGGTCACCAGGATCATGCCCTGGTGGAAGTCGAGCAGCT
>DATGVL010000036.1:0-24191 GCA_035300445.1 Steroidobacteraceae bacterium
GATCGTCAGGCTCCCGCCCTCCTCGATATTGCGCGCCGCGCCGAAGAAGCGCTTCGGACGCTGCAGCGCGTTGGCGTCCACGCCGCCGGTCAGCACCTTGCCGGAGGACGGCACCACGGTGTTGTAGGCGCGCGCGAGCCGCGTGATCGAATCGAGCAGGATCACCACGTCCTTCTTGTGCTCGACCAGGCGCTTGGCCTTCTCGATGACCATCTCCGCCACCTGCACGTGCCGGGCGGCGGGCTCATCGAAGGTGCTCGACACCACCTCGCCCTTCACCGTGCGCTGCATCTCGGTGACTTCCTCCGGCCGCTCGTCGATGAGCAGCACGATGAGGATGACCTCGGGATGGTTGGAGGTGATGGCGGTGGCGATATTCTGCAGCAGCATCGTCTTGCCGGCCTTCGGCGGGGAGACGATCAGGCCGCGCTGGCCCTTGCCGATGGGCGCGACCAGGTCGATGGTGCGCGCGGTCAGATCCTCGGTGGAGCCGTTGCCGCGTTCGAGCTTCAGACGCTTGGTCGGATGGAACGGCGTCAGGTTCTCGAACAGCACCTTGTGGCGCGAGCTGTCGGGCGAATCGTAGTTGATCTCGCCCACTTTCAGCAGCGCGAAATAGCGCTCGCCGTCCTTCGGCGGGCGGATCAGGCCGGAGATGGTGTCGCCGGTGCGCAGGTTGAAGCGGCGGATCTGGCTCGGGCTGACGTAAATATCGTCGGGACCGGCCAGGTAGGAACCGTCGGCGGAGCGCAGGAAGCCGAAGCCGTCCTGCAGGATCTCGAGCACGCCGTCGCCGTAGATGTTCTCGCCATTGCGGGCGTGCGCCTTCAGGATCGAGAAAATGATGTCCTGCTTGCGCGAACGGGCGAGGTTCTCGAGCCCCATGGACTCGGCTTGCTTCACCAGCTCATGGATGGGCTTGGACTTGAGCTCCGTCAGGTTCATCGAGCTGCGCGACTGCGTCAGCTCCGCCGGACTGATGATTTCGGAGTCGTCGACGTCGAAGGGCTCGGGCTCGTGCATCACCTCATCGGGACGTCCGCCGTTGTTGCCGCGGTTGCCGTCACGATTGTGGCGCGGGCCCTTGTTGGGCCGGTTGCGGCCCTGATTGCCGAGATAGCCTCTCACAGGTTGCTGTCCAGAAATGCTGAAAGTTGGGATTTGGATACGGCGCCGACCTTCTGCGCCTCGACCGTGCCGTTCTTGAACAGAATCAGCGTCGGGATGCCGCGGATGCCGAACTTGGGCGGTGTCTGCGGGTTCTCGTCGATGTTGATCTTGGCGACCTTGACTCGATCGCCGTACTCGCTGGCGATCTCATCCAGGATCGGGGCGATCATCTTGCACGGGCCGCACCACTCGGCCCAGAAGTCCAGCAGCACCGGCTTGTCGGACTTCAGGACGTCCTGCGAAAAAGTGGCGTCTGTAGTATGCACAATGTGCGGGCTACTCACGCGGTTTCAACCTCCGTCAATGCAGAGCGCAATAAATCGCTTGGAAATTGGGAATCCACGAGCGGGTCGGCAATAGTCGCCCGAAAAGCGATGCCAGAAACACCCGCCAAACGGTTACACTAATAACTCGTGATTGAGTATGGACCTTAAGGGAATTAAGGAAACCGGGTCGGCAGGTGCGGACCGAAGTTGGCCCACTGACTGACACACTTTGTAGCGCTTCCGGGCCGCATTTGCAAGCCTCAGGCGCATTTTCCGTTCACACTCCAGACCTATTTGATGACTGATTCACATTCCGATTCCGTCGAATTCGCCTCGCTGGGCCTGCATCCTGCGGTCATGGCCGGCATCCGGCAGGCAGGCTTCACTCAGTGCACGCCCATCCAGGCGCAGACGCTGCCGATTGCGCTCGCGGGCCGCGATGTTGCCGGCCAGGCACAGACCGGCACCGGCAAGACGGCTGCGTTCCTCGTCGCGCTGTACCAGGCGTTGCTCACGCGTCCGGCGGCCGCGAATCGCAGCCCCACCGCGGTGCGCGCACTCATCGTGGCACCTACCCGCGAGCTCGCGGTACAGATCCATCACGATGCGCTCACGCTCGGCGCCCACACCGGACTCAGGCACCTGGTGGTGTTCGGCGGAATCGACTACGAGAAGCAGCGCCTGGAGCTCGGCCAAGGCTGCGATGTGCTGATCGGCACGCCGGGGCGGCTGATCGATTACTTCAAGCAGCACGTGTACGAGCTGCGACACGCCCAGGTGCTGGTGCTCGATGAGGCCGACCGCATGTTCGATCTAGGCTTCATCGCCGACATCCGCTACATCCTGCGCCGCCTGCCACATCCGCAGCGGCGCCAGTCGATGCTGTTCTCGGCCACGCTCTCGCACCGCGTGCTCGAGCTCGCCTACGAGCACATGAACAATCCGGAAGCTGTGCGCATCGAGCCGGACAAGATGACGGTCGATCAGGTGCGCCAGCTCATGTACTACCCGTCCATGGAGGAGAAGGTGCCGCTGCTGATCGGGCTGCTGCACCAGAGCGAGGCGGTGCGCACCATGGTGTTCGTGAACACCAAGCGCATGGCCGAGCGGCTCGAGAGCACGCTCAAGGCCAACGGTTTCAGTGCCCAGGCGCTCTCCGGGGACGTGCCGCAGAACAAGCGCCTGCGCTTCCTGCGCGACTTCCACGAGGGAAAGCTCGCAGTCCTGATCGCCACCGATGTGGCCTCACGCGGCCTGCACATCCCGGACGTGAGTCACGTGTTCAACTTCGACCTGCCGCAGGACGCGCCCGACTACGTGCACCGTATCGGCCGCACCGCCCGCGCCGGCGCCGAGGGCGATGCCATCAGTTTCGCGTGCGAGGAGTACGCGGTATCGCTCCCGGACATCGAAAGTTATCTCGGACATAAGATCCCGTTCGCGCCCATCGCCCCGGAGCTGCTCGCCACCGGCGTGGTGGCCGGTGCACCGGTGCATTCACACCGGCCCCAGCGCCTGGGCGGCCGCTCGCACGGCGGTGGCTCGCACGCCGGTCCGCGCGGCGGTGGTCCCCGCGGGGGCGGTTCCCGCGGCGGCGGCTCGCGCAGCCACAAGGGCTCCCACACGGGCCGCTCGCACCGCGGACGTGGTCGCTGAGGCAACCGGCCGGCACGGCCGCGGGCGCGGACCGTGCCGCCGTGGCACTCGGGGCGTCGCTTGAGCTAAGCTCACCCCTTTGGTGGCCGCCGCCAGCAGCCCCAGGCCGTCCAAAGCCCATTCAGCGTCCGATCATCGTGGGCCGTTTCCGTATGGCGGAAATCGAAGACAACGTCGACCGCGAGTTGTTCCGCAACGTCGAGAAGCTGCGTCAGTTGCGGATCGAGCATCGTGATCTCGATGAGGTCATTTCCCGTCTGTCGCTCGACCTGCATGTGGATGAGTTGCAGCTGAAGCGCCTGAAGAAGCGCAAGCTCATGCTCAAGGATCAGATCGCGCGCCTGGAGAGCCAGCTGATCCCGGATCTCAACGCCTGATGAATAGTGCCGACAGCGCCGCAAGCGCGTTGCTGCTGCGGCTGACATCCCCTCAAGTGCTCGGTGCGGTGCTCGCACTCCTGATCGCCGCTGTGATCGCGCTGCTGGTCGCGCGGGCGCTGCGCTTGCGGCGGGCACGTGGCGCCACGGCGGCCGCGCAGCACCCGCCACACTGGCTGGACCACACGCTGGCGGGCGCGCTGATCCTGGCGCCGCTGGTGGCGGCGCTCGCCATATTGCTGGCCGGGCACGCGGCGCTGGCCGCGTTCGCGACGCCCACGGCAGTCATCGACGGCGCGGTCAGGATCGTGGCCGCGCTGGCGCTGCTGCGCTTCGGCGTGTACCTGCTCGGCCTGATGCTCGGCCCGGGTTCCTGGGTCGGCACCCGGGAAGAGCGCATCACGTTGGTTCTGTGGGTGATCGCCTCGGTGGCGCTGCTCGGCTGGCTGGATGAGCTCGAGGCCGCCCTCAACCGCGTCAGCCTGCTTCCGGGACGAACGCAGTTGAGCCTGTGGAGCCTGCTCAAGGGCCTGGTGATAGTCACCGCCTTCCTGGTCGTGACCAGCCTGATCGCGCGCGCGATCGAGCGCCACGTCATGCGGCTCGACCAGCTGGCCGTGTCAACCCGGGTCGGAGTCTCGAAGTTCGCCTACTTCCTGTTGCTGGGGCTGGGCATGCTGCTGGGGATCAACGCCGCCGGCGTTGATGTGACCACGCTCAACGTGCTCACCGGCGCCATCGGCCTGGGGTTGGGCTTCGGTCTGCAGTCGGTGGCGAGCAATTTCGTCAGCGGCTTCGTCCTGCTGATGGACAAGTCCATCAAGCCCGGCGACGTCATCAGCTTCACCGGACTCACCGGCGCGAGCGCCGGTAATTTCGGTTGGGTGCAGGAGCTGCGCGGACGCTACGTGGTGGTGCGCGACCGCGACGGCGTCGACACCCTGGTACCGAATCAGAACCTGATCACGAGCCCGTTCATCAACTGGAGCTACTCCGATCAGCGCGTGCGCCTGAAGCTGCCGGTGACCGTGAGTTACGACGACGATCCGGAAGTCGCGCTGCAGCTGCTGCTGCAGGCGGCCGAGAACCATCCGCGCATCCTGCGTGATCCGCCGGCGGTGTCGCGTCTCATCAGCTTCGAGGCTTACGGCATGCTGCTGGAAGTGCGCTTCTGGATCGCCGACCCGGTGAACGGCGTCAACAACGTGCGCTCGGACGTGAATCGCGCGATCTGGCGCATTTTCCGCGCCCATGGAGTGACCATTCCGGTGCCGCAACAGGAAATGCGCATTCTGCCGCGACGCTCGCCGCGCGCCCTGCCCGATGCGCTGGCGCAGGGGCCGAGCGGCCTCGACCAGGCGGCCGACTGAGGCAGTCGCGCAGCGCAGTGTCACTGCAGGTCGCCGCTGGTATCGAGATTCCGGACAGGGAGCTGTCGCTGTCATTCGTGCGCGCTGGCGGCCCGGGTGGCCAGAACGTCAACAAGGTCGCAACCGCGGCGCAGCTGCGCTTTGATCTCGCGCGCAGCGAGGTGCTCCCGGACGCCGTCAAGGCGCGCCTCAGGGCCCTGAGCGGGCGGCGGCTCACCGCCGAGGGCGCGATCCTCATCATCGCCCGCAACCACCGCACCCAGGAGGGCAACCGCCGCGATGCGCAGGAGCGCCTCAGCGACCTCATCCGCCGCGCGCTCACGGCCCCGAAACCGCGCAAGGCCACCAAACCCACGCGCGCGGCGCGCGAGCGCCGCCTCGAGCACAAGACGCGGCTGCAGCGCACCAAGCGCCTGCGCGCCAGGCCCGCCCTCGAGGACTGAGGAACGGGCGCCGAAGCGCCTGTCACGCCAAGGAGTGTCGACATGTACGCATCCACCGCGATGGCCTTCCTGCACCACCTCGCCGCCTTCACGTTGGTCGCGGCGCTGGCGGTGGAAGTCGCCCTGTTCAAGCCGCCGTTGTCGCTGCTGCAGGCGCGACGGCTGCTGCGCACCGACTTGATTTTCGGGGTGGCTGCCACCGTGGTGTTGGTGGTGGGGATGCTGCGCGTCGCTTTCTTCGAGAAAGGACGCGAGTACTACTGGCACGACCTGTACTTTCTCATCAAGTTCGGCGCGTTCCTTGCCGCGGCGCTGATCTCGATCTATCCGACCATGACGTTCCTGTCGTGGAACAGGGGCGTGAAGGCCGGCGTGGCGCCCGAGGTGCCCGGGGCACGCGCCCGGCGCGTGCGGCTGTGCCTGATGCTCGAGCTCACCGCGATCGTGGTGATTCTCGCCTGTGCGGCGCTGATGGCGCGCGGCTTGGGCTACCTGCGCTAGCGCGCCTGGCGCGCCTTGAGTCCCTCGGGGTGGATCAGCCATGCGGTGAGTGCCGGCAGCAGGATAATCGCGGCGAGCATGTTCACCAGGAACATGAAGGTCAGCATGATGCCGATGTCGGCCTGGAACTGCAGCGGCGAGAATACCCAGGTGGCGACCCCGATGGCGAGGGTGATGCCGGTGAAGATGATGCTGGCGCCGGTGACGCGCAGCGTGCGCTCGTAGCACTCGCGCACCGGCAGGCCCTGGTGCAGGAATTCCTGTATGCGGCTGAACAGATAGATGCCGTAGTCGACGCCGATGCCGGCCCCCAGTGCCACCATCGGCAGCGTCGACACCTTGAGCCCGATGCCGACCAGGGCCATGACGGCGTACACCAGCACCGACACCAGCGCCAGCGGCACCACCACCACTACGGTGCCGACCACCGAGCGGAAGGTGAACAGGCACATCACGATCACCGCGGCGAAAACGCCGGCGAGGATGCGCAGCTGCTTGGCCTCCACGGTCTCGTTGGTCGCGGCCATGACACCGACGTTGCCGGCGGCGAGGCGCACCTGGGCGCCTGCGACCGGGTTCGCGGCGCGCCAGCGCTTCACCTCCCCCACGACGCGCTCGACGGTGCTGGCGCGGTGGTCGGCGAGGAACAACATCACCGGCACGACGTCGCAGTTGTCACTGAGCAGTCCGGTGCTGGTCTCGATGTAACGCGTCGACTGCGTGAGCTGGGTCTGCTCACGCGGGATGCTGCGCCACTTCAGGCTCCCCTCGTTCCAGCCGGCGATCGCGATCTTGGCGATGAACGGCAACGTGATGACGTCCTGCACGCCCGCAATGTTGCGCATGTGCCAGCCGAATCGTTCGACCGCGCTCATCAGCTCGTGACTGACGCACACCGGCTCGGTCGACTCGACGATCGCGGTGAGCACGTCGACGCCGATGCCGAACCTGGAGGTGATGACGTCGTTGTCGCGGTTGTAGCGCGAGTCGGGACGCAGCTCCGGCACACCGGCCTGGGTGTCGCCGATCGGCGTCTCGCGGCCTTTCCACCAGCCGAGCACCGCGAGCAGCGCGGCAAACACGATGATCACCAGCGCCGGTCCGCGCCGGGTGATTCCCGACAGCCGCCGCCACAGCACCGCCAGCCAGCGCTGGCGCCGCTCCACGCGCGCGTGGTAGCCGGCGTCGAAATGCACGTACGAGACCAGCACTGGCAGCAGCACCAGGTCGGTGAGAATGACGATCGCCACGCCGATGCTCGCGGTGATGGCCATCTCGCGGATCACCTGCACCGGGATCATGAGGATGGTGACGAAACCGACCAGGTCGGCAAGCAGCGCTATCACCGCCGGCGCCAGCAGCTGGCGGAACGTGCGGCGTGCCGCCTCCATGCTGTCGAGTCCGGCAAACGCGGCATCGCTCACGGCGCTGATCTTCTGCACGCCGTGGCTGACGCCGATCGCGAATATCAGGAATGGCACCAGCAGGCCAATGGGGTCGATGCCGTAGCGCAGCAGCACCAGGGCGCCGAGTTGCCAGATCACCGCGATACACGAGCACAGCACCGGGACGAAGGCCACGCGCCAGGACTGGCAGTAGACGCGCACCGCGAGCAGCGTCAACAGCAGCGTGGTGACGGCGAACATGACCACCACGCCCGCTCCATCGGCGATGTCACCCATCACCTTGGCGAAGCCAATCATGCGCACGTCGATTCCCCGGCGCGGAAATGCGGCCGGCTCGGCGCCGCCGCTCACGCTCGAGTGCACCTCGAGGCCGGCGGCGGACACCCCCGCCGCGGGCTGCTCGATGGCCTGGCGCACGCGTCGCTCGAGCTGGTGGGCGATCCCGATCGGATCGACCGGCTTGCCCTGTGCGTCGGTGTCGAGCACGATCGCGCTCACCAGGGCGCCGGAGAAGTCGTTGGCGACCAGTCGGCCGATGATGCCCGCCTTCCTGATGTTATCGCGCACGCGCGCCATGTTCTCGGGCGTGGGCGTGAAGTCCGCCGGGATCACATTGCCCGCCTCGATGCCCTCCTCGACCACCTCCAGATAGCGCACGTTCGGGGTGAAGATCGACTGCACGCGAGTGCGGTCGATGCCATCCATGACGATCACCTCGTCGGTTGCCCTGCGCAGCGCCGCAAAGAACGCGGAGGTGAACATGTTGCCGTCGCGCGCGATGAGCGCGATCAGCACCCGGTTGGCGCCGCGGAACTCCGCCACCTTCGGGTCGAGATAGGTCCGCATGTACTCATGTTGGACCGGGAGCGTCTTGTTGAACGAGGTGTCGATGCGCAGCCCGTACAGCGCAATCGTGGCGAGCAGCGCTGTGCCGAGCGCAAACGCGACGAGGATGAGCCGGCGGTGACCGAAGATCAGCCGCTCGAGTCGGCTCACCAGGGCCGCAGGAGCCGCGCGGGGGTCGGCGGCCCCGGGCATCAGTGTGCCGCTCCGGCGCCCACGGAGGCGTTCGCGAGCGCGATGACCTGTGCGCCGTGCTCCCCCACCGCGGCGAGCCTCTCATCGCCCACGGACAGCGCCGCCGACAGCCCGCTGCGGTCGCTGCGCTGCACCAGGGTGAAGGTGCGCCCACCGTCGCGGCTGATGAGCACCACTCCCGAAAGGCCTACGATCGCGACACCCGCGCCGGCAAAACTCGCCCCGCCGTCCAGCATCTCCACGGTGCCGGTGGCGATTTTCTGCCAGCTCGCGCCGGCATCCTCGGAGCGGTAGAGATTGCCGCGCAGGCCCAAGGCGAGCACGGCGCCACCGCTGAGCGGCAACACGTCGAAAAACGACCCCTCGTAGGGCGAGGCGAGCTCCTGCCAGGTGGCGCCGCTGTCGTCCGAGCGGTACAGATGCCCGGCCTCGGCGGCGATGTACAGCCGCGCGCCAGCGCCCGACACGATACGGTTCAGGTGATAGCCTCCGCCGGCCGCGCCCGCCTCCCCCCCGCCCGGGTCCGCGGCTGGGGCCGTCGCGGCGGCGCGCCTGGGCGTGGGGGCCCTGGGTCGCGGCGCCGGCGTGAAGCTGACGTCATGCCAGGTCGCGCCGCCATCGGGGCTCGTCAGGTAGGTGCTGTAGGCGCCGACCGCTATCACGCGGTTGCCGGCGCCGCACCACACGTCGAGCAGCGGACGCTGCGCTTCGGGGGCGTAGTGCGTGCGCTGCCAGGTTCGCCCGCCGTCGGCCGTGGTGAGGATGACTTCATCGTGTCCCACCGCCACGCCGTGCTGTGCATCAAGAAAGCACACGCCGGTGAGCAGCGCCTGGGTCGGAACTGCAGCGGCCTGCACCCAGCTCGCGGCCCGGTCGTCGGACAACACGATGATGCCGCGGTCGCCGACCGCAACCAAGCGCTCGCCCGCGGCGGCGATCGCGATCAGGAGCGACCTCGCAGCCAGGCGCGCGGGCTCGGCGGAGGGCGGCGCAGGCTCGGCAGCGCGCACCGAGCCGACCACAGCGAGCACAGACGCGAGCGCAAAAAAGGATTTTCGGGGGGCCGCGCTGGCGTTGCGTCCCACGCTTGAGCGAACGCGGACCCCCCGGTCCGGTCCCTTGTGCACGGCGGCCCCGAAGATCCTGTTTTTGCGCGCGCGAATGCGCGACCCTAGCGGATTCCGCGCCGCTCCAGCACGCTCGGCTGATAGTCGCCAGGCGTACGCTTGATGTTGAAATCGTACGACTTCGACTCCTCACTCTGCAGGCCGAGCGCAAGATAGCGCCCGTTGGACAGGTCCATGATGAGCTCCAGATCGGTCCAGAGCGAGGGCAGGTTGTAGTAGTTCATGGCGTGCCCTTCCTGCACGCGGTACAGCTGCCCGCGCGTGTCGTAGCAGTCCACGGCAAGGATCTGCCAGGAGTCTTCGTCGACGTACAGCGTGCGGCGGCTGTAGATGTGGCTCAGGCCGGGCTTGAGCGTGGAGTCCACGACCCACACCCGATGCAGCTCGTAGCGGGCGAGATCCTGGTTGATGTGGTTCTTGTGCAGCAGCTCGCCGTACTTGAGCTTGCCGTCCTGCAGGCGGTACGCGTTGTAGGGAACGTAGATCTCCTTCTTCCCGATGAGCTTCCAGTCATAGCGCTGCGGGCTGCCGTTGTACATGTCGAACTGATCCGAGGTGCGCAGGTTGTCGGCATTGGTCCCGGGGTTGTCGAAGGCGACGTTCGGCGCGCGGCGCACGCGGCGCTGACCGGGGTTGTACACCCACGCGCGCCGCGCTTCCTTAGCCTGGTCGAGGGTCTCCTGCACCAGCAGCACCTCGCCCGCAAGCCGCGCTGGCGCGGTGGTCTCCTGCGTAAAGAACAGCAGGATGTTGTTGAGCGCGGGCTCGGTCATGCCGGGCTCGTAGAACTGAAAGTAGAACTCCTCCTTGAAATTCACCAGCGTGTAGGCGCCGCCGGCGGTCATCGGCGCCTGCCCGACCTGCAATGCGGCGGCGATGCTGCGATAGCGCGTGACGTGGTTCCAGAACACCTCCAGCCCCGCCTTCGGAATCGGGAACGGCGTGCCGCCGAGCGCACCGGTGAAACCGTTGCCGTCCGGGACCAGCCTGGCGGTGGTGGCGTTGCGCTTGGTGGCTTCGTAGACGCGCTCCGGGGAGGCGCCGCTGCGATGCGTCGGGTAGACGATCATCTTATAGTCGGAGTACGCCTTGAACAGCGCCTTGTGACCCTCGGTGAGCTTGGCGGCGTACTGCGCCGCGTTGGCCGCGGTGATGGTCAACAGCGGCTTGTCGCCGGCGTACGGGTCGGGGTAGTGATCGCCGGCGTGATAGCCGGGAAAGCCCGCTTCGGCCGCGGATTTCAGGCCGCCGGTCCAGGCTGGAATGCTGCCGTCGGCGTTGGCGGCCTTCTCGCCGCCGAGTGGCGTGAGTTCCGTACCCAGACGCGCGGCCTCCTCCGGGCTCACCGCCCCCCAGGCCGCGGGTGCGGACAGCAGTCCTGCCGCAGCCAACCGGATCAGAGTTTTCATTGCAGCCCCCTCCATAATTCGCGCCCGCGCCGGCCCGCGCGGCTTCAGAACGAGTATTTGATACTGGCCGCAACGAAATCGCGATCGTTGACGAGGTTGTACTGGCCGGCACCACCGTACTGTGTATACGACACGTCGAAGTCCCACTTGGAGCGCAGGCTCGCACCGAGACCGGCGGTGACGGCATGGCGTCCGGAGATGAAGTTGCCGCCCGGACCGGGCGATACGCCCGTCACGTCATGCACCCAGGTAGCATGGGGCAGCAGGTTCAGCGCGCCGATGACATTGTTGTACTCAAGACGGCCGGCGACCACGTAGCCCCAGGAGAACTTCGTCGGAAACTCGGAAAGCGGCGTCGTGAGCCCGGGAAACTCCGGATACCCACCGAGCGCCGGCTGCCCGCTGAGGGCCGCCCCGGGTGCGTCGTACTCCAAACCGCGGCCCACCGGTCCGCCGCTGGTCAGACTCTCGAGCCCCGGAACGTAGTCGGCCCCGGCCTCGAGAACCACCACCGCCTGGGAGGCCTTCAGCACGTTGGCGAACACCTGTGTAGCGGTGAAGTCAGCGTGCCAGGTGTTCTTGAGCTCGTAACCGCGGATAGTCTGCCCGAGGCCATAGAGCCCGAACTGGTTGCACCCGGTGATGGGAGTAGGCGAGGTCGGCACGCAGGTTCCGGGGGGCGTCACCGGGGCTCCGAGGAGCTTCGTGACCCCTGCCTCGAACGGGGCTAGCGTGGCGTACAGCAGCTCCACCGACCCGAGCTGCAGCGGCACGTTGTGACGGAAGGTGACCTCGCCTTGAAACGCGGTGCCGGTCTTCTGGATCTGCGTGTTGAAGGACACGCCGAGCATCTTGATGTCCTGCGGGAACGACTCGTAAAGACCGGCCGTCTTGCCGTACTCGTAGGTCGCGATGTTGCTCGCCTGGTTGTTGACATTGCCGCCCGCGAGCAGGGTGTTGGCGCCGATGGTGGCGTACTGCTGCGCGGTTGCGGCGCTCAGGTTGCCCCCGTTCGCGGCGGCGCGCTGCTGGCCGACGGCGGCCCCGGTAGCGACGGCGGCCTGGAACGGCAGGCCGGCGGCGAGCGCCTGGGCGGCGGCGCCGACGGCGTTCACCGCGCCAAACGCGTTGCCGAGGCCCGCCTGCGTTCCGGTTTGGGCGGATACCACCGGCAGGCGGCTCGTGTAGTTCAGGAAGTACACCCCGAGCTGCGTGCCCTGGCTGAAGTTCGGCAGATAGAGCTTGAAGTTGATGCCGAACTGGCCGGACTGCAGCGGCTTGTGATCGGCCAGGCGGTTCACCGCCTGGAAGTCGCTGAGCAGGGGACCCCCCAGCGGACGGAAATCCACGCCTTGGTCGGAAATCGCGCCAAAGCCCAGGAACACGTGATTACCGCCGGGGCCAGCAATGTCGTTGGTGCTGAAGTACGCCCCGTCGGGCTCGATGATGTCCTCGTGCCAGTCAAACAGGTACAGCAACTGGGTGCTCAAGTTCTTCGATAGCTGCAGGTTGAACACCGCCATCTCATCGGGCAGCAGCGCCTGTTTGAGCTCCGCCCCCGGCACCTGCAGTGCCGTGACGTCGAAGTGATTGACCTCGTTGAGGCCGTTGGGAATGAAGGTGCTCTCGCCCCAGTCGACGACCTGCCGGCCGAGGCGCATCTCCGAGGGCATGGTGCCCAGATCGAAGCGCAAGAACCCAAACGCATCCAGCAGGCGCGTGTAGCTGCCGATCACGCCCTTGGCGTCATGGGTGAACTGGACGTGACTGGTGGTGTCGTCCATGACCTTCCAGTCGTAGAGGCCGGAGCCACGCACGAAGATGCCGCCCTTGTCCCGGTAGTTAAGGGCGAGCTCGCTGGTGCCGGTGAGCGCCTCGCTGAAGGCGGCGTTCTTGCGGTAGTTGAGGTCGCCGTCATCGATGTTGGGGGAGTACCCGCAGCCGCCGTTGGCGATCGCGACGAGCCGACAGTCGAGGCCCGAGACGCGCCACGCCTGCCCATAGCCGATGGTGGTATCCCAGCTGCCGCTCCAGTTGCCCGATTCGCTCTGGAAGCTGACGGCCTGCGCGCTCGGCCAGCTGCCCGCGGCCAGCACGGCGGCGAGCGCCATGACGACGAGGGGCGGACGGCGCCCGGTGTGAACTCTCCTCATGTGTCCCCCCTGCTTCCCTTAAGGCCTTTAAGGACGCGCACGTCGGTCAAGCCTGCGGGCTCAACGCCCTGAAGTACGCCTGAAATGTCTGATTGCCTCGGTCTGCACCGTGCCTGCGAAGCTAGTCACATTCTTGTTTGTTGCGGCAACACAAAGCCCGCGTGCGGTGAGTCTATTACTGGGCCACTCGGTGCGGCAAGCCGTTTCCACGTGCATTATCAGCACCAAAGGTGGCGCAGCTGCGCTGCCCGGACAAACTGTGTGTCGAGCGCCACACGCGCACCGCGGCGTCGCGCTCGAGGTTGCAGCAAATGGACACCTTCGCCGGCAAGGCAGTGTTGATCACCGGGGCGTCCGAGGGCATCGGGCGCGCGCTGGCGCTGGCGCTCGCCGCGCAGGGCGCGCATCTCGCGCTCAACGCGCGCAACGCCGCGCGCCTGGAGGAAAGCGCGCGCCAGTGCGCGGCGCGCGGCGCGCAGGTGCTGGCGCTCCCCGGGGACGTCTCGCGGCAGGCGGACTGCACCATGCTCGCGACGCGCACCGTGCAGCGCTTCGGACGCCTCGACGCGCTGGTCAACAATGCCGGCATCACCATGTGGTCACGCTTCGACGCCGTCACGGACTTCAGCGTGTTCGAGCGACTGCTGGCGGTGAACTATCTGGCTGCGGTGTACCTGACCGCCGCCGCCCTGGCGCATCTGAAAGAGTCGCGCGGCCTGATCGTCGCCGTGGCCAGCCTTGCCGGCCTCACCGGAGTGCCCGAACGCACCGGCTACGCGGCCAGCAAGCACGCCCTGGTCGGATTCTTCGAATCCCTGCGCATCGAGCTGCGCGGCAGCGGGGTCGACGTCACCATCATCGCCCCGGATTTCGTGGTGAGTGAGATTCACCGCCGCGCCGTGGGCGCGGATGGCCGGCCGCTTAGGCATAGCCCGATGCAGGAGGCGCATATCATGACGGCGCAGGACTGCGCGCAGCTGATCGTGGCGGCCATGCAGCGGCGGCGGCGGATGCTGATCACCTCCGCGCGTGGCCGGCTCGGACGCTGGGCGCGCCTCACCGCCCCGGGACTGGTGGACGCGCTCGCGGCACGTGCGATCCGCGAGCGGCGCTGAGCGCTACTCGAAGGCGATCGCGGGCAGATCGAGTGCGATGAGGAAGTATTCGAACAGGTACTGGATGACTCGGATCTGATTGTGCAAGCGGTGATCGCTTTCCAGCAGATGCAGTGCGGCCCGATACGCCTGCGCGAAGCGCACGCTGTGCTCGAAGGGCACCACGTCGTCGCGCCAGCCGTGCACCACGGCTGCCGGGCAATCGAGCATGCTGGCGCGCAGCTCGGGCAGGCCCTGCATGTAGAGCGCCGGCGCTATGAGGAACACGCCCCGGGCGTGCAGGAGCGAGGCCGAGGTGACCGCGACGTAGCCACCGAGACTCGAGCCGACCAGCACCAGGTCCCCGCTCAACTCCTTGCAGAAATCGACCAGCCTGGCGACGCGCGCCCGCGGCTCATCGATCCCGCGGTAGTCGACCGAGTGCGCCAGATAGCGTTCGCTGCGTGCGACCTCCGCGAGCGCGGAGATCTTGCGCCCCCAGGGCCCGCTCTCCTGGCCGTGAGAGAACACCACGTGGCGGGCGGGCGCTTGCACGGCCGGCTCAGCGCTGGGGGCGGCAGTCATAGGCGCGAATAATGCAGGCAATGGAAACGTTAAGCCAATCATCCCACCGCCCGCCGGCGCGGGCGGCGGGCTGGCAGTTCTGGGTCGATCGCGGCGGTACCTTTACCGACGTCATCGGCCTCTCGCCCGCCGGCGAGCTGCACGTCCGCAAGGTGCTCTCGGCGAGCGCCGGCGCCGCGGCGGGCGACCCGGGCCTGCGCGCCGCGCGCGCGATTCTCGCCGCCGCCGGCGCCGCCCCGCGTGCCGTGGCGGCGGTCAAGGTCGGGACCACCGTCGCGACCAACGCGCTGCTCACGCGCAGCGGCGAGCCGGTGGTGCTGGTGACCAGCGCCGGCTTCGCCGATGCGTTGCGCATCGCTTACCAGAATCGACCCGACATCTTCGCGCGCCACATCGTGCTGCCCGAGCCCCTGTACACGACCGTGATCGAGGCGCACGAGCGCATCGATGCGCACGGCGCCGTGCTGACGCCGCTTGATGGGGCGCGCCTGCGTGCGGACCTCGCGCGCGCGCGCCGTGCCGGTGCGCGCGCGGTGGCCATCGTGTTGCTGCATGGCTGGCGCCACCCGCAACACGAGCAGGAGGCAGCAAGCTGCGCACGGGCGCTCGGCTTCGAGGAAGTGTCGGTGTCGCACGAGCTGTCGCCGCTGGTGCGCTATGTCAGCCGCGGCGACACCACGGTGCTCAATGCCTACCTCGCGCGGCCGCTGCGCAGCTACGTCAGCGCGCTGCTCGAGCAGCTGCGCGCGCTCGATCCGGACGTGCGCCTGACGCTCATGCAGAGCAACGGCGGACTGGCGGCGGCGGAGAGCTTTCACGCCATGTCGAGCGTGTTGTCGGGGCCCGCCGGCGGGCTCATCGGCATGCACTGGGTCGGGGAGCGGCTGGGTTACCCGCGCCTGATCGGCTTCGACATGGGCGGTACCTCCACGGACGTGTCACTGATCGACGGCGAGCTGCCGCAGCGCTTCGAGCACCTCATTGCCGGAGTGCGCCTGACCCAGCCGATGCTGGACGTACACAGCATCGCCGCGGGCGGCGGTTCGGTGCTGAGCTTCACGGACGGCCGCTTCGCGGTCGGCCCGGCCTCCGCGGGCGCGGATCCGGGGCCGCTCTGCTATGGCCGCGACGGACCCCTGACACTCACCGACGTGCAGGTGCTGCTCGGCCACCTGCGGCCCGACACCCTGCCCGCGGTCTTCGGGCGCGACGGCTGCTCGCCCATCGATGCCGACGCGGTGGCGCGCCGCTTCGCCGCGCTCGCCGCACAGCTCGGCGCGCAGGGCGCGCCCGGCGGCTCCGCCGAGTTGGTCGCCGAATCGTTCCTCGAGGTGGGGGTCGAGTCGATGGCGAACGCCATCCGCCAGGTATCCACCCGTCAGGGGCGCGATGCCGGCGACTTCACGCTGTTCTGCTTCGGCGGCGCTGCCGGCCAGCACGCCTGCCGCGTCGCGCGCGCCGCCGGTGTGCGGCGCATTCTCGTGCATCCGCTGGCGAGCGTGCTGTCCGCCTTCGGCATCGGTGTGGCGGACCGCCTCGCCGTGCGCCGCGCGAGCCTGCGCCAGGTGCTCGATGAGGCCGGGCTCGCCGCGGCGCACACCGCGCTCGCCGGACTGGAAGCGCAGGCGCGCACGGAGCTCACCGCCCAGGGCGGTGAAGCCGCTCGCGTGCGGGTCGCGCGACTGCTGGAGCTGCGGGCCGGGGACAGCGACATCACGCTGTCGGTACCGCTCGCGCCCCTGGAGGAGGTGCGGCGGCGCCTGCACGCCGATCACCTGCGGCGCTTTGGTTTTGCGGCGCACGCCCTCGCGGTGGTGATCGAGGCGCTGCGCGTGGAAGCGCGCCTCGCCTCGGTCGATGCCGCAACGCTCGCCATCCCGGAAGCTGCGCCCGCGGGCGAGCTGCCGCAGCGGGTGCGCGCCTGGTTCGGCGCCTGGCGCGAGGTGCCGCTCGTATCCATGAGCGCGCTGCGCGCGGAGTTGCCCGGGCCGGCGCTGATCGTCGAGCCGCACAGCACGGTGGTGCTGGAAGAGGGCTGGTGTGCGCGGCGCCTCGCCGGCGGGGAGCTGCTGCTCGAGGATGTCGGGCCGGCGCGCGCGGCGCTCGCGCCGGCGGTCGACGCCGCCCGTATCGAGATATTCAACAACCTGTTCATGCACATCGCCGAGCAGATGGGCGAGGTCCTCAGGGCGACCGCCCAGTCGGTCAACATCCGCGAGCGCCTCGACTACTCCTGCGCCCTGTTCGACTCGCACGGCGCCCTGGTGGCCAACGCGCCGCACATGCCGGTGCATCTGGGCTCGATGGGCGCGAGCGTGCGCTCGGTCATCGCGGCGCAGCAGGCCCGGCTTCATCCGGGGGACTCCTGGCTGCTGAACAGCCCCTACCACGGCGGCACCCATCTGCCGGACATGACGGTGGTGACGCCGGTCTTCATCGGCCAGGAGGCGCGGCCGGATTTCTTCGTCGCCTCGCGCGCCCATCACGCCGACATCGGCGGCATGACCCCCGGCTCCATGCCGCCCTTCAGCCGCACGATAGAGGAGGAAGGCGCGCTGTTCGAATGCTTTGCGCTGGTGAGTGCCGGGTCGCTGCGCGAGAGCGAGTTGCGCGCCGCGCTCAGCGGCGGGCCGTGGCCGGCACGCAGGCCCGAGCAGAACCTCGCGGACCTGCGGGCCCAGCTGGCCGCCAACGCGCGCGGCATCGCCGAAATCGGGCGTGCCGTGCGGCGCCACGGTCTGGACACGATGCGCGCCTACATGCGGCATGTGCAGGACAACGCCGCGCAGTGCGTGCGCAACGCCATCGGGCGGCTGCAACCCGGGAGCTTCCGCTACGAAATGGACGGCGGGCAGCTGATCGCAGTGCGCGTGGACATCGACCGCGAGCGGCGCCGCGCGCGCATCGATTTCACCGGCACCTCGCCCCAGGGCGCGCACAACTTCAACGCCCCGCGCGCGGTGTGTACGGCGGCGGTGCTGTACGTGTTCCGCACGCTGCTCGAGCGGCCGATTCCCCTGAACGAGGGGTGCCTCGAGCCACTGGAGATTGTCATTCCCGCCGGTTCACTGCTCGACCCGCGGCCTCCCGCGGCGGTGGCGGGGGGAAACGTGGAGACTTCACAGTGCATCGTCGATGCGCTGTACGGAGCGCTGGGAATTCTCGCCGCCTCCCAGGGAACCATGAACAACCTGACCTTCGGGGATGCGCACCTGCAGTACTACGAGACCATCGCCGGGGGCGCGGGCGCGGGGGCGGACTTCGACGGCTGCGACGCCGTGCAGACTCACATGACCAACTCGCGCCTCACCGACCCGGAGATCCTCGAGAGCGAGTTCCCGGTGCTGGTGCGGGAGTTCGCGATCCGCCGCGGCTCGGGCGGCGGCGGACGGCACCACGGCGGCGACGGCATCGTGCGGCGACTGGAGTTTCGGGCGCAGTTCTCCGGAGCCTTGCTCGCCAATCACCGCCGCATTGCGCCCTTCGGACTCCAGGGTGGGCAGCCGGGTGTCTGCGGTGAGGCGCGCATACGCCGCGCCGGCGGTGCGGTGGAGCCCCTGGGCGCCACCGCACGCTTCGAGATCGCACCGGGCGACGAGCTGCTCATCCTGACACCGGGTGGCGGCGGCTTCGGCTCACCGCTCAGCTGAGCCTATCGAAGAATCGCGGTTTCGATCTCCCACTCGACCCGGTGTTTCGCGGTCTCGGAGCGGTTCACTGACACCGGCCGGACCCGGCTGGCGCCGGCGCGATGCGTCACCAGCCAGGTGTCGAATACGCCCGGCGTGCTGCTGGCGAACCCGAACAGCAGGTTGAACTTGCCTTCGGCGAGAGTCTGCGGCCGGTTGACACGCTCATCGCTGATGACGAAGTGACTCTCGTCGGAGTCGGCGCCGGCAAACGCGCCCTGCGCCGCCAGCGCGTCCAGAAAGCCCTCGACCTCGGCCTGGGCGCGCTGCCAGGTCGCCGGTCCGTTATGTTCCAGCAGCACCCAGCGCGTGCCCTGCTCGATGCTCGCCGCCACGAACAGCGCCAGTCGCCGTGTCGAGAGGTACTGCCAGTCGCAGACGCCGCCGCCCGCGCCGAGCGTGCGCGGGCTCACGCCGGGGCGCGAACCGCTGCGCACCGACAGCAGGGTATTCACGCCCGCCTGCGCCAGCCGCACCCGATCGGCATCGCACACCGCCACCGCGGGACGCAACCCGGGACGCAGAATCGCCTCCTCGCTCTGCGCGGCCGCCCACACCGGCCGGGCCTCATCGGAGCGCGCGATCATGCCCGCCGCGGCGCCGCAGGAACCGAAGGTCTCTATCCGGCCGCGCAGCCGATCGAACGCCTGCACGCGCGGGTAATACATGACGGCGCTGTCGCTGCGAAACGGCCACACGCGCAGTGCATCGAGCGCGGCAGGCGCGGAAGTCCAGCTTGCCGGCGGATCGACCAGCAGCAGCGCCTGGCGGTCGCGGCACAGGCGCGCCGCTACCAGCCAAGTCGACAGTCCCACATCGCGCTCGCGCGTCAGCGGCGGGATGCACAGCAGGTTGAAGCGGGCGACGCCCTGCAGCGCAAACAGCCCGGTGCCCGCGCCGGCGGCGCCGATGATGTCGTAGTCGGTGAGCGGCGCGCCGTCATCCCCATCGGGATTGGAGAGGGTGTAGCCGACCGCCACGCCACCGGGTCCGCCGGCGGAGCGATCCGGGCGCTGCGCCGCAACCGCACCCGCCACGCGCACCAGGCGCGATCCGAGCAGCACGTCGGGGACGAAGCGGCCCGAAGCGGGCACCACCGACACGCGCCGGTAGATCTCCTGATCTTCCACCAGTTCCGAGCCGGCGGTGCGCACGCGCTGCACTACCAGGTTGAAGCGGTCGCGCTCGAGGCTGTTCAGGCCGTCATAGTCCACCGAGGCGCGCAGGTACTCGCGCGAGCCGGCATTCACGGCCACGAGCTTGAGCTCGCTCCCGCCCGCCGGCAGGGAGATGGTCGGGGGGCGCGCGCCGTTGGCGACGCGCACGATCAGTGCCTCGCGACCACCGTTCTCGAAGAACTGCTCCACCGCGTACGAGAGGGTCGCGGGTTGCCACAGGCCCCCGAAGTGCTGTTGGAACTCGCTGAAGCTCGTGGTGCGCAGCGCCTGGTTGACCGGGCCCTTGAGGGTGCGGCCGACGAAAGCGGCGATTCCGGTCGGCACGCGCTCAATCGCGTGTTCCGTACGGCTTTGTTGTGCGAGTTCTACGCCGGACGCGGGGCTGTCGGCCACTCAAGCGCCTCTTGGGATCTGCCCGCGCGACTCTAACACAGCGTGTCAGCGAGCATTCGGATTCTGCGCCGCTCCCTGCTCGGTGCGCGGCTGCGCGCCTTCACGCTCCCTGAGGCGCTGCGCCTCTTCGGCGCGCGCGCGCTCCAGGTCCTCGCGCTTGCGCGCGATCTCCGCGAGCATCAGCTGCAGCCACTCGGACAGCGCCGTCACGGCGCAGACTCCTCAGCCGCCATTCTTGGGGCGAGCCCGTGGCGCCTTGGCGGCGTCGGCCGGGGCCGGGGCATCGGCGGTCTGCTCGGGAGCATCCCCGGCCGGCGCGCCCGGCTCGATCTCGGAGAGCATCTGCTTGAAGGAGGCTTCATCCATCGGCAGGTCCGACTTGCCATCCCAGCTGGAGCCTTCCGGCAGCACGTTCTGCACGCGCGGCGCCCCGGCCAGGATCTGTTCGACCGTAGCGTCCGGGTCGGTGATCGGGACGGGCACGCCGCGCGGAGCGCGCGCGAGCGCCGACACGAGTGTCCAGTCGACTTGGGTCCCGTGCGCCTGCAACTGCTGTTGCAGCGTCGCGGCCAGGGACTTGCTGAGGAGCCGGCGCGACGCCTTCGCCCAGTCGCGCGTGTCGTCCTCCAGAACGTCAAAGGGTTGCATGTACAGCTGCCCGTCACGCCAGCCGAACACGAACGGCTGATTGACCACCCGCACCTGGGTGCCGACGGGCACGACGGCGAAGAGCTGCTCGATGTCCTCCGGGTACAGGCGGATGCAGCCGTGGCTCGAACGCAGCCCGACGCCGGCCGGCTTATTGGTGCCATGAATCAGGTAGCTCGGCCACTGCAGGTAGAATGCGTACTTGCCCAGCGGGTTGTCCGGTCCGGGCCCGATCACCGGATCGAGATCCTCGCCGTTCTCGTGGTGCTCCTTGCGCACCGAGACCGGCACGCGCCAGGTGGGATCCTGCTGACGGCGCACGATCTTCGTGACGCCCTCCGGAGTTCGCCAGCCCACCTTGCCTATGCCGATGGGGTGAGTGAGCACGAGCGGGCGCTCGCCGCGCCTGACCGGGGGATAGTAGAAAATCCGCATGGCCGCGATGTTGATCACGAGTCCGGTGCGCGGCGCGTCCGGCAGGATGAACTGCGACGGAATCACGATCTCCCGGCCCTCCCCCGGCAGCCACGGGTCGACCTTGGGATTGGCGCGCACGATCTCCTCGTAACCGACGTTGAAGCGACGAGCGATGTCGGTGAGCGTGTCGTCCCTGCCGGCCGTCACCACCTGCACGACGCCCACGACGTCCTGACCGGGGTCGAACTCGAAGCGCTCATTGGCCACCGGCGCAGGCAGTGCCGGCGCCACCGGCGGGGCGGGCGGTGCCGGAGGTGCCGGGCGCCGCAGCTGGCCCAAGAGCGAGCACCCCGCGATCAGCAGGCACGTCAGCGTGGCAGTGACGCGGGCCGGGGAAGCAGCCTTCATGGCGGAATTATGACCGATGTCGCCAGGACGCGAATGGCGTCGGCAATGCGCTACAGCAGCACCGGCTGGTTCGGCAGCTCGTGGTCGCTGTGGTTCCGTCCCGGGAAATGCCGTCCCAGCAGTGCCCCGACGCCCTCGATACCCGCGATCGAGCCCTCGCGAAAACGCCCGGCACGGTAATGCAGCTCCATCTGGCGGCACACCGCCTCCCACTCGGGCGCCGCGATGCGCTCGGCGATCCCGCGGTCGGCGATGATCTCGACCACCCGGTCCGCCACGAGCACGTAGATGAGGACACCGTTGTTGTGTGCGGTGTCCCATACGCCGAGCTGTCCGAACAGCTGCAGCGCGCGCTGCCGCGGCGGCAGATCGCCCCACAGCTCCGGCAGATCGAAGGCGGTTTCGACGACGAAGCGGATCTCCCCGGCGTGCTGCGCCTCGCAGCGGCCGATGGCCTGTTCGATGGCGTCGCGAACCTGCGGCGTGAAGCGCCGCCGCGTGCTCCAGCGCGTGGTGGCGAGGTGGCGAATGAGGCGCAGGAATTTCATGGCCACGTCCCTCCTACCAGTTTCCGGAAGCACCGCCGCCCCCGAACCCTCCGCCACCGCCGCTGAATCCACCGCCGCCGAATCCACCGCCGCCGAGGCCGCCGCCGAACCCGCCGAAGCCCCCGGCACGCGGGACGCTCGACCAGCCGCTGCCACGCGCCAGGCCGCCGAGCAGCGTGAACAGGAACGCGCCTGCCGCGGCGAGCAGAGCCAGCAGCAGCGCGTAGCCGGCGATCCACACCAGCAGACCCGCGCCGACCGCGGTGAAGGCCGAGCCCAGCGTGCGTCCGAAAATCCCGCGCAGCACCACCGAACCGACGAACACGGCGAACAGCATCAGCGGCAAGGGGTTCGAGCCGTGCGCGCGCCGCCCGGACTGCCACTCGTGCTCGGGGGGCGGCAGCGGCTCGCCTTGGATGAGCTTCATCATCTGCTCGAGGCCGGCGTCGATGCCGCCGTAGTAGTTGCCCTGCCGGAACGCCGGCCGGATGGTCTCGGCGATGATGCGGTTACACAGCGCATCGGTCAGGACGCCCTCGAGTCCATAGCCGACCTCGATGCGCACGCGGTGATCGTTCTTCGCAATGATCAGCAGCGCGCCGTCATCCACCTTTTGCCGGCCGAGCTTCCACTGCTCGACCACCCGGATCGAGTACTGCTCGATCTGCTCGGGTTCGGTCGTCGGCACGATGAGCACCGCGAGCTGCGAGCCCTTGGCGGACTGGAACGCCGCGAGCTTCTGCTCGAGCGCGGTCTGCTGCTCCGCGGTCAGCGTGCCGGTGAGATCAGTGACGCGCGCCGTCAGCTTCGGGATGGGCTGCAAGCCCTGCTCGCCCGAGGCCGGCGACTGCGCCGGCGAGGAGGGCGGCGCGATCACGCCGAGGCCCAGCAGCAGCGCCAGTCCCGCCCACGGGCGGGGGCGGCTCGAGCCTGCGGTCATTTCGTCGCGGGTTGTCCCGCGGGCGCCGCGGCAGCGGCCGGCGTGGCTGCTGCCCCGGGGGCTGAGGTGTCGAAACTGACCGTCGGGGGGGTCGCGATCTGCTGCTCGTTGGCGACCGTGAAGTTCGGCTTCACCTGGAAACCGAACATCTTCGCCGTGAGATTGACCGGGAAGGAGCGCACCGTCACGTTATAGGACTGCACCGCCCGGATGTAACGATTGCGCGCCACGGTGATGCGGTTCTCGGTGCCCTCGAGCTGCGATTGCAGATCGCGGAAGTTCTGGTCCGACTTCAGCTCCGGGTATCTCTCGACGACCACCATCAGGCTCTTCAGGGCCTGGGTGAGATCGCCCTGCGCGGCCTGGTACTTCTGGAACAGCTGCGGGTTATTCAGCACCTCGGGTGTCACCTGGATCGAGCTCGCCCGGGCGCGCGCCTCGGTCACCCCGATCAGCACCTTCTGCTCCTGGGCGGCGTAGCCCTTCACGGTGTTGACGAGATTCGGGATGAGATCCGCCCGGCGCTGATACTGATTCACGACCTCCGACCAGGCCGCCTTGACGCTCTCGTCCTGTTGCTGCAGGGAGTTGTAACCGCAGCCCGACAAGCCCAGGACCGCGGTACCCACAAGGGCGAAAAACCACGCGCGCATTGAATTCTCCTTGGCAGCGTCTAAGTCCCCTTGGCCGGGGGGCGTGGATTGTCACATGGGGGGCAAGGCGCGTCGATTGTTCGCGCCCGCGGCGCGGCTGCGGGCGGCGCCTGGGCGCCGGCGCCAAAAAAAACCCCAGGTTCTGAGGCCTGGGGTTTATAAGGGCGGACCTTCGATGAAGGGAAGGAAGTCCGCCAGGGGATCTCCTCAGTGCAATCGTGCCCAGTGCAGGATCCGGATGTCCTCCGAATCCAGGTCGAAGCTCTGTGCCAGCAGCGCGCGCAGCTCACGGCTGGCGCGCGTGTTGCTGAGCGGCTCGCGCAGCTCGACTACCCCGCTCCATTCGCTGCCGCAGGGAGGGTTCTGCGCCCTGCCCCCGGCGGTGACGAAGTGGGTGTAGTACTTGGTGGCCACGATTCACAGGTTAGTAGCGCGGCGCGGCGTTCGTCCGTGAGATGTTCCACAGAACCCCCGATTTCTGTAAAAGTGACTGCGACATAATTCACAGGATTTCGTGGCCGATGAGTCGCTTGCGGCCCGCCGCGCCGGCGGGCTCGAAGTACATCACTCCGGAGGGCGCGCGCCACCTGCGCCTGGAGCTCGAGCGTCTGTGGCGGGACGAGCGCCCCAGGGTCTGCCAGGCCGTGGCGGCCGCCGCCGCCCAGGGGGATCGCTCCGAGAACGCCGAGTACACCTACGGCAAGCGCCGCCTGCGGGAAATC
>DATGVL010000037.1:0-113045 GCA_035300445.1 Steroidobacteraceae bacterium
CGTGATCGAGCCCTCGACGCCGCTCGCAAGCGCTGTCCAGGCGCTGCCGTCGCTGCTGCGCAGCATCTGGCCATTCAGCCCCGCAACCAGCAGCGAGCCGTCGCGCAACGCGAGACCGGTCCACAGTGAGCCGCGCTGGCCCGTCTGGATCATCTGCCAGCTCTGGCCGCCGTCATCGGATCGGTAGACCAAACCCATTTCAGCGGCGATGAACAGGGTGCCAGCCTCTTTGGCCCGGAAGATCCGGTAAAGGTTCGGGCCGGCTTTGTCGCCCCCGGGAGGCGCAGGCATGTTGACGGATGTCCAGTGCAATCCGCCATCACTCGTGCGCAATGCGAGTGACCACAGACCCACGACCAAGCCCTGTTTCCGATCCATGAAATAGACCGAGAAAAGCGGCTGATCCACGCTAGTGTCCTGGCGCAGCAGCTTCCAGCTGTCCCCGCCATCCTCAGTATGCAGCACCACGCCCCAGTGACCGACCGCCCAGCCGCGCATATCGTCGGTGAAGCACACCGAAGTCAACATCAGACGGGTCGGTACCTCACGAGCCTGCCGCCAGGTTTTGCCGTCATCATCCGACAGCAGCACCGTGCCGTGATCGCCGACCGCGACGATGCGCTTCCCGGCGCTGGTGGCGCTCAGCACGCCGGCGCGCGTAGGTGAGGCCAGGTGCATCGCCGGAAGCTGGCGCAGCTCCTTGACGAACTTGGCCACATCGCCGCCCGCGCCCCCGCCGCCCGCGCCGACGAGCTGCGCCGAGGCAGGCAGGATCGCCAGCAGCGCAACTGCCATCACCGGGAGGAGCCAGCGGATCGCGAGCCGGTTCATTTGGAGTGCGCCATCAGTGTTGCAAAACGCCCGGGATGTGAACCGGCTTGCGGCGCGGGAAAATGCGCTCCAGCACCACCGCCAGGGCCGGCAGCGCGGTCATCGCCATCACGAGGTTGATGATGAACATGAACGCCAGCAGCTTGCCCATGTCGGCCTGAAATTTCAGCGCGGAGAACGACCAAGTCACGACCCCGATCGCCAGCGTGATCGCGGTGAAGATCGTGGCCATGCCGACTTCCAGGATCGAATGCTCCAGCGCCCCGACGATCGGTTCGCCCTGCGCAAGGTGCGCCTGCAGCCGGTTGTAGATGTAGAAGGCGTAGTCGACCCCGATGCCGACCGCCAGCACCATAACCGGCAGCGTCGCCACCGTCAAACCGATCTGGAGTTCCTTCATGAACCAGTAGCCGACGAAAGTCGCCACCGTAAGCGGCAGACAGCAGGCGACGACGGCCCGCAGGTCGCGGTACGCGATCAACACCAGGAGCGCGATAGCCGCATAGACATAGAGCATCATCGGCAGCTCGCTGCGCGAGACCTCCTCGTTGATGGCGGCCAGCACGCCGGCGTTGCCCGATGCCAACCGCACCTTGACCCGATCCAGATGATTCGTCGCTCTGAAGTCCTTGACGGCATCGATCACCCGGGTGATCGTGGCTGCCTTGTGATCGGCCAGGTAGGCGTGAACGGCGGTCATGCTGCAGTCGACGTTGACGAAACCGCGCACGCGGTTGATTTCGATCGCCAGCGCCGCGTAGTAGTTCGGATCGATGGGCACGACGCTCATCTTCGGGTTGTTTTCGTTGTAGCCCTCACTGTAGGTGCGCATCATCGACGTGAACGAAGTCACGCCGGTCACGCCCGGCACGTTCTGTAGCGTCCACACCAGGTCCTGCTCGAAGGGGCCGAGAGCCACGCGAGCGCAGTTCTCCGGCGACGGCAGCGCCTCCAGCACGACACTCAGCCAATCGAGGCCGACATCGTAGTTGTTCGCGATGTCGACCGCGTCGCGGTTGTAGCGACTGTCGGCCCGCAGCTCCGGGGAGCCAGCCTGCAACGTGCCGACCACGCGATCGCGGCTCTGCCAGGCGGCAAGCGCCAGAACAGCGGCTGTCACGAACACGACAATCACCGCGTTCCGCGGTTCGGAGACGCGCGCCAGTTGCCTGAGCCAGCGCGCACGCCGCTCGCGTTCCAGCATGGCTCGTTCGGCGAACGCTCGGTCGAAATGACAGTACGACGCCGCTACCGGCAACATGACCAGGTTGGTCACGATCTTGTAACCGACTCCGATCGCGGCCGTGACCGCCAGCTCGCGCACCATCGGAATCGGAATCAGGATCAGCGTGATGAAGGAGACAAATGCGGTCACCAGCGCCAGCGTGCCCGGCACCAGCAACCCCGAGAAGCTCGCGCGTGCCGCGTCGAACGTGCTCTTGCCGTGGGCGATCTCGCGGACGATATAGTTGATCTGCTGCACTCCGTGCGAGACGCCAATCGAGAACACGAGGAAAGGCACCAGAATCGCCAGCGGATCCAGCCCGAATCCCAGCAGATGCAATGTGCCGAACTGCCACACCAGCGACGCCAGGGAGCACACGATCGGCAGCACGGTGAAACGGATCGAGCGGCAGTACCAGTACACCGCCGCCGCCACCAGCAGCAAGGCAATCCCGCAGAAAGTCAGCACCGCCTGCGCACCGTCGGCAATCTCACCCACCTGCTTCGCAAAGCCGATGATCTCGATCCGGTAATGCGCATCCTCGTACTTGCCGCGGATGCGCTCATTGAGCATCCGGTTGTAGGCGATGTAGTCGAGTCTGACGTCGTTCTTGTCGTACTCGTTCAGCTCCGCGGTGACCAGCGCGCTCGACTGGTCGCGCGCAACCAGGGTTCCGTCGAAGTCGCCGCGCGTGGTGGTCCGCCGGATCGTCTCGATCACCTCGGGAGTCAATGATGCGGGCTCGACCGTGTCGGGAATCAAACGCTCGATCTTGAACCCTTCGGGGGTGATGTCATTGATCCAGGTGTTCGACGTCCACAGCGACTGCACGCCGACGCGATCCACGTTCGGCATCGACATGATCGCCTGCGTTACGTCGTAGAGCCTCGTCAGCCCCTGCTTGGTCCAGATGGTCCCGTCGATCGAGCGCACCGCGATCGTCAGCCGGTTGGCTCCGAACAGCTGGCTGCGGTACTGCTCGAACGTCTTCACATACTCGTGGCCGACCGGCATCTGCTTCTCGAACCCGGCGGTCATCCGCAGCTGCAGGGCAAAGAACCCCATCAGCAGCGTGAAAGCAGCCAGCACGGTCAGCACCAGCAGGCGCCGGCCGAACACGAATCGCTCGAGCGCAGCGAGTGCGCGTGCCAGAGGCTTCGGTGGCGTCTGCAAATCCATGAAAAGGGATCAGCAGTTCCGTGAAACGGACGGCGGCGCGCCCATGTCTACGACTCTGCCTGGGGCGATATCAGTTGCATGGTGGTGAATTATTTTGCGCACGAATACCACGCCGAGCGAACACCGGTCAACACTGTCGCCGTTGTTCAAGCGACACAGGGGGCTGAACCTTCCCGCCGCCGGCCCTCGGCCCGCCGTGGTGTGCCTCCTCAATGGATGAGCGGGCGGGCGCTCAGCTTGCAAAATGACTGTGCAGCGCATCCGCGATCTCGAAGATATCGCCTACGATCCCGTACTTGGCGACTGTGAAGATCGAAGCGCCCGCATCGGCGTTGACGGCGACGATGGTGCTGACGTGCTTCATCCCTGCAAGGTGTTGAATCGCCCCGGAGATGCCCATCGCCAGGTACAGCTTGCAGGCGCTCGCGGTCTTGCCGGATTGGCCGATCTGGCGGCTCTTGGGAAGCCAGCCGGCATCGGCGATCGGGCGCGAGCAGCCGAGAACCGCACCGACCGCCTCCGCCAGCTCCCGGAAGCGTTCGACGTTCGCTTGCTCGCCGACGCCGCGGCCGATAGCCAGGATGAACTCGGCCGTCGTCATATCGACATCGTCGGCGGCGCTCACCTCGATGAAACTGCGACTCACCACGCGCGCTCGCGCGGGCGGTGCGGCGAAGCTTGTGACAGACGGACTCGCGCGCGCTCCCGGCGGCTTGAATACACCGGCGCGCAGCGTGAGGATAACGACTTCCCTGGCTGGAAAGTCCATCTCGATGCTGACTTTCTGGCCGTAGCCGCCGCGTGTCGCGACCAGCGCACCGTCTTGGTAGCCGAAACGAAAGACGTCGGTCGCGAAGCCATGGTTGCTTTTCGCCGCCACGGCGGCCGCATAGCCGAAGGAGTCGATGCTGTGCGGCAAGAGAACAAGCGAGGGCTTGCGTGCCTCTATCAGGGCACGCACTGCGGCTTCATAGGCATCGGGATCGAACTCGCCGGCGGCGAGCTTCACGGTGAGGACTTCATCGACGCCGGCGACACTCACACTCGGAACCGACCGTTCCGGCTCGGCGCCCAGCACGGCCACCGCGACGCGCTCCTCGGGAACGCGCCTGGCCGATTGTGCGGCCCCCACGAGCTCCAGCGTCACGGGGCGGACCTCATCGCGCCTGTGCTCCGCGATGACCAGAATGCCGCTCATGAGGCGCTCCCGGCCAGTTCCTTGATGATCTGCGCAAGCCGCGCCGCCTGTTCTTCGACACTGCCTTCGATCATCTCGGCGCGTCCTTTGTCGGGCACGTACATGCGTCGGACTCGCGAGAGCGAACCTCTTTCACCCACGTCGCCTGGCGCTACATTCAGATCCTCCAATGACAGCACTTCGATAGGCTTCGCGGCGGCTTGTTTGATGCTGCGCAAGGATGCATAGCGTGGGGTGTTGATCCCGAGTTGGATAGTGAGCACGGCGGGGCACTCGATCTGCATCTCGTGCAGTTCTCCGCCTTCCAGTTCCCGACGGAACACCGCGCTCTTGCCGCCCGCCGTGTATGCGAGATGTGTCAGAACGGCCGCATGCGGCCAATCGAGGAAGGCGGCCGTGGCGATTCCGGTCGATGCAAACGCATGGTCGGACGACTGCACGCCGGCAAACAGCATGTCCGGCTTCTCCCTGCGCGCAACGGCGGCGAGGAGCCGCGCTACGGCGATCGAATCCGAGCCCTCGATCGCCTCGTCCCATACGCGGATAGCCCTGTCGGCGCCCTTGGCGAGGCACTTGCGCAGGGACTCGTCCGCTTCCGCGGCTCCGACGCACACCACGACCACTTCCACAGGTGCCGCCCCCGCCTCCTTGATCTTCATTGCCTCCTCGAGCGAGTAATCGTCCCACTCGTTCAGATCGCGCAGCAGGAAGTCCGCGTGCACGTCCCTGCCGTCTGCGCGGATCTCGAAATCCTCATCGAGGACCGCCACCTGTTTGACCGCTACCAACAGCTTCATTGCCTGATCCTCGTCACGCTGCGACTCCCGCAGCACCTTCCGCTTGCTGCTGCCCGCGTGCCTCGCGCACCAGCTCGATGAGCTCGCGCACCACGAACCTGCCTTCGTTCCCCGTCGCCTTGAGCGCGTCCTCGAACATCGTCAGGTCCTTGGGACAGCTCACCACGTACACCTGCAAGCCCGGGATGGCTGCCGCCTCGCGCATGCGGTTGTGCGCCGGCCGGTCCAACCCGACCGGGTCCGGCATCCAGATGCGCCCGCCGCCCGCGCCACAGCAAAATGAGTTGGCGCGGCAGCGGCCCATCTCGATGAGCTCGCATCCCAGCAGGCGCAGAATCTCGCGCGGCGCGTCGTAGCCTTTGTTAAAGCGCCCCAGGTGACAGGGGTCGTGGAAAGTTACGCGCAGGCCGAGCGGGTGCGCGATCCTGAGCCGTCCCTCCTGCAGCAGTCTCAGCAAGAGCGTCGTGTAGTGCTCGATCTCGTAGCGACCGCCGAAGTCCGGGTATTCGTTGCGAATCGTGTTGTATGAATGCGGGTCGGTGGTCACGATGGTCTTGAAGGATGCCGCCGACAGGGACTCGATGTTGGATGTCGCCAGCACTTCGTACAGCCCCTCCTCGCCCACACGCCTGACATCGTTGCCGGCGTTCGACTCCCCCTCGTAGAGAATCCCGAAATCGACTCCCGCTTCCTGCAGAAGCCAAGCTAAGCCCTGCGTCACCCTCTGGTTGCGCGGATCGAAGGACGCGTAGTCGCCGACGAACCACAGCACATCGACCGGCTCCTTGCGAGCATCCTTGACCGCAAAGGGCAGCGCCTTGGTCCAGGTCGCACGCTTGCGCCTGCCTTCGCCGAAGGAGTTGCCGGTCTTGTGGATCGTTTGCAGGGTCTTCTTGAGCTGCGGGTCCATCTGGCCTGCCTCGACCAGCTGGCGGCGCATCTGCACGATGACCGGCACGTGCTCGATCGCCACCGGACACACCTCGACGCAGGCCATGCACGTGCGGCACGACCATAAGGTTTCCATCGCCACCTGGCCCGGTCCCTTGCCGTGCACGTCGAGCTCGGCCTGCGCAGGCAGCGTTGCAGACTCGAGCGTGCGGTTGGCGAACTCCCGCAACGACAGGATCACATCGCGCGGCGAGAGCGGCGCGCCCACCGCCCGGGCCGGACAGACCTCGTGGCAGCGGCCGCATTTGGTGCACGCATCAAGGCTCAACAGCTGCTTCCAGCTGAAGTCGGTGATGTACTGCGCGCCGGCGCGTTGCTGCTGCTCGGGGACTCGCGGCAGGCGTTGCGCGGCGAGCGGATCGCGCAACATGAGCGAGCCTGCGGCGGTCAGGATGTGCTTGACCTTGGTGAAAGGAATCACCGCGATGAACAGCAGCGCCAGCAGCCCGTGAAACCACCACAAGCCGGTGCGCAAGGCAGCGCCGCTAGCCGCGCTCATGCCCGCCGCACGCAGGCCCGCGGCCAGCGCCGCGCCCGCCGGCGACCACCAGCGGTAAGCCGACACCTCGGGTGTCGCCTCGAGCCAGACCAGCCGCGCCGCCTCGAGCAGGTAGCCGGTCGCGACAATCAACAGTAGTGTCCACAGAAACGCCCAGTCTTCGCGTCGATAGCCACTGCGGTCGTAGTCCGGATCGCCCGGCTGCCGATCCGGACGCGCGTAGTCGAGCTTGGGCGGCTTGAGCCAGCCGCGCCGGTACATCATGTACAGGAGTCCGCCGGTGAGCAGCACGCCGGCCACGTCCAGCACCAGCGAGAACCACAGATAAAACGCCCCCTGCCAGAAGTGGACCCCGAACAGCGGACCCAGAATGTCGTAGTCCAGAGTGATGGTGGCCGTGCCGAGGAACAGCAGCACGAAACCGTAAAAGATGAGGCGATGAGCGGCGCCGGCGGCCCGATCACGGTGCGCAATGGTGCGGTGACTCAGGACTGTGCCGATCATTGCCTGCAAGCGCGCCAGCAGGCGGCCGTCCACGTCGGCGGCGGAACCGCGCCGGTACTTCCTCACCTCGACGTAGACGCCGAAGCAGAAGACCGTGACAGCCGCAAAGGCGATCACGTAGAAGACGGCAATCGCCGCGGGCGCGAAGTCCTCGAACAGCACCCGCGTGACGGCGGTGGGATCGCGTGTCATTGGATTGGCGCAAACCGCCTGCGGGCAAGTTCAGGCTTCATGCTAGGTCTGGTACTCGACCAGCGTTTTACCCTCCGGCATGTGCGGTACGCCCCACACGGCGACTTCGCGCCGGTAGGGTTTCGGGAGCTGCGCGTTCGGCTCCTCGATCTCGCGTGCCAGTCGGTGGCCCGAGAATGTGGCGTCGGCGATGAGCCGCGGCGCTTCGGCATCCCCGATCAGGTAGACGGCCTGCACGCCATTCTCGGCCCACTTCGCCTTGCTGTCCCTGAGCTGCCGGTGCAGCGAATCGTCCGAGTGGCGGCCGGTGACCAGCACCAGGGAGTCGAAATCGAGCCAGCGCTGCGTCCGGTTCTCATCCCGCGGCGGTACGCCCGGGCCGCGATAGGTACGTCTGGAGCCCTCGCCGTACACGTCATAAACCTCGACTCGATTCGGCTCGATACGCGAGCAGAAGGTGTTTGCCAGCTCCTTGATGTGCAGCTCGTGCAGGCGGCGCATCATGTTCGGGTACTCGAGCGTGAAGTGCATGTAGTTGGCAAGGTGCACGCCCGTCACGATCGTGACGTCGTGGCCGGCCGACGCCAGCTTCTCCGCCAGGCTCGGCGCCATGAAGTAGGTATCCGCGTTCAGGATCACGACGCGCTTGCCGATCGGCTTCTTGCCATCGAGGACCTGCTCGGGCGTGAGCTGATCGGCCCGTGAAGCATCGGCGCCCGGGATGGGATCGTGCGTCAGGCAGTTGGTCCCATCGCTGTTCCAGCTGGAGCCGGTGGCGATGACGATCTTTTCCGCGCCATAAGCGAGCGCCGCCGCGGCAGTCATCGGCTTCTGTCCGAGCATCACCTGCGACTGTTTGTTCTTCTTGACGAGCTTGCCGATCTGCAGCTCGCGGTAGTCGCGATGAAACCCCCACTCCCCCAGCCCGGGGAGCGTGGTGATCTGGTTCAGATGGCCGCCGATCTTCGCCGCCGTGTCGTACAGATGCACGGTGTAGCCGCGCTCCAGCAGCACGCGCGCGCACTCGGATCCCGCGGGACCGGCACCGATCACCAGAATGGAGTCCTCGGAAGTCTTCTTCGGGAATTTCTCCGGATGCCAGCCGCGCCGATACTCTTCACCCGCGGTCGCGTTCTGGGTGCAGATCATGGGCGGACCGCCGATCTCCCAGCGGGAAATGCAGACGTTGCAGCCGATGCACACCCGGATGTCGTCAAGGCGACCTTCTTCGATCTTCTTCGGCAGCCAGGGATCGGAGATTGACGGACGCGCGGCGCCGATGATGTCGGCGATTCCCTTGGTGACGACCTCCGTCATCTTCTCCGGGTCGGTAAAGCGCCCGACTCCCAGCACGGGCTTGGTCACCACCTGTTTGATGATCCGCGTCCACGGCACCTGGTGTCCCTGCAGATAGAAGCGCGAAGGACCGGCGTCCTCGCCCCACTCGGCGATATCGCCGACGTCGATGTCCCACAGATCGACCAGCGGGTCGGCCAGTCGCGCAAATTTCACGCCGTCGCGTTCCGCTTCGATGCCGGCCTGCCCGTAGAGGGTGTCCACGGCGAAACGGGTCGCGATGGCGCAGTCCTTGCCGACGGCCTTGCGCACTTTCTCGAGGCTCTCGATCCAGAAGCGCGCGCGATTCTCCACCGAGCCGCCATACTGATCGCGGCGCTTGTTGTAGTAGGGGGACAGGAACTGCAGCGGCAGATAGGAGTGCGCGCCGTAGACGTAGACGATGTCGAAGCCCGCATCGCGCGCGCGCAGCGCTGCATCCACGTAGTACTGCTGCACCATGGCGATGTCATCGAGATCCATCTCCTTGCAGTACGTCAGGGTCTCGAATTCCGAGGCATACTGGCTCGGTCCGCGCGGCGTGGCCCGCGATTCCATGTTGGGCGCGTGCGAAGCGCCATACCACAACTCAATGCCCGCCAGGGCGCCGTACTTGTGAATGTGGTCCGTCATCGCCCGCAGGTTGCGCACGTCGCCCGCGTCCCAGATTCGCGCGGACAGGCGATGCGTGTCGTCGGACTCGGGATGAATGGAACAGTATTCGGTGTTGATTCCGGCCCAACCCCCTTCCGCCTTGAGCGAGCGATGCGCCGCCTGGAAGCCCGGCCGGTCGGAGCCCGCGCCGATGCAGTGCGGCACCTGGTAGAACCGGTTGCGCAGTGTCTTGGGCCCGATCTTGATGGGCTGAAACAGTACGTCGTGCTTCGGATCGCGTGCCATATCTATCCCCTCTCGTGGCGTCTTGTGTGGCTCGAGGACGATGCGCGCCTCGAGCCCGCTTCATTCGTTGACGGCGACTGCCCCGAGGTCGCGTCCCACCTCGAGCAGCGTCGTCCAGAAATAATGCGCAAAGCTCGGGTCCACCCACAGTGTGAGGACGGGTTCCCGGTCGCAGCCGCCTCTGGTGAACGCCACCACCCCCACCCCGATCATGGAGGTGAGGGTGACCGGGCCGAAGTCAGCCGCGCACGACTCGAGCCCCGGCGCGAAATCGACGCTGCAGATCTGACGCAACAGCAGGTTGAGATGAGCGCCGCCGATGCCGATCACCAGATCCGCTCGCGCGACCGGATAAACATCCGCCGGCCGAAGGGCGGATCCGAGCTGCCGCCGTGCCGACTCGACGCGCTCCGCTCCGCCCTCCACGGACTCGACGAGGAACTCCGCGATCCCCAAGCGTGCGACCAGCACGCCGCCTGCGTCAACCTGCGCGCTGTTGGGCGCAGGCGCCACCGCAAAGCCCGCGGCCATGAGCCACGCCTCTGCTCCCGGGCCCTTGCACCCGAAGCGCTCGCGTCGCGACAGGACCTCGAAGCGCAAGCGAGCGCCCGCGGGGTCCCCTCGCGCGGACGAGGCCCCTGTGGAGCAGGTTTCCAGCGGGTTACGGCGTCGGGCGCTGACGAGGGAGGTACGCTGGCCGGCAGCGTGCGCAGCGGACGTGCCCGGGCTCGTGGATCGTTGCCGTTCGCCCTGTGGATCGTAGAACGGCGGCCGGACGATATCCGCATCGACTTCCTGTCCCTTTTCGATCCGGATGCGCAGCTTCTGGCCCGCCGCCAGCGCCGGCGTCACCAGAGCCAGACCGATGCAACGCGCGAGCGTCGGCGACCAGCCGGTGCTCGTCACGCGGCCCGCGATCTGGCCCGCGCTCAGGACCAGATGCGACTCGCGCGGGCGCAGCGGCGCCTCAGGCGCCAGCGTGAAACCCACCAGCGACTGGCGGCGCGGCTGTTTGTGCAGGATGGCGAGACTGCGCTGTCCGATGAAGAATGGCTTGTCCATCCGGAGCGCCCAGGACACATCGATTTCCAGGGCGTTCGTCACCCCATCGGTGTCCTGGCCGACGATGATATGGCCCTTCTCGAGGCGCAGCATGCGCTGTGCCTCGACGCCGAAGGCCTGCAGCTGAAAGCGCGAGCCGGAGGCCCGCAGCGCCCGCCAGACGTCCACGGCGTAGTCCGCCGGGAGATGAATCTCGTAACCGAGCTCACCGACGAAACCCACGCGCATGATGCGGCAGGGCGCCCCGGCGACGAGTCCCTCGCGGATCCCGAGGTAGGGGAACGCCTCGTCGGCGAGATCGAGCGCGGTATGCTCGGCGAGCAGCGCACGGGAGTCGGGGCCTGCGAGGTTGAACGCGCAGTAGTGTCCGGTGAGGTTCACCAGACCGACCGACAGGCCCCACCAGGTCGCGAGGCGGCCGAGCTCGCGGAACAGCGTGGCGGAGTTACCGGTCGTGGTCGTGAAGTAAAACGATTCCACGCCGAGCCGTCCCACGACCCCGTCGTCCACCACGACGCCCGACTCATCGAGCATCAGTCCGTAGCGGCTCATGCCGAGCTTGAGGTTGGCGTAGCGGGCCGTGTACACCCTCTCGAGGAACTCCGCCGCATGCCGGCCGTGCACCTCGATCTTGCCGAGCGTGCCCACATCGATGACCCCGACACGCGTGCGCACCGCGCCTACCTCAGCAAGGATGGCCTGTTCGCGGGTCTGGCCGAGCACGGCGTAATACTCCGGGCGACGCCAGTTGCCCGCGGGCATCCACACCGCTCCGAGCGCCTCGTGCTCCCCGTCCAGGGCGGTGCGCCGCTGCGGCTCGAACCCCCGTCCCGCCAGGTGCGACAGGGGCACGGGATGAAACATCGGTCGCGCCGTCGTCGTGCCGAGGGACTCGAGCGACTCGCCGCGAATCCTGCCGAGGATACGCAGCGCGTTCATGTTGGAATGCTTGCCCTGGCTCGGACCCATCCCGAGCGTGGAAAAGCGCTTCAGCAGCTCGCTGCTGTCGAATCCCTCCTGGCAGGCGTTTTCCAGATCCTTCACCGTGAGGTCTTCATCGAAGTCGACGAACTCTCCGCCGCGTGGATGACGGAAGACCGGAAAGGGGTGCGTCGGGCACTCGAGCGGTGCGACCCACGGGCCGCGCGCCGCCTCGGCGCCGAATCCCAGCCGGCCCGCCGCCTGCTCGCCCGCCGCGCCCCCGTCGGCAAGGCGCTCAGCGAATGAATACACGCCGTTGACCTTGCCGCAGGCATACACCCCGGACGGCAGAGTCTGCGGCAGGAACTGCTCTGCGGCGTGCGCGTACGACAGACGCGCACCGGCCTGCTGCAGCAGGGCGTTGGCCGGAGCGAATCCAACGCTCATCCAGATCCCATCGAGCCCGATGCGCTGCGGCTGGGCCGCCGCGCCCGCGGTGCTCTCGAACAGCAGGCCGCCCACATCTCCGCCCGCGCGCGCCAGCGCCTCGATGGGGGTGACGCCGTAGTGCACCGCCACCCCGCGCCGCGTCAGCTCCTGCGCCGCGGGCATCGAGAGCGGACCCGCTGTGGCGCGCAGATCGAGCACCGCGGCCAACTCCAGGCCGTTGCTCAGCGCATCGAGCGCGGCGGCATAGCCTTCCGCGTTGGCAGTCAGAACGGCCACGCGCTGCGCGCTCGCGACGGCGTGATGGTAGAGCAAGCGCTGCGCGGCGCTCGCGAGCATCACGCCGGGCAGGTCGTTGCCGCGAAAGACAGCGGGCTGCTCGCAGGCTCCCTGAGCGATGACGACGCTGCGCGCGCGAACCTTCACCAGGTACTCGGACGCCACCAGCGCCACCCAGTGATCGGCGTAATAGCCGGCCGCGTAGGTGCTCGTCAGCAACCGTATCCGGGAATCTGCCCGCACGGCAGCGAGCAGTGCCGCGGTCTTCTCCAGCGTCGCGGTCGCACCGCCGCGCGCATACCATCCGCTGCCCCCTGCGGTCGGATTCTCATCGACGAGCAGCACGCTCGCACCGCGGCCGGCTGCCGCCAACGCCGCGCCAAGGCCGGACGGTCCGGCACCAATGACCAACACGTCGCAGAAATCGTAACGCTTCGGCGTGCCGCGCCGGCCGGCGCGCAGGTCGACCTCGCCGAGCCCGCTCAAGCGGCGGAACATACGCTCCCAGCGTGGAAACCAGCGCTTGCTGTGAAACGCCTTGTAATAGAACCCGACCGGCAGGAACGCAGACAGACGGTCGAGCACGGCCAGTCGGTCATGCTGGAGACCGCCGCGGGTATTGACCGCGCTCACCCGCCAGCCGGAGTCAACCGGCACGACATCGGCACGCACATTCGGCACGCTGCGTTCGCCGCAGTGCACCTGGACCAGGGTGTTGGCGTCGTGGCCCGCGGCACTCAGGAGGCCCCGCGGACGGTGATACTTGAACGACCGTCCCAGCACTCGCACGCCGCTTGCCGCGAGCGCGGAGCTGATCGTGTCGCCGCGATAGCCGCGCAGCGGCTTGCCCTCGAAGGCGAACTCGACCGCCTGACTGCGATCGATGCGCTCGCCTGCGACGGGCGGCAAGCGCCTCATGCGGCCCGCTCCGCTCGTACCCGAGCGCCAGGCTGGTAAAGATAGGTGCGCTGGATCGTGTCGGTGGTCGTGTCGCGCTCGGCGATAAACCACACGCCGCTAGGCGTGTGACACCACCACTCCTTCTTCACCCCCGGCACCCCGTTGCGGTTGAAAACGTAGTCGGCCCAGGCTGCATCGCTGACCGCGACCGGGTCGGGCATCTCGCGCATCTCGCCCCCGTAGGCAAACTCGCTGATCAACCGCGGACCGTTGATCGGACAGGTCATGAGTTTCATGTCAGCGCTTCACCGATCAATGCCCCACCGAGGCCGCGCCCTTCTCCCCCGTCAGGGCGTAGCGCGCGAAGCGATCGAACGCGAAAGCTCCGATCAGCGGATGGGCGGCATCCTTCGCCACCGTATGGCTCATAGTCTTGCCGCACACCGGGGTCGCCTTGAAGCCCCAGGTACCCCACCCCGAGTCGAGGTAGAAGCCACGCACCGGCGTCAATCCCATGATCGGCGCGAAGTCGGGCGTCATGTCGGCCATCCCGGCCCATTGCCGATTGATCTTCACGTCCGAAAGGAAGGGAAACAGCTCGAGCATGTGTGCCGCGAGAGCTTCCGCGAAGTCCAGCGTGGAACGCGTGGAATGCAGCTCGTAGGGGTCGAGCGATGCACCCATGACGAGCTCGCCGCGCGCGCTCTGGCTGACGTACACGTGCAGCGAGCCCGACACGATGATCGGATCGAGCCAGGGCTTGAGGGGCTCCGAGACCATCGCCTGCAGCGGATGGACGTAGATCGGCGAACGCAGCCCGACCATGGCGAGCAGCCGCGGCGTGTAGCCGGCGACCGCACACAACACCTTGCGCGTCGCAATGCGCCCACGGTTGGTGAGGACGCCGGCCACGCGTCCGCCGCAGCCGTGATCCTCGAGTTCGATGGCCAGAACCTGCGTATTCTGATGGATCTCGACGCCGCGCCGGTCGGCGCCGCGGGCGTAGCCCCAGGCCACCGCGTCATGGCGGGCGATCGCGCCGGGGGCGTGGTAGAGCGCGCCGACGACGGGCGCGTGACCGCCGCAGGTGATGTCCATCATCGGGATCGCTTCGCGCACCGCCTGGCTGTCGATCGCCTCGCTGGCCACGCCGAAGTGCCGGTTCACCTCGGCGCGCCAGCGCATCGTGCGCATGGCGGCATCGGTGTGCGCCAGCGTGAAATGACCGCGGGTCGAGTAGAACACATTCAGATCGAAGTCCTGGGACAGGTCCTGCCACAGCCGCACGCTCTCGTCGTAGAACTGCACGCCCTCGGGCGTCAGATAGTTCGAACGGATGATGGTCGTGTTGCGACCGGTGTTGCCGCCACCGAGGTAACCCTGCTCGAGGATGGCGACGTCGGAGATCCCATGGTCGCGCGCCAGATAGTAGGCCGCCGCGCAGCCGTGACCTCCGGCGCCGATGATGACCACGTCGTAGCTCGGCTTCAGCCGCTCGTGGCGAGTGAACATCCGCGGTTCCGGATGCTTGCGCGAGAGGGCGAATTTTATGAGGCGTAGCGGCATCGACCACTCGAGCGCCAGACGTTGTTGCGTGGTGGAAGCGATCGTCCGTGCCCGCCGCTTGCGATCGCGTCACCCTCTGACCTTACGCGCGAGGCACCGATTATAGCTTCACCGCTTTACTGGCATGCAAGAGACTTGCGTGGTAAGAATGGGCGCACCGACCGCCGGAGCCGACACGATAGAATGCGGCGGCGTGCTCGTATGGATGATCAAACAACGAAGAACCGGGGGCGGATGACGGCGCGTCGCAAATCGCGTGCGGGTCGCCAGACTCAGACGGCGCGCGTGCCGGCCGGCGGCTCCCACCATGCCGCGAGCATCGGTCGCGTGGCGAGGCGCATCCGCGACGAGCTCGGCCTGACGCTCGCCAACGTCGCGCAGCAAGCGCACATCAGCCCAGGCATGCTCAGTCGTCTGGAAACCGGTCGCGTGAGTCCCAGTCTCGAGACGATCGTGGCGCTCGCGGAGGTGCTCGGGATCCGTCCCGCGCTGCTGCTGCAGGACATCGGCTCGCCGGAAGAGGCGGCGCAACATACCCCGGCAGGTCAAGGCCTGGAGGTCGTGCGGCGCGGCACGCGGCGCGGACATGCCTATCAGCTGTTGGCCGCTCCGCGCGGGCCGCGTAAGGAATTCGAGCCGTTCTTCGTCACCCTCACCGACAAGAGCGAGGTCTTCCCGGGTTTTCAGCACTCGGGGACCGAGTTCATTTACATTTTGTCCGGGGAGATGCGTTACCGCCACGGCAGGGAGAGCTATCTGCTCAAGGAGGGCGATTCCTTGACCTTTCGCGGTGACATCGCCCACGGCCCGGAGCGGCTCGTCAAGATGCCGATCCGCATGCTCTCGATCATCATCTACGCAAGCGGAGCATCCGCATGAACGATGTCAGGACCCGGGCCACGCTGGAGGCCGATGCCGCGCAGCTGAAGGCGCTCGGCTACACCTCGAAGTTCGACCGGACCATGAGCAAGCTGGAGAACTTCGCGCTTGGGTTCACCTATCTGTCACCCGTGGTGGGCGTGTACAGCCTGTTTGGCTTCGCGCTCGCGGCGGGCGGTCCGCCGATGTTCTGGTGGTATCTGCTCGTCGGCATCGGTCAGATGTTCGTCTGCCTGGTGTTCGGTGAAGTCGTCTCGCAGTTTCCGATATCGGGTGGGCTGTACCCGTGGTCACGGCGCCTGGTGGGCAAGCGTTGGGCGTGGATGGCCGGCTGGGTGTACGGCTGTGCGCTGATCGTCACGATCGCTGCGGTCGCCACGGGCGGTGCCCCGTTCCTCGCGCAGTTACTGGGGTTCACGGCCGAGCCCGCGACCACGACCACCGTGGCGCTGTGCATGATCGCGGTCGCGACTGTCTGCAACGTGAGCGGCACGCGGCTCCTGGCGCGGGTCGCGATGTTCGGGTTCGTCTGCGAGCTCATCGGCGCGATCGCAGTCGGAGCCTGGCTGCTGCTGTTCCATCGCCACCACCCGTTCAGCGCGTTGTTCGACACCTTCGGGGTCTCGCACGGCGGCAGCTACTTGCCGGCTTTCCTGGCCTCGGCGCTCGCGGCGATGTTCTGCTATTACGGATTCGAGGCCTGTGGCGACGTCGCGGAAGAGACCCCGGACGCGAGTCGCATGATTCCCAAGGCCATGCGCATGACCATCTACGTCGGCGGCGCCGCCGCGATGCTGGTGTGTCTTGCGCTGTTACTCGCCGTGCCCGACATGCGCTCAGTGCTTGCCGGCAAGGACCCGGATCCGGTTGCCAGCGTTCTGCGCGCCGCCGGGGGTGAGCTGGGATTCCGGGCGGTGATCGTGGTGGTTCTCGTGTCCTTCATCTCGTGCCTGATCAGTATTCAGGCGGCGGCGAGCCGGCTGTTGTTCGCCTACGCGCGCGACGAGATGATCGCCGGCAGTCAGTTCTTCAGCCGCATCTCCCCCCGCACCCACGTACCGGTGGCGGCATTGCTCACGGGGGCTTTGCTGGCCGCCACGATCGCGCTGTGCGGTCTGTGGCTGCAGAACGCAGTCAGCACGATCATCAGTTTCGCCTCGGCGGGCATCTATCTCGCCTTTCAGATGGTGGTGCTCGCGGCGCTGGTCGCGCGCGCCAGGGGCTGGCAGCCCGCCGGCCCGTTCACGCTGAGACGCTGGGGGTGGCCGGTGAACGTCGTGGCACTCGGCTACGGTGTTTTCGCGATCATCGACATGGTGTGGCCGCGCAACCCTCAGGATCCCTGGTACAGCAACTACGGGATGATCGTGACCACGACGGGCGTCATTGCGCTCGGGGCGCTGTACATGGTCGCCGCAAAGCCGTATGACCGCGGCCAGGCGCCGGCGGGCGATGCGCCTCTGCTTCACCGGTGATCAACGCGGGTGCCGGCAATTCATTGAGGCTGCGCGGCTTGCGCCAAATTGGCGCCCATCAGCTGGCGTCTCGCGGCGTGCAGGTGATTGGTGACGATCGCCACCGCCGCTTCGATGTCACGCGTGCGGATCGCCTCGTAGAGCGCAAGATGCTGCTCGTTGTATTCGGCGATCCTCTGCGGCGTGAGGACCTTGGACTTCATGGCGTTCCACTGGCTGTGCGTACGCACATCGTTGATCTTGCGATAAATCCACACCATGAGGGGGTTGCGGGTCGCTGCAGCGATCAGCTGGTGGAACTCTTCGTCCCAGAGGGTGAAGCTCTCGCTGTCGCCGCCCGCGGCCTCCATGCGTTCGATCGCGCTCGCGAGGCGCTCGATGTCGCGCCCCGTGGCGTTTAACACTGCGAGCCGCACCATATTCGGCTCGAGCCCGAGGCGCACCTCGATGAGCTCGAGCGGACTCGTGAGCTCTGCGACCTCGTCATTCCCGCCCCCGGCGGCGACGTGGACGAAAGTGCCTGCGCCGGGGCGCCGCATCACGAGCTGCTCGGTCTCGAGACGGCTCAACGCGGTGCGGATGGTGGCGCGCGATGCCGCAAAGGCCGCGGCAAACTGGCGCTCCGCAGGAAGCTTCTCACCGGGCGCATAGCGTCCCGCGAGGATCGCTTGTCGCAGCTGACCGGTAATCCACGCGGACCCGCGGACCGGATCGGCCGACCCGGCGTGCGCCAGCTCTGCGGCGGCCTCCACCATCGCCGCGGCGTCAAAACTGGTCTGACCACTTTTAGACATTGCGAGGCCCAGAAGCGAGGATTGGGTCAAGATTGGTTTGAAATCGGTTTAAGGTATGTGCCACCATCGCTCGGCCGCGTCAAGTCCTGCAAGCGACGGTCCGGCGCACGGAGTCCACCATGGCCTTTCCCACTGCCACCCGATACCTGATCGTCGGAGCCGGCATCCACGGCCTCTCCACCGCCTGGCATCTGGGCGAGGCCCTGCGGCGATCCGGCCGCGGCAGTGGCCGCGACATTCTGGTTGTCGACAAGTCCGGTATCGCCTCGGGTGCCTCGGGCATTGCGTGCGGAGTCATCCGCAACAACTACTACCAACCGGCCATGCGCCGGCTCATGGCGCACAGCGTCTCGGTCTGGGAAAGCGACCCCGAGGCTTTCAGTTTCCACCCCGTGGGCTACATGCAGATCAGCCCCGAAGTGATGCACGAGCAGGTGGCGAGCATTGCCCGGCAACAGAGGGAAATCGGCTACCAGTCCGTGTTCATCGAGGGCGAGAAGGACTCCACGGCCTACATGAAAGGCCTGTTCGACGATTGGCAGGCCAAGGGCATCACCTCGGTACTGCATGAGAAAAAGGGCGGCTATGCCAATAACAGCGCCTCGATTCATGGTCTGGCGCGCAAAGCCGAGAACGAAGGCGTCAGGATCCTGACCGGCGTCAGGGTGACGGGCTTCAGGAAAGACAACAGCGGTGCGGTCAGGACCGTCATCACCGACCAAGGCGACATCGACTGCGATTGCGTCATCGTCGGAGCGGGTCCCTGGATCAAGCAGATCTGGGACATGCTCGGCCTGCCGCCTGCCATCACGATCAAGGGGCGCGACGGTAAGCTGCATGACAACGTTCCGATGTGGACCTTCTGGTCGCTGCAGGAAGGTACGCTCGGCGTCGACCCGCAGCTGCAACGCACCAACGATGGCAACATGCCCCCGGTGATCCACGTCGACACGGATGCGACGCTCTACTCCGACGTCGATCGCTCCGTCATCACCGATCGGCTCTGGGGCATCTACTACAAGCCCGATTTCCATTTCGGCGGAGTGCAGGGCGGGGCCATGCCCTTCAAGGTCAAGGCCGATCCGGCCAAGGTGAACATCGACCCCTACGGGCCGGAATCGCCGGATTTCGTCGTGGGCGAGGATTTTGCGCACATGTGGTGCTCCGCGCTCGCCTTCTGTCAGAAGCGCTTCGAAGGCAAGCTGGCGCAGTTCAAGCGCGAGCCCTCCGGCGGCATCGGTTCCTTCACCGCCGATAATTTTCCGGTCTTCGACCGCTTCTGCGATAACGTCTACGTGATCGCCGATTCGAACCACGGCTACAAGATGATCGGTGTCGGCCAGCTGGTCGCCGAGGACCTCTGCGGCCGGCCGAGCGAGCTGCTGCAGCCGTTTCGCTTCTCACGCTTCGCCGAGGGTAGACTGCATCCGACCTCCAACAGCCCGTTTCCGTGGAGCTGATCGTAAGGTTTAGGAGGCCCGCCCAGGGCGCGAATGACCGGGGAACGCTGTGCCGACAACGAATCGCTCCAAGGGGACGTCCATGACCGATTTGGAAGCCCATGTCAGTGCCGCAGGCCGCGCCGAGCTCGTCAAGCAGGTGCGCGAGCAGATCGGCCGGTTAGGTATCCAGTACATCTACTATCAGTTCGTCTCGGTTACCGGCCGTATCGTCGGCAAGGGCATTCCGGCCGACCATTGGGAGCGCACAGCCGAGCGCGGCTTCCAGCTCGTCTACGGCTCAACGGCCAACCTGTTCGTCGATCGCCACAAGAATTACATCGGCTACGGGCCGGAGGCCTCGGAGCTGGTCGGCATCCCTGATCCCGAGACCTTCGTGCAGCTGCCGTGGGACAAGCGCGTGGCGCGGGTCTTCTGTACCTGCTTTCGCAATCGCGAAGAGCGCGAGAATCCCGGCGGTCACCTGACTTCCGACTGCCGCGGCAACCTGCGCCTCATTCATCAGGCGTTCAAACAGGCCCACAACGGTCTGCATCTGCGCCACGGCTGCGAGCCGGAGATGATGTGGCTGAAGAAAGGCGGCGACGGTATGCCGGCCGGCGGCTTCAGCAAGCCCAACTGCTATCACATCGACCAGTTCGAATCGCTGCGCGCGGTTTTCATGCGCGTGATCGAATACGCCCGCGCCATGGGCCTGGACATGATTCAGGGCGATCACGAGGATGCACCCGGCCAGCTTGAGCTCAACTGGATGTTTGATGACTGCCTGCGCACCGCCGACCGGCTCACCACCTATCGGCAGATCTGCGCTCAGGTCGCGCGTGAATTCGACCTGATCGCCTGTTTCATGTCGAAGCCGTTCATGGGCGTGTCGGCCTCCGGTTGCCATCACAACCTGTCGTTGTGGCGCGGCGGAGAGGAACAGCTCAACAAGCTCGGGCAGGAGAGCCTCCCGGGTCTCGAGGAGAACTTCAAGTACCTGCAGGGCGGCGAGAACACCTTCATGCCGTTGAAGGGCGAGAGCAAGCCCGGTCCCATCGGCCTGCACTGCATCGGCGGCGTCATCAAACACGTCGGCGCACTCACTGCGCTCGGCTCATCGACCGTCAACTCCTACCGGCGGCTATGGGACACGGGCTTCTGGGCGCCGGTGTACGCCGACTGGGGTTATCAGAACCGCACCTGCGCGCTGCGCATCTCGGCACCGGGGCGCTTCGAATACCGCTCGGTGGACTCGACCGTGAATCCTTATCTGATGGCGGCGGGCCTGCTCAAGGCTTTCGAGGACGGCATCAGGCACAAGCTCGATCCGGGCGAGCCCGAGGAGCGCAACATCTATGCCGCGCTCGCCGCCGGCAAGAAAGTGAAGAAGCTCCCCATGTCGCTCGGGGAGGCGCTGGCCGAGCTCGACAAGGACGAGACGATCAAGGCGGCGCTGCCGGATGAGATGTACCGGGTCTTCACTCACTATAAGCGCGACGAGTGGGAAAAGTTCATGGCCACCGTGACCGACTGGGACCTGAGGCAATACTGGGACTATCTGCCCTGACGGCGCGCGCCTCCAGACGGCGAAAGGGGAAGAGATCATGTGTGGAATTGCGGGATTGATTCATCGCGGCCAGAGCGGTGATGTCGGTCAGGAGATGACCGCGATGCTGCAGTCGCTCAAGCACCGCGGGCCCGATTCGACCGGTTATGCCCTGTATGGCAAGCCCCACGGCAAGGAGCTGGTCATCCGCCTGAAGGTCGCCGAGCAGGACGAGATGTCAAAGGGCTTTGCGATTCACGCCCAAGTGAAGGAGCGGCGCGCCGAGATCGAGCGACGCCTCGGCGAGCTGGGCGCCAAGATCCTCGAAGAACAGGAGGCGACCGAATACGCCTTTCGGCTGCGCATCAGCTACGACGGCGACACCCGCCGGCTCGCCGACTACATCGAGGATGTGGAGGGCGCGGAGATCCTGTCCATCGGGCACGGCCTTGAGTTGATCAAGGACCTCGGTGACGCCGACCGCGTCGCGAGCCAGTACTCGCTGCGCGGCTTTGTCGGCACGCACGCCATCGGCCACACGCGCATGGCGACGGAATCCGACGTCGACATCCGCTCGGCGCATCCCTACTGGGCTTATCCCTTCGCCGATGTCTCCGTGGTGCACAACGGCCAGCTGACCAACTACTGGAAGGGGCGCCGGGCTCTGGAGCGCCGCGGTCACCGTTTCGTCTCGAATTGCGATTCCGAGCTCATTGCGGTGTACCTGGCCGACAAGATGACACAGGGGTCCACCCTCAAGGACGCCATGAAAGCCTCGATCGAGGAGCTCGACGGCGTCTTCACCTACCTCGTGGCGACTGCCGACAGCCTCGGGATGGCCAAGGACGTCATGGCCGCGAAGCCCATGGTGCTTTACGAAAGCGATCGCTTCATCGCGCTCGCTTCCGAGGAAGTCGCGATCCGCAGCATTTTCCCCCACGAGATCGACACGTTCGATCCGTACGAGGGCGACGTGCGCGTGTGGCGGAACAACTGATCATCCCGAGCGTCATCAAGCGACGAGAGACATCATGGCAGTCACGACGACGAGAGCGACCGACCTGGGAATGCACACCGAGCAGCTCGCCGGTCGCACCCAACAGCGCTTCTTCCGACCCGAGGAGCAGGAGCGCTTCACCCATCCACAGGCCTTCGAGGTCGATTTCAAGAAGCGCGCGGAGTTCGACGTCGCCGCCATGACCCCGAGCGAAGTCAATCTCAAACTGCGCGAGCTGATGAGTCAGGGCGTCGGCACCATCGTGATGAAGAACCCCGGCGCCAAGCATTCCCTGGCGGTCGGCATCCTCAACCGTCTCAACCTCACGATCGAAGGCAGTCTGGGGTATTTCGGTTGCGGGCTGATCGACGGACCCAACATCCGCATCAGGGGCCGGGTCGGCTGGTCGTGCGCCGAGAACATGCTCGCCGGAACTGTAGTGATCGAGAAGAACGCGGGCTCGACTTTCGGCGCCGCGATACGTGGCGGTGATCTGGTGTGCAAGGGCGACGTCGGCGCGCGCGTCGGTATCGATATGAAGGGCGGCACGATCATCATCGGTGGCCGGGCAGGCGCCTTCTGCGGCTTCATGATGCAGCGCGGACGCATGGTCATCCTCGGCGACGCCGGCAAGAACCTCGGCGACTCCATGTACGACGGCACGATCTACGTCGGCGGCAAGATCGCGGGCCTCGGGGTCGATGCCGTGCCGGCGGAGATGACCGACCTCGACGTGCAGTGGCTGGAGCGCAAACTGAAGATGTACGGCCTCGCGGCCCCGCGGGGCGTCAAGAACATGCACAAGATCTCCGCGGGCCGGCAGCTGTGGAATTACGACAATCTCGAACCCGCTGAGAAGAAACTCATTCTCTGAAGACTCATTGGCAACCAGTGGCTCCGCGCCCCCTTGCTCGAGGCTCGCGGAAAGGAAGACAGGACATGGCGAAGGAAAAGAAGGTTCCGGCCCCACTACCGACGACCAAGAACAAGCTCGGCCGCAACACGCATGTGCTCGGCCACAGCTCCCTCTTCACGCCGGAGGTCATCGACGATATCCACATCAAGAGCGAGCTCGGCCGCTATCGCATGCGCGGTTTCTCGTTGTTCAAGAAGATTCCGAGCTGGGACGATCTGACTTTCCTGCCCGGCACGCTGACGCGCTTCGTCATCGAGGGCTATCGGGAAAAGTGCGAAACGCGCACCGTGATCGGACCGCGCGCCAAGCGACCGCTGGTGCTCGACATTCCGGTCTACATCACCGGCATGAGCTTTGGTGCGCTGAGCTACGAGGCGAAGATCGCCCTCGCCCGCGGCGCCACTATGGCGGGCACCGCAACGTGCTCCGGTGAAGGCGGGATGATCCCCGACGAGCGCCGCTATTCCTCCAAGTGGTTCTATCAATGCATCCAGTCGCGTTACGGTTTCAACCCGAACCATCTGCGCCTGGCCGACGCCTGTGAGTTCTTCATCGGCCAGGGGTGCAAGGTGGGCCTGGGCGGTCATCTGATGGGCCAGAAGGTCACCGATCAGGTCGCGGAGATGCGTTCTCTGCCGGCTGGCATCGATCAGCGTTCCCCGGCTCGGCATCCGGATTGGCTGGGTCCCGACGATCTGGCCCTCAAGATCCAGGAAGTTCGTGAAGCGACCAACGGGGAGATTCCGATCCAGCTCAAGCTGGGCGCGGCGCGCGTCTACGACGACGTTCGCATGGCGGCCAAGACCGGACCTGACAGCATCTACATCGATGGCATGGAGGGCGGCACCGGCGCCGGTCCGCATATCGCCACCGAGGAGACGGGCATTCCGGGTATCGCCGCCATCCGCCAGGCGCGCAAAGCGCTCGATGACGTGGGCAAGACCGGCGAGATTTCGCTCGTCTATGCCGGCGGCATCCGCAACGGCGGTGATGTCGCCAAGGCCCTAGCCCTCGGTGCCGACGCCGTCGCGATCGGTCACTCGGCGCTGATGGCCTTGAACTGCAACAAGGATATTCCGGAGGCCGACTACGAGAAGGAGATCGGTGTCAAGGCCGGGTACTGCTATCACTGCCACACGGGCCGCTGCCCCGTCGGCGTGACCACTCAGGACCCGCTCCTGCGCAGGCGTCTCGATCCCGATAGTGCGGCGGAGCGCGTTTACAATTTCCTGCATTGCCTCACCATCGAATGTCAGATGATGGCGCGGGCTTGCGGCAAGACCGACGTGCACAGTCTGGAGCCCGAGGATCTGGCCGCCCTCACCATGGAGGCCTCGGCGCTCGCCATGGTGCCGCTCGCGGGTTCGCAGTACACGGTCGGTCGGCCCGATATGACCCGCTATTGAGGTGAGACCATGGCCAAAGTCACCGAGCTCAGCAAATACGCGCAAGCCAAGAAGACGGCGAAGCCGGGCAAGCCGGCCGCCAGGGGGGTCGGAAAGTCCGCGGCGGCCAAGGCCGCCGCTGCCCGATCAGCAGCTCCAAGGAACGGCGCCCCCGCGGGTGCCAGGGACATCGATCACTTCATCAAGACGGCGGGTCTGGACACGCGGCGCGAGAAGGAAATCGGGCAGCACATCGGCTATCGCTACGATGTCAACCTGGTGCCGGACTACGGCCGGCTCACGCCCTTCCTCAGGAAGTACATGGAGGTGATGGGGTGGTCGGACCTCAACTGGCTTGAGGACGTGCACCTGGGCTATGAGGAAGGCAAAGCGGCGGTGTTCGATCGCAACGTGAATGGCTGGGTAATGGTACCCGAGGGTTTGAAGCTGCCGGACAACCAACAGGACCGCGACATGCTCGCGCGCGAGCTGCTCATCAAATTCCAGATGTCGCCGCGGCACCCACTGGTTGAGCTGAACAACGCTTATCGCAAGTTCTAATTGCTGTCGGGAGCGCCTGGGCACTTCGGCAGAGCGTCGTCAAGACGGACCCAGTGCAGTTTGCTCGCGACATGCCAGTGCTCTGTGGGCTGAATCGGGTTCGGATCATCGAGACTGCCCACCGTTAGCCACACTGTATCCGGATCGCTGTCGGAGACGAACGTCAAAGGGCTACCGCACACTCCGCAATGACTGCGAACCGTGTCCGCGGAAGAGCGATACTCGGCTGGGTTCCCCTTCGTAAAGCGAACGCTGCTGCTTGGGTAGGCGGCATACGTCAGGAACGCTGCCCCGCTGTGCCGACGGCACATTGAGCAATGGCAGTTCGCGACCTTGCGGCTCTTCCCCTTCGTTTCATATCGAACCGAACCGCAAAGGCATCCGCCCTGAAGGATCTTGTGGTCCATTGCTACCTCGCAGCCTAGGTCTGGGCCCGGTAAGCCGAGGCATGGGACCAGTCCGGTCGGAACGAGACGATCTGCACGCCGGCGGGGAGCCGGGGGTTGAACAGGCGGTTGTGCCACAGGGTCGCCTGATGGAAAGTGTCTGACTCGGCAAGTCGTGCCACGGTGCAGGGAATGCGGTAACCCTGTGTGTACTGCTCGAAGTCGAGGAGGCAGTGAGCTTCGCTCAGCAGCTGCGCCGCGAGCCTCGATTCCGGCCCGAATAGCGCCGTGATGAGATCCGCGAAGCGCGTCGGATCCTGAAAATAGCTCCCCTGCAGTATCTCGAGCATGTTGTCGTAGCGCTCGACGGGATCGTGCGTGCGCAGGTACTGATAGCGGAACAGCTGGGTGCTGTGCGCGGGTTCGGATTCGACGATGAGCGTGACGATGCCCGCGGCGAGTTCGTCTCCGTTGCGGCTCAGGACGCGCGGGCGCATTCCCGAGGTGGGACGGCCGCCCTCCTGGCGCGCCGCCAGCTGCCTGATCCGGCACTGCCAGCCCACGAACTCACGGCACAAAGCCGCAGCAGCGATGCTGCTGAGCACAACGTTGTCGGGCAGGCGTCCCACCGAGCCGTTCCCGTGAGCATGCTATTGATAAATCGCGAGCCGGTGGCTGACGTACACGACCAGGGCACCGGCGACGAGCGTCACGTACGGCCAGATCCCGGCGCGGGTCACGACCTTTTCCCCTGAACCCAGCTCCAGATCTTCCCTCATCGCGATCGGGAAAATGCCCTTGTCGCGCAGATAGTGTCGGTACATGAACACCGGCAGTATCAGGGCGGCGAACAGCAGCCCCGTCTTCAGGGTGCCCGACCCGTAGACATCGGCACCCATGCCCATGAAGGTCAGGTTGACGAAGGACAGAACCGCACCGGCGGCGATGAGCCAGGAGGGTGCCCGCCAAGGGCGTTCCTGCCGCGGCCGGTCCGCTCGATGGATCCAGCCTGCATTCAGGTTCAGGAAGTTGAATATCAGGTATCCGACGTTTGACGCACCCAGCACGAACACGTAGTCCGACATGAGCAGCAGGAGCAGATTGAAGCCCAGATTCGTCAGCATCGCGTTGGTCGGCGCGCCGTGCTTGTTCACCTTCGACAGATACCCGGGCAACCATCCATCCACCGATGCCTGATAGAGGGTGCGCGAAGACCCTGCCATGGAAGTCATGATCGAGAGGACTATCGAGAGAATCAGCATGACGACCAGCACCGCGCCGATCAGCTCACCGGCATGGACCATCCGGGCCATCACCCTGGCTACACCCATGCCGCTGTAGATATCAGGGGCCAGCATGCCGGAGTAGGTCGCGGGAACAACGACCGCTCCGTGAGTATCGAGCACCGCGGGTTTCACCAGCTCGCCCAGGCCGAGAAAGCCCTGGAACGCGAACGGCACGAGCGTATAGACCAACACGCACAACAGCCCGGAGTAGAAGATCGCCTTGAACGTATCGGTCTTGGGATTCTTGAATTCCCCCGTGTAGCACACCGCCGTTTCAAAACCGTACGTGGACCAGGCCGCGAGGAACATGCCGCCGGCAATCAGAGTCCAACCGGCGCGATCCCAGCTCCCATCCACTACATTGCCGCTCGCGTCGTGAGCGATCGGCGCAAGCGGGAAGAAATGCACCTGTACCATGTCACCCGTCAGTATCGGCATCACGCCGATCAGGATCAGAGGGATAACGGCCGAGATTCCCAGGATCTTGGTGGTATTGGCCGAACGCAGGATCCCGCCGTCCTGAATGGCCTTCACGGCCAGCATGATGATCGTACCCAGGATGAAGGTCGCGTTAATTCGCAGGCTCAAGCCGCTCTTCAAGCCGCCGAGATCGAGCAGCGTCCACTGCCAGGTGTTGATGACCGAATCGGGTGCAAAGAGTCCATTGAGGATGTAACCGGCCGCGAGTCCCGAGCCGATGGCCTGCACGGGGGACCACGCGAACCAATTGCACCACACCGACACCGGAGCCACGAGCTTGCTGTAGCGAACCCAGGCGATCGCGCCGTACACCGATGTGCCGCCGGCCTTGTGCGGGAACAGGCCGGCGATTTCCGCGTAAGTCATCGATTGCACGAAGCCGAGGCCGATGGAGACCATCCACACCACCCAGGACGGCTTGCCGACCGTGGCCGCGACCGCGCCGATGGAGAACAGCACGAGCGGCGGCACACCGCTTGCCACCCAGAATGCGCCAGTCCAATCGATGCCGCGCTCGAGCCCGGCCGACTTGGGCTGCGCCCCGCTGCTCGCTGCAGGTAAATCGTTCGCGGTGCTGCTCAAGTTTGCGCCCTGTCGGTCGAAGATCGCGATACTCGACTCTGCCATACCGTAACGACGAATAACACACTCACGGATACTGTCCGCCGGTCGCATCGTTGCCTCCATCGACCGGAAGGTTGGCACCGGTGACGTAGCTCGCGCGGTCGGAGGCGAGGAACTGCACGCACCAGGCCACCTCGCTCGGTGAGGCGAGCCGCCGCAGGGGAATTCCCGCCGCCAACTCCTGCAGATTCCGCTGCGGATCGCCGCCCTTCTTGGAGAGAATATCGTCCACCATCTGCGTGTGAATCTCGCCGGGACAAACCGAATTCACGCGAATATTGTCGCGCGCGTGATCCAGCGCCATGCAGCGCGTGATCTGCACGACCGCTCCTTTGCTGGCGCAGTAGGCGAGGTGGTTGGGTTCGCCATTGAGACCCCACTCGGAGGCAATGTTCACGATCACGCCTCCTCCCTTCTGCTTCATGTGCCGAATCGCGGCACGGCTCAGGTAGAACAATGCGTTCACATTCACGGCCATGGTGTCGAGCCACTGCTCATCGGTCGTATCGACCGCGGTGGCGCTGTAGAGAATCCCGGCGTTGTTTACCAGCACATCGAGGCCACCCAGGCGCTCGATCGTCTCGGACACCAGGCGATCGCAAGCACCCGCGGCGCGCACATCGACCGCGGTAAACTCGGCGCGACCGCCCGCGGCCCGGATCGCCTGCACTACCTTGCGCCCGCGCGGCTCGTTGCGGCCGCAGACCATCACTGCCGCGTCCGACTCGGCAAAGACCCTGGCGCAGGCCTCGCCTATGCCAGTCGTTGAGCCCGTCACCAGAACTACCTTGCCCTTGAATCTCATCTGACAGCCCTCCCCTTGCGCTGCTTGTCCGGCAGGCGGTCGCGGTCTCCGAGTCGTCTTCAGCTCACTTCGACACGCGGCCGCGCATCGCCCCGCTTGGGGAACGTCTCTTGTCCCCACACCTGGCGCTCTCGAATGAACGGCAGCGGATACTGCGGATGCGGTGAGTCGAACTCCCGCGCCAGCCGATGCCCATCGAAGATCGCATTGAGGATCTGACGCGGCGCGTGACAATCGCCGATGCGGTACACGGCCTGGACATCGTTCTTCTGCCACTCGGCGCGTCGCGACTTGAGTTGGGCGTACAACTCACCGTTCGGCACGCGCGAGGTCACGAGCACGAGCGCATCACAATCGAGATACACCAGGGCGTTGCTGCTGCGGCGTCCCCAACGGCCCGGCTCGAGCTCATAAAGCTCAGCGCTGTCGCGGTATAGATAAAAGAGCGCGAGCCTTCCCGGCTCGAAGGCGTGCGCCCAGTGATTGGTGAGGTGCCTGACGTGCTTCTCGTGCAGCATTCTCTTGTTGTTGGCGAGCTCCATGGTGTACTTGGAGAATTCGGCGACGTCGTTCATGTTGGTGACGAGCGTTACCTGCTTGCCGCGATCGGCGAGCAGTTCGGCCATCGCGATGCCGGTAAAATGCCCTTCGCCGTCGAGAACCACGACCCGCTCGCCGGGCACCTCCTTGCCGCGCATGATCTGCTCGGGCGTCAGTACGCTGGCGTGCGAAGCATCGACGCCGTGAATCGGTCGGTGCACCTCCGCTCCGAGCCCTACGGTTGACCAATGCGCACCCGTGGCAACCACCACCTTGTCCGCGCCGTATTGCAGGACCTCATCGGCGGTCATCGGGCTGACGCCCAACTGCACCTCGACATTGCGGAGCTTCGCCAGCTGGCTCTGGCGGTAACTGACGACCCGACCGAATTCGGAACAGCGCGGATAGCGCGCGACATCGCGCCAGTGCCCGCCGAGCTCTGGCGCGCAGTCCCGCAGATGGACCGTGTAGCCGCGCTTGCCGAGGACCATGGCGCACTCCATTCCGGCGGGGCCCGCTCCCACGACGAGCACCGAGCAGGGGTCGGCGGTCTGGTCGAACTGTTCCGGATGCCAGCCGCGGCGATATTCCTCGCCTGAGGTCGGGTTTTGCGTGCAGGAGAGCAACGCCTGCTGCTGCATCCGGGATACGCACAGATTACAGCCGATACACTCGCGGATGTCATCGAGGCGACCCGCGGCGATTTTGGCGGGCAGGAACGGATCGGCAATGCTCGGGCGCGCCGCGCCGATGATGTCGCATTGGCCGCGGTGCAGCGCTTCCACCATGTCATCGGGGCTGGTGAACCGGCCGTTGCTGACGACCGGCACCCGCGGGCCGACGATCGCCTTCACGTGCGACACGAAGGGCCGCATCCAGTTCGTCTGGCGAAAGCGCGAGCTCCCCGCATCCTCGCCCCATTCCTCGTAGTCGCCGATCTTGACGGCCCAAAGATCGCACACGCCTTCGCGATGCATCAGTTCGACGAAATGCAGACCTTCATCATGATGCTGAACCCGGAATTCGCCGTTGATCGTGTCGGTCTCGAAACGCGTCGTGACCGCCAGGCGATCGCCGACGGCACTCTTGAGCGCAGCCATGACCTCGATGTAGAAACGCGAGCGATTGGCGAGTGAGCCACCGTAGCGGTCAGTGCGTCGGTTATAACGGCGCTCGAGAAACTGCATCGGCAGCGTGCTGTCGGAGCCGGTGACCTCGACGATATCGAACCCCGCCTGCTCGGCGCGCTGCGCCGCGAGCACGTACATGTTGACGATCGCCTTGATGTCGTCCTCGTCCGCGGTCGCGTCGTACACCGCGCGCTCTGGAAACACGTTGGACGGCAAGCCGCTGGGTCCACGGGGCACCTCGCGCGACTCGAGGCAGGGTGAGTGCATGCCGTTGTACCAGAGCTGTACCCCCGCCAGGGACTGGTGCCTGTGGACCTCATCGCACATGTAGCGCAGATTGATGATGTCGCCCTGGTCCCACAGACGCGCCGAGTGCCAGGGATACTCGTCCGACTCCGGGTGGATCGAGCAGAACTCGGTGCAAACGACGCCCCAGCCGCCTTCGGCCTTCATGCCGCGAAAGCGCGCCTGAGTGCCCGGGCGCTCCGAGCCGTAACCCGTGCAGTGGGATGTCTGCCAGAAGCGATTGCGGCTGGTCTTGGGGCCGAAGCCGATCGGCTCGAGGAGAATGTCGTGCTTTGGATTTCGTGCCATGGTCGTATCTCACGAGCGGCCGATAGCGGCGATCACCTGGTCAAACCGACCGCAGCGGGAATCGCGCTGCAGGCAACGGGTGCTCGAGCTGATTCAGCACCTCTTGAACAGCGTGTTTGTCGCCGGCCGCTGCCAACTCGGCGAAACGCAGCACGGTCACCTCGTGGGTGACCATGAAATGGACGGCCGGCTTGTCGCTGTCCGGGGCCGCAGCCTCGAGCGCCTGATAACGCGCAATGTATGGCTTGACAAGCTCGGCGAGTTCGAGCATTGCCTGCCGCCACGACAATTGGTTCAGCTTGTCGGCAGCTTGAATGCCAGCCGCGCGCATGGCTTGATCCTCCACGACCGACAAGCCGAGACGCCAGAGCAGCGGACGGAGTCGGACCTTCGCTTCGCCCTCCAGTTGCAGCAGGAGCGCCATGCCGTACGCATGCTCCTGCGGACACCTCGCCAGGAGGGTTGAGAAGAGTCCCTCGCCGATGATCTCGGCCTGGTACAGCTCGGTAACGCCGGCGTGATACTCCTCGATGCGCATGGTGCGATACCCCGTTATTGTCTGGGGGCGTTGTCAACGCCGGGGCATCGACACGCCCGCTTGTGGCTGCTGCAGAATTGCTGCAGTTTGATGCTATCACGCGTCAGCATCCAGGGGACCGAACGTGCACTCACAATCTCGTCATCGCAGGCCCGGCACGCTGCTGGTACTCGCGGCCCTCGGCGTTGGCTGCTCAGCGTCGGCGGCGCGCGCCGGGCAAACCTACGCGCCGTCCGATACGACGATGGGCGGCCAGACGATTACACTCAACGGCCATGATCTGACCATCGGGCAGATAATAAGTGTGGCGCGCCATGGCGCGCAGGTGCAGTTGAGCACCGACGCTCGGCAACGGCAGGCCGACAACTACGGGCTGCTGCTCGAGGCCACGGCCGAGGGTGTACCTATTTACTGGTTCAACCGCGGCACCGCCGACAACCGCGAAACCGTCCTGTTCTCCGGGGACGCCATGTCGGCCGAAAACAGGTCCCGAATCCGGCAGTGGCAAGCCGACCGCTTTCGTCGCGGCGCCCACGCGGGTTTCGGTCCCGAGGTCATGGACGAAGAGATCGTTCGCGCGATGATGGTGGTCAGGGCAAACGCCATGACTTACAACGCGCCGAGTCCGCAAGTCAGTCAGATGCTGCTCGATCTGCTCAACAACCGGGTCACGCCCGTCGTGCAGTCGCGCGGTACGGTCGGTGAGGGCGACCTCGCGCAGCTCGCCAACGTCGCAGGAACGATGGTGGGCGCCGGCGAGGCCTATTATCAGGGCGCGCGCATGCCGGCCCAGAGAGCTCTGGCGCAGGCCGGATTGAAGCCGATCGAGCCGTTCGCGGCCGACGATAACGCGCTGATCAGTGGCAATGCCTACGCAACCGCCCAGGCCGCTCTCGCGGTCCACGACGCACGCGACGCGCTTGAGTGGGCCGATCTCATCTATGCCATGGACCTCAACGGCATGAACAGCAGCATCACGCCGCTCAGCACGGTGGTGCAGCTGGACCGGCCCGGCCGCTGGCTCAATTGGGATGCAGCGCGTGTGCTCGACATGATCAGGGGCAGCTATCTCTTCGACGCCGACCCCAAACGGATCATCCAGGATCCTGAGAGCCTGCGGGCGTCATCGATCCGCCAGGCGGCGGCCTGGGAGGAATGGGCGGCGCTGCGCGACGCGGTACTGTTTCAGGCCAACACCTCCGACCACAATCCCGCGGTACACGTGGGCCTCGGGCCGCAGGACTCGTGGGAGCTTGCGACACCGCAGATGATGAAGTACTTCGTCAAGGGTGGGCCATACAGTCATGGCCAGCACGGTTATATTGTCTCGAATGCGAACTGGGACCCCTACCCGATGGCCAACAAGCTCGAGAATTTTGTCATCGCTCTCGCCAACATGGACGTCGCCATCATGCTGCGGATCGAACGCTTTCGCAGCCCGTTCTTCACCGTCATCTCGCCTTCGGATGTGCTGCCGCAGTGGGTACGCCACGACAGTGGCTACATGCCTGCCGACTTGCAGCAGGAGATTCAGGGTTTGACCAACCCCGTGGCGCCCTCTGGCAGCGCGCTCGAGACTAACGTGGAGGACTTACAGTCCCAGACACGCCTCAAAGTTCAGCGTGCCCGACAAGCCGTCTCCGTCACGACGGATCTGCTTGCGCTCGACCTTCTCGAAGCCGGTCTTTGGCTCGATGTTCGTAACAAGCAGGACCCGAGCCGCTCGTTCGGGTCGGCTGCCACGGCTGCGTGGCTCGCCTTCCGCAAACGCGTACCGCCGGAGGAGGCGCTGGCGAATCCACCGACCGAGTCGCGACAGATGATCGCCGCAGCGTTCGTGAAAGCAACGCCGGCCTCAACGTTCTACCGCGGCACGAACCCGCCCGGAGTTAGTCAGTGGTAGGTCGCGAGAAACGGCGTCCGGTACCCGCTTCGCGTCCACAGAATGGGGAAAAAGCTCTCGTCCATTGTCGTGTCCCCGACACGACGGTAGCGGCTGTAGATGTAGCTGACCTCGGTTGGATGGAACCGCGCCGCCGATGACAAGCAATGGGTGACCAGCGAACGTCGCGGTTGCGAGCCGCGGTTGACGTCTGAGCCGTGCCAGGTGCCGCCAGCATGGAACGCGCATCCGCCCGCCGGAACCTCGATCGGGACCAGCTCGACGCTGGCGCCAACCGAGGCTGCGGCCTGGCGAAGGGCATCGCGGTAGTCGTCGGGCGCGTGGAACTGCCCGAGCGGCGGAAATCGTCCCCAGCGGTGAGAGCCGCGCGCGTACTCGATTGTGCCGCCGGCGGCGGATGTGTCGTCGAGTGCCATCCAGCAGGTGACGAAGCCTGAAGGGACGACCCAGTGGCAGTAGCTGTCGTCCTGATGGAAGCCGAGGGCCTTGGCGCCCGGCGGCTTCGAGAGCACGTTATCCTGGCCGATGCGCGCGCCCGGCCACCCCGCCAGCGTCGCGCACAGGCGGCCCACTTCCTCTTTGAGCACGATCCGAGCAATGGTCCGGTCGGACTTCCAGCCGTTGCAGATCTGCCGCGTCCGATCCTCCGGGTCCCGCCCCTCGCGCCAGTTCCATTCGTCCGGATACAGGCCGGTCTCGAACTCGCCGCGGAACAGCGGCTCGAATCGCGTCCGTGCGAGCGCAACCTCCTCCGCGCTCAGGAAGCGATTGAGAATCAGGAATCCGTCCGTGTTGAACTGCTCGATCTGAGCAGGGGTGAGCTGCACCATTTGGATTAAATACTGTCACGCGGGCGGTACCGAAAGTTGCCCAAAGTCACCCAACAAGGTGCCGGACGACCGGACGCTCATGTAAGATACTGATTATATTGGCGTCCCGAAGGGGATTCGAATCCCTATTACCGCCGTGAAAGGGCGCATGCACGATCCGAAGCGCCTACTGCACTTCCCGAATCTGCTGAACGCGCGCGATCTGGGCGGCTATCCGACCGTGGATGGGGCACATACGCGCTGGCGCTCACTGGTGCGCGCGGACGATCTCTCGCAGTTGACCGCGGAGGGCGTGCGGGCGCTCGCAGACTACGGCATCGAGACCGTCTTGGACCTGCGCTGGCCGGAGGAAGCGGCCCTGCACCCGAGCCCGGTACCGTCGGGACTGCCGCAGGTACGTTACCAGCGCATCTCGCTCCTGACGCACACCGAGGATGAATGGCGGCTGCGCAGCCGCGACGTCGTCAAGGAGCTGTGGAAGTGCGAGGTGCTCGAGCACGTGCGCGTCGAGCTGCACCACGTGCTCAGCGCCATCGCGGCCGCACCGGCGGGTCCGCTACTGTTTCACTGCGTCGCCGGCAAGGACCGCACTGGCCTGATCGCCGCGCTGCTGCTGGCACTCGCGGATGCCGAACCGCAGGCGATCGCGCGCGACTACGCCATGAGCTCGGCGAATCTTCGCGACGGCTATCTCAAGCGCTACTCCGAGGCCGACCCGCAGCGCATTCTTGAAGCGCTGCGCTGCCCCGAGGAGGGGGCATACAACATGCTGCAGTTTCTCGCCGCGGCGGGCGGAGTGCGCGCCTACCTGGCGCACATCGGCCTGCAGGAGGATGAGATCGAGCGCCTGCGTGGGCGGCTGCGGTGAGGCCGCCGCGCGCCAGGAGGCCCCTATCGCTGCAGGCGCTGAGCGATCAGTCCCGACCAGGGCGGGAGCGACCACGCGTTCGCGCCGCCCACCGCCTCGAGCACACGCCAGCTCCCGGGGGGCGCGGGGTCGAGCGTGTGCGGCCCGCGGCCGAAGTTAAAGGTGCACAGCAGTTCCTCGGCGGCGTGGGCACGCTGGAAAATCAGAATCTCAGCTTCTGCTTCGATGATCCGCATGGTGCCGTCACGCAGCGCCGGCAGGCGGTTTCTGAGGGCGATGAGGCGGCGGGCCAGGGCTAACTGAGAATTCGGCTCGACCTCCTGCCTGTCCACGGCCAGTGGCAGGTGCGATTCCGCCACCGGCAGCCAGGGACGCCCGCTCGAGAATCCGGCGTTCGGTGCGTGCGCGGCCCAGGGCATGGGAGTGCGTGCGCCGTCGCGCCCCAGGATTCCTGGCCAGTTGGTGATCGCCTCGGGATCCTTCAGGTCGGCAAACCCGAGAACGGCTTGCGGCAGGCCAAGCTCCTCTCCCTGGTAAAGGAAGATGTTCCCGCGCAGGCTGACGAGCAGCAACATCGCCGCCCGCGCACAGGCTCTGCGGTCGGCGGGCTCGGCCCAGCGGGACACCGCACGCGGCGCGTCGTGATTGGAGAAGGCCCAGCTCGGCCAGCCTGTGGTGCCGTCTGCGGGCCACGCCTCGATTGCACTGCGCACCAGTTGCGGTGAGAGCGTGTCCGCATACAGGAAGTTGAAGCCGTAGGCGGTGTGAAAGCGGTTGGCGCCCGCGGTAAATGATTTCATTGCGGATTCGCCGTCCTCTCCGCCGACCTCCGCGACCGTGAAGCGCTCGCCATAGCTGTCGGTGAGTGAGCGCACCCGCTCGATGAATCGTACGATATCGGGGTGGGACTTGTTGTTGCGCGGCTGCTGGAAGTCCACCGGGCGGGTGCGGATCCTGCCGTTTGCAGGTGACGGCGGGTTATCCGTCAGCTCAGGATCGTGCATCGCGTAGTCGATGGCGTCGACCCGGAATCCGTCAACGCCGCGCTCGAGCCAGAAGCGCGCGCACTCGAGCAATGCGTCCTGCACGGCGGGGTTATGGACGTTCAGGTCGGGCTGCTCGCTCAGGAAATTATGAAGATAGTACTGCCCGCGGCGCGCATCCCACGCCCAGGCGGGACCCCCGAACACCGACTGCCAGTTCGAAGGAGGCGAGCCGTCCGCTTTGGGATCCGCCCATACATACCACTCGGCCTTGCAATTGGTGCGGTCCGCGCGGCTCTGCCTGAACCAGGGATGCTGTTCGGAAGTGTGCGAGTAGACCTGATCGATGATGACCCGCAGACCCAGGGCATGCGCCCTCTCCAGCAGGTGAGCGAAATCCTGCAGGGTTCCGAAGCTCGGATCGACGCTGCAGTAATCGGCGACGTCGTAGCCGAAGTCCCGCATCGGCGAGCTGAAGAACGGGCACAGCCAGATCGCATCCACGCCCAGCGAGGCAACATACGCCAGCTGGGCGGTGATGCCGGGCAGATCACCGATCCCATCCCCGTTCGAGTCGGCGAAGCTGCGCGGGTAGATCTGATAGATGCTCGCCCCGCGCCACCACTCCCGCCCGGCGCTCACGGCCCCACCCCCGCTGCGCACACGATGTAGTCCAACGGCGGGACCTCGACGTGGTAGCTCCCCGGCACGCTGGCGCTCGGTTCGCACGAGCCCACGAGGGAGAAGAAATTGCCGGAGCTGGCGTCGATGGTCACCTGTGCGTTGACGGCAGTGGTCGAGGTGTTGAACGCGATCAGCAGCTCGCGGCCGCTGTGCGGGTCGAGGCGTGACACGGCAAACAGCCCCGGCGCGTTCGCATCGGCACGCACCAGCTGCGCTCCGTCTCGCAGTGCGGCGTGGCTGCGGCGCAGGCTCGCGAGCCGTGCGATCGCGCGGTACAGCGGGTGCTCGCGGTTGAAGCTGGCGTGCGCCGTGCTGGCACCGGTGCCCAGCAGCGGCTCGCTGTTGTAGGAGGCGACCCGACTCGCGAACATGTCCTGGCGGGCATCCTGGTCGCCACCGCGACCTGCGAATCCCTGCTCATCACCGTAGTACACCACCGGCACTCCGCGCAGCGTGAACAGCATGGCGTGCGCCAGCAGCACCCGCCGTAGTACCTCGTCGGCGGCGATTCCCGGGCGCGCGGCGCGCACGAAATAGGCGAACCGTCCTTGATCGTGATTGCTGATGAAGGTGGGCAGTTGCCGCGCCGCTGCCGCACCTCCTTCATAGAGTGCGTCCTGCCCGAACAGCCGCGTCAGTACCTCGGTGCCCTGCGAGCCGGCGACGGTGGCGCGCAGCGCTGCGGCAAACGCGAAATCCAGCACCGCCGGCAGCTTGTCGACCCGCGTGTGCAGGGCGAGCGGCGCGGCATCCGCGGCCGCAGTGTGCACTTCCCCGAAGATGTGGAAATTGGCAATGCCCCGGGCCCGGGCGCGCGCCAGCATGGCCGGCACGAAGGTCTGCCAGAACTCCGGGTTGACGTGCTTGGCCGTGTCGATGCGGAACCCGTCGATGCCGTACTCGTCGATCCACGCGCCGTAGATATCGATGAATCCCCGTACCACGCGCGGGTTCTCGGTCATGAGATCGTCGAGTCCGAAAAAATCCCCGAACGTCGAGCTCTCGCCGCTGAAGGTCGAGTTGCCGCGGTTGTGGTAGTAGATCGGGTCATTCAGCCAGTCAGGAACCTTGACGTGCTCTTCACCCCGCGGCACGTAGGGTGTGTAGGCGTAGTCGGCGCGCGTGAGATTCGCGAAGTTCTCGGCCGTCTGATGCTGCGCGTAATCCCCCAGGAAGCCGCTGTTGATCGGCTCACCGTGCAACCCGCCGCGTCTCTGGTAGGGGTAATCCGCGTGTGAGCGATAGGGACAGGACCGGGTCGGGCATTCGCGATAGGCGATCACGTCCGCAGTGTGATTGACGACGATGTCCAGGTAGAGCTTCAGGCCGCGCCCGTGCACGGCCTCCACCAGCGCGTGAAAATCCTGGTTGGTGCCGAAGTGCGGATCGACGCGGGTAAAGTCCGTGATCCAGTAGCCGTGATAGCCGGCCGATTCCGCGCCTGCAGCGCCCTGCACGGGTTTGTTCCTGAACACCGGCGCGACCCAGACCGCGGTCGCACCGAGTCCCTGGATGTAGTCGAGCCGCGAGATCAGGCCCTTGAGATCCCCGCCGTGATAGAAAGCCTTGTCGCTCGGATCGAATCCCGTCGCCAGCCGCCCGCCGGACAGCCCTCCCCTGTCATTGGAGGGATCTCCGTTCTCGAACCGGTCGGGCAGCAGGAAGTAGATGACCTCGTCCTGCGGCGGACGATCGCGGAACGCCGTTGCGCCGCCGACATCCGGGCCAGCGACCGCCGCCAGCGCCGCAGGTGCGAGACTTAAGCGGAGCGTCGCCAGCAGCAGCCACAGCGCTGTACGGATGGTCATATGGTTTGTCGGGGCCGGGCGAGGCCTTCTGCAAAGAGGCGACCCCGCCGCTTAGGCTCGGCGGGGGTCTAAGGGAGCGATCAGTGAATCACTCTATGCGATAGTTGACTCCAAACAGGAACTGCCGCCCGTACAGCTGGAAGTCGATCTGCTGCGACTCGGAGCTCTGGTAAGCGATGTAGGGCGAATTGAACATGTTGTTGATCTGGAACAGCAGCGAGAGTCCGTGGAGGCGGTCGCCGAACTCGTAGCCGGTCTGAAAATCGGTGATCTGGTCACCATGGACGAACTTGAACGCACGGTCGTTTGCGAAGTTCGTGACCTCGCCGATGTACTTGGAGCGCGCGCGCGTTGAGATGCGCGCGGAGTAGCCCGCATTCTCATAGTAGAAGGTCGCGCTCCACACGGTCTTGGACAGTCCCGGCAGCGGTATGTTGCCGAGATTGTTGCCCGAGATGACGTTGGTGCCGTTGGCATCCTGGACCGTGATGTTGCTGTCGGTCTGCGCAATGCTCAGGATGGTGCCGAAGTGGCGCAACGCGTCGGAGATCATGTCGCCCGGGAGCGATGCGGTGAGCTCGATGCCCTTCAGGTTGCCGCCCTGGCCGTTCACCGGCCCCGACAGCAGTCCGATGTTGCTCTGCGGCGGGCAGGGCGGGCCAGCCGGGCAGGTGATGCTCGCTGGCAGCGTCGACAAGAACGTGCCGAAGTCGTGAGGGTTGGTTTCGTTGAAGATGTAGCTCTTCAGCTTCTTGTAGAAAACCGCCCCCGAAACGTACGCCTTGCCGCTGAAATACTTCTCGTACGAGAGATCCGCTGCATCGGCGCGCCACGGGTCGAGCCTGGGATTGCCGGTGCTGCCGTTGGGGTGCAGCACGCCGCCGCTGGTGATGGTCCCGATCTCCTGAGACGCCTTGAGCTGATCCATGCGCGCACGCGCTACTTCCTTCGCCAGACCGAGGCGCACCGCCTGCTGCTCGGGCAGCGCGAACACCAGGTTGATCTCCGGCAGCACGTCCGTGTACTTCTTGCCGTCGGTGAAGGGAGTGACCGCGTTGGTCACCGAGTTGTGGAAGAACGAATTGGAACTCTGATCGGTGCCGATGACCTGAAGGCCGACATTACCTTTAAGCGTCACACTCGATGAGAGCACGTGGTTCAGGTCACCGCGGATGTAGGACGTGGTGAGCTTCTCCTTGACGGTCCACCATTTGCCGATGAGATACGACAGGGTCGTGGGATCCCCGTACACGATCGGCTTGTAGTACGCCGCCATGACCGCCGGCACATCCCACGCCAGCACCGAGGGCGCTCCCGCATACGACAGGTTGGTCGGCGACAGCAGGTACTGTGAAGAGATCTGGGTGAACCCGCCCGCCAGGGTCGAGAGGCCGCTCTCGGGTGATTTCTTGTCCTTGGAGCGATCCGCGTAGTTGACGCCGAACGCAACCAAATCGAACCAGCCGTTCAGCTCGCGCGACACGTCGATGCGCGCAGACTTGAGCTCGTCCTGAATGTGCGGCTTCTTGACATAGCCCGTCCCATAGATCGTTGGGCCGATCTGCACCTGGGTCGGGTCGGTGTAGTTTCGCTGGAAAGTGAGCGAGGGCATCGACGTGCCGAACAGCGCAAATTGACCCGTGTCGTATTGATTCAGAGGCGGATTCGTGCCGTTGGGGATCGGCACGTACTCGGCATTGTTCTCGGGCTGGAACTGATCGCGCGTGGCGCGCGAGTAGCTCACGTCGCCCGCCAGATTCCAGCCGCCACCCGACCACTTGTTGTTCCAGCCGGTCGCGAAAATCTTGTCGTCGGTGATGAACTGGAAGTTGCGCACCAGCGGCAGAACCGTGCTCAGCGTGCCGGCGACAGTGGAGTTCTCCCGGATGGTCGGGTTAGTGATACCGATCGGCGTGCCCCCCGGTACGTTGGGGTCGCCACTGGCCGGATATCCACTGACGTTCACCTCGAGGCTGCGTGCGTTGTCCTTCTCGTGACTCTTGGTGTAGTAGAGATCGAGTATGCTGGTGAAGGAATCGACCGGCCGCCACTCGAGCGCGGCCATCGCGCCGTCACGGGTGTTGCTCCCCATATCGGTGCGCACCTTCATGCCGTTGGTGGTGAACACACCCGCATTCGCACCCCAGGGCTCGTAGGTTCCGAACCCTTCAGTCGCCAGCGGGGAATTGAGGCGTGCAATCCCGAAAGTGACCCCGAGGCTATGGTCCATGAACTGATCGATGTACGAGAAGCTGGCGCGGTAGCCTTTGTCGGTGGAGTCCGCCCCCAGGCCACTGTCTGAATTGCGCTCGCCGCGTACGTTGAAAGCCAGGGCGCGCTTGCCGAATTCGAGCGGTCGAGCGGTCCGCAGGTCGATCGTTCCGGCGAGGCCCTGGCCTATCAGGTGCGCGTCCGGGGTTTTGTAAACCACGACGGAGCTCAGCAGCTCCGACGGGTACTGATCATATTCAATGCTGCGGTTGTCGCCGGTGCTCACCTGCTCGCGGCCGTTCAGCAGCGTGGTGGTGAAGCCGGGATCCGTGCCGCGCAGGCTGATCGCCGAAGCACGGCCTTCAGCTCGCTGGGAGGTCAGTCCTGGCAGGCGCGCGATCGACTCGGCGATACTGGTGTCGGGCAGTTTGCCGATGTCTTCGGCGGAGATTGCCTCGACGATGCTGCCCGAGTTCTCCTTCAGCTTGATCGCATCCTCGATGCCGCGGCGGATGCCAGTGACGACGACTTCCTGCACTGGCTCGCCCGCAGCAGGAGCATCCTGCGCGGCGACCGGCACGGCGAAAGTGATCACGAGCGGGGCCCACGACAAGGGCAACGAAAGCATGGCGCGCAGCGCGGTGCGGACGGTAACAGTCGGCATCTGGTGACTCCCCTTACAAATCGAAATGCATTTGATGTTTGCAAGCCGCCGGTTTCACCCTCCGGTGACCGTGATGGTCCGCAGCGAATGTTCGGTGGACTCCGAGCCTGTCCCCGGCTGCTCCTGTGAGTAGGCGGGACTCGCCGCAGCCAGCGACAGCATCAGGCTGCAGGCCGGACGACACCAATCGCACGTGCTGTAAACGATCCACGCTCCTTCCCCCCTCAGATTGTGGTGCGCCGCAGACGGCGGCGGACCCAGATTCCCCGCGCTCCAGGGCACGGGTCAGCTTATCGACCCGTCCCGACGGATCGGAAGGCTCGGCATACGTATTCATCTGAAAAACAGGGGCTTGGTGCGCTGAGCGGCGCCCGCACCGAGGGCTTCCAGGCCGCGTCCCTGATCCGGGTCTTTTGGATCTATACTGGGGTGTTGCGGAAGGGGGACGAACCAGTGAGTCACGAGAAAGCTCACGGGCGTGTGCCGAGCAAGGCCACGTCCTTTGACATCGCGTATCAAGCCGGCGTGTCCCAGCCGACCGTGTCGCGCGCTCTGCGTGGCAGCCCGCAAGTGAGCGAAGAAACGCGCAAGCGTGTGCTCGCGGTTGCGCAACAGCTGAACTACAAGGTCGACAAGAACGCGTCGAACCTGCGGTTCCAGCACTCCAACACACTGGCACTGCTGATCTTCGAGGACCCGACCCCGGATGACTCCGCGATCAATCCGTTTTTCGTGTCGATGCTGGGTTCGGTGACGCGCGCCTGCGCGCAGCGCGGCTATGACCTGCTGGTCTCGTTCCAGCAGCAGTCGGGGAACTGGCACGAGGAATACGAGGACAGCAGAAGGGCCGACGGCCTGATACTCCTGGGCTACGGCGACTATCTGCAGTACCGGATACGGCTCGAGCGCCTGACCGCGCAAGGCACGCATTTCGTGCGCTGGGGTGCCGTGCAGCCCGGGCAGCCGGGACTGTCGATCGGCTCCGACAATTGCCAGGGCGGCTACGAGGCCGCGCGCCACCTCATCGGCCTGCGCCGACGCAAGCTCGCTTTTCTCGGTGGCGCCTCGCGAGGCTGCCCTGAATTCCTCGATCGGTACCGCGGCTTCCTGCGAGCCCTCGGTGAGGAACACGTCCCCGCAACCCCTGCCCTGCAGGTGGACGCCATCACCACGGAAGAGGCGGGGTACGCGGCGGCCACCGAGCTGCTGAGGCGTGGTATTGCGTTTGACGCGATCGTCGGTGCGAGCGACCTCATCGCGCTCGGCGCGATGCGCGCCCTCAAGGAGCATCGGATCGATGTGCCCACGGAGGTCTCCGTGGTCGGCTTCGATGACATCCCGGCGGCGGGGCTCGCCAACCCTCCGCTGACCACCATCGCGCAGAATACCCGTCTCGCAGGCGAGGTGCTGGTCGACACTCTCCTCAGGCAGATCCGCGAGGAGCCCGCAGAGGCGCGGATGTTGCCTACGCGCCTGGTGGTGCGGCGCTCATGTGGTGCGGGCGCGGTTTGCCCCGATCCGGTCGCGCTCCCGGGACCGTAGCGATTCGCTCGCGGGCAGATCGCGGCAGGCGGCGGCTAATTTGGCGGCGAACTGGTCAATCGCCAGGCGCGCGTCAGCCCACGGATCGAGCGAAGCGGAGCCCTGGACGAGCGTGGGGGCAAAGTGGCGGTAGGTGACCACGGCGACCACGTGCTGCTTGGCGTCGCGCACGTAGCCGATCAACGCCGCGCCACCGAGATACTTTGTCTGCACCGCATCCACGGCCGGATCATCGTTCACCTGCTGGCGGGTCGGATGGGTGGGCGCGAGGTCCTGCACCATCACCGTGGCCGCGAGGCTCGCGGGCATGGCGACCCGCCCGGTTTCGCGCGCCAGCGCCGCGAGAATCGCCGCGCGCAACGCAGCAGTCTCAGCGGTGCCATAGCGCTGCAGTTTCGTCGTGACAGGCGGCGCGAAGTCGATCGTGACCGCCGACAGTTCCCCGGCGAGCGCCAGCGGCGCGAGCAGCAAACCGGCGGCGATCGAGATCCGGCCAATGTGTAGCAGGGACGGCAATCACGTAACTCCCGATGATTGGGCAAGTCAGGCCGCGCGAAGTTCACGCCCGCCGTCGCGTTCGGGGGCCGGTTGCGGGACGCGCAGGACCAGCAGCCCGGCCAGCACGAAGCTGAGGCCGCCGAGCACCAGCGCGTAGATCGGCGCGCCGCCAAACATCACCCGCAACAGGAATCCGAGCACGCTCGCCGCGACCAGCTGCGGAATGACGATGAAGAAGTTGAATACGCCCATGTACAGACCCATCTTCTGCGCCGGCAGGCTGTCCGACAACAGCGCGTAGGGAAGCGAGAGTATGGACGCCCACGCGAAACCCATCCCCACCATGGCGAGCAGCAGCCAGTGCGGGTCGCGGATCACGAGGAACGACAGCAGCGCCCCAGCCCCCAGCCATACGTTGATCAGATGACTGGCGCGCAGGCCGAACCTGCGCACCATCAGGGGAATGACGGCCGCGGCGAGCGCGGCAAAGCCGTTATAGGCCGCGAACAGCACGCCCACCCAGTTGGCGCCCCGGTTGAACGCAGCCGAGTGAGGATCGCCGCTGCCGTAGTGCACCTGGGCCACCGCTGCGGTCGCATAGATCCACATGGAGAACAGCGCCAGCCACGAAAAAAACTGCACCGGCGCGAGACGCCGCATCGTCTGCGGCATGGTCGCAAGATCGCCCATGATGCTGGCGAACATCCCCGGCGGGACGCCCCGGCCGTGGAGCCACTGCGCCACACCCCACAGCAGTGCACCGGCACACAGCAGATACAACTGCGGATCCAACCTCCAGAGAGCAACCAGGGTGAGCCCGGCCAGTCCGGCGAGACCCCAGGCAAGACCCTTGCGGCGCTCGCGCCGCGGGTCGAGGGGTTCGGTCGCGCCGACGGGCGCGGCATCGTCGAAGGACAACAGCGCCTGCGGCGGATATTCACGCGAGCGCAGCGTGGTCCAGGCGATGGCGAGCAGCAGCACGCCGGCGCCGATCTCGAAGGCGTAGCGAACCGTATCCGGTATCCCCACGCTGGCAGTCGCGGCGGTGTGGTTGCTGACGCCCGCCCGGTCGAGGAGCCATGGCAGCATGCCCGCCACCACGGCGCCGACACCGATGAAGAAGCTCTGCATCGAGTAACCGGCCGGCCGCTGCTCGGGGTTCAGCTGATCACCCACGAACGCGCGGAACGGCTCCATGGACACATTGATGGCGGCATCGAGCATCCACAGCAGCCCCGCCGCCATCCACAGATTCAGTGAGCGCGGCATCAGCACCAGGGCGGTCGCAGCAAGCACTGCTCCGGCCACAAAGTAAGGCCGGCGGCGGCCGAGCCTCGTCCAGGTGCGGTCGGAGAAATAGCCGATCAACGGCTGCACCACCAGCCCGGTAAAAGGAGCCGCGACCCACAGCAACGGTATCTGCTCCAGGCTCGCACCCAGGGTCTGGAAGATGCGGCTGACGTTGGCGTTCTGCAGGGCGAAGCCGAACTGCAGGCCGAGGAACCCGAAGCACATGTTCCAGATCTGCCAGAACGACAGATGCGGCTTCGCACCGGCCACCGTCCCCTTGTGTTCCGCAGGCAGGGTTTTCACCTCTCCGGGGACATGCGCCTGTGTCTCCATCGTGCGACCCGCCGCTCACGCCGGCGAGCTATTCACCGAGGGTTCAGGGCCGTTGCAGGATACTCCCCATCGCACCGGATTGAACGCGCTCCCGAGCGGCCCAACTTTTTCAGCGCGGGCACTTTTTCCAGACGTTCGGATTTGAGCTCGCATCACTCCGGTGCACTCCCTTCCGCTTACGCTCGCTCCCGCAAACATTCCCGGCAGAGGAGCCCAGCGATGGAAATTACCGGTGGCTGCCTGTGCAGGGCGGTCCGTTATTCGATCAGCGCCGCACCCATCGTCACCCGCACCTGCTGGTGCCGCGTCTGCCAATACATCGGCGCCGGCAGCGCCACCGTGAACACCTGCTTCCCGAGCGAGGCGGTGACGGTGAACGGTGAGCTGCGCGACTACCATCTGATCGCCGACAGCGGCAACGTGGCGCGCCGGCGCTTCTGTCCGGCCTGTGGAACGCATCTCTTCAGCGCCTCGGAAGCGCGGCCGCACCTGATTTTCGTGCGCGCCGGCACGCTCGACGACCCCGAGCTCATCAGGCCCAGCGTGACGATCTGGACCGCGAGCGCACCGAGCTGGGCGTGCTTCGACGAGCGGCTGCCGAAGGTCGATCGTCAGCCGCCGCCGGCGGCCTAACGCGACTTCAGTCCGAGTGCCTGCCGCAGCTGCGCCGCCGTCATGAGGCGGGTATAGACCGCCGTCCCGACATCGAACTCGCGCGCGCGAGCGAGCGGCCCGACGACCACCGGCTCGAAGCCCGCATCTCTCACCAGTCGCTGCGCCATCTCGAGCGCCTGGCTGTCGTCCCCGGCGAGCGGGATGGCGAACCGCTCGCCGCTGCGGTGCGCTGCGCTCGCGAGGTCCCCGGAGTTTATGGCGTTGAATGCCCTCACCAGGCGCACGCCCGGCAGAAACTCCGGCGAGCTCACGCCGGTGCCCTTGCGGCGTGCCTCCACCGCCATGTCGCCATCGCGTTGCGGATAGGGATTGCCGGTCTCGAGCACGATCTTTCCGCTGAGCTCGGTCCTGAGGTCACGCCCGATCTGCGGCAGCGCCGCATAGGGCACCGAGATCAGCGCGACATTGCCGAACAGCGCCGCCTCGCGCGGCGTGCCCGCCCGCGCCCTGGGTCCGAGCGAGCGCACCAGCCCCTGGAGCTGCTCGGGGTGCCGCGAGGAGACCAGCACCTCATGGCCCGCCTTCACCCACAGTGAGGCGAGCGTCCCGCCGATGTGTCCCGCACCGATGATGCCGATCTTCAGCGGCGCCTCTGCCGCGGGCACCGCGGCCGCCGCCGTGCACGCCATGAGCGCAACCGCGGCCGCAGCCCCCAGTGCCCGCAGGTCTCGGGTCGCGCCGCTCATTTCGGCGAGAACTCGACCCTCGTCTGCCAGTGAGGCACGGCCGGGTGATCGGTTTCGATCACCAGCGTGCCGTGCGCGTGCGCATCGCTCGCCGCGAGACGGATCTCGGCCAGGTCGCCACAGCCCGCCACGACCGGCAGCGGCGTCAGTACCGAGATGGCCTTGGCCGCCTTGAGGTCCGCCGCAGCTTCGCTCGAGGGCTCGATACGTGCCGCGGTGATCTGCGCGCTCGGCACCGTCACGAAGCGATACTGTACGCTCCCCACCCAGCCGCCTTTGGGCGGCTTGCCCGCGGAGTCGAAACTCGCCGAGTAGGTGAGCGATGGCTCGACCAGTTTGATCTGCCGGGGTTGCGGCGGCACCAGCTTGTGGCGCACCGCCAGTCCCGTCAGCTTCCACTCGGCCAGGATTTGCAGCGGGAAGCTGCTCTGACAGCGCACCGAATATAACCCGCGCCACTCGGAGCCTTCCTGGCTGAGTGAAATCCTCTGATGATTCTCCCCGAGGGCAAACAGGAATACCGACCCCGGCGTCACCAGCGCATCGCGCGTCACGGTCGCCTTGATGTCGTACATCCCGATGTCGTGGTTGGCCGGATATTCGGCCGGCGTCTGATCGTGCACCTGCACATCGCAGGCCCCGAGCATGAGCGCCACGGGAACCCACGTGAGCCGGATGAGCCTGAACATGCTGCCCCCTTCGTTGCTGGCCGACGCCGATCGCCGGGGAGCCGGTATTGTCAGGGAGTCAGGGCCCGCCCTTACAGGCCGGCATCTTCGGGATCGGCTGCGAACCCATCGCCCGGGCCCACCGCCGCCGCGTCCGGCGCCCGGGCCCGAAAAACCAAAACCCGCGCCCTATTTCTTTCTCCGGGCTCCGGAGCGCTTCGCCGCTCTGAAGGAGATGCCCGCGCGCATGGCCTTCTGCTGAACCGCGGCCGCCGTGCGCCCGAGCTTCTTGGCGACCTGTCCGGTTGGGGTTCCCGCCTTCGCGAGTGCCTTCAGAGTCTTCAGCTCACGGGCGCTCCAGGATGCGCCATCGTTCGGTGGACGTCGTGCCATCGTTCCTACTCCACAATCACCCAACGGAGGGCCGGGCTGGTCATGATACACGGATCACTGGCCAAGCGCGCGCCGAAGTTCAATCGTAACATGTTGGAAATGGCGCAGCCAGCGCAGTCAAGGGTTAGATGTTGCTTCGGCGCAGCGCGCCGGCGTGATCTGTTGCCGCGCCCGTGCCCGCGGTACAGCCTAAGACTGACTGCGCTGGAAAGACGCCGCGCAGCTGCTGGTGCAACTCACCTGAGGGTCAATGCACGAGATGTAACGGTCGCGGCCGCCGATTGCACCAACGATGACTGATGATCGTGCGCGGCGTCGGCGATAGACGACAACCGAACACGCCAACATGACGAGCCCGCCGCGCGGCAGGCGTGCAGTCACAGCGGCGTGCCGGCCCTCAGGCAGGCGGCATCGACCGCGTTGGAGAGCAGCATCGCGATGGTCATCGGACCCAGACCGCCGGGCACCGGAGTGATCCAGCCGGCACGCTCGGCCGCACGCTCGAACTCGACATCACCGACGAGTTTGCCGGAAGCGCTGCGGTTGATTCCCACGTCAAATACCGCGGCCCCCGGACGGATCCAGTCCCCGGGGATGAAGCCGGCCTTGCCGACCGCGGCCACCAGCAGCTCGGCACGCTCGACTTCGGCCCTGAGGTCGCGGGTTCCCGTATGGCACACGGTCACGGTGGCACGCGCCAGCAGCAGCTCCAGCGCCATGGGCCGGCCGACGATGTTGGAAGCGCCCACCACGGTCGCACGCAGGCCCGGCAGCGCCAGGCCGTACTCCTGCGCGAGCCGGATCACACCGTACGGCGTGCACGGACGGAGCCTGGGTCTCTTCTGCGCCAGCAACCCCGTGTTCACCGGATGGAAGCCGTCGACGTCCTTGACGGGATCCACGGCATCCATCACCCGGTTGCTATCCACCCCGGCAGGCAGAGGCAGCTGCACCAGGATGCCGTCGACCCGCTCATCGTGATTGAGCGCGTTGATGAGGGCGAGAATCTGCCCTTCGCGGGTGCTCACCGGCAGGTCGTGCGCGAAGGACTCGATCCCGGCCTCCTGCGAGGCGCTGCGCTTGTTGCGCACGTACACGCTCGAGGCCGGATCTTCCCCCACCTGCACCACCGCGAGTCCGGGGCGCCGTCCGTGGCGCGCGGCGAACTGCGCCGCACGCGCCGCGACCGCGGCGCGCACCCGAGCGGCGACCAGCTTGCCGTCGAGCAGCACCGCGCCGCCGGCGGTACGCGGCGCGGGGGCGGCGTGCCCGGCGGCGGCGCCGGCTTTGGCTGTTGGAGCGCTCATCAGTAGCGGTAGTGATCGGGCTTGTAGGGACCGGACTTGTCTACACCGATGTAGCGCGCCTGGCTCTCGGTGAGAGTCGTGAGCTGCACGTCGAGCTTCTTCAGCTGCAGCCGCGCCACTTTCTCATCCAGCTGCTTGGGCAATACATGGACACCCACCGGATACTTCTCCGGGTGGCTGAACAGCTCCACCTGCGCGATCGTCTGATTCGCGAAGCTCGAGCTCATCACGAAACTCGGGTGGCCGGTGCCGCAGCCGAGGTTCACGAGCCTGCCTTCGGCCAGCAGGATGAGCCGCCGGCCGTCGGGCAGGATGATGTGGTCGACCTGGGGCTTGATGTTCTCCCACGGGTAGCGCTTCAGGCTCGCGACGTCGATCTCGTTGTCGAAGTGGCCGATGTTGCACACGATGGCGTTGTGCTTCATGCGCTGCAGGTGATCGTGCGTAATCACCTGGAAGTTGCCGGTCGCGGTGACGAAGATATCGGCCTTGTCGGCCGCGTACTCCATGGTGACGACGCGATAGCCTTCCATGGCCGCCTGCAGCGCGCAGATCGGATCGATCTCGGTCACCCACACCTGGGCCGAGAGCGCCCGCAGCGCCTGGGCCGAGCCCTTGCCGACATCCCCGTAACCACACACCACGGCGATCTTGCCCGCCACCATGACGTCGGTGGCCCGCTTGATGGCGTCCACCAGCGACTCGCGGCACCCGTACAGGTTGTCGAACTTGCTCTTGGTGACCGAATCGTTCACGTTGATCGCAGGGAATGCGAGTTTGCCCTCGTTCGCCATCTGGTACAGGCGCTTCACCCCGGTAGTGGTTTCCTCAGTGACGCCCCGGATCTGGCGGATGCGCGTGGAATACCAGCGCGGATCGCTCTTGAGCCTGGCGCGGATGGCGGCGAACAGCGCGCGCTCCTCGTCGCTGCCGGGTTTAGCGATCACGCCGGGGTCGCTCTCGGCTCTCGTCCCCAGGTGCAGCAGCAGCGTGGCGTCACCGCCGTCGTCGAGAATCATGTTGGAGTAGCCACCGTCGGGCCACTCGAAAATGCGGTGCGTGTACTCCCAGTAATCCTCGAGCGACTCGCCCTTCCAGGCGAACACCGCGATGCCGCGCGCGGCCATGGCGGCGGCGGCGTGATCCTGGGTGGAGAAGATGTTGCACGAGGCCCAGCGCACACTCGCCCCGAGCGCCTGCAGCGTTTCGATGAGCACCGCGGTCTGGATGGTCATGTGCAGGGAGCCGGAGATGCGCGCGCCCTTCAGGGGCTGAGTGCGCGCGAATTCCTCGCGTATTGCCATGAGACCGGGCATCTCGGTCTGGGCGATCGCGATCTCCTTGCGCCCGAAGTCGGCGAGTGCCAGGTCGGCGACCTTGTAGTCGCCGCCGTGGACGGCGGGTTTCAGTGTGGCGTTCATGCTCGATACTCCGAATGACAGAGTGAGCGCCGTATGGATGACCCGACGCCTGCTGAGCCTGGCAGGCACGGTGCCTGTTCGCGCACCGGTCTGTCGCAACGCTCCTCAGCAAGCGTGGCTGCCGCGATGCGGCTGACTGCTCTCCTTCAGGCTGCGCGCACGTCCTTGGCCTCGGCGGCCAGTGTCTGGGCGAGATCGGTGCGCTCCCAGGTGAACTCCGGCTCGGTGCGGCCGAAGTGACCGTAGGTCGCGGTCTTCCGGTAGATCGGTCGCACCAGATCGAGCATCGCGCGCAGCCCATAGGGTGTCAGGTCGAAGTGCTTGCGGATGAGCTGCGTCAGGCGCTCGCGCGACAGGCGGCTGGTGCCGAAAGTCTCCACCATGATCGACGTCGGCTCGGCGACGCCGATGGCGTAGGACACCTGCACCTCGCAGCGCTCGGCAAGTCCCGCCGCCACGATGTTCTTGGCGACATAGCGCGCGGCATACGCCGCCGAGCGATCGACCTTGGAAGGGTCCTTGCCCGAGAACGCGCCGCCACCGTGGCGGGCGTAGCCCCCGTAGGTGTCGACGATGATCTTGCGCCCGGTGAGTCCGCAGTCCCCGACCGGTCCGCCGATCACGAAGCGCCCCGTGGGGTTGATGTGGTACTTGGTGCGCTTATCGACCCATTGGGCCGGCAGGACGGGCTTGAGGATCTCCTCCATCACCGCCTCGCGCAGCGCCTTGGTGGAGACTTCCGGGCTGTGCTGGGTCGACAGCACCACCGCCTCCAGACCCACCGGCTTGTTGTCCTCGTAGCGCAGCGTGACCTGACTCTTGGCATCCGGTCGTAGCCACGGAAGCCTGCCGGACTTGCGCACCTGGGCCTGGCGCTTGACCAGCCGGTGGGCGAGCGTGATCGGCGCCGGCATCAGCACATCGGTCTCGTTGGTGGCGTAGCCGAACATCAGTCCCTGGTCGCCCGCTCCCTGCTTGCGCTCGTCCTTGCGATCCACGCCCTGGGCGATGTCGGGGGACTGTTTGCCGATGAGGTTGAGCACGCCGCAACTGCCGCCGTCGAATCCCATGTCCGATGAGTTGTAGCCGATGTCCAGCACCGTCCTGCGCACCAGTGCTTCGACATCGACCCAGGCAGAGGTGGTGACCTCTCCGGCGACGATCACCACGCCGGTCTTGACGAGGGTCTCGCAGGCGACGCGACCGCGCACGTCTTCAGCGAGGATCGCATCCAGCACCACGTCGGAGATCTGGTCCGCGACCTTGTCCGGGTGGCCTTCGGAGACCGACTCGGAGGTAAAGAGATAGTCATTCGCCATGGAGAATAGTTTAACCCAGGTGGCCGCGGCCTTGGCTAGCCAGCCGGCGCGAAGGCCGCCGCCAGCCGCGCGTCGAATTCGGCGCGCGTAAAGCGGTGATTCTGCGTGCCGCGCGACTCGATCTTGATGGCGCCCATGAGCGAGGCAATATGCCCGGTGCTCGGCCAGTCAAGACCGTGCAGCAGGCCGTGGATCAGACCGGCACGATAGGCGTCACCGCATCCGGTGGGATCCACCACCACCTCTGCCCTGGCACACGGGATCGCGATCTCGCCGTCGCGGGTGTGGATGACTGAGCCGGCCGCGCCGCGCGTCACGATAAGCGCGGCCACGCGCTGCGTGAGCTCGCCCACGCCCCAGCCGGTCTTCTGCTGCAGCAGCTGCCATTCGTAGTCGTTCACCGTGACCCAGGTCGCCTGGGAAATGAAGTGCGCCAGCTCCGCGCCGCTGAACATCGGCAGCCCCTGACCGGGATCGAAAACAAACGGGATACGCGCCGCGGCGAACTGCGCGGCGTGCTGGATCATGCCCTCGCGCCCGTCAGGCGCCACGACGCCGATGGCGATATCAGGCGCATCCGTTACACGGTTGAGGTGCGCGTGCTGCATCGCCCCCGGATGGAACGCGGTGATCTGATTGTCATCGAGATCGGTGGTGATGAACGCCTGGGCGGTGAGCTCGCTATCGATCACTTTGACGTGATCGTCGGGCACGCCGGCGCGCGCCATCCATTCCCGGTAAGGAGCGAAGTCGCGCCCCACGGTGCCCATCGGAAGCCCAAGGTCCCCGAGCAGACCCAGGTTGTAGGCGATGTTGCCGGCGCAACCGCCGTATTCGCGGCGCAGCTGCGGCACCAGGAACGCGACGTTCAGCATGTGGATCTTGTCGGGCAGGATGTGATTGGCGAAACGATCGCCGAACACCATGATGGTGTCGTACGCCAGAGAGCCGCAGATCAATGCCCGCCCCGGGCGGGCGGGCTTCATGCCTTGGCGCCCCGCGAAGCGGCGCCCGCAGAGACTTGGGCTTTGCTGTCGGCCACCATCAGTGCCACGGCGCTTCGGGCGAGCTCGGTCAGCCCCGCGCCGTCACGCTGCTCGAAGTAGGTGATCATCTGCGCGCGCATGCGCGGCTCCCAGTAACGCTTGAGGTGATTGGCCACGGCGCGCGCCGCTTCCGGGGCCGCCGCGGTGCCGGCGAAGAACTGGCCGATCTCGTTGGTCATCTTGATGAGCAGATCGATATTCATGTGCCTGCCGCTTCAGGTCACGTCAGCCGCTGCGGATGCGCGTACACGACGTGCTGGTCGGTCCGCGCGAACGCGACCAGCGTGAGCCCGGCGCGCTTCGCCAGGCGCACCGCGAAGGCCGTCGGCGCCGACAGCGCGACCAGGAGCGAGATCCCGACGGTGGCGCACTTCTGCACCATCTCGTAGCTGGCGCGGCTGGTGATGAGCATATAACCGGCCGTGAAATCCGCCTGCGCGCGCGACAGCGCCCCGATGGTCTTGTCCAGGGCATTGTGCCGGCCCACGTCCTCGCGCACCACTTTGATCCCCTCTCCCGGAACCACCCACGCCGCCGCGTGCACGCTGCCGGTGCGCGCGTTGATCGGTTGCCGCGACGACAGCTGCTGGATGGCCGCGTGCAGATCGGCGGCGCTGGTGCTCACCCCCGCCGGCACCGGGCCGCACTCGCGGATGGCATCCGCGGCGCTCTCCGCCCCGCACAGGCCGCAGCCGGTGCGACCGGTGAGGTTGCGGCGACGCTGCAGGAGCTGCGTGAAGCGCTCCCAGGCGACCGTGATGTGCACGTCCGCGGAGGCGTCCCCGTAGCTGACCTCAACGCCGCGGATCTCCTCTGCGCGCGCCACCAGGCCCTCACTCAGCGTGAATCCGACCGCGTAGTCCTCCAGGTCGGCGGGGGTCGCGAGCATCACGACGTGCGGCACCTCGTGGTATACGAGCGCCACGGGCATCTCCTCGGCGATCAGGTCAGTGGTGCGCGACAGCGTGCCGCGCGACCAGCGCTCGACCGCGAGTTCCGCGCTCACGGCTCCCGGCGCCTGCGCATTCGCCACCGCTTCCGGGCTCATCGCAGCGGCTTCAGGCAGCGCCTCGATCAGGCGGGCGCGCGAGCGCGCTTGCGCTGCCGGGCCGGGTGCGGCAGGGCGCGTTCGGCCTGGGCGCGCTTCTGCCAGGCGTCCTTCTGGTTGACCAGCACCACCTCGACGGCGGTGACTTTGTACTCGGGACAGTTGGTGGCCCAGTCGGAGTTCTCGGTCGTGACGACGTTGGCATTGGTCTCGGGGAAGTGGAACGTGGTGTACACCACGCCGGGGGCGATCTTCTCGGAGACCTTGGCGCGCAGCACGGTCTCGCCGGCGCGGCTGGTGAGTCCCACCCAGTCCCCGTCGCTGATGCCGCGCACCTCGGCGTCGTGCGGATGGATCTCCAGCACATCCTCGGCATGCCAGATGACGTTGCCGGTGCGGCGCGTCTGCGCCCCGACGTTGTATTGCGTCAGTATCCGTCCGGTGGTCAGGATCAGCGGGAAGCGGCTGGTGGAGCGCTCGCTGGTGGGCACGTACTCGGTCGGCCAGAACTTGCCCTTGCCGCGCACGAACTGGTGCACGTGCATGGTCGGTGTGCCCTCGGGCGCCGCCTCGTTGCACGGCCACTGGATGCTCCCCAGGCGGTCGAGCTTCTCGTAGGTGAGGCCGGTGAAGGTCGGCGTGAGACGCGCGATCTCCTCCATGATCTCGGACGGGTGCGTGTAGTGCATCGGATAGCCGAGCGCGTTGGAGAGCAGCACGGTGATTTCCCAGTCCTGGTAGCCGGCGAGCGGCTCCATCACTTTGCGCACCCGCGACACGCGCCGCTCGGCATTGGTGAAGGTGCCGTCCTTCTCGAGGAACGAGGAGCCGGGCAGGAACACGTGCGCGTACTTCGCGATCTCGTTGAGGAACAGGTCCTGCACGATCACGCACTCCATGGACGCCATGGCGGCGCTCACATGGTGAGTGTTGGGGTCGGACTGCACGAAGTCCTCGCCCTGCACGTACATGCCCTTGAAAGTGCCGTCGAGCGCGGCCTCGAACATGTTGGGAATACGCAGGCCCGGCTCGGCCTGCAACGGCACGCCCCAGTCCGCCTCGAAGGTGGCCCGCACGGCTGCGTCCGACACGTGACGGTAGGCGCTGAGCTCATGGGGGAAGGAGCCCATGTCGCACGAGCCCTGCACGTTGTTCTGGCCACGCAGCGGGTTCACGCCGCCACCCTCGCGGCCGAGATTGCCGGTGGCCATGGCGAGGTTGGCGATGCCCATGACGGCAGTGGTGCCCTGACTGTGCTCGGTAACCCCCAGGCCGTAGTAGATGGCGCTATTGCCGCCGGTCGCGTACAGGCGCGCCGCGCGGCGCACGCGCTCCGCGGGCACCCCGGTGATGGCTTCCGAGGCCTCCGGGGAGTTGCGCTCTTGGGCGACGAACGCCTTCCACTTGGCAAACGACTCCGGCTCGCAGCGCTCGGCCACGTAAGCCTCCTTGACGAAGCCCTCGGTCACCACCACGTGCGCCAGCGCATTGAGCAGCGCGACGTTGGTGCCGGGCTTGAGCTGCAGATACTCGTGGGCCTCAATGTGTGGGGTGCGCACCAGCGCGATCTCGCGCGGATCGGCGATGATGAGCTTCGCGCCTTGTCGCAGGCGGCGCTTCATCTGTGAGGCGAACACCGGATGCCCATCGGTGGGATTTGCGCCGATGATCAGGATCACGTCCGACTTCATGACGGAGTCGAACGCCTGCGTGCCGGCGGATTCGCCCAGCGTGTTCTTGAGCCCGTAGCCGGTGGGCGAGTGGCAGACGCGCGCGCAGGTGTCGACGTTGTTGGTGCCGAAAGCCGCGCGCACCAGCTTCTGCACCAGGAAGGTCTCCTCGTTGGTGCAGCGCGAGGAGGTGATGCCGCCGATCGAATCGCGCCCGTACTTCGCCTGGATGCGCCGCAGCTCGCTGGCGGCGTAGCCGATCGCCTCCTCCCACGAGACCTCGCGCCACTCGTCACGGATGCTCTTGCGGATCATCGGCTTGATGACCCGGTCGGCGTGTGTGGCGTAACCGTAGGCGAAACGGCCCTTGACGCACGCGTGTCCGTGGTTGGCGCGACCGTCACGCGCCGGCGCCATGCGCACCACCTCCACGTCCGCACCCTCGCCGCGCAGTTCCGCCTTCAAGCCGCAGCCGACGCCGCAGTAGGCGCAGGTCGTGCTCACGGCGCGCTCCGCCGCCCCTAAGCCAATGATCGACTTCTCGGTGAGCGCCGCGGTCGGGCAGGCCTCGACGCACGCGCCGCAGGAGACGCACTCGGATTCGAGAAACGGCTGATCCTGGCTCGCCGCTACCTTGGACTCGAAGCCGCGGCCCTGGATGGTCAGCGCGAAGGTGCCCTGCACTTCGTCGCAGGCGCGCACGCAGCGCGAGCACACGATGCACAGCGTCGGGTCGAAGGCGAAGTACGGATTGCTCTCGTCGGTAGCCATGGGACGGTGCATGGCGCCGCGCGCGTAGGAGCTGGCGGTGATGCCGACGCGGTCCGCCATGTCCTGCAGCTCGCAGTGACCGTCGGCCGGGCAGCTGGCGCACTCGAGCGGATGATCCGAGACATAGAGGTCGATCACGCCACGGCGCAGCTGCAACAGCTTCTCGGACTCAGTGCGGATCTTCATGCCCGCGGCCACCGTGGTGGTGCACGAGGCGGGGTAGCCCTTGCGGCCTTCGATCTCCACCAGACACAACCGGCAGGAGCCGAACGCCTTGAGCGTGTCGGTCGCGCACAGCTTGGGCACCTTGACCCCGCCCAGCGCCGCGGCGCGCATGACGGAGGTCCCTTCCGGGACCGTGACCGCATGGCCGTCGATCTCGACCGTGACGGTGCCGGCGCCATTCACGGGCTGTGGAGTGCCGAAGTCCTCGTAATCTATCGCGTACATGTTCCGCCTCGCTCCTCGCCTTACTTTACCCGCCCGCGAAAGTCTTCCCGGAAATACTTGAGTGCGCTCTGCACCGGGAACGGCGCCATGCCGCCCAGCCCGCACAGCGATCCCTGCACCATGGTCTCGCACAGCTCTTCGAGCAGCCGCACGTTGCGCTCGCCGTCAACACCCTCGAGAATCCGGTCGATGACTTCGACCCCGCGCGTCGAGCCGATCCGGCACGGCGTGCACTTGCCGCAGGATTCGATGGCGCAGAATTCCATCGCGTAGCGCGCCATGCGCGCCATGTCGACGCTGTCGTCGAACACCACGATGCCGCCGTGACCGAGCATCGCACCGATACCGGCGAGCGCTTCGTAATCGACCGCGGTATCGAGCTGGGAGGCGGGAATGTAGGCGCCGAGGGGGCCGCCGACCTGCACCGCGCGGATTGGTCTGCCGCTCGCCGTGCCGCCGCCATACTCGTACAGCAGCTCGCGCAGGGTGAGCCCGAACGCGCGCTCCACCAGGCCGCCGCGGCGGATGTTGCCCGCGAGCTGTATGGGGAGCGTGCCGCGCGATTTGCCCATGCCGAAGTTCGCATAGGCCTGTGCGCCGTGCTGCATGATCCACGGCACGCTCGCGAGCGTCACCACGTTGTTGACGACCGTAGGTTGCCCGAACAGGCCCTTGACTGCCGGCAACGGCGGGCGCACGCGCACCTCTCCGCGCCGGCCCTCGAGGCTCTCGAGCATCGAGGTCTCTTCGCCACAGATATAGGCGCCGGCGCCGAGGCGCACCTCGAGATCGAAGCGCTTGCCCGAGCCGGCGACGTCGCTGCCGAGATAACGCGCCTGGTGGGCCGCGGCGATGGCGGTGCGCAGCGCGCGCAACGCGTGCGGGTACTCGGCGCGCAGATAGATGTAGCCCTGGGTCGCACCCACCGCGATGCCGGCGATGGTCATGCCCTCGATGAGCGACAGCGGATCGCCCTCCATCAGCATGCGATCGGAGAAGGTGCCCGAGTCGCCTTCGTCGGCGTTGCAGGTGATGTATTTCTGCTGCCCGGCCGGCTGATCGAGCACCGTCTTCCATTTGATGCCCGTCGGGAAGGCCGCCCCGCCGCGCCCGCGCAGACCGGAAGTCGTGATCGCCTGCACGATGGCCGCAGGCTCCATGGACAGTGCCCGGGTCAGCCCCTGGTAACCCCCGTGCGTCACATAATCCGCCACGCTCGTGGGGTCGATGATGCCCACACGCTCGAAGGTCAGACGCTGCTGACCCTTGAGCCAGGGGATCTCCTCCGTGGCTCCGAGCGACAGAGCGTGCGAGCCCCCGTTCAGGAAGTCGGCGTCGAAAAGGCCGGCGACGTCGCCGGGCTTCACCGGCCCGTAGGCGAGGCGTCCGCGAGGCGTCGCCACCTCGACCAGGGGCTCGAGCCAGTAGGCGCCGCGCGAGCCGTTGCGAACCACCTTGACGGCGGCACCGCGACGCGCCGCCTCGGCGGCAATCCCGTGCGCCACCTCACCGGCACCGACGGACAGCGCGCCTGCGTCACCGGGTATGTACACCAGGGTCGTCATGGCGGGGACGCACCGTCTGCGACCAGCTCGTCGAAGCGCTCGGGCGTAACCCGGCCATACAGCCGGCCGTCGATCATGACCGCGGGCGAACAGGCGCAATTTCCCAGACAGTAGATCGGCTCGAGCGAGAAGCGCCCGTCGGCGCTGGTCTGATGAAAGTCGATGCCCAGACGACGCCGGGCGTGCGCGGCCAGGGCCGTGGCGCCCATCGACTGGCAGGCCTCGGCCTGGCACAGACTCACAGTGTGGGCACCCGGGCGCGAGCGGCGAAAATGGTGATAAAAGGTGACTACGCCGTGCACTTCCGCGCGCGACAGGTTCAGCCCTTCGGCGACCACGGGAACGGCTGCGGCTGGAACATAGCCCACTGCCGCCTGGATGGCGTGCAACACTTCCAGGAGCGGGCCGGGACGTTCCTTCAGGTCCGCCACAATGCGCCGCACTGCGGCGCTTTCGGCCGGCGGTAATGTCTCCATAGATATATCAGTATACGTCCGGAAGGCTGGTACGGCTCGTCTACCGCCGGCGGCAGCCTCAGGGTCGGCCCGCCACCCCCCTTGTGGTCAATGGGCCGGCGAAGGGGATGGCTCTACACTTAAGGGACCGACAGGCAATCCGTGGTTCATTCGCACCCTGCCAAGCTCACACCGGCGCGCTGGCTGTTGACGTGGACACTTATGACAGTGGCCGCGCCGCACGCGACTGCGACGGTCCTGGGCACGGAGCTCGCCTGGGGCGGTAATCTCGCCCTCACCAGCGATTACATTTACCGCGGGGTCTCGGAGAGTGACGGCCGTGCGGCGCTGCAAGCCGACCTGCACGCCGACACTCCACGGGGCACCTTCGCCGGCGCCTGGGCCTCGACGCGCGATCATGCGCTGGAACCGAACGCCGGATACGACTTCGAAGTCTACCTCGGGCGGCGGGTTGAGCTCGCCAGCGCCTGGAACGCGAGCCTCAGCGTGCGCAGCCGCTATTTCGTGGGTGGATCTCAGGAGGCATCCAACGACTACCAGGAGATCTCGGGCGCGCTCACCTGGCTCGACCGCTGGACGCTGTCGCTGTCGGTGATTCCGAATGCGGTGCGCTACTGGCACTACTCGCGCCTCAGCCGCAGCCCGGCGGGGATCGCCGAGACGACCGGACAGTGGCTGATCGGTGAGGGGCTGTTCGTCACCGGCGGCGCCGGGTACTACCGCTCGAGCGGTACCGGCGCGGGTCGGCTGGCGGCCACCGGTTATGCGTACGGCAACGGGGGCCTTGCGTTCGAGCGGCAACGCTGGCGGCTGGATATCGGCTACTTCTTCGCCGAGAACCAGGCGCGGGAACTGTTCCCTTATCCGATCGCGCGCCACCGCGTCGCGGGCACCCTGAGCTGGCGCTTTTGACCACGTGCGCCGCGCGGTGGATAGTCCTCGGGTGCGGTCCTTGAACCGGCGACGGCCGGGGAGCCACTTACCGTAGCAAAGGTGTGGAGTGAAGCCGAAAGGTTACAGCAACAGGGGCATGGTGGAACCGACGTACCGCGGGTCAGCCTCGGTGGCGCGTGAGGTGGATCTCATGGCGCGCATTGCGAACGGCGACCGCAAGGCGTTCGAGGAGCTCTATAACCTGTACCATCGCCGCATGGCGCGCTTCCTGACGCGCCTTACGCACCGCTTCGACCTGGCCGAAGAGGTCATCAACGACACTTTCTGGGTGGTGTGGCGCAAGGCACGCGACTTCCGCGGCGACTCCCAGCCCTCGACGTGGATTCTGGGCATTGCCTACCGCAAGGCCCGCAATGCGCTGCGCTCCTCCGCGCGCTTCGCACACCAGAACCTGGAGGCCGAGTCCCTGACACTCACCAGCAGTGAGGAGCCGTTCCGTACCGAGGAGCTGCGCGACTGGCTGGAGCAGGCGCTCGAGCAGCTCCCGGTGGAGCAACGCCTCGGGGTGGAGCTGTGCTATGAGCTGGGTTATTCGTGCGAAGAGATCGCCACGATCATGGGTTGTCCGGTGAACACGGTGAAGACGCGACTGTTTCACGCGCGCGCGAAACTGCAGAAGCTGCTGCCGCAGCTGGCCGGCGTCGGCGCGGCCACGCCGCAGGTAGCGGGTGTGCGCCAGGGCGCGCAGCGTCACGAGTCATGATGGCGAGCCGCGCTTGCCCTCACGAGGAGTCCTGGCTGCTGTTGCCGTGGCTCGCAAACGGCCGGCTGTCGCACGCCGAGCGCGCCGGCGTGGAGGAGCACCTGCGCGAGTGCGCAGCCTGCACGCGGGAGCTCGCGCGGCAGCATCTCCTGTGCCAGGTGTTGACCGAGCCGGAGCGCGTGACCTATGCCCCCGGACCCTCGTTGCGCAAGCTGATGGAGCGCATCGACGGCCGTGCGCCCGCGAGGCCGCAGGAGCTGCGGCCGGTCGGTCGCAGGAGCGCTCCATCGGCGCTCGCGGCGGCCTGGCGGCCGCCGGGACTGGCCTGGGCCGCGAGCTTCGTGCTGGCCGTCGGGCTCGCCGCTTTCGCACCCACTGCCTACCGCTGGTCGCAGCCGCTCTACGCCACCCACACCACGAGCGGGCGCGGCACGCCCGACGTGCTGCACGTCGCCTTCGAGCGCTCGCTGCCGGTCGGGGAAATGGAGGAGATGCTGCGCTCGGCCGGCGCGCGCGTGGTCGAGGGCCCGGGAACGACCGGAATATTCGGCATCGCGCCGCTCACTGGCACAGCGCTCGGAAGCGCGCAGTCGGGCGAAGTGAGCCCGCAGATGCGCGCGCTCGCGGCGCGCCTGCGCGCCGACGCGCGGGTGCGCTGGGTCGAGCCGTTGACGGGAACCGATGGGGCCGAGGGCGCGCAGGGACGGCGCACGCGGGAACCGTAATGTGCGCCTTCACGCGCGCCGGCATCGTGTGCCTTGCGCTTCTGAGTGGGCCCGCTCTCGCCGCGCCGCCCGCTGCGGCGCCCGCCTCGCCCTCCCCGCGGATCGTGGTGGCGTTCGCCAACGAGCCGCACATGACTCCCGGTCCCGCCGGCACCACCGGCAGCCATTACGGCGGGGACGGCTACCGTGTGGCGCAGAGCGCGCAGCAGCAGGCGCACCGGGTGGCGGCCGCCTACTCTCTGCGGGAGGTAGCAAGCTGGCCGATCAAGGCTCTGTCGATGCATTGCGTGGTATACGAGATCACCAACGGCCGGCCCGTCCCCGAGGTGCTCGCCGCGCTGTCCAGGGATGCACGCGTCGCGCTGGCGCAGCCGCTGCAGGAGTTTCACACCCTCAGCGATCCGCCGGCGGTGGGCATTCCTTATAACGACCCGCTGTATGACCTGCAGACCAATCTGCTGACGCTCGGTATCGCGCGCGCCCACGAGCGCGCCCAGGGCGCGGGCGTGCGCGTCGCGCTCATCGATACCGGCGTCGATGCGCGGCATCCGGATCTGGCCGGAAGGATCGTGCGTACGCACTCCTTTCTTGCGACCCGCGCTGCGGCCCCCTCTTTACTGCGCCACGGCACCGCCATGGCCGGGCTGATCGCGGCGGTCGCCAACAACCACATCGGCATCGTGGGCATCGCGCCGCAGGCGCAACTCGAGGTGTTCGAAGCCTGCTGGCAGCTGCGGCCGGACGCGGACGCGGCAGCGTGCAACACCTTCACCCTGGCGCAGGCGCTCGCCGCCGCCCTCGCCTCCGGCGCGCCATTGATCAGTCTGAGCGTCGCCGGTCCCGCGGACCCGTTGCTGTCCGCGCTGGTGCAGAGCGGGCTCAAGCACGGTGTGACGTTCGTCGGCGCCGCCGGTGGGGCGGACGAGGACTTCCCGACGGCGATCGCGGGTGTGATCGGCGCCTCCGGGAGCGAGCAGGCGCTGCCGCCAGGTGCCTTGGGTGCTCCCGCACAGCACGTGCTCACACTGCGCCCCGGCGCGCAGTACGACTTCGAGTCCGGAACGTCCGTGGCGGCAGCTGAGCTTACCGGCGTGATCGCGCTGCTGATGTCGGCATCCTCAGCGCGCCTCGCCACCGACACCATCGTGTCGCTGCTGCGCGAGACCGCGGGCGCCGCCGCCGCGGCGGCTCCGGTGGACGTCGCGGCCGCGCTGGCGCGGCTCGATGCGCACCAACACCGCGGCGCGGTTGCCGAGCGCGCCAGGCACTGAAGCCCGGCTTGACCCGCCCGCAAGGCGTGCCATGCTGATGCGCCCATGCCCGGCAACCCCCCAGGTCTCACCTGGAAGCTCATCCAGGAAGCGCGCGAGCGCATCGCCGGCAAGGTCTGCCTCACCCCCGTGCTCACGAGCGCGACGCTCGACGCGCAGGCCGGTGCGCAGCTGCACTTCAAGTGCGAGAACTTCCAGAAGTGCGGCGCCTTCAAGGCGCGCGGCGCCACCAACGCCGTATTCGCGCTGTCGGAGTCGCAGGCGCGCCGCGGCGTCGCCACGCATTCTTCCGGCAATCACGCCGCCGCGCTGGCGCGCGCCGCGCGGCTGCGGGGCATACCGGCGTACATCGTGATGCCGGACAACACCGTGCAAACCAAGCGCGCCGCGGTGCGCCGCTACGGCGGCGAGATCACCTACTGTGAATCAACGCTGGCGGCGCGCGAGCACGCCGCGCGCCAGCTCATCGCCGCCACCGGCGCAATCCTGGTTCATCCCTACGACGATCTCGCGGTGATGGCCGGCCAGGGGACCGCCACGGTGGAATTGCTGACGCAGGTCCCCGATCTCGACCTCATCCTGGCCCCGGTGGGGGGCGGGGGACTCTTGAGCGGCACCGCGGTCGCGGCCAAGACGCTCAAGCCCGCCATCCGCGTGATCGGCGTCGAGCCCGCCGGCGCCGACGATGCCGCGCGCTCGTTGCGGGCCGGCCGGATTCTGCCGAGCCTCAAGCCCGACACCGTCGCCGACGGCCTGCGCAGCGCGCTGGGCGAGCGACCGTTCGCGGAGATCCGCCGCCTGGTCGATGACATCACGACGGTGTCCGATGAGTCGATCGTGCGCGCCATGCGGCAGCTGTGGGAGGTCATGAAAATCATCGTCGAGCCGTCGGGGGCGGTACCGTATGCGGCGCTGCTCGCGGAACGGCCGGAGCTGCGCGGCCTGCGCATCGGGCTGATCCTCAGCGGCGGCAACGTCGATCTGGAGCGTCTGCCGTGGTCCGAGGGTGTGCCGGCACCCTGAGGTGCTCAGACGCGCTCGAGGATGAGCGCGATCCCCTGCCCCACGCCGATGCACATGGTGCACAAGGCATAGCGGCCGCGCACCGCGGCGAGCTGCCAGGTGGCGGTGGTGGCGAGGCGTGCGCCGGACATGCCCAGCGGGTGCCCGAGCGCGATCGCCCCTCCGTTGGGGTTGACGTGGCTCGCGTCGTCGGGAAGCTTCAAATCACGCAGCACCGCGAGCGCCTGGCTCGCGAATGCCTCGTTCAACTCGATCACCTGCAGCTCATCGAGCGTGAGGCGCGCCAGCGACAGCACCTTGCGCGTGGCGGGCAGCGGGCCCATGCCCATGATCCTGGGCTCCACGCCCGCGGTGGCTGCGGCGACGATGCGCGCGCGCGGTGTCAGGCCCAGGCGCCGGGCTGCGCCCTCGGAGGCGATCAGCAACGCACAGGCGCCGTCGTTGATCCCGGAGGCATTGCCGGCGGTGACCGTGCCGTTGGCCCGAAACGGCGTCGGCAACCCGGCCAGCTGCTCGAGCGTGGTCTCGGGCCGCGGATGCTCGTCGCGCGTCACGGTGAGCGCCTTGCCCTTGCGCTGTGCAATCTGCACCGGCACCAGCTCCGTGTCATAGAAACCACGGGCGTAGGCGGCCGCGGTGCGCTCCTGGCTGCGCAGCGCAAAGCGGTCCTGGTCGGCGCGCGCGATGTTGAACTGCGCGGCGACGTTTTCGCCGGTCTCGGGCATCGAGTCGATGCCATAGCGCTCGCGCATGCGCGGGTTGACGAAACGCCAGCCGATGGTCGTGTCATGAATTTCCGCGCTGCGGCTGAAGGCCGCGTCGGCTTTAGGCGTGACGAACGGCGCGCGTGACATCGATTCGACCCCGCCCGCCACCACCACCTGCGCTTCGCCGGCGCGGATCAGGCGCGCGGCCATCGCCACCGCATCCAGACCCGAGCCACACAGGCGGTTGATCGTGGCGCCCGGCACCGACACCGGCAGTCCCGCCAGCAGCCCCGCCATGCGCGCGACGTTGCGGTTGTCCTCACCCGCCTGGTTGGCGCAGCCGAGCAGCACTTCCTCGATCGCGGCGGGCTCGAGCGAGGGATTGCGCGCGAGGAGCGCGGCGATCGGCACGGCCGCGAGGTCGTCGGCTCGGACTGCCGCCAGCGCCCCGCCGTAGCGGCCGATCGGCGTGCGCGCGGCGTCGCAGATGAAAGGCTCATTCATAGGCGGCGATGATACGTGGCCGCCGTACCGGTCTGCACCCGGTACAGTACCTGCAGCCGGCCGCCGGGCGTATCTGCCCGCCGCTCCACGACTGCGGCAGCCTTACTCGCCCGTGGTACCCACCTGGAACGCCTCATGATCGACCCGCTGCCCTTCATGACCTACACCTTCGTCATGTCGATCACGCCCGGGCCCAACAACGTGATGCTGACCACCTCGGGAGCGAACTTCGGTTTCCGGCGCACGGTGCCGCATATCTTCGGTGTCGGTTTGGGATTCGTGGTGCAGCTGCTCGCGGTGTGCGCGGGCCTCTCCGCGCTGTTCTCCCGCTGGCCGGCGCTGCAGGGCGCGCTCGGCTGGCTGGGCGCGGCGTACCTGCTGTATCTCGGCTGGCGGATGCTGGGACAGACTGACACCGAGGCGCGCGACAGCCGCCGGCCGGTGAGCTTCTTCCAGGCCGCGCTGTTCCAGTTCCTCAACCCCAAGGCGTGGGTCATGACGGTGACCGCGGCGACGCTGTTTCTGCCCCAGGAGCTCGGACTGCTGCTGCGCGGCGGCTACATGGCGGGAATCATGGAGGGCATCGGCCTGCCGTGCATGGCGGTGTGGGCGCTGTTCGGCAGCTCGCTGCGCGGCTTCCTCGCAGCCCCACGCGGGCGCCTGGCATTCAACGTCGCCATGGCCCTTGCGTTGGCTACGACGGCCGTCATGATGGTGAGGTGAGTCGGGCGCTGAGGGTTCTCATGTTCGAGCTGACCCGCGATTCCGCCGTCCCGCTGGTCGATCAGATCTGCGAGCGCATCACGCAGCTGGTGCGTCACGGGCAGCTGCCGGCGGGCGCTCGTCTGCCGTCGATTCGCAAGTTCGCCCGCCAGGTCGGCGCGAGTCCCTTCACGGTGGTAGACGCCTACGACCGGCTGGTCGCCCGCGGGGTGATCGAGCCGCGCGCCGGGCGTGGATTCTTCGTCACCCAGCGCCTGCTGTCGGCGCCGCTCACCGCCATCGAAGCTCTGCCGGAGCTCGGCTCGGATGCCCTGGAACTCGCGCGCCTGTGTCTGCAGCAGCGCGCGGACGTCATCGCCGCCGGCTCGGGGTTCCTGCCCGAGAGCTGGCTGCTGGAGGCGGGCCCCGGTGCCGTGCTCACGCGCCTGGTGCGCGGGCGGCGCACCCGGCCGTGGCTGCCGTGCCCACCGGAGGGACTGGGGGAGCTGCGCGAGCAGATCGCCGCGCGGCTGGTGCAGCACGGCATCGCCGCGGCCCCCGCCAACATCGTCACCACCTACGGCGCATCGCACGCCTTCGACCTCCTGGCGCGGATCCTGCTCTCACCCGGGGACGCAGTGCTGGTGGAGGATCCGGGCTACTTCGTATTGTTCGAGCAGCTGCGCGCGCATCACGTGCGGCTGATTCCGGTGCCGCGTCATGCCGACGGGCCGGATCTCGCGGCGCTGGAAGCGGCGGCGCGTGCGCACCGGCCGCGCGCCTTCTTCATGCAGACCCTGCTGCACAATCCCACCGGCTCGAGTGCCGACCCGGCGCACTGCCACCGAATTCTCTCGCTCGCCGAGCAGTTCGGGTTTGCGCTGGTGGAAGACGATGTGTACGGGGACCTGTACGCCGGCAGCGCGGTGCGCCTGGCGCAGATCGATGCGCTGCGCCACGTCATCTACGTCGGCAGCTACACCAAGCTCATCGGGCCGGCACTGCGCGTGGGCTTCATCGCCGCCGACGGCGCACTCATCGCGCAACTCGTGCAGCGCAAGGTACTGTCGGTGCTGTCGGGCTCGACGCTGCTCGAGTGCTACGTTTCCGAGGTCCTCGATAGCGGGCGCTACAAGCGCCACGTGGAGCAGACGCGCGCGCGGCTGGCGCGGCTGCGGCGCGATACGCGGGCTGCGCTCGTGTCCGCGGGCATCGAGTTCGAGCCGGCGCCGGGCGAAGGCATCTTTCTGTGGGGCCGGGTGCCCGAATCGGCTCCGGTCGATGAGCTGGTGCGGCGCGCCCGCGATCATTCGATCCTGCTGGCGCGCGGCTCGCTGTTCTCCGCGGTGCAGGGCTGCGGCCAGTGGCTGCGATTCAATGTCGCCCACAGCAACAGCCCCCCGCTGGTGCAGTTCCTGCGCGAGTCGCTGCGCGCGGCCTGACGACTTGGGAGACGCGATTTAAACCGGCAGGGATTCAACACCGGTAAGATGGGCGGATGTTCAGCCTGCTGCCGCCCGCCACGCGGGCCCTGATCCTCATCAACGTCGCGGTGTTCCTGCTGCAACAGCTGGCCCCCGAGGTCATGGCCGAACTGTTTGCGCTGTGGCCGCTCGGCAGCCCGCTGTTCAGACCCTGGCAGCTGATCAGCTACGCCTTCCTGCACGGCAACCTGGTCCACATCTTCTTCAACATGTTCGCGTTGTTCATGTTCGGGCGCGCGCTGGAAACGTATTGGGGCGGCCGGCGCCTGGTGATGTTCTACCTGGTGTGCGTGCTCACCGCGGCGCTCACACAGCTGCTGGTGCAGACCGGCTCCGGGGCGCAGGAGGAAGTCATCGGCGCCTCGGGCGGGGTGTTCGGCGTGCTGCTCGCCTTCGCCTGGTATTTCCCCAGGCAGCGCATCATCCTGCTGTTCCCGCCGATTCCGATGCCGGCGTGGCTGTTCGTGACCGTGTACGGGCTGCTCGAGCTGTTCTTCGGCGTGACCGGCCGACAGCAGGGAGTGGCGCATTTCGCCCATCTGGGCGGAATGCTCGGCGGCGCGCTGTGCATCCTGTACTGGCGGACGCGGCGGCGCTTCAGTTCCTAGCTCGCGCGCTGAGCGATGATGCTCACCGGCCCGCGGTGCGTGGCGCAGGCATCGCACAGCAGCGTGTTGCCGCAGCGGCTGCGGCCGAAGGTGCGGCCATCCGGCAGTGACACCCAGTTGCCACCGCCCTCGACCTGTGCATCGAGCAGCCGCACGTGCAGGGCACAGGCGGGATTGGCGCAGAAAGGCGCACCGCGTTCAAGCTCCAGGTGCACGCTCAACGCATCCTCGCCGAGACGCGGGTGAGCGGAAAGGACGGCGGCGCGGGTGCGCAGCGACTGCATTCGGGGGCCCTTGAGGTGCACGGCTCCTGCAGTGCACTGTGGCAGCGGCTCTTGACGCGCTCGTGACGCATCCATGGCGGAACGATGACGCGCTCACCCGCGCGCCCTCGGTGCCACCTGAAGTATCCAGCTTAACAGCCCGATATTACAGAATAATTTCTCCGCAGTTGAATTCCGCGCCACGCCCCGGTCAAAATCGCGCGCTTTGAATGCCACGGGAACTTCCACGCGGACCCTGCCTCTAGATCCCATCTCATGATCAAGACCGAACACCTGACCAAACACTACGGCTCGCTCAGCGCGGTGGAGGATGTGAGCTTCCAGGTGGGTCCCGGCGAAGTGCTCGGATTCCTGGGGCCCAACGCGGCGGGCAAGACCACCACCATGCGCATGCTCGCCGGGTTCGTCACGCCGACTTCCGGCCGTGCCAGCATCTGCGGTCACGACGTCGAGGCCGAGCCGCTCGCGGCCAAGGCGGCCCTCGGTTATCTGCCCGAGGGGGCGCCGACCTACGGCGAGATGACCGTGCGCCACATCCTCGCGTTCGTCGCCGACCTGCGCGCGCTCAAGGGTGCGCGGCGTGAGCAGCGCCTCGCGCACGTCATCGAGCGCCTGCAGCTCGGCGGCGTACTCGACCAGACCATCGAGACGCTCTCCAAGGGCTTTCGCCGCCGCGTGGGCCTCGCCCAGGCGATCGTGCACGACCCGCCGGTGCTGATTCTCGATGAGCCCACCGATGGCCTCGATCCCAACCAGAAGCACGAGGTGCGCACGCTCATCAACGACATGGCGCGCGACAAGATCATCGTCATTTCCACGCACATCCTCGAGGAGGTCGACGCGGTGTGCACCCGGGCGATCATCATCTCCCGCGGTCGCATCGTCGCCGACGACACCCCGGCCGGGCTCGCCGCGCGCTCGCGCTATCACAACGCGGTGTCCATGCAGCTCGAGCAACCCGGGCAGCTCGCCGGCGCCCGCGACGCCGTGGCGGCGCTGCCCGCGGTCGCGCAGGTCGAGGTGAGCGAGCGCGATGCGCGCCTCACCGCCCTGCCGCGCTCCGGTGCGACCATTCTGCCGGCCCTTTCCGAGCTCGCCGCACGCCAGGGATTCAAGCTGAAGGAACTGCACCTGGAGTCCGGACGCCTCGATGAAGTGTTCCGGAGCATCACCGCCTGAGGACGGTCTGGATCATGCGCAACGTGGGCATCATCATGCGCCGCGAACTCGCGAGTTACTTCGCGACGCCGCTGGCGTACGTTTTCATACTCATCTTTCTGGTGCTGGCCAACGCCTTCACCTTCTACCTGGGGGGCTTCTATGAGCGCGGCCAGGCGGATCTCGACGCCTTCTTCACCTTCCACCCCTGGCTGTACCTGTTCCTGATTCCGGCGATCTCGATGAAGCTGTGGGCCGAGGAGCGCAAGTCCGGCAGCATCGAGCTGCTGATGACCCAGCCGGTGGAACTGTGGGACGCGGTACTCGGCAAGTTTCTCGCCGGCTGGATTTTCACCGCGCTCGCGCTGGCGCTCACTTTCCCCCTGTGGATCGCGGTCAACTACCTGGGCAGTCCCGACAACGGCGCGATCCTGGCCGCCTACCTCGGCAGCCTGCTGCTCGCCGGCGGCTTTCTCGCCATCGGCTCGTGCATGTCGGCGTTGACGCGCAACCAGGTGGTGGCGTTCATCCTCGGCGTGGCGGGGTGCTTCGTGTTCCTGCTGGCCGGCTTCCCCCTGGTGCTCGATGTCTTTCGCAGCTGGGCACCGCAGGCGCTGGTGGATGCGATCGCCTCGCTCTCGTTCCTCACCCATTTCGAGTCCATCGTCAAGGGCGTCATCGACGTGCGCGACCTGCTGTACTTCGCGATGCTGATCGGGTTCTTCCTGCTGGCAACGACCATCGCGCTCAACCTGCGTAAAGACCTATGAACAAACGCTCGACACTCGGTGGCGGCACGCTCCTGGCACTCGCGCTGCTGTTCATCGGCCTCACGATACTGTTCAACCACGCGCTGCGGGGCTGGCGGCTGGATCTCACACAGAATCGTCTCTACACCACCGCGGCGGGAACCGACCGGATCCTCGCCAGCATCAAGGAGCCGCTCAACCTGTATTTCTTCTTCTCGGAAAAGGCCGCGGCGCAGCTGCCGCAGCTGAAGACCTACGGCGTGCGGGTGCGCGAGTTCCTCGAGGAGCTCGCCGCGCGCTCCGGCGGCCGGCTGCGGCTGCACGTGATCGACCCGCAGCCGTTCTCGGAGGAGGAGGACCGCGCTTCCGAGCTCGGCGTGCGCGGTACTCCGGTGGGAGCCGCCGGTACGCAGTTCTACTTCGGCCTCGCCGCAACCAATTCCACCGACGGCCGCGCCGCCATCGAGTTCTTCGATCCCAACAAGGAGCAGTTCCTCGAGTACGACGTCGTCAAGCTCGTCTATCAGCTCGCCAACCCCAAGAAGCCCGTGGTGGCCTGGCTGTCCTCGCTGCCGATGGGTCCGGGCTTCGATCCGCAGAGCGGGCAGATGCGCGAACCGTGGGTCGTGTACAGCGAAGCGCAGCAGCTCTTTGACCTGCGCCCGCTCGAGCCGACCGCGACGCGCATCGAGCCGGACGTGAACGTGCTGGTGCTGGTGCACCCGAAGAACCTGTCCCCGGCGACTCAATTCGCCATCGACCAGTATGCCCTGCGCGGCGGACACATCCTGGCGTTCGTGGACCCGCTCGCCCAGTCCGATCAGTCCGGCGCCGAGGCGGGCAATCCGATGGCGGCCATGGGCGCGGACAAGTCATCGCACCTCGCCGCACTGCTCACCGCCTGGGGCGTGCAGTTCAACCCGGGCGAGGTGGTCGCCGACCGTGCTCACGCCTTGTCGGTGACCATGCGCCAGGGAGAGCCGCCGGTGGCGCACCTGGGTGTGCTCGGGCTCGACAAGAGCAGCTTCACCGCCTCCGACGTGATCACCGCCGGACTGTCGAACGTCAACGTGGCCACCGCGGGTTACCTCGAACCCGTCAAGGACACGAAAGTGCATTTCGAGCCGCTGTTGCAGTCGAGCACCGACGCGCAAGCCCTGCCGGTCGCACGCTTCCGCGTGCTGTTCGATCCAGCGACGCTGCGCGACGGATTCAAGCCCACCGGCCGACGTTACACGATCGCCGCGCGCGTCAGCGGCAACGTGCACAGCGCCTTCCCGGCGGGCCCGCCGGCAGGCGTGACGCCAGCCGCTGGCCAGAGCGTCCTGAAGGAATCCGCACGAGCTCTCAGCCTGGTCGTGTTTGCCGACACCGATCTGCTGTCGGATTATCTGTGGGTGCGTGAGCAGAACTTCTTCGGCCAGCGCCTCGCCCAGGCGTGGGCCAGCAATGGCGACCTGGTGCAGAACGCGCTCGACAATCTCGCCGGCAGCACCGACCTCATCAGTGTGCGCGGCCGCGCCTCGTTCACGCGACCGTTCGAGCGCGTAGAAAAACTGCGGCGCGCGGCAGATGACCGCTTCCGGGCGAAAGAGCAGGAGCTCGAGCAGCAGTTGCACGAAACGGAAGACAAGCTCACCGCGCTGCGCTCCAAGGGCGGCAATCAGTCGGCGCTCATCATCACACCCGAGCAGGAGCAGGAAATCGAGCACTTCCAGACCGAGAAACTGCACATCCGCAAGGAACTGCGCGCCGTGCGCGCCGGGCTGGACGCTGACATCAAGGGCCTGGGCACGACCCTCAAGATCATCAACATCATCGTGGTGCCGGCCCTGTTCGCGCTGGTGGCGCTGCTCATGGCCGCGTGGCGTCGCCGGCGGCGAGTAGCACCGGCCGGCGCTCCTCTGAGGTGAGCCATGAGTGCACGCCGTGTCCTCGCGCTTCTCATCGCCGGGCTCGCGCTGGTTGCCTTCGCCATGTGGATCGCGTCCCAGCGGCACCTGGAGCGCGCCACACTCGCCGGGGACCTGGTGCTGCCGGACCTCGAGCATCACGTCAATGCCGTGACCGAGCTCGTACTGCGTAAGGCCGACGGCACGCACACCACGCTGAAGAGGGACGGCGCCGGCTGGAGCGTCGGCGAGCGTGGCTGGCCGGCCGATGCGGGCAAGGTACGCAAGCTCCTGCTCGATCTCGGCGCGCTCAACATCGTCGAGGAGAAGACCCGCTTGCCGGCAAACTACCCGCAGCTCGGGGTGCAGGACGTCGACTCCCCCAAGGCCAGCGGGACGCGCATCGAGGTGGTCACACCCGGGCGAACCTGGGCGCTCATCCTCGGCAAGTCCTCGAGCGCCAAGTCCGGATACGTGCGCGTCGCCAACGCCTCACAGACTCTGCTCGCGGCGCCGTTACTCACCGTGGATGCCGACCCGAAGGGATGGCTCGACCGTGCGCTGATCGATGTGGCGCCCGAGCGCGTGCGTCAGGTCGAGGAAAGACCCCGCGAGGGTCCGGGGTTCAGCGCCGCGCGCGAGCGCAAGGAGCAGACCGACTTCACCGTGACCCCGCTCCCTAAGGGGCGCGAGCTGACCGGTCCGGGGGCTGCGGACGGGATCGCCGGCTCCTTGAGCTCGCTCAGCTTCGATGATGTGGGCAAGGCGAGCGCCGCCGCGGCTGCGGCGCACGCCCTGTTCCGCACCTTCGACGGGCTCGAGATCGACGTCGCAGGCCGCAAGGACGGCGCACGCTCGCTCGTGACCGTGAGCGCACGCGCCACCGCCAAGCAAACCGAGGCGGAGGCGCAGACGCGCAATGCGCGCCTCGGTGGCTGGGAGTTCGAGGTCCCCGATTACAAGTACGCGGCCATCTTTCGTCCGCTCGAGGACCTGCTCAAGAAGCCACCCGCACCGGTGAAGAACAGCACCACGGCGTCCGCGCCAGAGAAAGCGAGCGTGCCCGGCAAGGATGCATCGCCCGAGAAACCCTCCCCGCCGGACAATCCGAAATAGCGCCCTCTCCCGGCTTGCTCTCTCAGAGCTTCGCCTGCGACATGATCGCCAGAGGTCGTCCTTCGGGGTCATGAAAGTGCGCCATCCACTCCTCCGTTCCGTCCGCATGGCGGTGTATCAGGTGGGGCGCGTCCACAAACTCGACGCCGCGCGAGCGCAACAGGTCGTACGCCGTACGGATGTCCCCGACGCGCAGGTAGAGAATGGATTCCGGGACGGGCTTTTCCTGCGCACTCAGCATCAGCCGCGTGCCACCACAGTCGAAGAACGCCAGTGAGCCGAAGCTGTACAGGTGCGGCAGACCGAGCGGCCCGCCGTACCAGGCCTCGGACTCCTTGATGTCCCGGACCGTTCGTGCGATCTGGGCCAGCGGCCCGAGTGTCATCGTAGTCATGATCGGTCTCTCCTGCCGGCGCAGGGCACTCGTTCCCGGCACTCGAAACCAGCGCCTCAGCGCCTGCCGGTTCGTGAGCCCGAGCTTCGCCACGGCGTTCGCCACGTGATACTTCACGGCATCGAGGCTGATGCCGCGGCGTGCGGCGATCTCGCGATTGCTCATGCCGTGCTGCACGGCGTGCACGACGCGCCACTCGCCCGGAGTCAGTACATCATCGTGAGGCGGCCGTCCTCTGCGGGTTTTGCCGGACATGGCTTGGATCCTAAGGCCTGAGGGGGCGAATTACCCTCCCCCGCCTAAGGATGCTGCGGTGCAATAGCTGAGGCAGACACCCCACAGGCACACGGGGCGAACAGGGGATCCACGTGCGCAGGGCCGCGGCGTAGAATTTTTTTCGTGCGTATAGCCACTTACTTGTCAGCCAGGGCCAGGAGACGGACATGAGCGCTGTGTTACTCGCCGTGTTCAACGAGTACGGGGCCGCGGAGCGCGTACGCACCCGGCTGGTGGGCGATGGGTTTCCGACCGACCGGGTCGAGCTGACGGCGTCCTGCGAGCCCGGACGGGCGGGACTGCATCCCGCAGCCTCGGCGCGCGCGAGGTTCGTGCAGTATTTCCGCACCCTGCTGAGTGAGGACGACGAGCGGCCATTCGTGGAACTGCTGGCGGAGCGTGTCGAGGGCGGCGCGGCCACCATCGCCGTTCACCCGCGCGGCGCGATCGAAACGGTGCGCGCGGCCGAGATCCTCGAAACCGAAGGAGCGCTGGAACTGGTCGGACACGACCTCGAGAACCAGACCTTCGAGTTCGCGGCTTCCCGGGCCGATGGCTACTGGGTGCGCCACTTCATGCTCGACAACCCGACGGGCGCTGACTGCATCTATTGCCGGCTATTTCCCGCGCACCGCCACCACTGAGCGGTGAGACCCGACGTGGGACAAGGCGCGCCGGAAGTGACGAGCTCCCGGCGCGCAGCGCTATCACATCAAAGCTTGTGCTTCTCGAGGGTGTACGTCGTGGTCTGTCCGCGCCTCATGTCCTTGTCGGTCACGTCGACCGTCTTGCCGTCCTTGGCGGCCGCGATGCGAATCTCGTCGGTGACCTTGCCGTCAACGAGTGGTACCGTCGCTTCATGGGCGAGAGCTGTTACCTCGGCGGCTGCCTGTGCGGCGGCGTGCGCTACCAGGTCTCGGGGACGGTGAGCAACCCGTGCTTCTGCCACTGCGCCAGCTGCCGGCGGGCCAGCGGCGCGCCCATGGTTCCCTGGGGGACCTTTGCCCGGGCGAACTTCGGACTCACCCGGGGGAGCCTTACCGAATATCGCTCATCGGCGCCGGTCACGCGCGGATTCTGTGCGAACTGCGGCACCTCGCTGACCTATCGTCACGACGCCCGCCCCACCGAGATCGATGTGACGCTCGCGAGCCTCGATGATCCGACGCTGCTCGCGCCGCAGATGCACCTGTGGGTCGGTGACAAGCTGCCGTGGGTGTCGATCAACGACGGCCGGCCGCAATACCGGGCCGGCATTTCCGCAGGACCGCTCTGAGGAACCCGGCCCGTGCTCAGTGCGCGCGGGCCAGCAGCCCCACGGTCACCGCCGCGAGCAGCGCGGTGGGCAGCCAGGCGAGCACCACCGGGTTGAGATCGAACACGATCGTGCCGCTCTCGATGAGCCGCTGCAGCAGAAAGAAGCTGATGCCGAGAATGAGCCCCAGCATCATGCGCGTGCCCGCGCCCGCGGAGCGCAGCGAGCCGAGCACGAAGGGAATCGCGAGCAGCACCGAGAAGGCGATGGCGAGGGTGCGCGCGATGCGCGACCAGAACGCGAACAGGTACTCGCGGGTATCGAGCGCATTGCTGCGGTAGTAGCTGATCAGCCGCCACAGGGCGCGGCTGGTCAGCTGCTTCGGATCCTCGACGGCGAGACCAAGGAACCCCGCGGTGAGTTTCGATGCCAGCAGGCGCTGCCCGGGCGGGCGGGTCGTCACCGCATCGTCCGCGAAGCGCGACTCAGTGTAGTCACTGAGCAGCCAGCTGCCCCGCGAGCCGGCGGTGGCGCGCGTGGCGTGCCCCAGGGCGATCAGCCGATGCTGTGGCGACAGCTCGAAGATCTGCATGCTGCCGAACTGGCGTTGGCTGTACTGCCCGGCCACGTTCAGGATCAGGTCGCCGTCGCGCACCCAGGCGCCAGCCCCGCCACCGAAGCTGACGTTGCTGAGCTTGCTGAAGGCCTTCTGCTCGCGGGCTGCCTGTTGCAGCGGGGGGGCGAGCACCTCGCCCAGCAGCAGCTCGGCCACGAGCAGCAGCAGCCCGGCCAGCAGCGCCATGCCCGCCAGACGCGCGATCGATACGCCGCTGGCGCGAACCACCGTCAGTTCACTGCCGCGCGCCAGCGAGCCCAGCCCGAGCAGTGCGCCGATGAGCGCGGTGATCGGCAGCAGCTCGTAGGCCAGCTGCGGCAGATTGAGCAGCGTGTACCAGAAGGCACCGAGCGCCGTGTAGTGGCCGGTGCCGATGTCATCCTGCTGATCGATGAACACGAACAGCGCGCCGAGCACCAGCACCACCAGCATCACCAGCAGCACCGAGCTGAGGATGGCGCGCATGATGTAGCGGTCGAGCACACTCATAGTCCGCGCATCCGGTAGCGCAGCCGGTTACCCAGTCCCGGCCCCACGATCACCATGAGCGCGAGCAGCACTACCGCCGCGTGCGTCCACCACAGGCCGAGGAATTCCGGAATCGTGCCACGTGCGATCCACACCTTGCCCACCGAGATGAGATTGACATACAGGAAGAAGATCACGACCGCGAGCCACACGCGCGCGTAGCGGCCCTGCCGCGGCTTCAGGCGCGACAGCGGCACGGCGAGCAGCGCCAGCACCGCGCACATGAGCGGCATGGCGATGCGCGAGTGTAGTTCGGCGCGCTCGCTGGCATCGCGCGAGTCGAGCAGGCTCGCGGTGGATCGGGCTTCGAGATTCCTGACGCCCTCGCTGATCACCGGCACCTGCACCGGCACCACGTGCTCGGCGAAGCGCACGATGCGAAACTCCGGCCCACCGGGCACGCCCTCGAAACGCTCACCGTCAAAGAGAGTGAGTATGTGCGTCATGCCGTCCGCCGTGACGGTGTGCCGCGCCCGGTCGGCGAGCGCCACCTCAACCAGCGCGCCGCGATTGCGCTCCACGAACACATCCGCGAGCGTGCCGTCTGGATTGATGTCCTGCGCGTACACCACCGCGTTGCCGCCGCTGAAGATGCGAAACTTCCCGGGCACGAGCGGCGCGAACTGCCCGGCGCGCAGCGCCGCGCTGCGCAGACTGAGCGCGCGCGCGGTGGCATCCGGCGCCAACACCAGGGTGAGCCACGCCAGCCCCGCCGTGCCGAGCGCCGCGAGCAGCGCCACCGGCAGATAGAGGTTGGCAGGCCCGACCCCGCACGCCAGCGCCGCCGCCATCTCGCTGTCGTGGTACAGCCGGCCGAATGCCAGCACCACACCCAGCAGCAGGCCGACGGGTAGCAGCAGCGAGAGGTTCTGCAGCGCCCCCAGGATGATCAGCTCCAGCACGACGCCCTGCGGGTATTGGTTGGCGGCGGCGCGCTCCAGCACCCCCACCAGCTGGTTCGCCAGCAGAATGACCAGCAGCACGGTGGTGACCACCAGCCAAGTGGTCACCACCTCGCGCAGAACGTAGCGACCGAGGGTATTCCCCAACGAACTACTCGCTCCCCTACCGCAATCCCGGCGGGCACTTGAGTTACACTTGCCATCGCTTGCAGCCGTAGCCGCGCCTCGCCCGCTCAATAAAGCACCAAACGGAGCGCGGCGCTCACGAGGCGCGACTAAGGTAAATCGTAACGCACGCGCGCCTCAACGGCAGGGGGATATGGCATGGAATTCGGGGTCTGGACGAAGGGCTTGGCAACACTCGGTGTGGATTGCCTGGTCCTCGGCGTGTTCGAGGAGGCGGAGCTCAGCGGCGAGGCACGCAGCGTGGATACCGCCTGCGCGGGCCGGCTGAAGGCTCTGCTCGAACGTGGTGACTTCGCCGGCCGCGCGGGCGACACGCTGCTGATTGCCGATCTGCCCGGCATCAAGGCCTCGCGCGTGCTGCTCACCGGGCTGGGGGCGAAGAAGAGCTATCACCGCAGGAGCTGGCGCAAGGCCTGGGCGGCCGCGGCGGCGGCGCTGGCGCGCACGCGCATCGCCAGCTGTGCGCTCGCCATCGACCGCCCCGAGGCGAAGCAGCTGGATGACTACTATTTCGGGCGGGCGGTCGCAGAACTCACCGGCGCTGCGCTGTACCGCGTCAACGATCTGAAAACCGGCAAGAAAGCCCCCGCGCCCGCCCTGGCCAAGGTGCTGGCCGGTCCGGTGCGCAAGGCCGCCGCCGCCGAGCGCGGCCTGGCACATGGCGCGGCGGTGGCGGCCGCCGCCCAGATCCAGCGTGATCTGGCGAATCTCCCCGCCAACGTCTGCACGCCGACGTTTCTCGCCGAGCAGGCGCGGGCGCTCGCCAAGCGCTCGGCGCCGCTCAGCGTGCGGGTGCTGGATGCCGCTGCCATGCGGCGCGAGAAGATGGGGTGCCTGCTGGCGGTTGCGCAGGGCAGCCATCAGGCGCCGCGTTTCATCGTGCTGGAGTACCGCGGCACCCGCAAGGCGCAGCCGCCGATCGTGCTGGTCGGCAAGGGCGTCACTTTCGACAGCGGCGGCATCTCGCTGAAAGATCCCCCCGGCATGGATGAGATGAAGTTCGACATGAGCGGCGCGGCGGCGGTGATCGCCGCCCTGAGTTTCGCGGCATCGCTGCGCGTGCCGCTGCACCTGGTCGGACTGATCGGCGCGGTGGAGAACATGCCGGGCGGCAGGGCGGTCAAGCCGGGGGACATCGCTACCAGCGCTTCCGGACAGACGGTGGAGATACTCAACACCGATGCCGAAGGGCGGCTCATTCTGTGCGACGCTCTGCACTACGCGCGCCGCTTCCACCCGGAAGCGGTGATCGACATCGCTACGCTGACCGGCGCGTGTGTCATCGCGCTCGGGCATCATCATTCCGGTGTCATGGGAAACGACGAGCAGCTGGTGCGCGAGCTGCTGGAGGCCGGGGTGCGCGCGGACGATCGCTGCTGGCAATTGCCGCTGACCGAAGAGTACGCGGAAGCGCTGAAGAGCAACTTCGCCGACTTTGCCAATGTCGGCGGGCGTGACGGCGGCGCGATTACCGCCGCAACTTTCCTCGGCAAATTCACCCAGGGACTCAAATGGGCGCACCTCGACGTCGCGGGCACCGCCTACCAGGGCGGTGCGCAGAAGGGCAGTACGGGCCGGCCGACGCCGCTGCTCGCAGACTTTCTACTGCAGCGCGCGGCTCGCTGACGCGCCACGGCGCCAGCCACCACCGCAAACTGCGCCACGTGCGCTTCTGCCGTCCGCGGCGACGGCCGACGCGGCGCCGCCGCCACGCCACATAAACAAAGGCGGCACTGGCGCTGCGGCGGCGGCAGCCGCGGGCCCGAAGGCGGCGCTTCCTGAGCCGCTATAATCCCCCGACGTTCCCGCGGGATCTCAAGACCGTAAATGGAAAAGGTGTACGCGCCGCAGGCCATCGAGCGGCGCATCTACGAGCGCTGGGAGTCTCACGGCTGGTTCGCTCCCAGCGGCCGGGGCGCACCCTATTGCATCATGATCCCGCCGCCGAACGTGACCGGCACGCTGCACATGGGGCATGCCTTTCAGCACACCCTCATGGACGCGCTCACCCGCTATGAGCGCATGCGCGGCCGCCATGCCCTGTGGCAGCCCGGGACCGACCACGCCGGCATCGCCACGCAGATGGTGGTCGAGCGGCAGCTGAATGCCCAGGGCGTCAAGCGCACCGACCTCGGCCGCGAGGCCTTCCTCGAGCGCGTGTGGCAGTGGAAGGAGCAGTCCGGCGGCGCCATCAGCGCCCAGATGCGCCGACTGGGAGACTCGGTCGACTGGTCGCGCGAGCGCTTCACCATGGATCCGGGGCTGTCGCGCGCGGTGACCGAGGTGTTCGTGCGGCTGCACGCTGAAGGGTTGATTTATCGCGGCAAGCGCCTCGTCAACTGGGATCCGGTGCTGCTTACCGCGCTGTCGGACCTGGAGGTGCAGGCGCAGGAGGAGGATGGGCAGCTCTGGCACGTACGCTACCCGCTCGCCGACGGTGCGGGTCAGCTGGTGGTAGCGACCACGCGCCCGGAGACCATACTCGGCGACGCCGCGGTGGCGGTCCATCCGCAGGATCCGCGCTACCAGGAACTCATCGGCAGGCAGGTGCTGGTGCCGCTCGCGGACCGTGCCGTGCCGGTCATCGCCGATGCGTACGTCGACCCGGCCTTCGGCACCGGGTGCCTCAAGGTGACACCGGCGCACGATTTCAACGACTACGACATCGGCCAGCGCCACCACCTGCCGCTGATCAACATCTTCACGCCGCGCGCCACGCTCGCCGACACCGTACCGCAGCGTTTCCGCGGACTCGAGCGCTTCGAGGCCCGCAAACGCGTGCTGGCGGAACTCGAGGCCGGCGGACTCATCGAGCGCGTCGACAAGCACCGGCTGGTAGTGCCGCGCGGGGATCGCAGCGGCGCGGTGCTCGAGCCTTATCTCACCGACCAGTGGTTCGTGAAGATCGCCGCGCTCGCCGCGCCGGCCATCGCGGCCGTAGAGCAGGGTCGCACCCGCTTCGTGCCGGAGAACTGGGCGCGGACCTATTTCGAGTGGATGCGCAACATCAAGGACTGGTGCGTGAGCCGGCAGCTGTGGTGGGGGCATCGCATCCCGGCGTGGTACGACGGCGACGGCAACATCTACGTCGGCCGCGATGAAGCTGAGGTGCGCGCGCGGCACCGCGTCGGCGCGGGCGCCGCCCTGCGCCAGGACGAGGATGTACTGGATACCTGGTTCTCTTCGGCCTTGTGGCCGTTCTCGACGCTCGGCTGGCCCGACAGCACCGCCGCGCTCGAGCGCTTCTACCCGGGAGAGGTCCTGGTCACCGGGTTCGACATCATCTTCTTCTGGGTGGCGCGCATGATCATGATGGGGCTGAAGTTCATGGGCGATGTACCGTTCCGCGAGGTCTACATCACCGGGCTCATCCGCGATGAGCACGGCGACAAGATGTCCAAGTCCAAAGGCAACGTGATCGATCCGCTCGACATCGTCGATGGCATCTCGCTCGAAGAACTGGTGGAGAAACGCACCACCGGGCTCATGCAGCCGCAGCTCGCGCCGGCGATCGAGCGCGCGACCCGCAAGCAGTACCCAGCCGGCATCGCGCCCCATGGGACCGACGCGCTGCGCTTCACCTTCGCCGCGATCGCCTCCCCGAGCCGCGACATCAGCTTCGACCTGGCTCGGGTCGGGGGCTACAGCAAGTTCTGCAACAAGCTGTGGAATGCCGCGCGCTTCCTCACCATGACCCTCGGGGAGGGCACGCCCGCGGCTGACGGCGCGCCGGTCGAGCTGTCGATCGCCGACCGCTGGATCCGGGCGCGCTTCGGCCGCACCATCGAGGCGGTCGAGAGCGCGCTCGCCGACTACCGCTTCGACTACGCGGCCAGCGCCCTGTACGAATTCACCTGGTACGACTTCTGCGACTGGTACGTGGAGCTGGTGAAACCGACCCTGCAGTCCGAGGACACCAGCGCCGCGGCGCGGCGCGGCACGCAGCGCACGCTCGCGCAGATGCTCGAAGCGCTGCAGCGCGCGCTGCATCCGCTGATGCCGTTCATCACCGAGGAGATCTGGCAGCGCGTGGCGCCGCTCGCCGGGGTGGCCGGCGAGACCGTGATGCTGCAGCCCTATCCGGCTCCCGCCGACTTCCCGAGCGACGAGCAAGCCGAGCGCGAGATTGCCTGGATCCAGGGGGTGGTACTCGGCGTGCGCCAGATCCGCAGCCAGATGAACATCAACCCGGCCAAGCGCATCCCGGTGCTGCTGCAGGACGCCACGGCGCAGGATCAGGCCTTGAGCGTGCGCCACCGCGCCTGGCTCGAGCGCCTGGCGGGCCTGGCGAGCGTCACGGTGCTCGGGGCGGGCGAGCCTGTGCCGCCGTCGGCGCCGGCGCCGGTCGGCAGGCTGACCGTCCTCGTGCCGCTGGCCGGTCTCATCGATGCCGCCGCGGAAACCGCGCGCCTCGAGAAGCTCATCGCCCGGGAGCAGCAGGAGCTCGCCAGGGTGCGTGGCCGGCTCGCCAACGACAGCTTCGTGCGCAACGCGCCGAGCGCGGTGGTGAGCCTCGAGCGCGAGCGCGCCGCGGAACTGCAGCGCACCGTGGCGAGCCTCGGCGTGCAGCTCCAGAGCGTGCGGAGGCTCCTGGCCCCGTGAGCGCAGTCACTCAAGAGGAGGTCGGTGCCGAGACCCTGGTGAGCGTGCTCGCTACGCTCGAGACGGTGATACTCGGCAAGCCCGGACAGATCCGCCTGTGTCTCGCGTGTCTGCTGGCACGCGGGCACCTGTTGATCGAGGACGTGCCGGGTGTGGGCAAGACCACGCTCGCGCACGCGCTCGCCCACGTGCTGGGACTCGCCTGGCAGCGTGTGCAGTTCACCAGCGATCTGCTGCCGGCGGATATCATCGGCGTGTCGATCTTCGATCGCGCCAGCCAGCGATTCAACTTCCGCCAGGGTCCGATCTTCACCCAGCTGCTGCTCGCGGACGAGGTGAACCGCGCCAGCCCCCGCACGCAAAGCGCGCTCCTGGAAGCGATGGAGGAGCGCCAGGTGAGCGCCGACGGCACCACCTACCCGCTGCCCGAGCCGTTCTTCGTGGTCGCCACCCAGAATCCGCACGAGCAGCTCGGCACCTACGCCCTGCCCGAATCGCAGCTCGACCGCTTCCTCATGCGGGTGACGCTCGGATATCCCGACGCCGCGCACGAGCGCGAGCTGCTGCGCGGCGGAGAGCGCCGCGAGCTGCTGTCGCGCACTGCGCCGGCGCTGTCTGCCGCGGCCGTGCTGCGCGTACAGCGCGTCGTGCGCGCGGTGCACGTCGCCGATGCGCTGCTCGATTACACCCAGGCGCTGATCGCGCGCACCCGCGAGCGCTCGGATCTGAAACTCGGACTCTCGCCGCGCGCCGGCCAGGGTCTGCTGCGCGCCGCTCAGGCGTGGGCTTACCTTGCGGGCCGCCCGGCGGTGCTGCCGGAGGACGTGCAGGCCGTGCTTCCGGCGGTGGTCGCGCACCGGCTCGAGAGGCGCGACCCCGCCGGCGGCGGTGACGGTGACGCGCTCGCCCGCGAAATCATCCGCGCAGTGCCCGTGCCGCCCTAGTGTGGCGCCGGAACCCGCTCGCACCGTTCCCGGCCCTGATGCGCGCACGCGTACACGCCTGGATGCGCCGCCGCCAGGGTGCCGATGTGCTGCCGGTCACGCTCGGGCGGCGCAGGCTCTATATCCTGCCAACCGGCGCCGGCGTGGCGTTCGGCCTGCTGCTGTTTCTCATGCTGATCGCCGGACTCAACTACGGCAACAGCCTCGCCCTGTTCCTGACGTTCTCGCTGAGCGCGTTTGCGCTGGTCGCGATGCAGCAGTGCCACCGCAATCTGCTCGGCATCGCGGTGATCGCGGCCGCCGCGCCGGCGGTTTTCGCACGTACGACCGGCGCCGTGCACCTCACGCTCGCCAACCCGGCGAGCCTCCCCCGGGCACGCGTCGAGGCCGCCGTAGCGGAAATGGCGGCGGTAGCCGTGGATCTGGCGGCGCGCGAGCGGCAGCGGCTCGAGCTGCCGCTCCCCGCCCCCACGCGCGGCATCGTACGCATCGATCGGCTGCGCCTCGCAACCGCGCATCCCTTCGGGCTCTTCCGCGCCTGGACCTGGGTACACACGCCGATCGAGATGATGATCTATCCGCGCCCCCACGGCGTGCTCCCCATGCCCGCGCACGGCGGGCACAAGAGCGGGGCGCGCTCCCGCGGCGGCTCGGACGCGGACGAGTGGCTGGGGCTGCGGCCGTTTCGCGACGGGGACTCGCCGCGCCAGGTCGACTGGAAGGCCTACGCGCGCGAGGCGCCAATGCTGATAAAGGAGTACAGCCCGGCGGGATCGGAGTTGCGCCTGTTCGACTTCGCGCAGCTGACCCATCTGGACACCGAGGCGCGCCTTTCGCAGCTGGCGCGCTGGGTGGTCGAGGCCGAGGCGCACGGCGAGCGCTATGGAGTGGCGCTTCCCGGGGTGCTGCTGCCTGCCGACCGCGGCCCCGAGCACCGGCATCGGTGTCTCGCGGCGCTCGCGGTGTTTGGAATCGATGACGGACTCAAGCATGGCGGCGGCGCCCCAGGCCGCTGACGGCGCGGCGCTGCGGTCGCTCGCGTGGGCGTGCGCGGCGTTCGCGGGCGGCGTACTGCTGAACCTCGATCGCGTGCCGCCCTGGACCGCGGCCACGGCGCTGCTGCTCATTGCCTGGCGCCTCACCACCGAGCGCAGCGGCGCCCGGCTCCCGGGAACCCCAGCGCGCGCGCTGCTCGCGCTCGGGGTGGTGGCGGTGGTGCTGTGGAGATTTCACACGCTCAACGGACTCGCCGCCGGCACTGCGCTGCTGGTGCTGATGTCGGCATTGAAGCTCCTCGAGACACGCGCGCGGCGCGACCAGTTCGTCATGGTGGGCGCCGGGCTGTTTCTGCTGCTGGCGGCGTGCCTCGACCGGCAGAGCCTGGTGCGAGTGCCGCTGTACGCGCTGCAGGCGTGGCTGTGCTGCAGCGCGCTCGCCGTGGTTGCTTCCGCAGGCTGCGAGGGGCGCGCGGCGCTGCGGCTCGCGGGACGGGCGCTGCTCCTCGCTTTGCCGCTGGCGGTGCTGCTGTTCCTGTTCTTTCCGCGCCTGTCGGGTGCCTTCTGGGCCATCCCCCGCGGGGGAGAGGCGCTGACGGGGCTGTCCGACACCATGAGTCCCGGCGGCATCGTGAAACTGGTCGCCAGCTACGACCCCGCCTTCCGCGTGCAGTTCGCCGGACGCGCGCCGCCGGCGGAGGAGCTCTACTGGCGCGGTCCGGTGCTGCACGACTTCGACGGTCACACCTGGCGGCGCGCGTCGGGGGCTTTTCACCTGCGCCAGCGGCTGCAGTACCTGGGCACGCCCTACCGCTACCGCGTGGCACTGGAGCCCACCCGGCAGCGCTGGTGGTTCGCGCTCGACACGCCCGCGCAATCCTCCGACGCCAACGTACTGCTCACGTATGACAACCAGCTGCTCGGCGCCGAGCCGCTCACCGAGCCGCTCAGTTTCGACGCCCTCTCGTATACCCGCACCCGCGCCCTGGAGCCCCTCGGCGCCTTCGGCCGGCAGCAGGACACGACCCCGCCGCCGGGCAATCCGCGCTCGGTGGCGCTGGCGCAGACGCTGCGGCAGCGCGCCGGCTCGGACGCGGACTTCGTGCAGGCGACTCTCGAGTACCTGCGCAGCGGCGGCTTCGTCTACACGCTCACACCGGAAGCCCTGGGCGCCGATGCGGTGGACGATTTCCTGTTCGACACGCGCGCGGGCTTCTGTGGTCACTACGCATCCGCGTTCGTCACGCTGATGCGCGCCGCGCAGGTCCCGGCGCGCGTGGTGACCGGCTATCTCGGCGGGGAGTGGAATCCGATCGGCGACTACTTCCTGGTGCGTCAATCGGACGCTCATGCGTGGGCGGAAGTCTGGCTGGAAGGCCGCGGCTGGACGCGTATCGATCCGACCGCGGTGGTCGCGCCCGAGCGGCTGCGCCGCGGGGTCTTCGACCTGCTGCCCGATGCGCTGGCGACACGCGAGCGGCTGCTGCGCAGCTCAGCCTGGCTCACACGAGCGCTGCAGCGCTGGGACGCCGCCAACGCCTGGTGGAGCGATCACGTGGTGAAGTTCGATTATTCCGCGCAGCTCGATCTGCTCGGCCGCTTCGGGATCCGTTACCCCGATGCGCGCTACCTCGGGTGGGCCTTCATGCTCGCGCTGCTCGGGTGGCTCGCGATCATCGCCTGGCACATCGGCCGCAGCGCACGCCCCGCCGCGCCCGACGCGCTGGCGCGCGCGTACACCCGCCTGTGCCACAAGCTCGCGCGCATCGGTCCGCCGCGCGCCCCCCACCAGGGCCCGTTGAGCTTCGCGGAAGCCGTGACCACGCACCGGCCGGACCTCGGGGGCAGCGTCCACGCCCTGCTGGCGCGCTATGCGCAGCTGCGCTATGGACCTGGGGCGCCCGGCACCCGGGCGCAGGACATCGAGGGGTTCCGGCGGGCGGTGGCGCGCCTGTCGCTGTCGCGCGCCGCGGGCGGGCGTCACTGAACATATCCCGCTGACGCACAACATATCCTGCTGACACCGTGACGCCGTCGCAACAGCGCGCGCCAACCGTGACCGCGGTCCGGCGCCGACGCCGCGAAGCGGGACGCCGTCACACTCGCTCGGCAACAAAACGCGCGCAGTTCACAACAGATGCGGCTGACCGCTCACGAGTGTTGGTGCCTCGGGTCGGTCGGCTTCGACCGTCCATCGGAACCCCCTCGAGGGCATCGAGAACCCCTCCAGGACATCGATTGCTGCACAGAACACCGGGGTGAATTCCGGTGGGATAGCGCCGCGTAAGTGTGTGAGGAGACTGACATGTACCGGCCTGGAGCCTGCCGCACGGCAGACAGAGCGTGCAGCCGCCTGCGCGGCATGACGCTGATTGAACTGATGGTAGCGGTTGCCATCGTGTCCATTCTGGTCTCCATCGCCGTGCCCTCGTACGCGCTGTTCATGAAGAAATCGCGCCGCGGCGAGGCCGAGTCCGCACTGATGGACATCGCGCAGCGCGAGCAGACCTACCTGCTGGACCAGCGCGCCTACGCTGATCTCGCGACCCTCAATACCTCGGTTCCGTCGGACGTGACCGCTTATTACACCGTCACCATGCCCCCCCCAGGCGCTACTCCGCCCACCTTCACGGTCACGGCGACGCCGAAAGCCGGCACCGCGCAGGCGGGCGACTACACGCTCACGATCGACAACACCGGCGCCAAGACACCGACGAGCGTCTGGTGACGGCGAGCAACGGAGCGAACGTGCCTACCAACGCCACCAGGGGCGCACCCCCCCGCAACGCCGGCCCCGCACGCCGCAGCGCGCGCGGCTTCACCATGATGGAGCTCGTCGTGACAGTGTCGCTGGCCGCCATCCTGGCCACCATCGCGGCGCCGAGTTTCAACGGCATGATCGCCAGCCAGCGCGCCCGCACCTTCGCTGCGGACCTGTACGTAACGCTCGCCAAGGCGCGCTCCGAAGCGCTCACGCTCAACCAGAACGTGACACTGCAGGCGAACGCCGGCGGCTGGCAGAACGGCTGGCAGATCCTGGATGCCAACAACAACGTGCTGGACAATCATGCCGCAGCGACCGGAGTGACGGTCACGCCCACCCCTTCGGTGACCTACCGCGCCTCCGGCCGGCTGCCCGCCGGAGGCGCGGCCCCCGTGTTCGTCATTTCCACCACCAGCGGCGCCACGGTGAACCACCAGTGCGTCTCGGTCGATCTGGGGGGTCGTCCTTACATGACGGCGGCGGCGGCATGTTGAGCATCCATTACCCTTCCGCGGCGCGCTCACGCGGCACTTCGCTGATCGAGGTGCTGGTGACAATCGTGATCCTGGCGTTCGGGCTGCTCGGGGTCGCCGGACTGCAGAGCAAGATCGGCGTCGCCGAAATAGAGTCCTATCAGCGGGCGCAGGCGCTGCTGGCGCTGTCGCAGATAACCGAGCGCATGAGCGCCAATACCGCTCAGGTGGCCGGTTACGTGACCGCCGGCACCGTGGGTACCGGCGACGCCCAGCCCGCCGACTGCAGCGGCATCGCGGCGGGGCCGAATCGCGATGTGTGCGAGTGGAGCAACGCCCTCAAGGGCGCCAGCGAGCAGCGCTCTGGCGCCAGCGCCGGCGGCATGCTGGGCGCTCGCGGCTGCATCACCCAGCTTCAGGCGGCTAATCCAGCGCTCGGCGTGTGCACGGCAGGCCTCTACCAGGTCTCGGTCGCGTGGCAGGGGATGGTCGCCACCGCAACACCCGCGCTCGCCTGCGGGACGGGCTCGTACGGAGCTAACGACGCCTTCCGCCGGGTGATCACCACCACGGTCTCCGTCGGCACCACCTCCTGCTACTGAACGCGTCATGAGACTCAACCGTCCGACATGCCCGCGGGGATACTCGATCATCGAGCTGATGGTGGCCATCACCATCAGCCTGATCGTTCTCGCCGCGCTGGTCGGGCTGTTCGCCGGCAACAGCCGTGAGCGCGGTGAGATCGAACGCGCCAACCAGCAGACCGAGAACGGCCGCTATGCGCTGCAGCTGATCGGCGATGACCTGCGCGATGCCGGCTACCTTGCTTCGTTCAACCCCGGCACGGTCGCCGGGCCGAACGCGCAGCTCGTTATTCCTGCGGCGCTGCCCAATGCCTGCGCGACCGATGTGCCGACGCTCAACAGCGCCCTGGCGCTCGCGATACAAGGCTACGACAACGGCGCCAACGCTCCGGCTTGCATAACGGCGGACCTGCGCCCCGGGACCGATATCCTGGTGGTCAGGCGCGCCAGCACCTGCGCCGTGGGCACGGCCGGCTGCGATGCGCAGGTGGCCGGTGACGCCTACCTGCAGCCCTCAGGGTGCACCACGGAATTCAGCGCAGGGGCCTACTACGCGCTGGACTCCAATGCCGGCAATCTCAACCTGCACCAGAAGGACTGCGTCACCGCCGCCCTCATCTACCAATTCCGCGCCCACATCTATTTCGTCGCCAACAACGACAAGCCCGGCGACGGCATCCCCACGCTCAAGCGCGCCGAGCTGGGTGTCAACGCGGGGGGTGCCGCCGCATTCAATGTCGTGCCGCTGGTCGAAGGCGTGGAAAACCTGCAGCTCGAATACGGGCTCGACACCGCCGTCCCGACCACCGGAACCCCGGCCGTCTACACCGCCGACCCGAGCAGCTACAACGGCTGCGTGCCGGCACCCTGCAACGTCGTCAGCAACTGGCGCAACGTGGTGACCGCGAAGATCAATGTGCTGACGCGCAACCTCACACCCACTCAAGGGTACACCGACACAAAGACTTACGCGCTAGGCCTCACCTTCGGCGGCGTGGTCAATACGATCCCGGCGTTCAACGACGGCTACAAGCGTCATGTGTACTACTCCGTGGCGCGACTCAACAACCCCGCAGGCAGGAACTTGCCATGACCCCACTCCCGCACCGCCAACGGGGTGCCACCCTGATCGTGAGTCTCATCATGCTGCTGCTGATCACGCTGCTGGCGATCAGTTCTTTCACCCTCGGCAAGGGCAACCTGCAGATCGTCGGCAACATGCAGCAGCGCCAACTGGCGTTCGCCGCTGCGCAGGCCGCAGTGGCAACGGTCATCAGCAGTACACGGTTCACGACCACCCCGACCGACGCGGTCCCGAATCCCTGCAACGCCATGGCCAACACGACCTGTGCGGACGTGAACGGCGACGGTGTCCCCGACGTCAACGTCGCGGTCACGGTGACCTGCGATTTGATTCAACCGATTCTCGTCACGCAGCTCAATTTCGCCGATCCGAACGACGCCGGCTGCCTGGTCGGTGCCTCGCAGAACTTAGGCACCCCCGGCGCCAGCAACAACAATTCCATGTGCTCCAACAGCGTATGGGAGGTGCAGGCGTCCGCTACCGATGCGGTGAGCGGCGCGAACGTCGTCGTCGATCAGGGAGCCGCGGTGCGGGTTGGCTCGAGCGCGATCTGCCCGTAAAACGCAATTCGTCTGAACTTATGCACGAGACCGTCATGAACAGCTTACGCAAAATTCCTCTGGCACTGACGTTGATTCTCAGCGCCTTCGGGCCGGCAACGAACGCCTGGGCGGACGACATTGATATTTTTCTCGGTACTTCGGCTGGTACGGCCGATTCGCCCAATATCATCTTCCTCATCGACAACAGCCCGAACTGGTCGCGGAACTCACAGCACTGGCCCGACAATGGCGGCAACCAGGGGGCGGCGGAGCTCGCCGCGGTAAGCTCGACCTTGAACAGAATCAACAGCACGCGGCCGGCGAACGTGGGGCTGGCCATGCTCACCGCCTATTCCGGCACCGCCGCCAACGGAGCGACTCCCGGTACCGGCGGCGGCTACATCCGTTTTGGCGTCCGCGACATGACCAACTCGACAAACCGCACCGCACTGCAGAACATTCTGGCGGGCATTGCCGCCAACATCACCGACCCCGCGGAGAAAGTGAATGGCATGGCGAACAAGGATGAGGATGCGGGGTTTTACGAGATCTACAAGTATCTCTCGGGCCTTTCGCCCTTCACCGGCCTCTACAGTCAGAATTCATTCGCCGACGCGCCCCATAACCCGCAGTCCCGGTCGGGCGCGGGACAGGGGTTGACGTCGGGCTTTGCGCTCAACAACCCCGGCGCCGGCGCCGTGTACCAGTCTCCCATCAGTTCAGGCGCATCTTGCGCAAGCACCTACATCATCTACATCGCCAATAATGCGAACAACTCCGGATCCAGCGGTCAGGCGGCCTATGAATCCACGGTGGCCAATGCAAGTCCGGGGCTGGTCGCGACCGCGTTGCTCGATACCTGGACGGATGAGTGGACTTACTTTCTGAGGACCAACGGGGTAGTTGTTCCCGCCGGCAACAATAACGGCGCCGTCGTGACGTACGTGCTGGACGCCTATAGCGCGCAGCAAAATGTGGGCTATTCAAACTCGCTGATGAACGCCGCCAAGGTGGGTGGCGGCAAGTATTTTCAGGTCGGCAACCAGACGGATATCGCCAACGCGCTCGGGATGATCCTGGCCGAGATCCAGGCAGTCAACAGCACGTTCGCCTCCGCCAGCCTGCCGGTCAACACGACCAACCGGACGCAGGATAAAAATCAGGTTTTCATCCCGATGTTCCGTCCCGACTCGCAAGACAAGCCGCTGTGGATGGGCAATCTGAAGCAGTACCAGCTGATCAGCCTGGCCGGCAGCATCGATCTGGGTGATAACTCCACGACACCGATAAACGCGGTGAACCCGCTGACGGGCTTTGTGACGCCCTGTGCTCAGAGTTTCTGGACGACGGATTCCGGTACCTATTGGCAGTCCGATATCTTCGACACCCCTCCTGCCAAAGGAACCTGTCCGCGCTCCGTCTCCGGCTTCAGTTCGTGGTCCGATGACCCGGATGGGCCCCTGGTGGAGAAAGGCGGGGTCGCCGAAGTGATCCGCAAGGGCAACAATCCGCCCGTCACCAACACGACCCCGACGTGGACGGTCAATCGAACCGTCTACACGCTCCCAAACCTGACCAGCACGACGCTGACATCCTTCACCTCGCTCTCCCTCGGAGCTTTGCCGGCGCAAGTGTCCCTGGCCAACTTCATACTGGGTCACGATGTCAATGACGAGAACAACAATCTCAATACGACGGAAGCTCGCCCCTCGCTGCATGGTGATGAGATTCACTCGCGACCGCTGCCGGTCGATTTCGGCACCACCTGCCCGGGTCAAACCGATTCGAGCGGCAATCCCCTCTCGGGCGCCACCGTGTTCTATGGATCTAATGATGGAACTCTGCGCGCCATCGACACCTGCTACGGCAAGGAGCGCTGGGCATTCATCGCCCCGGAGTTCTACACTCCGGCCCCCGCGCTGCCGCCGGCGACGCCCACCGGCTTCTCGCGTCTGATGAACGACAGCCCTCTGATCAGCTATCCCTCGATGCCATCGGGAATCACGCCGGCGCCGGTGGCCAAGGACTATTACTTCGACGGCTCGATCGGACTCTACGAAGGCGCCCTCGATGTCCACCATGTCCCCAACCCGGTATGGATCTATCCGGCCATGCGCCGCGGCGGCAGAACGATCTATGCGTTCGATGTCACGGACCCCACATCGCCGCAGATCAAGTGGAAAGCGGGCTGCCCCTACCCGCAGCCCAACAATACGGGTTGCACGGCGGGGATGAGCGGCATCGGGCAGACCTGGTCCACCCCGGTGGTGGCCGCCGGCGTCCGCGGCTACAGCGGCCCGGTCGTCATCATGGGCGGCGGATATGACACCTGTGAGGATGCGAATCTCCTCACTCCGAGTTGCACGAGCCCGAACGGGGCCGCCGTGTACGTGCTCGACGCCGCCACTGGCGCAGTTCAAGCATCCTTCCCCACGGCACGCAGCGTCGCCGCCGACGTGGCGCTGGTTGCGGTGACGACGCCCGGGGTGGTCGACCATGCCTACGCGGTCGACACGGGCGGCAATATCTACCGCCTGGACTTCGCCTCATCGAAGAGCAATTGGGTCATGAATAAGGTCGCCTACACCAACGGCGCAGGACGAAAGTTTCTGTTCGCTCCGGCGCTGCTGGCGGCACCCGGAAACCAGGTGTACGTGGCGCTCGGTTCGGGTGACCGGGAGCATCCGCTGCAGAGCGAGTATCCCTACAGCGCCGTCGTCAACCGCTTTTACGTGTACCGGGATAGTCTAGCGTCGACCAGCGCCACCAGCCTGGACGACACGACCAGGATGTACGACTTCACCAATGGCACCGCCTGCAGCACCGTCGGCGTTCTGCCGACCTCGAGCATGAGCGGCTGGTTCATGAACCTGAGCGCGAACGGCCTGGGTGAGCAGACGGTCACCTCGGCCATCATCGCCGCGGGCATGGCGGCCTTCAGCACCAACCGGCCGGTGCCACAGGCTCAGGGCACGTGCGCCACGACTCTGGGCGCCGCGTACGGCTACTGGGTCAACCTGTTCAACGCCTCCGGCGGCATCAGCGCCAATGGCGCCGCGTGCGGCGGGGTGCGCGACAGCCAGTTCGTCGGCGGGGGCCTGCCCCCCTCGCCGGTGATCGCGACGGTACCGGTCGGCGGCCAGGTGGTTACCGTCGTCATCGGTGCCGCACAGCTCGGCCCGGGCTCGGGCTCGGGTTCGGGTTCGGGTTCGGGTGGCGCGAGCTGCGGCATCTGTCCGCAGCAGGTCAGCCCGGCGATCGTTCCGACCCGCAAGACCATCTTCTGGAAGTCCTCGGGCGAGAACTGAGCGCCTCGCCTGAGGGTCAGGCTGACCGGAAGCCGATCTTCGCGTGCGTGCCGTCGCAGAAGGGTTTGTTGGCGCTGCCGCCGCAGCGGCACAGGTAGGCTGAAGTCACCCGCGCCACCACGCGGCCGGTGCCGCTGGTGATCTCGAGGTTGCCGCGCACCCTCAAAGGTCCGTTGGCCTGCGGATCGATCGCCAGCACGCCATCGCGCAGCGGCAGCATGTCGGTCCCGCCACTCGGCGGCTCGCCCGTCGCGTTGAAGCCGATCCCGAGATGCGAGCCGTCGCAGTAGGGCTTGTTCTTGGATGCCCCGCAGCGGCATAGCGTGGCGCGAAAGCCGGCCGGGACACCGCCGATCTGCAGCGCCGCGCGAAACGCGTAGGGTCCTGCTTCACGCACGCTGGCGAGATTCACCGCCGGCACGGGCTCGTCCGGCGCGCCATCCTTGCGCCGATACCGGATCGCGCCCGAAGGGCAGGCGTGTGCGACCTCGACGAGTTGCTCGACCGGCACGGCATCCGGATGGATCCAGGGTCCCTGCACGTTGGCGAGAAACACCTTGGGGGCCCAGGTGACACAGAAGCGCGAGTGAATGCAGCGCTTGGCCTCGAACTGAAGCTCGATCCGCCGCCCCTGCACCGTCTCCACGCCCGCACTCACGGTCGAGGGTGGCGCCGCGCCGACCGCCTCGGGTACACGCGCCTCGGGCGCTGCCGCAGCCGCTGCATCCCGAGGGAGTGCGGGCGCGGCACTCGCCGCGGTGGCGGTCGTCAGATCAAAGCCGCGTTGGGCCCTCGAGGCGAGCGAGGCCAGCTGGTCCGCGGCGGCCACCGCGCGGGCATCGCCGCTGGCGCGCAGCGCTGCGGCACCTTCGGCCAGCTGTGCGAAACGCTCGACGAACACCCGCCGCGCGGCCGGTCCCGGCGGCAGCGCGGCGGAGTCCCGCAGCGTGATGAACGACATGCCGGCGTTGCATTGCGGATTCGACGGCCCGGCTGGCAAGCGCGCCGCGCGCTCGGCGAGGGGCATGACCGCCTGCATGAGACCGATCGCAAGATCCACGGCAAGGGATTTTTCCGCGCCCGGGCCGCGCACTACGTAGGCGTAGGCGAGCAGCCGCAGCATCAGCCCGTAGCTGGCGTTGGCGAGATCCACGGTGGCCACCGCGTCCGGATTCTCGAGCCACACGCGCCCCTCGGGCCGCGGCGGACGGCGCAGCACCGGGTTGGTGGCGGCGGGGAACGCGGGCGAGAACGCCGGATTGCGGTCGGTGAGAGCGCGCAACTCAGCCCGAATTCCCAGGAATTTCTGGTAGTGGGAACCGACCGAATCGCGCGGCGCGCCTTCGCCCTGCTCGACGATCGCGGCGAACGCGGCGAGCGCGGTCTTCAGACACACGACGTGCCGCGCACCGGGCAGATTGACCTCCTCGGGCGAGAGCTGCAGCGCCCGATCGCCATCGAACGCGCTCGCCTCGCCGCAGTGCGCCACCAGGGCGCGCAGGCCCTCGCCGAGGGCCACATAAAAGTCGCCGACGGTCTCATAGTTGACGCCCATGGGAGTGAGTCGCGCCCCGCTGGTGCCGCCGCGCACGTAGCTGCGCTCGTAGGCGAAGCCGCTGCCTTCCTGTTCCGCGGAGTCGCGCGGACGCTCGAGAAACACGAAGTGCTGCAGGGTGTCGGCATTGAAGGGCGCGAGCTTGACCACCACGCTCGCCGGCAGAAGACCCGGATCGAGCGGGAAATTCGCGCGTCCGAAGCGCGGACTGCCGCCCAGCCCCGAGGTAATGTTCCACACCGCCGCGAGGTGGCCCATCTCCTCGATCGCCACCCCGAGCAGCGCCTGGCGCCAGCGGCGTACGGCCGCGGCTTCCTCGGCGCCGAGCCCCTCGCGCTCGCCGTCCTTGAGGCTGGCCGCGGCGTACAGGTACGTGCACATGAGGTTGTGCTCGAGCTCCGCGGCCTCGTAGAGCGCGTGCAACAGGACCTCGCGCTGCGTGAGGGCGGGCGCGGGCGTAACGTCGTTCATGGGACCTCCGTCGAGCCTATGTCGCACAAATCCGCGCACCGCGCCATACCCCCAAATCGGCGCGCCTTCAGGTCGCGGCGTGTTCCCGCGTTTCGCGGAAAACGATGCCGGGCCAGCGCTCCAGCGTCAGCTCGAGATTCACGCGCGAGGGTGCGAGGTACACCAGTGCACCGCTGTGATCGAGGGCCAGATGCCCGTGCGCCCGGCTGCGGAACTCCTCCAGCTTGCGTGCGTCCGCGCTCTCGACCCAGCGCGCGGTGTAGATGGTGACGGGTTCGAAAACGCACTGCACGCCGTACTCGTCCTGCAGGCGGAACGCCACCACTTCGAACTGCAGCGGCCCCACCGCGCCCAGGATCAGATCGTTGCTGCGCAAGGGCTTGAACAGCTGCGTGGCGCCCTCCTCGCACAGCTGCGACAGGCCTTTCTGCAGCGCCTTCATCCTGAGGGGATCCTTGAGCACCGCACGGCGGAATATCTCCGGCGCGAAATTCGGCACCCCGGTGAAAGTGAGCCGCTCGCCCTGGGTGAAGGTGTCGCCGATGTTGATGGTGCCGTGGTTGTGCAGGCCGATGATGTCGCCGGCGCAGGCCTCTTCGGCGTGCGCGCGCTCCGCCGCCATGAAGGTGAGCGCATCGGCGACGCGCACCTCCTTGTCGAGGCGCACATGGAACAGGCGCATGCCACGCGCGTACTTCCCGGCACACAGGCGCAGGAAGGCGATCCGGTCGCGGTGCGCCGGGTCCATGTTCGCCTGGATCTTGAACACGAAGCCCGCGAGCGCGGCTTCGCCCGGCGCCACCGCGCGTTCGCGTGCGCTGCGCGGCAGCGGTCCGGGAGCGTGCCGGGTGAAGGCCGCGAGCAGCTCCTCGACGCCGAAGTTGTTGATGGCGGAGCCGAAGAACACGGGCGTCTGCCGGCCGGCCAGGTAGGCGTGCGCATCGAAGCTGTGCGTGGCGCCGGTCACCAGCTCCATCTCCTCGCGGAAGGCGGGCGCCTGATCGCCGAGGAAGTCGCGTGCCGCACGGCTCCCCAAGGCGTCGATGGTGCGGTTTTCGCCGACACGGCCGCGCTCGCCTGCGGTGTACACATAAATGCGATCCTCGGGCAGGTGGTAGATGCCACGCAGCTCGCGCCCCATGCCGATGGGCCAGGTGATCGGCGCGGTGTTGATGCGCAGCACGCTCTCGATCTCATCCAGCAGCTCGATGGGCGGGCGGCCATCGCGGTCGAGCTTGTTGATGAAGGTCATGATCGGCGTGTCGCGCAGGCGGCAGACCTCCATGAGCTTGATGGTGCGCTCCTCGACGCCCTTGCCGCAGTCGATGACCATGAGCGCGGAGTCCACGGCGGTCAGCGTGCGGTAGGTGTCCTCGGAGAAGTCCTCATGACCGGGCGTGTCGAGCAGGTTCACGATGCAGTCGCGATAGGGAAACTGCATCACCGAGGAGGTCACGGAAATGCCGCGCTGCTGCTCGAGTCGCATCCAGTCGGAAGTCGCATGGCGCGCGGCCTTGCGGCCCTTGACGGTGCCGGCCATCTGGATGGCGCCGCCGAACAGCAGCAGTTTCTCCGTGAGAGTGGTCTTGCCGGCGTCGGGGTGCGAGATGATCGCGAACGTGCGTCGCCGAGCGATCTCGGCAGCCAGGTCAGTCATGGCGCTAGAGCTCAGGGCGAGGGGGCGTGGGAGGCGCGCAGAGCAAGCTTGAGCACGGCGGCATCCTCGCGACCGCTCACCGCCTGATAGTAACCGCGCCGGCTGCCGACCTGCTCGAAGCCCATCGACAGGTACAGGCGGATCGCCGCGGTGTTCGAGGGCCGTACCTCGAGAAACGCCGCTCCCATGCCCGCGGCGGCCGCGCGCTCGATCAGGGAGCCGAGCAGGCGCTTGCCCACGCCGCGGCAGCGGAACGCCTCGCCCACACACAGATTCAAAATGTGCGCCTCGCCCGCACCGACGCTCATGACTCCGTAACCCAACAGCTGCCGGCTCAGGGTCACCACGCGGCACGCGTACCCCACCCGCAGGCAATCGCGGAAGATCCCCTCGCTCCAGGGGAACTGGTAGGAGGAGCGTTCGATATCCACCACCTCCGCGACATCGGTCGCGCGCATGGGTCGGATCACGACCTCGGGCGAGGTCTTCAGCAGCTCAGGAGCGGTTGCCATCAGTCACTGCGCCTTGGCCCAGTTGCTGGTACACGCTGAGGGCAAACTTCAGGTCTTCCCATGCCTTGCGCTTGTCCGCCGGCGTGCGCAGCAGATAAGCGGGATGATACGTCACCACCAGCGGGGTATTCAGCTCACCGAAACGATGCACCTGGCCCCGCAGCCTGCCGAGCGGCACGTTGGTGGCGAGCAGGTTCTGCGCGGCGATCCGCCCGACCGCGAGCATGATCTTCGGCTGCAGCAGGGCGATCTGCCGCACCAGGTACGGCAGGCACGCCGCCACTTCCTCGGGCCGCGGGTCGCGGTTTCCCGGGGGACGGCTCTTCAATACGTTGGCGATATAGACGTTGGTCCTGCGATCCAGGCCGATGGCGCGCAGCATGGCATCCAGCAGCTGGCCGGCCACCCCCACGAACGGCTCGCCGCGCCGATCCTCTTCCGCTCCGGGCGCCTCGCCGATCACCAGCCAGTCGGCGCGCTTCGGCCCCACGCCGAAAACCCCTTGCGTGCGCGTGAGGTGCAGCGGGCACCGCGTGCACTTGAGAACCTCGGAACGCAGCGCTTCCCAGCGCGCCGCGTTATCGCCGGGCGGCGCAGGATCAGGCGCAGCCACCGAGGCGCTGGAGGCGTGCTCCGCCACCGCCCTCGCGCCGCTGTCCCGGCGGGTCACCCAGAGGTCGATACCTATCGCCTCGAGGTACTGAAGGCGTCGCTGCGGATGCATGCGCGGCTAGGCCCCGGCCGTCGGGGCGCCCCGCACCGCGCGCCGCAGGCGGCGCCCCGCCCACAGCAGCGGCGCCGACAGCGCGTAAACGCCGAACATCGACAGCAGCATCGAGGGCGGATGGATGGCGATGAGCACGAAGAACAACGGCACGAGCAGCATGTAGACGAACTTGATGCGCCGATCGAGATCGAACTGCTTGAAGCTCGGATAGCCGAAGCGGCTCACCATCAGGGCTCCGGCGCTCGCGGTAACGGCAAAGGCCGCGATCAGCCCGACCAGTCTCGGCTCGTGCCACTCGCTGAAGAACCACACGAACGCCGCCACGATCGCCGCCGCCGACGGGCTCGGCAACCCCTCGAAGTAGCGCTTGTCGGCGCCGGCGGCGCGCGCGTTGAAGCGCGCCAGCCGCAGCGCCGCCGCTACCGCGTAGAAGAAGCAGGCGAGCCAGCCGAACCGCCCCCAGAAATGGCCGTACTCCGCGATGCGCACCACGCCCCACTGGTAGGCGACGATGGCCGGCGCGAGCCCGAAGGCCACCATGTCGGCGAGACTGTCGTACTCCTTGCCGAAGAAGCTCTCGGTGTGCGTCAGACGCGCTATGCGCCCGTCGAGCGTGTCGAAGATCATGGCCGCAAACACCGCCATGCCCGCGTGATCAAAGTGCTTGTCGATGGCTGCCACGACCGCGTAGAAGCCCGAGAACAGGCATGCCGTGGTCAGAAGGTTCGGCAGCAGGTAAATGCCCTTGCTGCGGGGTCGTACGTGGTCCTGTGAGTCGCTCGCCACGGCGGCAATCTTAACAGGGGCCTCCTGTTAAGATGCCAGCCACCCCATTTATCAGGTAAGCGCGCGCCGATGAGGCTGTCCCAATACCCGATCAACACCATGAAAGAAACCCCCGCGGAAGCGGAGGTGGTGAGTCACCAGCTGATGTTGCGGGCCGGGCTCATCCGGCGCCTGGCGGCGGGCCTGTACAGCTGGCTGCCGCTGGGACTGCGGGTGCTGCAGAAGGTGGAACGCATCATCCGCGAGGAAATGAACCGCGCCGGAGCTCTGGAGCTGGTGATGCCGGTGGTGCAGCCGGCGGAGCTGTGGCAGGAGTCGGGCCGCTGGACCGAGTACGGGCCGGAGCTGCTGCGCATCAAGGACCGGCACGAGCGCGACTTCGTGGCCGGACCTACCCACGAAGAGGTGATCACCGACATCGCGCGGCGCGAGCTGCAGAGCTATCGGCAGCTGCCGGTGAACTTCTATCAGATCCAGACGAAGTTCCGCGACGAAGTGCGGCCGCGCTTCGGGGTCATGCGGGCACGCGAATTCATCATGAAGGATGCGTATTCCTTTCATCTCGACGAGGCGTCGCTCCGGGCGGGTTACCGCGCGATGTACGACGCCTACACGAGAATCTTCACACGCACCGGACTGACCTTCCGCGCGGTGCGCGCCGACTCCGGCGCCATCGGCGGGGATGTCTCGCAGGAGTTCCACGTGCTCGCCGACTCGGGCGAGGATGCGATCGCGTTCTCCGATGCGGACGATTACGCGGCCAACCTGGACGCCGCCGTCGCGGCGCCACCCGAGGAGGCGCGCCCCGCGCCGCAGCAGGCGCTGCGCAAGGTGCCGACTCCCGGTGTGCGCACCATCGCCGAGCTCGCGCGCTTCCTGCAGGTGGACCCCGCGCGCTGCGTGAAGACCCTCATCGTCGAGGGCGCCGGGGAGCAGGTCGTGGCCCTGGTGCTGCGCGCTGATCACGAGCTGAACGCCGTCAAGGCGCAAAAGCTCGAGGGCGTGGCGAGCCCGCTGCGGATGGCGAGCGCGCAGCGCGTCCTCGAGGCCACCGGCACGGAGCCCGGGTCGGTCGGCCTCGTGGGACTGAAGTGCCGCGTGTATGCCGATCACAGCGCGCTCGCGCTCGCGGACTTCGTGTGCGGCGCCAACGAGAAAGACACGCATCTGACGGGCGTGAACTGGGAGCGGGATGTGGCCGGCGCCAGCGCTGCGGATCTGCGCAACGTCGTCGCGGGCGATCCCAGCCCGACCGGCAAGGGGCGCCTGAAGATCGCGCGCGGCATCGAGGTGGGTCACATCTTCCAGCTGGGCCGCAAGTACAGCGAGCCCATGAAGGCGCTGGTGCTCGATGAGGCGGGCCGCGAGACCGCGCTCTACATGGGCTGCTACGGTATCGGCGTGACGCGCATCGTGGCCGCGGCCATCGAGCAGAACCACGATGAGCGCGGCATCATCTGGCCCGCACCGATCGCGCCCTTCCAGGTAGTGCTGGTACCCCTGAACCTGCAAAAATCCGCGCGTGTCCGCGAAGTCAGCGACCGCCTGTATGCCGAGCTCAGCGCCGCCGGAATCGAGGTCCTGTACGACGACCGCGACGCACGCCCGGGTGTCAAGTTCGCCGACGCCGAGCTGCTGGGCATTCCGCACCGGCTGGTGGTGGCGGATCGTGGCCTCGAGGCCGGCAGACTCGAATACCGCCAGCGACGCGATAGCGCGAGCACCGAGTTCCCCGCGGAGGGCGCGCTCGCCTTCATGCACACGCGGCTCGGGGCTTGAGGCCGCAACGCCGGCAGCGCGCGTGCGCCCGCTCCTTGTTGTCGCGCTCGCCGCGCTCGGCGTCGGCGTGCCTCATGCCGCGCGCGCCGACCAGCAGCGCGACGCGCAGCTGCAGGCGGTGGTCGCGAAGGCGATCGCGGAGGCGCAATGCTTCACTGACCAGTACGACTCCGCCGTCTGGTACACGCTGATGGAGCCGCGGCTGCGGCGCATCATCAGGGAGAAAGACGAGCGCCTGGATATTCTCAAGCAGGTGTACTGCGAAACGCACCGGCGGGGCGAGGCGCGTTTGCCCCCGGGCCTGGTCATGGCGCTCATCGACGTCGAGAGCCGCTTCGATCGCTGGGCGGTATCGCCCGCGGGCGCGGTGGGCCTCATGCAGGTGATGCCGTTCTGGCCCGAGCGCCTCGGCATGCGGCGCTACGAGCTGATACACGTCGCGCCCAACATCCGCATGGGTTGCGCGATCCTGCGTTTCTACCTCGATCATGAGCGCAACGACGTGCGCAAGGCGCTGGCGCGCTACAACGGCAGTCCCGGGCGGCGTGACTACCCGGACCTGGTCCTGAGCCAATGGACGCGCTGGAGCGGCGCGGATGATCTGGGCTTTCCCAAGACCCCGCCCGCCCAGCGCTAGTGCGCGCCGGGGTGCTTCGCTCCCGTATGCGGCGCCAACATGCGCGCCACGCCCTCACGGCGCGAGTCGGCCGCCCCCTCATAGCTGCCGTCGGCGAGGCGCACGACGCCGTGCAATCCGGAGTTTTCCGCATGGCCGCTCTTCAGCTCGATGCCGCGCTCGCGCAGGCCGGCGAGCAGCGCGGGAGAGAACTTCGCTATCTCGCCGCTGAAGGTGTCGCCGCGCGCAATGAGGTTCGGCAGCTCGATCGCCTGCTTGAGGGACAGCTTCCAGGCGAGTAATCCGACCAGGGCCTTGGCATTGTATTCGAGAATCGCGGAGCCGCCCGGAGAGCCGAGGGCGGCGACGAAGTTGCCGGCGCGATCGAGGACGATGATCGGCGCCATCGAGGAGCGCGGACGCTTGCCGCCCTGCACCGCATTGGCGACCGGGCGCCCCGCTTCCGTGGGGACGAAGGAGAAATCGGTGAGTTGATTGTTGAGCACGAACCCACGCACCGTGCGTCCGGAGCCGAAGATCGATTCCACCGTGGTCGTCATCGAGACCGCATTGCCATCCGCGTCCACGACCACGAAGTGGCTCGTTCCCGCGGATTCCGCGGTCGCATCCCGGCCGCGCGGCATGGAGACATCACCCGGCGGCGGCGCGGCGCCGGCATGTTGGCCGATCAGCTGTACACGCAGCCGTACGTAGGCGGGATCGAGCAAGCGCTCCACCGGCACCGGCACGAAGCGCGGATCGGCAACGTAGCGGTCACGGTCCGCGTAGATGAGACGACTCGCCTGCGCGAACAGGAACCAGGCCTGAGGGTCCGTCGGGCGCCGCCCGGCGATATCGGTGCGTTCGAGTATGGAGAGCATTTCCAGCAGGCATACGCCGCTCGAGGGCGGCGGCGGCACGCACACCGAGTACCCGCGGTAGGGCCGGCACAGTGCATCGGCCCAGGTCGGGCGATAAGAGCTCAGGTCCTTGAGCGTCATGGTGCCCGGAAACGGCGCCAGGTGGGTGGTGGCCACGATCTCGTTGGCAATCGCACCCTGGTACAGGGCACGCGGCCCCTCCAGCGCGATGTGCTCCAGTGTCCGGGCGTATCCGGGATTGCGAAACAGGTCGCCCTCCTGGACGGTGTCGCCGTCGGAGCGCGAGAACAGCGTGCGCACCTCGTTGGTGGGCGGAAACGGCGATCCCTCGCCGAGAAACATCGCCAGCCGCGCTGGCACCTTGAAGCCCAGGGACGCGGCACGAATCGCCGGCTGGAACAGCTCCTTCCACCGCAGCGCGCCGAACTTGGCGTGCGCGGCGTGCAGCATGGCGATCGCGCCCGGCACTCCCGTGGAGCGTCCGCTGCGCACCGCCACCACGAACGGCAGCGGCCTGCCGTGCTCGTCCAGGAACATGTCGGGCTGCGCGCCCCCCGGCGCGCGCTCGCGGCCATCGATGGCGCTCACCTTGCGCGTGTGCGCGTCGTAGTACAGGAGGAATGCGCCGCCGGCGATCCCGGAGCTCTGCGGCTCGACGAGTCCGAGCATCGCCTGCACCGCAACGGCGGCATCGACCGCGTTGCCCCCCTCGCCCAGAATCTCGAGTCCCGCATCGACCGCCAGCGGATTGGCGGCCGTGACCCAGGCCGGCTGGGCGCCGTGCGGGTGGCGATGGAACAGGGAGATCCGAGCGGGGGGCGCTGGGCCGGTCGGCGGTGCCACGGGAGCTGGCAGTGCCTCGGCCGCGGCGGGCGCGGGGGCCGGCAGCGGCGGCTGCGCCGGAGGGGGTGCCGGCGGGGGCGCCTGCGCCGCAGGGAGCGTCTGGGCCTCAGGCTGTTTGTCGATGGCAGGCGGTGGCGGCTCATCGGCGGGCGCGGCCGGCTGCGGTGTCGCGCTTGCCGGTGCGTCGCCGGCGGCGGGCGGCGGGTCCGCAGCCACCGGCAATGCAGCCGATACCAACAGCGCCAGCGCAGTCAGGATCGGAAGCGGAAAGACTCTGTGCAACATCTAAGATCACGTCACTGGGTGTGAAAACCCGCGGAACGCTGTAGCGCGTCTACCGCGGCGTCGGTCACTTCCACCGAGGTGACCCTGCAGCCCGAGGAGCCGATCCACAGCCACTTCACGAACGCGGATACTGCCGCATCCTCGCCGCACGCCAGCACCTCGACACGCCCGTCTGCCAGATTGCGGGCGTATCCGCTCACGCCCAGGTCCTGTGCGCGCCGCGCGGCAGTGGCGCGGTAGAACACGCCCTGGACGCGACCACCCACCAGACACTTCTTGCAGATCATGCGCAGCGAATACTACTTGAGATCCACGCGCGCGTGCCTCGCGCAGATGATCGCACCGTCGTTTTGTGGCAACGTACGTCACAGCGCACGGCGACCCGTCGGCGGGCGGTTGAGATCAAAGCATGGCGGAGATACTGGTGCTCTACTACTCGCGCAGCGGCGCCACCGCCGAGCTCGCGCGACACGTGTGCCGCGGTGTGGAAGGGGTTGCGGGCGCCAGTGCGCGGCTGCGAACCGTGCCGCCGGTGTACGCCGAAAGCGCCGGTCCGGCCAAGCCGGTGCCGGCGAGCGGGGCCCCTTACGCCACCCTCGAGGATCTGAGTGAGACGCAGGCACTGGTGCTCGGCAGCCCCACGCGCTTCGGCAACATGGCCGCACCGCTGAAGCACTTTCTCGACGGCACGGGGAGCCTGTGGCTGTCGGGCGTGCTCGCGGGCAAACCGGCTGCAGTGTTCACCTCCACGCAGACCATGCACGGCGGCCAGGAGACGACCCTGTTGTCGATGATGCTGCCGCTGCTCCATCACGGCATGTACCTGGTGGGCCTGCCGTACACCGAGCGCGCACTCAACGAGACCCGGGGCGGGGGCACTCCCTACGGCGCTTCCCATGTCAGCGGCCCGGGCACGGTCCCGGCGCTCACGGAGCAGGAGAAGTCGCTGGCGCAGGCGCTCGGCAGGCGGGTGGCACACCTCGCCGTGCAACTGGCCTCATTCCCCGCCGCTGACCGCGGCTGAGCGCAGCACTTCGCGGATAAACGGTATCGTCAGCCGCCGCTGCGCCGCGAGCGCGGCTTCATCGAGGGTATCGAGCAGCTCGTACAGGCTGCGCATGTCGCGCGGGAAGCGCCGCTGCAGCCAGTGTAAGGTCTCGGCGGGCAACTCGACGCCGCGCAGCCGCGCGCGCAGCTGCAGCGCCGCCCGCTGCTCGTTCTCATCCAGCACCCGCAGCTGAAACACCGCGCCCGCGGCGCAGCGGGAGCGCAGATCCGCCAGCGCCCAGTTCGCCAGTGCCGGGGGCGCGTGCGCGGTGACGATCAACCGCCCGCCGGCATCTTCCATCTCGCGCAGCAGCGCGAAGATCCCGCGCTCCCAGTCCGGTTGCCCCGCAACCTGGTCGATATCGTCCAGACACAGGCACTGCAGCTGCGGCAGGCCTTCGAGCACGCCGACACCGAGCCCCGCCACCTGCGCAAGGGGCACGTAACCAGCGCGCATGCGCTCGCTCGCCGCGGCGCAGATCGCCTGCAACAGGTGTGTCTTGCCAGCGCCGCCCGGACCGCACAGCCAGGTGAGGCCGGCAATCTCCCCGCCGGCGAGGCGCCGCGCATGCTCCAGCGCCTCGGTGTTGCGCGCCGGCAGAAAGCTGGCGAACACCGCGCGGTCGGGCAGACGCAGCCCCAGGGGAATCTGACGCACGTGCGTGAGCGCTACGACGAGTGCACGGGTTGCGCCCAGGCGCGGCGCGTGAAGCTCAGGACGTACTGCAGTCCCGACACGACGGTGGTGGCGAGCGTGAGCACGGCGCAGGCATCGAGCATCTCGCGGGGCGGCACGCCCGCTGCCGCATCGAGCAGCACCAACATCACGTAGGTCAGTTGCGCGGCCGTATTCATCTTGCTGAGCACCGTCGGCCGCCCGCGCAACGGACCGAACCACAGGCGGAAGGTCAACGCGCCCAGCCCGATCAGCACGTCGCGCGCCACGACCGCGGCGGTCAGCCACCAGGGGACCAGCCCGAGCCACGCGCATTCGACAAACACCGTGACCAGCAGCAGCTTGTCGGCCGTTGGATCGAGGATCTTGCCCAGCTCGGATGTCCAGTTGAAACGCTTCGCGAGATAGCCGTCGAGGCCGTCTGAGATCGCCGCCACAACGAACAGGCCGAGCGCCGCGAAATGCTCGCCGGCGTGCAGCGTCACGAGGACCGGCCAGATCAGCCCCAGGCGGATCAGGCAAATGAGGTTGGGCAGGTGGCGCACGGTCGGATGAGGCTGCGGGCGTGGCGCGCGCCTCACCCCTGAGGCTGGTAGCGATACACCGGTGCGGCGCCCGCCGAGCCAGTGCGTACCAGCCGCGTGGAGCCGGCCAGTCCCTGATCGAGCCCAGCAGCGCCACCGCGCACCGTCACATCGAAGGCGACGCCGTTGGCGTCGGCGACCGCGATGTTGGCGCGGCGCATGCCCGGAACGCTCTGCAGCAAGCGCTCGATCGCGGCGTAGTCGAGCAGCCCCCTGACGCCCTCGATCCGCACCCGCGTCTCCACTTCCGCCTGCGCGAGCGAGCCGCCCTGTTGCGGCACCAGCAGATCCACCGCGTGGTCGATGCCCGCGGCGAGCGAGCCATTCCAACTCTCGTTGGCGGAGCGCGTGTACAGCGTCCACTGCAAGTCGCTGTCGGGGGCGGCGCCATCGCCCCGCCCCACCAGGACCTCATCGCCGCCGTAGCGCTGCGCGGACTGCAGCATCGCGGGGCCCGTCAGCGGGTTACCGTCGCTATCGACGACCGCAAGCGGCAGCAGACTGATCGGCAGCCCGCGCTCGGCCGCCACGCGCTCGAGCTCGGCCCGCGCGGCGTCCTCGGTGGCGCGATTGCGCGGCGGAGACAGCACCACCAGAGTGAACGGGCGCTCGCGGTCCCAGATACTGCGTCCCGCCGCGGTGATGGCCTGCTCGACCGCGGTGCCGTCGAACACCACCTGCGATTCCCCGCGCGGTCCCACCGCATAGCTCTTCACGTACCTGGTCGCATCGGCCACCACGCTGGCGAGCGCCGGGTCGTCGGCGGACTCGCGGCGACCGGTCGCGCGCACCAGAGCCTGCCGCATGGCGTCCTGCAGCGCGGCGCCGGACTGCCCGTCGACATCGACTTCATAAACCCGCACCGGCCGTCCCGCCCACGAGGAGTGCGGCAGCATGCAGCACAGCGCGCACAGGCTCGCGAGAAGTGCGCGCACGCGCCGGTTTGCGGTGGTTGATTTTAGGCCCGCTCGGGACATGGTCTGGATCGCACGCGCCACGGCGCGAAGCGACAGGTACAATACCATACGCGCCCGACACGGCGGCCTGCCCGCTTCGCTCGGTGACTCATGACAGAAGGTCCCGGCATCACCTATCGCGATGCGGGCGTCGACATAGACGCCGGCGACGAGCTCGTTGAACGCATCAAACCGCTGGTGCGCCGCGCGCAGCGGCGCGAAGTGCTCGCCGGCATAGGCGGCTTCGCAGCGCTGGTCGAGCTGCCACCCGGCTACCAGCGCCCGGTGCTGGTGTCGGGCACCGACGGTGTGGGCACCAAGCTGCGGCTCGCGATCGACTCCGGCCGCCACGACACGATCGGCATCGACCTGGTGGCGATGTGCGCCAACGACGTCGTGGTGCAGGGCGCCGAGCCGCTGTTCTTCCTCGACTACTACGCGACCGGCAAGCTGCGCGTGGCGGTCGCCGAGGCGGTGGTGCGCGGGATCGTGGAGGGCTGCGTGCAGGCGGGCGCCGCGCTGGTGGGAGGCGAGACCGCGGAGATGCCCGGCATGTACCACGGCGAGGACTACGATCTCGCCGGATTCTGCGTCGGCGTGGTGGAGAAGGACGCGATCATCGATGGTACGCGGGTGAGCGCCGGGGATGCGATCATCGGCCTCGCCTCCTCCGGACCGCATTCCAACGGCTATGCGCTCATCCGCAAGCTGCTGGGGGCCGCCGGCGCGACTGCCACGACCAACCTCGAGGGGCGTAACCTCATCGATCGGCTGCTCACGCCGACACGGATCTACGTGAAGCCGCTGCTGGCGCTGCTGCAGGCCATGCCCGTGCACGGGATGGCGCACATCACCGGCGGAGGTTTGAGCGACAATCTGCCGCGGGTACTGCCCGAGGGGCTCGAGGCGGTGCTGGAGCGCCGCAGCTGGCACCGCGATCCGGTGTTCGATTGGCTACAGAGTGCCGGGCGCATCGAGCCTGCGCAGATGTACCGAACTTTCAACTGCGGGATCGGCATGGTGGTGATCGTGCCGCCCGAGCGCGCCGCGGCGGCGGTGGAATTCCTCGCCGCGCGCGGGGAAACGGCCCGGGTCATCGGTGAAGTGCGCGCCGGCGGGCGCGGCGTGTTCATCCACGAATGAGCGCCGGCACGCCGTTGCGGCTGGCCATCCTCATTTCCGGCCGCGGCTCGAACATGATCGCCATCGCGCGCGCGTGTCTCGCGGGCAGTATTGCCGCGCGGGTCGCGGTGGTGATCTCCGATCGCGCCGACGCGGCAGGTCTCGCCGGCGCCGCCGCGCTGGGTATCGAGACCGCCACTGTGCTGCAGCCACAGTCCGCAGGCGCGGCAGCCTTCGAGCGCTCGCTGGCGGGGGCGCTGCAGAAGCATCAGCCGGATATGATCGCGCTCGCGGGTTTCATGCGTATTCTGTCGGGGCGGTTCGTCGAACAATACCTCGGCAGGATGCTCAACATTCACCCCTCGCTCCTGCCGGCCTACCGCGGCCTGCACACCCACGCCCGAGTGCTCGAGGCCGGCGACACCGAGCATGGCGCCAGCGTGCACTTCGTGACCGCGGAACTCGACGCCGGCCCGGTCGTGCTGCAGTCCAAGGTCGCGGTCGAGCCCGGCGACACCGAAGTCACGCTGTCAGCGCGCGTTCAGGCCACCGAGCACATCATTTATCCGCGCGTGCTCGGGTGGTGCGCGCAGCGGCGTCTCGCATGGCGCGAGGGCGCCGCATGGCTCGACGGGCGGCGCCTGGACGCGCCCATCGTGGAGGATTTCCGTGTCGCAACACACAGCTGAGCCGCATCGCCGCAAGCGCCAGGCGCCGTCCTCGACACACGTACTCGCCGCGGCGCTGTCAGTGCTGGTGGTGAGCGTCGCTGCCGCCGATGAGCTCAAGCCCTTCGAGGCCCGCTACGCGTGGATCTGGCACGGCATGAATGTCGCGGACTCGACCCTGAAGCTCGAGAAGACCGGCGACACCTGGACGTACAGCTCGAAAAGCGAGCCGCGCGGCATCGGCAAGGTGTTCCCGGAGCGGCCCATCCAGCGCAGCCTGCTGCGGGTCACCGACGCCGGCACGCAACCGCTGAGCTATGAGGCGAGCGACGGCACCAGCTCCACCAAGCGCGCCGTGGACGTGAAATACGACTGGGACCAGAGCCGTCTCACCGGCGTCTACGAGGACGTCAAAGTGGATCTGCCGCTCACCCCCGGGATACAGGATGACGCCTCGGTGCAGGTGGCGTTGATGGTCGAGCTGCTGCGCGGCCATACTCCGGAGCACTTCACGCTGTTGAACAAGAATGCCGTGCGCGAGTACCGCTACGTGCGCGAAGGCGAGGCGACCGTGCAGACGCCGTTTGGCAAGGTCGCGAGCATCATCTACCGCAGCGAGCGCGAAGGATCGCCGCGCGTGACGCGTTTCTGGTGCGCACCCTGGCGCGGCTACGTCCCGATGCGCGTCGAGCAGAAGCGCGGCGATGAGATCGAGTGGACCATGGAGATCAGGAGCCTCAGCCGCGAGTGAGGCGTCACGTCAGGTCTTGGGCAGCGTCACGCCCTTCTGGCCCATGTACTTGCCGCCGCGATCCCGATAGGACGTCGAGCACGCTTCATCCGACTCGAAGAACAACATCTGCGCCACGCCTTCGTTCGCGTAAATCTTGGCGGGGAGCGGCGTGGTGTTGGAAAATTCCAGCGTAACGTTGCCTTCCCACTCCGGCTCCAAAGGCGTTACGTTCACTATTATACCGCAACGCGCGAACGTGCTTTTTCCGACCGTGAGAATGAGCACGTTGCGCGGCACGCGAAAGTACTCAACCGTGCGAGCCAGCGCGAACGAGTTGGGAGGGATGATGCAAACATCGCCGCTGAAATCGACGAAGCTCTTCTCGTCGAAATTCTTCGGATCGACGATGGTGGAGTTGATGTTGGTGAAGATCTTGAACTCGCTCGCGCAGCGCACGTCGTAGCCGTAGCTGGAGGTGCCGTAGGACACGATCCTGCGGCCGTTCACTTCGCGCACCTGTCCGGGCTCGAACGGCTCGATCATCGCGTGCTCACGCGCCATGCGCCGGATCCAGTTGTCGGATTTGATGCTCATCGAGTTTGTGAACGCGCAGGTATCAGGTCTCTTCGACCACGATCTTCGGGAACACACTGCTGCGGTCGCGGGCGCGCGCCGCCAGCGCCGCGCCCGTGTGGCGCGCCATCTCGAAGTACGCCCGGGCGCGCGCCGATTCGGGGGCTGCCACCACCGTGGGCCGGCCGCCGTCGGCTTCCTCGCGGATGTGCGCATCGAGGGGCAACTCCGCGAGCAGCCTCACACCGTACTCCTGAGCCATGCGGGCTCCGCCGCCGGCGCCGAAAATGTGCTCGGTGTGACCGCAATTCGAGCAGATGTGCACGCTCATATTCTCGACGATACCGAGCACCGGCACCGCGACCTTCTCGAACATCTTCAGCCCCTTGCGGGCATCCGCCAGCGCGATGTCCTGGGGAGTGGTCACGATCACGGCGCCCGCGACCGGCACGCGTTGCGCGAGAGTGAGCTGGATGTCGCCGGTGCCGGGCGGCATGTCGACCACCAGGTAATCGAGCGCTCCCCATTGTGTCTGCTCGAGCAGTTGCGTGAGGCCCTGCGTCACCATCGGGCCGCGCCACACCATCGGCTGCTCGGCATCGACCAGAAAGCCGATCGACATGGCGCTCACGCCATGACTCACCAGCGGACTCAAGCGCTTGCCGTCGCTGGAAAGCGGGCGCTGGCCGGCAAGACCCAGCATCAGCGGCTGGCTGGGTCCGTAGATGTCGGCGTCGAGAACTCCGACCCGCGCGCCCTGTGCGGCCCAGGCGAGCGCAAGATTCACCGCGACCGTGGATTTGCCGACTCCGCCCTTGCCGGAAGCCACCGCCACGATGTTCCTGATCTCCCCCAGCGGTTTCAGGTTGCGCTGCACCGCGTGGGCGCGAATGTCGGACTCGAGGTCGACGGTGAGCGGCGCGGTAATTCCCGCGGCGGCAAGCTGCCCGCTCAGCGCAGCGGCGAGCTGCGCCTGGTAGCCGCCGACCGGAAAGCCCAGCGCGACGCGCGCCGTGAAGCCCGCGCCCGCCGCGCGCACCTCGCGGACCGCCTGCGCCGAGCCCAAGGTGTCCTGCAGGTACGGGTCGAGGTACGCGTCCAGCGCGGCGCGCACCGCATCTACGGAAGGCTCAGCAGTCATGTCGGCGACCAGGCGAATCCAGGATAGACGCATAAGGCAGCGTACCGTGGCCCCTGTCAAGGCTGTGGCATAATCCACGCGGTCCGGGGGATCCGGCGCTCTTCATTATGACGCGCGACCACCGTAGCGTGGCGCCGGCCCCGGATAGATCCGCGTCCGCCTTGCATCCTCGGCTCTGGTCGCGAGGGGGCGCCGGAGGCGTGCAGGGAGCTTCCCCGACGGAAAGGTGAATGAGCTTTTTTACGAACTTGCGTGCCGACCGGCTGGTCACCGAAATCCGGTCTTCGAATGATCCCACGGGCGCGGCCACGCAGAAGGCGGTCGCGCGGCTGAAGGATGTCGGCCCCGGCGCCATCGAGGCGGTGTTGGCCGCCCTGCCCGATGCCGACAAGGCCGCCACCATGGCATTCGTCGAGGTGCTCGCCGGGCTCGTCAGCCAGAAGACATTCCCACAATTCATGCGCGGCCTGGTGGAAGGCAGTGCGCGCGTGATCTCCGGAATTTCCTGGGCATTGACCAGCAGCCGCGACTATCCACCGCACCTGCTGCTCGAAGCGCTCGCGATACCGGGAATCTCCAAGCCCACGGTGCTGGAAGTGATCGCGGCGCAGAAGGCGCGTTTCAGCGTGCGCGAGCTGCTGGCCGCGGCGTATACGCAGGAGCCCAACGAGAAGGCGGCGCTGTTCCGCGTCATCGGCGAGATCGCCGACCAGCAGTCACTCCCCGAGCTGATCGGCCGCGTGCAGGGCAAGGACCCGATTGCGCGCGTGCACATCATCAACACCCTGGCGCGCTTTAACACACGCGAGGTGCAGACTGCCCTGCAGGGACTGCTCAAGGATCCCAACAAGCTGATCCGCGGAGCCACGCTGTCGGCGCTGCAGCGCATGGACGGCCCCATTGATATCGAGCGCGTGTGCGCGCTGCTGCGGGATCCGGAGATCGACGTACTCAACCGGGCGATCGACGTGGTCATCAAGGCCAACCACCCGGAAACCATCCGCTACCTGATCGAGGTGCTGAAGGACGAGAACGAGAACGCGCGCCGCGCCGCGGTCGAGGTGCTGAACGAGATCGGCAACGCCAAATCCGTCAAGTACCTGCTCGAGGCGCTCAAGGACAGCGACTGGTGGGTGCGCAGCCGCGCCGCCGATGCCCTCGGCAAGATCGGTGGCCCGAAGGTGATCGACGCGGTGCTGCAGCTGGTGCGCGACAAGGACGAGGACATCCGGCGCGCCGCCATCGAGATCCTCAACCAGACCAAGGACGAGCGTGCGGTCGAGTCGCTGATCCATGCAACGCGCGACAGCGACTGGTGGGTCAGCGAGCGCGCCGTGGACGCGCTGGCAGAGATCGGCAGCAAGCGTGCAGTGCCTCGCCTGTTGGAAATGCTGCAGACCCCGGGCAGCGGCAAGGCCTTGCCGATCGTGGTGCGCGCGCTCGGCAAGCTGGGCGACAGCAAGCTCGTGGACACGCTGCTGCCGCTGGTCGCGCGACCCGAACGCGAGATTCGCATCGAGGCGATCCAGGCGCTGTCGCGCGTCGCCGACGAGGCCCGCGCCGAGCAGGTGCGCCTCGAGCTGCAGGCGCAGATGGCCTCGCCCGATCAGACCATCTCGCGCATGGCGGCGGCGGCGGTGAACGAGCTCGACAACCGCATCGCGGGTATCACACCGCTCACCTCCGGCGCGACGCCCACGCCGGCGCAGGCGGGCGTGCGGCCGCCGCAGCCCACACCGGCCGAGGCAGCCCGCACGCAGCTGATCTCCGACCCGGCGCTCGGCCAGACCACCAAGCAGGCGGAAGCCGCAGCGGCCAGGCTCGACATCCAGACGCTCAAGTCGGGCGACATCATCGAAGGTCGTTACAAGTACATCGACCGCATCGGCCGCGGCGCATTCGGCACCGTGCTGCTGATGGAGGACACGGTCGTCGACGAGCGGCTGATCCTGAAGTTCCTGAACCCCAACGTCTCGCAGGACGAGGAAGTGATGAAGCGCTTCGTCCACGAGTTGCGTTACTCGCGCAAGATCACCCACAAGAACGTCATCCGTATCTACGACTTCCTCTACATCCAGGGGCTGTACGCGATCTCGATGGAGTACTTCCCCTCGCACACCCTCGGCAGCGAGGTCGTGAACGACAAGCCGATCGAGCTGCAACGCGCCTTGCAGTTTGGCATCGACATGTGCACCGGCATGACGGTCGCGCACCAGGTCGGCATCGTGCACCGCGATCTGAAGCCCGCCAACGTGCTCATCAACCAGGAGGGGCTCCTCAAGATCGTCGATTTCGGCGTGGCGGCCGCGCAGCGTGAGGGCGACACCCAGCTCACCAAGACCGGCTATGTCATCGGGTCCCCGAAGTACATGGCCCCGGAACAGATCCTCGGCAAGAAGGTCGACGAGCGCGCCGACATCTACGCCGTGGGTGTCATGATGTACGAAATGCTGACCGGCCAGCCGCCCTATTCCCGCGGCGATCACATGTCGGTCATGTATCAGCACGTGCAGGGCAAGGCGCGGGTGCCCCAGGATCTCAACCCCGCGCTTCCCCCCGGCCTCTCCGACCTGATCATGAAGGCGATGTCGGTCGACAAGACCAAACGCTTCCAGACCATGGTCGAGTTGAGCGCGGCGCTCGAGCGTTTCAAGCGCTAGCGGCCTTCAAGGCCGGGGTGCAGGAGGGCGCTGGAGGCTTGCGCCTTGCCAAAGTTCGTGCATTAGGTCAAATTTCCCGCCACAAGCCGTTGATCCTGAACGCCCCGATAGGCTAAACAACGGTAGGCAAACTCTCAGGAGGGCGGTTGCTTGGCGCGCATCGACGCGTTTCTGAAGCTCGGCACGCAGCAGGGGTGCTCGGATGTGCACCTGGCGGTGGGCGTGCCCCCCATGCTGCGCTTGCACGGCGACCTGATGCCGATCAAGTTCCGTGATCTGCGGGCGGTGGAGCTGGAAGGCTACATCACGGAGATTCTCACCAACGCGCAGAACCAGCAGTTCGCCAAGGGCGGCGACCTGGACTTCTCCTACGTGTCCACCGAGGGTGGGCGCTTTCGCGTCAACGTCTATCGCAAGGACACCGGCGTCGGCGCCACCTTCCGCTCCATTCCGGCGGAAGTCCCCACCCTCGAGAAGCTCGCGCTGCCGCCGATCGTCGCCAAGCTGTGCGATTTCCACCAGGGCATGGTGCTGGTCACCGGCTCCACCGGCACCGGCAAGTCCACGACTCTCGCGGCGATGATCGATCACCTGAACCAGACGCGCCGCCTCAATATCATCAGCCTCGAGGATCCGATCGAGTTCGTGCACCCGAGCAAGAGCAGCCAGGTCATCCAGCGCGAACTCGGCACGCACATCCCGAGCTTCGCCGAAGGGGTGCGTGCGGCGATGCGCGAGGACCCGGACGTGATCCTGGTCGGTGAGCTGCGTGATGCCGAAACCATCTCCATGGCGATGACCGCGGCGGAGACCGGCCACCTGGTGCTCGGCACGCTGCATACGACCAGCGCCGTGAAGACCATCGATCGCGTGATCGACGCCCTGCCGGTGGAAGAGCGCGAACAGACCAAGAGCTTCCTGGCGCAGAGCCTGCTGGCGGTGGTAACCCAGGTGCTCGTTAAGACCGCCGACGGACACGGCCGCAAGGCCATTTGCGAAGTGCTGATGATGACCAAGGCGATCGCCAAGCTCATCCAGACCGAGCAGACCCACCAGATCCCGACCCAGTTGCAGACCGGACGCGACCTCGGCATGCAGCTGCTCGACCAGGCGCTGCTCGCCGCCATCACGGCGCGCACCGTCGATCCCGACGACGCCTACAACTAC
>DATGVL010000038.1:0-63502 GCA_035300445.1 Steroidobacteraceae bacterium
ACCAGATGCGAATCGAAGCCCGCCTCCTGCGAGCGGCGGCGGTCCGAGTCCTGGCCCCAGCCGGTGAGCGCCACCAGAGTGATCCGCTTGCCCCACACCTGCGCGCGGATGCGCCGCGCGACTTCATAGCCGTCGAGCAGCGGCATGCCGATATCGAGCAGCGCGACTTCGGGCAGGTGCCGCTCGGCGGACTCGAGCGCGAGGCTCCCGTTGCTGGCGCTGAAGACTTCGTGGCCACCCAGCTCCAGAACCGTCGCCAGGGTCTGCAGCGCGTCGGCGTTGTCGTCGGCGACCAGTATGCGGCGGCGCACCGGGGGCGCATCCTCGGGTGCGGTGGATGCCCTGCCGTCCCCGGACTGTGTCGCCTCGAGGAGCAGCGGCAGCCGGATCACGAATTCGCTCCCCAGGCCCGCGCCTTCGCTATGCGCGGCGATGCTCCCGCCGTGCATCTGCAGCAGCCGGCGCACCAGGGCGAGGCCGATCCCGAGCCCGCTGTGCGGGTGATCCGAGCGGCGGTCGAGCTGGGTGAACAGGTCGAAGATCCGGGGCAGCACCTCAGCGGGGATGCCGATGCCGTTGTCGCGCACCCGGATTTCGACCTCCGCCCCCTGGAGGCAGACGCTCAGACCGATGCGCCCTCCCCGCTCGGTGTACTTGGCCGCGTTCCCCAGGACGTTGCCAAAGGCCTGTGTGAGACGCAGCGGGTCGGCATCGACCGTGAGCGTGCCATCGGGAATCTCGCTCGTGAATTGGTGACCGCGCTCCTGGATCAACGGCTGCACGATCTCCACGGCGCGCGCGATCAGCGTCCCGAGCTCGATCGGCTCCCTGGACAGGTTGATCTTGCCGCGCGTGATGCGCGCCACATCGAGCAGGTCGTCGACCAGGCGCGTGAGGTGCGAGACTTGCCGCTCGATCACGTCGCGCGACCAGTTCAGCTGTGGGTCGGCGACCGGCTTCATGCGCATCAGCTGTACGGCATTCAGAATCGGCGCCAGCGGATTGCGCAGCTCGTGGGCGAGCATCGCGAGGAACTCGTCCTTGTGGCGGTCCGCCTCCTTCAGCGCCTGTTCCGCCCTGGCGCGCTCGGCCACCTCGCTCTGCAGGCTGCGGTTGGTGCGTTCCAGCTCCGCATTGGCGCGCTGCAAGGTGGCATTGAGGGCTTCGAGCTCACGGGTCTTCTCCGCCTGCAGCGTCGTGTTGGCCTCGGCCAGGCGCTGGTTGGCCTGCGCGAGATTGCGGTTCAGCTCGCGCAGCTCGCGGCGCTTGCAGTACAGCTCGACCAGGACTGCGACCTTGCTGCGCAGGATCTCCGGCACCACCGGTATGGGCACGTAGTCGACCGCCCCGGCCTTGTAGCCCTTGAGGTGGTCCAGGTCGGTCACGTGCACGCCGCTGACGAAGATGATGGGGGTCTTCTCGAAGCGCGGATGCTCGTGGATCAGCCGCGCCGCCTCGAAACCGTCCATTCCCGGCATGCTGACATCGAGCAGCACCACGGCGAATTCCTCGCGCATGAGCTTGTCGAGCGCCTCGAGCCCCGAGTGAGCGCACACCAGGTTCTGCCCCAGCTCGCTCAGCACCGACTGATAGGTGAGCAGCCGCGCAGGCTGGTCATCGACGAGCAGGATGTTGACTTTCTCGTTGGCGCCCATGGCGCTGCCGACCCCCCGTTGATCCTTCACGCTAACGGTGCAGCCAGGTCCGCACCATGGACAGCAGCTGGTCGGTGTTCACCGGCTTGGCGACGTAGTCCGAGGCCCCCGCTTCCAGGCACTTCTCGCGGTCGCCCTTCATGGCCTTGGCGGTGAGAGCGATGATCGGCAGCAGCCGGAACTGATGCTTGCTGCGGATGCGGCGCATGGTCTCGTAGCCGTCCATTTCCGGCATCATGACATCCATCAGCACCAGCGACAGATCGTCGGTGCTCTCGACCAGCTTGATCGCCTCCTGGCCGTTGGTTGCCGTGATCACCTGCATGCTGTGGCGCTCGAGCAGGCTGTTCAGCGCGAAGATGTTGCGGATATCGTCGTCGACCACCAGCACCTTGCGCCCGCTGAGGGGCTCGTCGCTCTCGTGCAGCGCCTCGATCATGTGCTGCTTCGCCTCCGGCAGATCGGCGATCACCCGGTGCAGGAACAGGGCGGTCTCATCCAGCAGCCGCTCGGGCGAGCGCACGCCCTTCAGCACGATGCTCTTGGCGACCTTGCGCAGCTCGGTCTCCTCGTGGTCGTTCAGCTCGCGCCCCGTGAAGACGACGATCGGGGTGCGCCGCAGTTCAGGATCCTCCTGCACCTGGGCGAGCAGCTCGAAGCCGGACATGTCCGGCAGGCGCAGATCGAGAACCACGCAGTCGAAGCTGCCGGCGCGCAGCGCCGCGAGCGCCGCGGCGCCGGTGGCGGCCGTGGTGATCTCCACGTCGCTGTGTCCCAGGAGTTCGGTGACGCTCAGCTGCTCGGCCGGATCGTCCTCGACCACCAGCAGCCGCCGCACTCGGGAGGCGGTGAAGCTCTTGAGCCGGTCGAACGCCGCTTCGAGCGCATCGGTCGTGACGGTCTTGGTGATGAACTGAAAAGCGCCCCGCTCGAGCCCGTACTGGCGCTCGTCCTCGATCGTCAGGATCTGAACCGGGATATGGCGTGTTTCGGGGTTGCGCTTGAGCTGATTGAGAACCGTCCAGCCCAACATGTCCGGGAGGAACACATCGAGCGACACGGCGGTCGGGCGGTACTTGCGCGCCAGGGTGAGCGCATCGGCGCCGGTCCTCGCCAGCAGGATCTTGAATCCCCGTTGGCGCGCGAGATCGAGCAGGATGCGGCAGTAATGCGGGTCGTCTTCCACCACCAGCAGCACTGCATCCTCGGGCTGCAGGTCTTCCCGATCATCCGCGATCTGCTCCTGCCGCACCGGCAGCACCACCGGTTGAAATGCGGCCACGGCGGTCGCGGTCGGATCCCGGGTCACGGCCCGGTTATAGGCCGGGCCCATGTAGGAAAGAGGCAGATACAGGGTGAAGGTACTGCCGCTGCCGGACACGCTGCTGAGGCGTATCTCCCCGCCCAGCAGGTGCGCCAGCTCGCGGCTGATGGCCAGTCCGAGACCCGTGCCGCCGTACTTGCGGGCGGTGCCCACATCCGCCTGCTGGAAAGCCTCGAATATGATCCGCTGCTTCTCCGGGGGGATGCCGATGCCGGTATCGCTGACCGAGAACTCGACCACCGAGGAAGCCTCCCTCAGGATCGGATGCTCGGGACTCCAGCCTCCGGTGGCGACACACACGTGCAGGCGCACGCCGCCGCGCTCCGTGAACTTGAAGGCGTTCGAGAGCAGATTCTTCAATACCTGCAGCAGGCGCTTGGAGTCGGTGGTGAGCGCGCGCTCCAGGTGCCTGTCGAAGTCCGCCGTGAACGCCAGCTGGCGCGCCTCCGCTTCGTGCCGGAAATTGCGCTCGATGGTCTCGCGCAGGTGCGTGAACAGCAGATCTTCACACTCGACCGTGACCGTGCCCGATTCGATCTTGGACAGGTCGAGGATGTCGCTGATGAGGTTGAGCAGGTCGGTCCCGGCGCCGTGGATGGTCGTGGCGAACTCGACCTGCCGGGACGACAGGTTGCCGTCGGCGTTCTCCGAGAGCTGCTGGCCGAGAATCAGGATGCTGTTGAGCGGGGTGCGCAGCTCGTGCGACATGTTAGCCAGGAACTCCGACTTGTAGCGTGAGGTGAGCGCGAGCTCCGCCGCCTTCTCCTCGAGCGCGCGCCGGGCGAGCTCGATTTCCTGGTTCTTGCGCTCGACCTCCACGTTCTGTTCCGCGAGCAGCTTCGCCTTGTTGGCCAGCTCCGCGTTGGTCTGCTGCAGCTCGGTCTGCTGCGCCTGCAGCTCGCCGGCGAGCTGCTGAGACTGCGTGAGCAGACCCTCGGTGCGCATCGTCGCCTCAATCGTATTCAACACCACGCCGATGATGCTGCCGGTCAGCTGCTCGAGGAACGCCAGGTGCGAGGCCGTGAAGCCCCCGAGCGATGCCAGCTCGAGCACGGCTTTGACGTTTCCTTCGTACAACACCGGCAGGACGATGACATGGTGCGGCCGGGCGCTCAGCAGCCCGCCGCGCAGCTGGATGGAATCCGGTGGAATATCCGTCAGCAGCAGGCGCTGCCGGTCGGCGGCCGCCTGACCTACCAGCCCCTCACCCAGGTGGTAGCGGCGCGGTTCGCGGTTGTCGGCCGCGGCGTCGGCGTAGCTGGCGAGTTCCTTGAGGCAGGGCGTGCCGGTCGCACCGTCCATGACGTAAACGATTCCCTGCTGCGCATTGACGAGCGGCGCCAGCTCGGACAGCAGCAGTTTGCCTACCGTCACCAGATCGCGCTGGCCCTGCATCATGCGACTGAACTTCGCGAGATTGGTCTTGAGCCAGTCCTGCTCGGTGTTGCGCTCGGTGGTCACGCGCAGGTTGCCGATCATCGCGTTGATGTTGTCCTTCAGCTCCGAGACCTCGCCGCGCGCCTCCACCTGGATCGAGCGCGTGAGGTCGCCCTTGGTGACTGCGGTCGCCACCTCGGCGATGGCGCGCACCTGGTTGGTGAGATTGGCGGCCAGCAGGTTCACGTTCGCCGTGAGATCCTTCCACGTTCCGGCCGTCCCCGGGACGTGGGCCTGTCCGCCGAGACGTCCCTCGACGCCGACTTCACGCGCCACGCTGGTGACCTGGTCCGCGAAGATCGCCAGCGTATCCGTCATGCTGTTGATGGTGTCGGCCAGCGCGTTGACCTCACCCTTGGACTCGACCGTGAGGCGCTGACGCAACTCGCCGTTGGCGACCGCGGTCACCACCTTCACGATGCCGCGTACCTGGTTGGTGAGGTTGTTCGCCATCACGTTCACGTTGTCGGTGAGATCCTTCCAGGTGCCGGCGACACCGGGCACCAGCGCCTGGCCGCCGAGCTTGCCTTCGGTGCCGACCTCACGCGCCAGGCGGGTCACTTCCGCCGCGAAGCCGTTGAGCTGGTCCACCATCGTGTTGATGGTTTCCTTCAGCTGCAGGATCTCGCCCTCCACATCCACCGTGATCTTGCGCGACAGGTCGCCACGAGCAATGGCGGTCGAGACCTCGGCGATGTTACGCACCTGGCCGGTGAGGTTGCGGGCCATCGAGTTGACATTGTCGGTCAGGTCCTTCCAGGTACCCGCGACACCCGGCACGATGGCCTGGCCGCCCAGCTTGCCCTCGGTGCCCACCTCGCGCGCCACGCGCGTCACTTCGTCGGCGAAGCTGTTGAGCTGATCGACCATCGTATTGACGGTCTCCTTCAGCTGCAGGATCTCGCCGCGCACGTCCACCGTGATCTTGCGCGACAGATCGCCGCGTGCGATGGCGGTCGCCACTTCCGTGATGTTGCGCACCTGGCCGGTGAGGTTGCTCGCCATCGAGTTGACCTTGTCGGTGAGATCCTTCCACACGCCGCTGACGTCCTTCACGTCCGCCTGACCGCCCAGCTTGCCTTCGGAACCGACCTCGCGCGCCACGCGCGTCACTTCCGCGGCGAAGGCGTTGAGCTGATCGACCATCGTGTTGATGGTCTCCTTCAGCTGCAGGATCTCGCCCTTCACGTCCGCCGTGATCTTGCGCGACAGGTCGCCGTTGGCGATGGCGGTGGCAACTTCCGCGATGTTGCGCACCTGGCCGGTGAGGTTACCGGCCATGGAGTTCACGCTGTCGGTGAGATCTTTCCAGGTGCCGGCGACGCCCGGCACCACGGCCTGGCCGCCCAGCTTGCCTTCGGTGCCCACCTCGCGCGCCACGCGCGTCACTTCCGAGGCAAACGAGCGCAGCTGATCGACCATCGTATTGATGGTCTCCTTCAGCTGCAGGATCTCGCCCTTGACATCCGCCGTGATCTTGCGCGACAGGTCGCCGCTCGCGATGGCGGTGGAGACTTCGGCGATGTTGCGGACCTGGCCGGTGAGGTTACCCGCCATGGAGTTGACGTTGTCCGTCAGATCCTTCCAGGTACCGGCGACCCCCGGCACCACGGCCTGGCCGCCCAGCTTGCCTTCGGTGCCCACTTCGCGCGCCACGCGCGTCACTTCCGCCGCGAAGCCGTTGAGCTGATCCACCATCGTGTTGATGGTGTTCTTCAGCTCGAGAATCTCGCCCTTCACGTCCACCGTGATCTTGCGCGACAGGTCGCCACGGGCGACGGCGGTCGTCACTTCCGCGATGTTGCGGACCTGGCCGGTCAGATTGGTCGCCATCGCGTTGACGGAGTCGGTGAGATCCTTCCAGGTGCCGGCTACACCGGAAACGATCGCCTGCCCGCCCAGCTTGCCTTCGGTGCCCACCTCGCGCGCCACGCGCGTCACTTCCGAGGCAAACGAGCGCAGCTGGTCGACCATGGTGTTGATGGCTTCCTTCAGCTGCAGGATCTCGCCGCGTACATCGACCGTGATCTTGCGGGACAGGTCGCCGTTGGCGACCGCGATGGTCACTTCGGAGATGTTGCGCACCTGGCCGGTGAGGTTGCTCGCCATCGAGTTCACGCTGTCGGTCAGGTCCTTCCAGGTGCCGGCGACGCCGGGCACTGCGGCCTGACCGCCGAGCTTGCCCTCGGTACCCACTTCGCGTGCGACGCGCGTCACCTCGGAAGTGAAGGCGCTCATCTGCTCGATCATCGTGTTGACGATCGTGGCGGATCTGAGGAATTCTCCCTTGAGCGGGCGCCCATCCACCTCCAGGTTCATGGTCTGGTGCAGATCGCCCTTGGCGACCGCCGAAATGGTGCGCGTGACCTCCGCCGTCGGCCACAGCAGGTCGTCGATGAGGGTATTCACCGAGGCTTCCATCGCGCCCCAGGCACCGGAGCGCCGGTCGCTCGCCATGCGGTGACGGGGCTTGCCGTCCTTGCCGACGATCTGCCCGGCACGCTCCAGCTCGCGCGCCAGGCGCTGATTGGACGCCACGATCTCGTTGAAGGTATCGGCTACCTTGCCCGCAAGCCCGGTCTGATCGCTGGCGAGCCGAACCGAGAAATCCCCGTCGCGCACCGCCTGCAGGACCCGCAGGAGCTTGCGCTGGTCCAGACTCTTCGCGTCCGTGCCGAGCCGGCCATTGGACTTGCGCGTGCGGCGCTCACGAACTTGCGTTTCCATCAGCAGGCTCCAGGGGGGATTGCGCACCCGGCGGAACACTCGATGCCCGGGGGGTGAAATTCAAAACGCAGGCTTGACGGAGACCGGGACGAGGGTGTCCCCGGGGCGGGCGGCGAGGCCCGTCCACGCGACGCGATCGAGATCCGCGGGAAGAGTTGCACCCCGTCCCCCAGGCGCCACGGATTGGAAGTGGTACCGAACGATCCGGACCGTCAGTGCGAGCGCCACCGTGAGCGCGACTGCCCTGTCCGCGACGGCACATTACCGTGCCGCTTGGTGGATCGGTGTCAGTCGACATCGTACTTCGCCTGTAGGATTAGTACTACAGGGACCCATCAATACGGACTGTGCCCATCCTGAGCGGCCCCCGGGCCGACCGTTACTCGTTTGCTGGTGCCGGGACGGGGCCGGTTAGACTGCTGGGTGCATCGTGCCCGCCGGTTCGCCTGCCGGGCGTCGGGGGACGGGAGTCGGGTCTGGAGAAGATCATTGGGTGATTCCTCGGCGCGCAGCGCCGTCGCGAACGATGCGCAGGCGAGCCGCGAATGGCCGTCGCTGCGCGCCGTGCTGCTCGATCGGGCCTGCGCACCCTATCGCCGGGCCGGCCGCTTCGCATACTACTTTGCACGCGGCAAGTTACGCGCTGATCCGGTATTCCGCGCGATCCTGGAGCTCGGCTTGCTGACCGCACGAGCGCGCATCCTCGACCTGGGCTGCGGCCAGGGACTCCTGGCTGCGTGGCTGCGAGCCGCCGCGCACTGTCACGAGCGCGGCGACTGGCCGGCGACCTGGCCGCCGGCGCCTTGCCCCCAATCGATGCGCGGGATAGAGCTCGTGGCGCGCGAGGTCGCGCGGGCGCGCTGCGCGCTCGGGCCTGACTGTGAGGTGCTGGAGGCCGACATCCGCAGTGCGCCATTCGGCAGCGCCGATGCCGTGGTCATCCTGGATGTGCTGCACTACCTGCCCGCGCAGTCGCAGCCCGAGGTGCTGCAGCGGGTACGGGCCGCGCTGCCGCCCGGGGGCCTGCTGCTGCTGCGCGTTGGCGATGCCGGCGGCGGCGTGCGCCTTCGCTTCACGCAGTGGGTCGACAAGCTGATGCTGCTGGCGCGCGGTCAGCGCGCGCTCACCTTGCATTGCCGCAGCATCGAGCATTGGCGCGAGCTGCTGCATCAGTGCGGCTTCGACAGCCGCGCCGAGCCCATGAGCCACGGAACACCCTTCGCCAATGTGCTGCTGATCGCGCTCGCGACCTGACGGGCAGCGCAGCCGAGCTTCCCGGCGCCCCGGGGCCTCACTCGGCAGGATCAGCGCCCTGGCCGGCGCAGAAGTAGCGCGGGTCGTGCGGCGTGCGCGCGAAAATCCGGCGCAGCAGCGGTTCGAAGGTGGCGAGGTCCTCGGTCGGATAGTCCGGATCGAAGGAGCACTGATCCCAGGCGGCGCAGAAGTGCACGCAGGCCTCGTACCACGGATGATCGCGCCAGCGCTCGCGAGCGTTGCGATCGCCGCCAAAATGATGCACGTAATAGTAGTTCTGAAACAGGCCGTGTTGCGCCACGATCCAGGTCACTTCCGGGCGCACGTAGGGACGCAGTATCGCCGCCGCGACTTCGGCATGGTTGTAGGGCGCCAGCTCATCGCCGATGTCGTGAATGAGCGCCGCCACGATCATTTCTTCGTCGGCCCCGTCCTTCATGGCGCGGGTGGCGGCCTGCAGACAATGCCGCAGCCGGCTGACGGGATAGCCTGCGAGCGAGTGATCGAGCTTGCGCAGGCCCTCGAGCACGCGTGCGCCCAGGCCGGCGGCATACGCCCGCTCGGACTGATCCAGCAGCAGGTAGTCCTCCCTGGTGCCGTCCTGCATCCGCCGGAAGCTGACGATCCCGCTCACGCGCTGCGTCTCACGGCGGATGACACAGCGCGGCGGCGGCGCAGCACGCGATAGAGGCTGCGGGGTCCGTCGCTATCGATGTAGCAGCCTTGCAGATGACGCAAGCCTTCGGACGGATCGAAGGCAGTGCGCCCGTGCAGCAGTCGGCAGTTGTCGAGCATCACCAGATCGCCGGCCTTCAGCAGAAAGCGGATCTCGAAATCCGGCGCGCGCAGGCGGTGGTCGAACAGTTGCCGCGCCCGGTAGTAGGCCTCGAGGCGCTCGCGCGCAAACAGCGGCACGAAATCCAGCCGCGGACTGAAGTGGATGGCCTTCAAGTCACCACCGAGGTCCAGCTCGATGAGCGGTGCGCTCGCGGTCAGCTCGGTGTCGACGTCGATGTATTTGAACCGCACCGGCGTGCTGGCGAGAGTCGCGAACGCCTGCGGATGGCGCTCGCGCAAGGCCTGCGCCACGGCGAAGCCGTCCACCAGCGTGGACAGTCCGCCGCTGGTCTCATTCACCAGGCAATGCAGCAGCTGGATCCCCGGCACCGGCGCGCGATAGGGATTGTCCGTATGCGGATCAAGTGCCAGGGAGGTGTAAGCGAGGTCGTTGGCATTGGGTGTCGAGCGCACGTTGAACAGCGCACCGAAATTCGTCTCGCGCGTGAAGCCGAACATCGCACCGAGCTTCAGCACCATGCCCGGCTCGGCGGGCACGCCCTCGAAGATCACGAATCCAAGCGTCAGGAAGGCTTCGAGCCACGAGCTCAGTTCGGCCTCGCCCGGATCGGCGCGCCAGCGCGCCCGCGGCAGAGCGGCGAGCGTGCCGTCCCACAGACGCGGCGCCGGGCAATCGTGGCTGTTGGGCGTGAGCGCCGCTTCCGCGAGGATCTCCTCGGCGCTGAAACTCGCTTCATGCCCGTCGCTGAATTTGACCCTGTAGGTACCCGGCAGCGGCTGCGACACCGACACCAGCGTCACATCAGGATCGAAGTCCGACGGATCCTGGAGCCGCTGCTGCGTCTGCGGGTCGATGCTGGCCGGATCCTTGCAGCGCTCGCGCAACCACAGCGGATGGATGGAGTGCTGAGCGCCGTCGGCGCGCTCCAACACCAGCTCGGTGGACCCGTTCATCTTCAGAGTCAGCGATCTTTGCCTGGCAGACACGAGGGGCAGTCTAGCGTCGCCTCTGAAGCTGTGTCCACGCCAGGGCGCGAATGCGGTATTTTCCTCCCTGACAAAGGGAGCACCGCCATGACCTTGAGCCGCCGTGACCTGCTGAGTGCCTCGGCCCTGCTGCTGGCCGGACCGGGCGCCGCGCTGCGCGCCGCCGGCAGGGAGGCGGCGGTCTCCGGCGAGACGCCCATAGTGCTGTGTTGGAACGAGAATCCCTACGGGCCGTCCCCGGCGGCGCGGCTCGCCGTGAGCCGGGCGGTCGGCCAAGCGTGCCGTTATCCCGACGACACCGAGATCCAGGATCTCGTGCAGGCGCTCGCCAGACACGAGGGCATCGGCGCCGATCACATCGTCACCGGCACCGGCTCGGGCGAGCTGCTGCGCGCTCTGGGGCTCCTGTGCGGGCGTGAGGGCGGGGAGATCATCGCGGCCGCGCCCACCTACGCGGAGCTGCCTGACTATGCGACCCTGCGCGGTGCGGCGCTGAAATTCGTGCCGGTCGATACCCGGCTGCGTCACGACCTGCCCGCCATGCAGGCAGCGATCTCCGAGCGCACGCGCGCGATCTACATCTGCAATCCCAACAACCCCACCGGCACCGCGGTGAGCGCGAGCGAACTGCGCGCTTTCGTGGCAGCGCTGCCCGAGCGCCTCATCACGATCGTCGACGAGGCCTACATGGACTTTACGGTCGGGGCCGATGTGGCTTCGGTCGCAGATCTGGTCGCAACCACCCACCGTGTGGTGGTGCTGCGGACGTTTTCCAAGATCCATGGCATGGCGGGGCTGCGCTGCGGGTACGCCATCGCCCGGCCGGACCTCACCGCCGCGCTCGCGGCTGCCTGCATGACCACGCCGAACATCCTGGCGGTGCGCGCGGCGCGTGCCAGCCTCGGCGATCGCGCCTTTCTCGCCGATTGCCGCCGGCGCATCCTCGCGAGTCGCACCCGCATCACCACCGAGCTGGCACGCCTGGGGCTCAAGTACGCCGAGCCACAGGGCAATTTCGTGTTCTTCGACACGGGCATGCCGCTGGCGCGCTTCACCGGGCTCATGCGCGCGCGCAACATTCTCGTCGGCCGGCTCTTTGCGCCCTACGACACCTGGTGCCGGATTACGATCGGGACCGAGCCGGAGGTGACTGCGTTTCTGGAGGCGCTGCGCGCCGTGACGGCGAGCTGAGCTTAAGCCGACGGCGGGAGCAGCAGGCTCAGGCAGGTGAGCGCCGCTTCCGCCTTGTGCAGCTCACCCACCTCGACGGCGCGGGTGGCGATTCCGGCTGCCTCCAGAGCGCGCTGCGTACGCGGATAGGCGCTGCTCACCAGGGTGAGCCCGCGCAGCGTCAGGGTGTTGGCCGCGTACGGCTCGTGCGGATCCACCGCGATCACGACCCCGACATCGAAAGCCGCCGGATCGACCCACGCAGGGTTGGCCAGCAGAACGTCGGGCGGAATGAAGGTGCAGGCGCTCTTCAGATGCAGGCAACCGTGCAGCGCCACCTCCCGCACCGCGTAACCGTAGGGTGCCAAGCCTTCCGCGAGCTGTGCAACGCCGGCCGGGTTGGTGCGGCCGGAAGCCCCGACATACAGCGTGCGGCCGATGCCCAGCACGTCCCCACCCTCCAGGCACGCCGGATCGGTCACGCGCCGCACCGGCACGTGCCGCGCGAGCGCGGCGGCGACGCTCTCGACTTCAGCCCGACGCGAGGCGGCACCCGGCCGCGTGATGACTGCGACCTCCGGTACCAGCACCGCGGCATCCTCGACGAATACAGCGTCGGGGTGTTCGGCGAGCGGCGGCAACCACTCGATGCGGCACCCGAGTGCGCCCAGCTCGGCGACATACTGCGCATGCTGACGCTGCGCCTGCGGCACGTCGATTGGAGCACGCCCAAGATACGTGAGCTCGCAGCGCACGAGCGATCGGCCCACTTCCCTCACGAACGCGATCACGGTCGCTCGCGCGGCGAGGGCACGTCCCGGGCCGCGAGCCGCAGGCACTCGAGGAGCGCTGTGGCCGCGGGCGGCAGGTTGCCGGGCGCACGCAGGATCGCGCCCACCGGAGTTTCCATGGATTTGAGCTTTACCGGCAGGATCGCCAGCAGCTTGTGCTGCACGTCATCCAGCGCCACGTGATAGGGCATCACGCCGATCGAGTCGGATTTGCGCAGCAACATTCGATTGGTGAGGATCGACACCGATTCGATCACGTTGCGGGGCAACGACGCGTGCGCTTCGAGGAACGCGCGCTCGACCTGACGCCGCAGCGTGGTCTCGGGCAGCGGCAGCAGCCATGCCTCGTTCACCAGGTCGCGCAGCCCGAGCCGGCGCTTGCGCAACAGCGGGTGCCCGGGCCGCGTGACCAGGCAGATCGGCTCGGCGTAGAACTCCTCGTACCGCAGCGCGCTGCTGCGGCCCTCCTCGGGCAGGCGCCCGAGCACCATATCCAGGTCCCCGACCAGGAGCGACGGCACGAGGATGTCGTAGGTTCCGACCACGACGCTGATGGTGACCCCGGGCCGCTCGCTCTTCAGCCGCGCAATGGCATCGGGCAGGATGCTGGCGGAAGCGGCGAGCAGCGTGCCCACCGTGACCTTGCCGCTATAGCCGGCGCGCAGGCTCTCCAGCTCCTCGGCCGCGTGGCGCAGCTGCGCCAGCACGATCTTGGCGTGCCGCGCGAAGATCTCCCCGTACGGCGTCGGCTCGAGCCCACGGTTGGTGCGCTCGAACAGCGACAGGCCGAGCGTCGCCTCGACGTCCTGCAACGCCTTGCTGAGAGTGGGCTGGGTGAGGTTCAGGCGCCTGGAGGCCTTGAGGATGCTGCGGCACTCATAGAGGGCGGCGATCAGCTCGATGTGGCGCAGGCGGAATTTGCGCGCGATCCAGCGCTCGAGTCGTACCGAGGTCATGGAGCCTTAGCGCGGCTCAGGCGCTGCGGCGCACGGCTGCTGCACCCCGCACGGCAATCCGTCCGGCATCGAGGCCAAAGAAAGCGTTGGCGTTGGCGTGCAGGAGCTTCTCGCGGGTCGGCGCCGGCAGCGCCTCGTGGGAGCGGATGAGGCTGCCGACCTGTTGCTCCCCGAGCGGGAAGGGATAGTCGGAACCGAGCATGACTCGGTCCTCGCCCATGATCTTGACCAGGAACGCGAGTGCGTCGCCGCTGAACACGGCGGCGTCGACATGGAACCGGTCGACGTAGGAGGACGGCAGACGCGGGCAGTCCTCGCGCACCACATCGCGGTTGCGCCATGCATTGTCGACACGCCCGAGAAGGTACGGAAAGCTGCCGCCGCCGTGCGCGAAGCACAGCTTGAGCGAGCGCGGCAGGCGCTCGAAGGCGCCCGACAGGATCAGCCACAGGATCGACAGCTGCGTTTCCGCCGGCATGGCCACCAGCCACGGGAGCTGGTACCTGGACATACGATCCTGCGCCATCATGTCCCAGGGATGCACGAACACCGCCGCGCCCTCGGCGGCGCAGTGTTGCAGGAAGGTGATAATCCCCTCATCGTTGATGTCGCGCGCCCCCACGTGGTTGCCGATGTGCACGCCGACGTGGCCCTCGGCCATCGCGCGGCTCAACTCGCGGCAGGCCAGATCGGTATCCTGCAGCGGCACCTGACACAGCGACTTCAGCCGCCGCGGCGCGTGAGCGCAGATCTCGCGCGCGGCATCGTTGAACAGGCGCGCGCACTCGAGCCCCTGCGCCGCCGGCCGTTGATAGGCAAACAGCGCCGGCGTGACGCACATGACCTGCACGTCCACGCCGTCGCGATCCATGGCCTCGAGGCGCACCGCCGGGTCCCAGCAGGCGGAGGTGACCGGGCGAAATTCCCGCTCCCCGACCATGAGCATCGCCCGGCCCGCACCGGTGTGCCGCAGCCACGGCCAGTCCGGCGTGCCAAAGCGCGCGGCGAGGTCCGGCCAGGTGTGCGGCAGAAAGTGGCTATGAATGTCGACCATCCTCATGGCATCTCCTTAAGGGCGCGCTCGCGCCGGTGCCTCATGCGCCGCACCTCTCGGGTGATAGGCGATCGCCCTGATCTCGATCAGCAGCAGCGGGTGCGGCAGCTGCGCCACTGCCACGGTGGTACGCGCCGGACCCTGATAGCCGAAAAACTCGCTGTAGACTTCGTTGTAAGCGTCGAAGTCGGCCATGTTCACCAGATAGGTGCTCACCTCGACCACGTCGGCGAGGCTCGCGCCCGCACTGGCGAGAATGTCGCCGATGTTCTGCAGCACAGCGCGCGTCTGCGCGCGGATGTCGAGCACCGGCTCACCCGCGGCATCGCGCTCCGCCCCGGCGATGGAATCGTCGGCGCGCCGGGCGCTGGTGCCCGACACGAAAATGAAATCGCCGCCGCGGCGGAAGTGCGGGAAAGTCCCGCGCGGCCGCGCCTTGCCCGCGACCACGGCACTGTCGGCGCGCGCCGCCGGGCGGCTTGCCTCGTCTACCCTCATATGCGATCCGCCACTGGCGCCCCTACAGCTTCACGCAGATGTTCATGGGTTCGGAAAAGAAGGCGAGCGAGTGCGCCCCGCCCTCACGGCCGATGCCCGAGAGCTTCACCCCGCCGAAGGGCGTGCGCAGGTCGCGCAGATACCAGTCATTGACCCAGGCGAGTCCCACTTCCATCTGGCGGGCTACGCGGTGGGCGCGTTGCAGATTGGAAGTCCACACGGCAGCCGCGAGCCCATAGCGGGTGTCGTTCGCCAGCTGCACCGCCTGCTCTTCGGAATCGAACGGCGCCACGTGGCAGACGGGCCCGAAGATCTCCTCCTTGACGCAGCGCGATCCTTCCGCGAGGCCGACCACTATGGTCGGCTCGATGAAGGCGCCGCGGTCGCGCTCATCACCGAAGGCCGGCACGCCGCCGCCGCAGACGATCTCGCCGTGCTCCTCACGCGCCAGGCGGTAGTAGGACAGAACCTTGTCGCGGTGCGCGCGCGAGATGAGCGGTCCCAGGTCCGCGCCCTCGTACGGCCCGCCGAGCGTAAGCCGGCGCGCCCGCTGCGCCAGCGCCTCCACGAAGCGCTCGAAGATCGGGCGCTCGACGTACACGCGTTCGGAGCACAGGCACACCTGCCCGCAGTTGGAGAACACCGAGCGCATGGTGCCGCTCACGGCCGCCTCGAAGTCCGCGTCCGCAAACACCACGGCGGCATTCTTGCCGCCGAGCTCGAAAGACAGGGCCTTCACCGAGTCCGCGGCGCTTCTCATGATGGCCGCGCCGGTCGCCGACTCGCCCGTGAAGGCAATCGCATTCACGTCGGGGTGACTCACCAGCGCCTCGCCGGTGGATCGGGGCCCGAAACCGTGCACCAGGTTGAAGACCCCGGGCGGCATACCGACCTCGTGCATCACCTCGGCGAGCAGTGTCGCCGAGGAGGGGGTCTCCTCCGAGGGCTTGGCGACCACCGCATTGCCGCACGCGAGCGCCGGCGCCACCTTCCAGGTCATGAGCAGGAACGGCAGGTTCCACGGCGCGATGACCGCCACCACGCCGACGGGCTTGTGCACCGAGTAGTTCAGCGCGCCGCGGCCGTCGGGCGTGCCCATCTCGAAGCATTCGGAGCCGCGCGCCAGCGCCACATCCGCGTACGCGCGGAAGTTGGCCGCGCCGCGCGGGATGTCGAGCGTGCTCGCCTGCTGCAGGGTCTTGCCGGTGTCGGCGATCTCGGCGCTCACGAACTCGGCGAAGCGCTGCTCGATGCGCTCCGCCACCTTGCGCAGCAGTGCGCAGCGCTCCGGCGTCGAGAGGCGCGCCCACGGTCCGCGCAGCGCGGCGCGCGCGGCCTGCACGGCCCGATCGACGAGCGCGGCGTCCGCCTCGGTGACCGTGGCCACGACCTGACCGTTGACCGGATTGATATTCTCGAAAGTGCGTCCCTCGCGCACGAACTCGCCGCCGACCAGGCACGGGAGCTGGCGGCCGCTAAAGGGGTACGGGTGGACTTGGGTGGGCGTCATGGGTGGGCGTCGACCGGGCGCTGCGCTGGCGCCGATTGTAGGAGCCGGCAGCACCCAAGGAATAATCGTATTTTGGCCTTCCGATATTCAAGTAGTCTATATCAAGCCCACGGCTGATCGCCCCGCCACGGGTCGCCAGGCACGCGCCGTGCCGGTGCGCTCAGCTCAGCTCACCTCAGCTCAGCTCTTTGATCCCAGCAGTCGCTGGCGGGCCAGACTCTCAGCGCTCCAGACGTCGCTCCGCCGGTAGTACTGGCTCACCGCGCGGGCACCAAGGGGGAGCACGACCCAGGGCTGTTTCGACTCGGTGTAGATGTGGATGTCGGGTTGCAGGCGATCCGGATCATCGAGGGTGCCGACACGCACGAAACGCAGCGCATCTCCTGCGCCGGCATACGTGCTCCACAGGGCCACGCGGCACACCGGGCAGCGGGCGATCTTCTGGCCCTTGCCGCTGTTGCTCGGCGTCATCACCAGCTCAGGGCTTCCCGCAAGGAGCACCACACGATCGGCCTCGATGACGGCGTTGAGCGCAAAGGAAGCGCCGCTCTCGCGCTGGCACCAGCGGCAATGACAGCAATGCACGATGAGTGGCCCGCTCGTCATGCGATAACGCACGGCGCGGCAGCTGCAGCCGCCTGTGGCTACGGATGGCTGTGCGTCGCTCATGCAGACATACGAATGCGCAACGCCGGCTGGGCCCGGCCCTAACCGCGGGCGCGGGCCCCGCGCTAGTGAGCAGCGCTGCCGCTCAGACAATCCTTCATGAATGCCTTGCGGCCGGCGCCCTTGAGGCCCTTGGTGGACGCGTCGGCGTTGCAGGTCTTCATCTTCTGCTGCTGGCTGTTGCCCGTCGCGGCCGTCGCGCTCGCGGCGCCCGCGGTGGCAGCAGCGGTCTTGTCGGACAGGCAGCTCTTCATGAAGCTCTTACGCTCGGTGCCCTTCAATCCCTTGGCGGTCGCGTCAGCGTTGCAGCTGGTCATCTTCTGCTGCTGGCTGTTCTGATGCGAAGCCTGGGCGATGGCCTGAGTGGCCACGATCGCGAGTGCCGCACCCATCACTACCAACCATGTCGTGCGTCTCATACCGACTCCTTTCGCGAACGGAAACGGCATATCGTAACCCCAGCGCGGCTGGCTACTCCAGGTCCGGATAGGGCCCGCGACCCCCCTCGGCAATGAAACGGTCGATGCGGGTCTGCAGCACCGGCAGCGGCACCGAGCCGAGCTCCAGCACCGCGTCGTGAAAAGCGCGCACGTTGAAGCGCTCGTCGAGCGCTTTCTCGGCGCGCGCGCGTGCGTCGAGAAACGCGCGCTCGCCCAGGTAGTACGACAGCGCCTGCCCCGGCCAGGCGATGTAGCGATCCACCTCGGTGCCGATCTCGCGCTCGGGCAGCGCCGTGTATTGCCTGAAGTATTCGATCGCCTGCTCGCGCGTCCAGCCCTGGGCGTGAATGCCGGTGTCGACGACCAGGCGAGCGGCGCGCCAGATCTGGTAGCCGAGCATGCCGAAGCGCTCGTAGGGGGTGTCGTACAGCCCCATCTCCAGCCCGAGCTGCTCGCAATACAGCGCCCAGCCTTCGCCGTAAGCGGAGATGTACGTGAGCTGGCGGAACATCGGCTGGTCCTTGTGCTCCATCGCGATGGGTATCTGAAATGCGTGTCCGGGCGCGGACTCGTGCAGCGTCAGGGCCGTGAGGTTGTACAGCGGCCGGCTCGCCAGGTCGTAGGTGTTGAGCAGATATATCCCTGGCCCGCCACGTCCCGCGGTATAGAAGGGCGCCAGATCCTCGGGCACCGGCTTGATGGCGAAGCGCGCCCGCGGCAGGTAGCCGAAGAACTGCGCCGCCTTGCCGTCGAAGCGTTTCGCCGTCCACGCGGCGTGCATCAGCAGCTCCCCGGGCGAGTTGGCGTAGAAGCGCGGGTCGGTGCGCAGGAACTTCAGGAACGCCGGGAAGTCGCCACCGAAGCCGGTCTCGTGCATGGCGGCGAGCATCGCCTCGTGCAGGCGCTGCACCTCGGCGACGCCGAGCTGATGGATCGCGTCCGCATCCAGATCGAGGGTCGTGAACTCGCGGATCTTGGCGCGATAGTAGTCCTTGCCCTGCGGCAGGTCGGCCGCCGCCAGTGTGGTGCGCATCCCCGGGACGTACTCGGTGCGCATGAATCTCAGCAGCTCCCCGTACGCCGGCTGTACCACTTCGCGGATGGTCTTGAGGGCATCCGCCCGCAGACTCGCCTGCTTCGCGGCCGATATGCCCGGCATGTCCCTGAAGGGGGTATAGAAGAGACTGGCCTCGGGGGTAGCCTCCGTGACCGCGGTGATGGAAGTGTCGCGTCCCGCCATGGTGACGCGCGGCGGAGTGAAGCCGCGCTTCATGCCGGCGCGCATCTCCTCCATCTGCTCGTGGAAGTAGCGCGGGATATCGTGCATCTGCGCGATCCAGTGCTCGTAATCCACCAGGCTGCGGAACGGGCGGCGCGCGGTGTAGCCGATATTGGTCCAGAAGGTGGTGTCGGAGTTGGCCGGCATCTCGAAGTCCCGGAAACGCTGGTTGGCGATCAGGACCGCGATCTGTGCGCGGTAGATGTCGTAGTTGACCTGCTCCTTCGCCGACAGGCTCGCGCGCGGGATGGCCTCGACCCGGCGCAGCACGTCCTCCCAGTACTTGCGGCGCATGTCCTGCGTCGCCCCGTCCACCTTCGGCAGGTGATCGGCAACCGGCCGGGAGCTGTCCTCGTCGTCGGGCAGTTGGTCGGTGCGCCACTTCCACTCGCTGCCGTAGATGGCGGCCAGTCGCTCGTCCGCCGCGTGTTGCCGGGAGTGCTGCGAGCAGCCGCTCAGCGCCGCGGCAAGCGCCGCGACGGCCAGCACGGGGGCCAGGGTTTTACGCATGATGTCCTCGGGGCCGTGAGCATACTCGAACCGTTGCGCGCTGCTCACGCGATGAGGTACAAGCAGCGGCTTATGTGGAAGTCGATTGCTGCGATCAGCGTCGGGGGAAGTCTGGGAGCGCTGCTGCGCTGGTGGCTCGGCCTGACGCTGAATGCGCACTTCCCCGCGATCCCGCCGGGTACGCTCGCCGCCAACCTGATCGGCGGCTACGTCGTCGGGGTCGCGGTGGCCTTCTTCGCGACCTACTCGGCGGTGGCGCCCGAGTGGCGGCTGTTGGTGATCACCGGGTTCTGCGGCGGGCTCACGACCTTCTCCACCTTCTCCGCCGAGGTCGTGACGCTCATGCAACAGGGACGGGCGCTGTGGGCACTGGGCGCGGCCGCGGCGCATCTGGCGGGATCGATCCTCATGACCTTTGCCGGCATCGGCACGGTGGCCTGGATACGCAGCTGAGCACGCCCATGCAAGGCTTTCGTGCCATGGCCGGCTTCGGCCGGCACGCCTTTAGCGTCGCACGTCCTTCGGGCGCCCGATACTGTGCAGCGGCACGGCGCTCGAGCCGCCCACGCTCGGCCGGCCGGCTTCGGGAGCGGCGAGGGGCTGACATTCCTTGAGCGTCGCGAGGCAGCGCGCGGCGAGCTCCTGGTATTCACGCGTGCCGGTGGCTTTCCAGGCGAGCTCCTCGGGCGTCAGCGTACGCACGACGCGCGCCGGCACACCGGTGACGAGCGTGCGCCGCGGCACGACGAAGCCGGCGGGTACCAGGCTCGCGGCGCCGACGAAGGCCTCCTCCTCCACCACCGCGTCATCCATGATGATCGCGCCGATGCCGATGAGTGCGCCCCGGCGTACGGTGCAGCCGTGCAGCACCGCCCCGTGTCCGATGTGGGCGTCCTGCTCGAGCAGGGTGTCACGGGACGGAAAGCAGTGCAGCACGCAGCAGTCCTGCACGTTCGAGCCGGCGCTCAGGATGACGCGCCCGAAGTCTGCGCGCAGCGATGCGCCCGGGCCCACATAACAGTGGGCCCCCACGATCACATCGCCGATCAGCACGGCCTGCGGATGCACGAACGCCGTCGCGTCGACGACCGGCACGAGTCCCCCTAAGCTGTACACGGGCATACGCTTGGCCTGGCGCGCGCGTTCAGCCCGCACGCCCTTTGGCGAGGAAGGCGCGCACCGCGGCACGAAATTCCTCCGACTGCAGCTGGGCGGCGAAAATGCGCGCCTCCGCCTCGATGCGCGCCCGAACCTGCTCCGGGTCACCGCGCAGCAGGCGCCGGGTGGCGAGCAGCGCGCCGCTGGGCTGCCGTGCCAGTGCCCGCGCCAGCGCGCGCGCCTCGGAAAGCAGCGCGGCCTCCTCGACCACGCGGTTCACCAGGCCGAGCCTCTCCGCGGTGGCGGCATCGAACGGCTTGCCGAGCAACAGCAGCTCGGCCGCCCGCTGCTGTCCCACCAGCCGCGGCAACAGCAGCGAGCTGGCCGCTTCCGGCACCAGGCCGAGGGCTACAAACGGCATCGACAGCTGCGCGGTGCGCGCCGCGACCACCAGGTCGCAGTGCAGGAGCAGTGTCACGCCGATGCCGACGGTTTGTCCGTGGATGGCAGCCAGCAGCGGCTTCTCGAACGTCGCCAGCGTGTGCAGGAAGCCCATCACGGGGTGCCCGGCGCTGAAGGGCGGGCCGGTGAGGAAATCGTTCAGATCGTTCCCGGCGCAGAAGCCCACGCCCTCACCCCCGAGCAGCACCACCCGCACGGCCGCATCCGCCTGCGCCTCGCGCAGGCCCCGGTACAACGCCTCGTACATGGCGAAGGTGATGGCGTTGCGCTTCTCGGGACGATTGAAGCGCACCTCGCACACTCCATCGGCGCGCGAAATGAGGATCTGCTCACTCATGGGAGGAGCTTGCCGAGTGCGCCGCTGGCGCGCAACTGTGACGCTCGGCGCCGACCCGGGCGCGAGGTTCGCCGGTGTCAGCGCCAGGTGGCCTCAGGGTTGCGGCGGCGGGGGCGCGCCGTGGGTGCGGAAATCAACATCGCTGTCCGCCGCCAGCCAGGCGAGCGCCGCCCAGGCGGCGACGTTCTGCTCCAGCTGCTCCTGGTCGATCTTGTCGAGGGTGTCATCGGCGGTGTGATGGATGTCGAAGTATCCACTTCCGTCCTGGGTGAGGGCGAACTCCGGCACACCCGCCTCAACCGTCGGGCCGACGTCCGTGCCCGCGTGCTCGGCGATCTGCGGGGCGGCGAGTACCCCGATGGGGGCGAGCACGCGCAGCGCCGTTTTCGCGAACTCGCTCTGCAACACGGCCTGCGGCAGCCCGAGACGATAGACGCGGTCGGCACCGAAGTCGCTCTCTCCCACGAGCACGTGGGTCGCGAGCTCCGCCTTGTGGTTGTCGGCATAGGCATGGCCGCCGAAGGCGCCGTACGGTGCCACCGGCTGCGCTATCTCCTCGGAGCCGAACAGCACGACACGCACCGTGCGCCGCGGCCGCTGCGGGGCATCGCGGATGAGGGCCGCCGCCGCGGTGATGATCGCCATGCCGGTGCCGTCGTCGACGGCGCCGGTCCCCTGGTCCCAGCTGTCCAGGTGCGCGCCCAGCAGCACCACTTCCTGCGGCCGCGCGCGCCCGCGCACGTCGGCGATGACGTTCTGCGAATGCGCGTCCTTGACATAGGAGGCGCTCGAGTACAGGCGCACGCGCACCTTCTCCCCGAGCGCGGCGAGCCGCGCGATCTGATCGGCATCGGGATTGCTGAGCGCGAACGCGGGCACCGGCACGCGTCCATCAACGTAGCGTGTCGTGCCGGTGTGCGCCAGGCGATGGCTGTCGGTGCCCACCGAGCGCAGCAGAAAGGCGATCGCGCCGCGCTGGGCCGCCTCGCCGGGGCCATCGACGCGGGCGTCCACCGCCACGCCGTAACCGGCGCCGTCCTGCGTGCGCACCATGCGGCCCGCCACCATGGCGATCTTGCCGCTGAGGGAGCCCGGCGGCGCGGCCTTGAGGGCATCGAGGCTCGCGAAGGTCACGACCTCGCCTTCCACTCCGGCGGCCGGCGTCGGCGGGGATTCCCCGAGCGCCGCGGCCACCAGCGGCTGCGCGAGAGGTGAGGTGATCTGCGCGCTCTCGGCGCCGCGCACCCAGGCGGTGACCGGGAAGCTCTCGATGTGCACGTTCTCGAAGCCGAGCTCCTTGAAGCGCGCCGCCGCCCATTCGGCGGCCTGTTGTTCGTTGACGGAGCCCGCCGGACGGGGGCCGAAGCGGCTCGTAAGCTCGCTCACCCACTGGTAGGCGATGTCATGGCCGGCGAGTGCCGCATCGCGCAGCTGCGCCGCGACCGCTTCCGGCGCCGCAGCCGGGGCAGGCGCGGCGGCGGCACGCGCGCCGAATGCGGCGGCCGCCAGGGACGACACACACAGCGTTGCGCACAGCCGGCGCAGCGGGGCGGGAGGGCGAGGGTGATGCACGTGAGATTCCGTCGCAGCGCAAAGAGCGCGCATTCTACGCAAGCGCCTCCGCGCGCACCATTGAAGAATCGCCGCGCCGCGGCACCTAGCGCGGCAGCTGCGCGATCGGCAGCGGGTGCGCCAGAAAAATGCCCTGCGCGAAGTCAACGCCGATACGCTTGAGCTCGGCGAGCACCGCTTCGGTCTCGACGCACTCCGCGACCGTGGCGATCCCGAGCGCGCTGCCCACCTTGCCGATGGCTTCGACCATGCTGCGGTTGACCGGATCTTCGGCGATGTGACTGATGAACTGTCCGTCGATCTTGAGGAAATCCACCGGCAGGGTCTTCAGGTACACGAAGGAGGACACGCCGGTCCCGAAGTCATCGAGTGCGAACTTGCAGCCGCGGCGCTTGAGCTCGCCCATCAGATAGCGGGCGTTGGACAGACTCGTCACCGCCGCGGTCTCGGTGATCTCGAAGCACAGCGCGCCGGCGAGCGCCGGCTCCGCGACGCCGTGCAGGACAAAGTCGACGAACGACTGCTCGTTCAGGGAGGTGCCCGAGAGATTCACCGCCAGAAGCGGCAGGGGCTGGCCGCTGCGTTCGCGCTGCCTGAGCAGCTCGATCGCCTGTCCCACAACCCAGCGATCGAGCACCGACATGACGTTGTAGCGCTCCGCGGCCGGGATGAACTGCGAGGGCGGCACCAGCTCCCCGTCGTCGTCGCGCAGACGCACGGTGAGCTCGTGGAAGCCGCGCCCGCCGGGGTTGCGCAGCGACACGATCGGCTGGAAGAACAGCTCCAGGCGGTTGTTCTCCGCGGCGCGCGTGACGCGCGCTACCCAGTGCATCTCACGATGCCGGTCCGAGATCCCGTCCGCCTCGTAGACGTGAAGGCGGTTGCGGCCGGCATCCTTGGCCGCGTAGCAGGCGATGTCGGCGGCGCTCATGATGTTGGCGACGTTCTCGGTGTCGGCGCGTATCTGCACGATGCCGATGCTCGCCCCGACCGACAGCGTGCTCGTGCCCCACACGAAACGGAAGTCGCGGATCGCCTGGCGTGCATTATCGGCGATGCGCGTCGCCTGCTCGAGCGTGCAGCCCCCGAGCAACACCCCGAATTCATCCCCGCCCAGGCGCGCGATGGTATCCGTGGTGCGTACCCGGGTCTGCAGCACTCCGGTCACGTCGCGCAGCAGCCGGTCGCCCGCCTGGTGGCCGCAGGTGTCGTTGACCACCTTGAACTGGTCAAGATCGATATACAGCAGCGCGTACGAGCCCTCGCCGCGCTGCGCGGACAGCAGCGCCGCGTGCAGGCGGTTGTCGAATTCGCGCCGGTTGATGAGCCCGGTGAGCGCGTCGTGACTGGCCTGCCAGGCGAGCGCGCGCTTCAGGCGTCGCTCCCGGGTCACGTCGTGGAACACCACCACCGCGCCGATCACCTGGCCCTGGCGGTCGCAGATGGGGGCTGCGGATTCCTGGATGGCCACCTCGTGCCCGGCGCGCGTGATGAGCACCGAGTGATCGGTCGGCACGGCGCTCCCGGCGCGCCCGAGCGCGCCGTTGAGGGAGTTCTCGATGGGCTCGCGGGTGAGCTCGTTGACGAGCTTGAGCACCGCGCCGATCTCCTGGCCGCGCGCTTCCGCAAGACTCCAGGCGGTGAGGCTCTCGGCGACCGGGTTGATGTACTCGATGCGGCCTTCGGCGTCGGTGCTGATCACCGCATCGCCGATCGACTGCAGGGTGACCTGCGCGCGCTCCTTCTCGGCGAACATGGCCTGTTCGGCGCGCTTGCGCTCGGTGATGTTGGCGATCGTGCCCTCGTAGCCGAGGGTGCGCCCGGCGCTATCGCGCATCAGGCGCGCGTTCTCCAGGATCACCAGCTGCTCACCGTCGCGCCGGCGCATGAGGAATTCCGCATCCCGGATCTCCCCTACCGACTCGACCCGGCGGGTGAACTCGGTGCGATCCGCGGGATCCCAGTAAAGCGCCGCGGCGCTCGGCAGCGCGTACAGCTCCTCGGCGCTGCGGTAGCCGAGCATGGCGACGAACGCCGGATTGACCGACAGCAGCCGGCCGTCGCGCCTGCTCTGATAGACGCCCTCGGCGATACTCTCGAACAGACCGCGGAACTTCGCTTCGCTCCCGCGCAGCGCTTCCTCCGCCAGGCGCCGCTCGATGGCGATGCCCGCGAGCTGCGCGGCGCGCGCCATGATCTGCGATTCCGCCGCCGTCGGCAGTCCCGGCTCGCGGCGATGCACCCCGAGTGAGCCGAGGAGCTTCCCGCCGGCCGCCTGGATCGGCGTCGACCACGCCGCACGCAGCCCCGCGGCGAGTGCCGGTTCGCGCCGCTCGAGCCAGAAGGGGTCCTTGGCGAGGTCCGCCACCAGTACCTGGCGGCCCAGGTACACGGCCGCGGCACACGAGCCGTTGCGGATGTCGACGCTCGAGCGCTCGAGCGCCCCGCGCAGGCTTTGCGGAAACTGCGGCGCGACCAGGTAGTCGAAGGCCTTGCCATCCTCGACCAGCACGCTCACCGAGCAGACCGTTCCCGCGGCGGTGGACTCGATGAGCCGGGTGATGGAGGCGAGCACGTCGGGGAGCGGGGCGTTGCGCGTCACCTGCTCGAACACCTTGTGCTCGGCGGCGGCGATGCGCTCGCTGCGCTTGCGCTCGGAAATGTCGGCGATGCTGCCGCGCACCAGGCGGCGATTGCCGCTCGGCAGGTGCACCAGGCGCACCTCGCAGACGATCTCGCGGCCGGCGGCGTCGCAATGCGACCACTCGAACACCGGCGTGTTGCCCGCGAGCGCCTGCTGAATATAGGCGCGCGCACGCTCCTCGGAAGCACCGCCGTCAGGTTGCTGCGGTGGACTCAGGTTCAGCGGCCCAACCTGCAGCAGCCGCTCGCGATCGAGCCCAAAGAGCTTCTGCGCGTTGTCGTTCGCGTCCACGAAGCGTCCGGTGTCGGCGTCCAGAACCACGATCGCCTCGGGGGCGTGATCGACCAGCAGGCGATAGCGCGCCGCGCTCTCGCGCATGGCCTCCTCGGACTCGCGCCGCTCGGTGACATCACGCAGGCACATCACGAACATCTCGCGCCGTGACAGCGGCGCCTTGCTGACGGCGATCTCGGCCGGAAAACGCTCCCCGTCCTTGCGCCGCGCCCAAAGCTCGCGCGCCGCGAGATCGAGCGCGGTGTCGCCCAAGCTGGCGGCGAGGCGCTGCAGTGCCTGCGGAACCGTCTCTCCCGTGGCGATGGTGATTTCCGGGATGAGGAGGTCGACGCGCTGGCCGATGACCTCGGCTTCCGCATGACCGAACACGCGCTCACCGGTGGGATTGAAGGTGCGGATCACGCCCTCCTCATCGAGCGCGAGCACCACGTCCTTGATGTGATCGAGGATGACCTGCAGGTGCTCGGAGCCCTGGGCGTGGGCCTCGCGCGCGAGCGCCCGTGCTTCCTCGGCCATGAGGCGCATCGACTCGACCGTGCCGCGCCGCTCCTTCTCGAGCGTCTGATAGTGCTCGTTGATCAGGCGCAGGAGCATCGCAGGGTCAGGGGTCGCGTTGCCGCTGCGCAGCTGCAGCTCGCGCAGGTGCGCGCGCAGACTCGGGTGCAGATCCGGGTAGCCTTCAGGGGGTGTGTGCGGGTCTGCCCTGACGAGCGTGGTGGTTGCGCCGGGCGCCCCTTCCGGGGACTCGGTGAGCGTGCGCAGAGTCTGGGTATTTGACATAACGAAGAAGGCCGGACCCAACGGGAATCATACGGGCCGGGTTGTGACTTCCCCGTGAAGCCCCTCGCGATTCCGTCGCGTGGGCTGCGGGACGGCTGGGGGTGGTTACCGAGACGCTGCCGCGGGCTTGGTCGCGGCCGCGGCGCTCGAGGACTTGACGGGCACCGCTGATCCTGCCCCGACAATGACCGGTATGGAGAAAGTCTGACTCCAGGACTGGCCGGCAGAATCCACGCTCACCACGGCATTGACGGTGAATATGCCATCCCTCGTCGGCAGGACCTTGATGCTGTGTCGGATGGGAATGCCGTCCCCGGGACGGTCGCTTGGGGCGATCTGCGCTCCCTCAGTGAGCTGCAGGCCGTCCGTCGCCTCGACCCGGCCGTACAATCGGTCCACGCTCGCCGACCCCGGCAGGATCACGAGGTCGATGTCGAGCGGCTGGGCCACATCCGGACGCTCCCGCAGCTCGAATTTCACCTGCACGCTCGCGGGCCCGGTGCGGGCGCTGCTCACGGCGCTCACCATGTTGGGCGAAACGACATCCCCAGGCTGCGTCTTGCGCGGGGCAGTCGCGGGCTTCGCGGCTCCGCCCGCGACGCCGGGCGTCTCACCCGAGCCGCAGCCAAACAGCGTCACGGTGGCAGCGAGCGCCGGCCCGAGGTTGTTGAAAACACCCCTTCTCAAGAACATCCGCATAAGTGCGCGTGCGTTGCCCGACCGGGTGGCGACAATAGCGCGTCTGCGTGCCCCTGCACACGTGCCAATCGGCACCGGCTCTCACAGCTGCAGGAGCGGTGGCTCATCGATGGCGGGGATCTGCTCCAGCAGATCATTCAGGTACCCCTCCCAGTAGCGCGGCTCGGCGACCCAGGGAAAGGCGCGCGGGAAGGCCGGGTCGCTCCAGCGGTGCGCCACCCAGGCGGCGTGGTGCAGCATGCGTAAGCTGCGCAACGGCTCGATGAGGAGCAATTCGCTGAAATCGAAATCCGCGAACTGCCCGTAACCGGCCAGCAGCTCGCCCCACTCGCGCTGCTGCTCGGCGGGGGACCCGGCAAGCATCATCCACAGGTCCTGCACGCGAACCCCCGTGGCACAATCATCCAGGTCCACGAACACCGGGCCGTGCTCGTTCCACAGAAGATTTCCCAGGTGGCAGTCGCCGTGGAGGCGGATCTGGCGGGTGCCCGCGGCGGCCGCAAATGCCCCGCTGACGCGCTCGAGGAGTGCGCCGCTGACCGAGGAATAGCGCTCGCGCAGCGCCGGCGGCAGCAGCTCGCTCGCGAGCACTTGCGCGCGGGCGTCCCAGCCGAGTCTCTGCACGCTGATGCCGGGCCGGACCTGGAAGGCGCGCAGCGCGCCGATCTGGTGGATGCGCGCGAGGCTGCGGCCGAGCATCTGCCGCGCCTCGGGCGCATCGAGCTCCGGGGAGTGCCCGCGCATCCACGGGAAGGCCGCAAAGCGGAAATCGCGGTAGCGCAACAGCGTTTCCCCCCCGATCACCAGCGGCGCGGCCACCGCGAGCTCGGCCGCCGCCAGCTCCGCGGTGAACTGGTGCTCCTCGGCGATCTGCGCATCGCTCCAGCGCTGCGGCCGGTAGAACTTGAGCACCAGCTGAGTCTCGCCGGCGCCGAGTTGGTAGACGCGGTTCTCGTAGCTGTTGAGGGCGAACAGGCGCCCGTCGGGCGCAAGGCCAAAGGCGGCGGCGGCATCGAGCACCACGTCGGGCGTCAGCCCCGAGAACGGCTGCAGGTCGCCGCCGCCGGTTTTGTTTATCATTGCTGTCATGAAGCACGGCAGCATATTAGTCACCGGCGGCGCGGGCTACATCGGCAGTCACGTGGCCCTGCAGTTGCGCGCGCGCGGCGAGCGGGTGGTGATCCTGGATGACCTGTCACGGGGCTTTCGCCAGGCGGCGCTCGACACGCCGCTCATCGTCGGCGCGGTCGGTGACCGCGAGCGGGTGCGCGGCGTCCTGAAGGAGCACGGGGTCGACACGGTGATGCATTTTGCCGCCTACACCATCGTTCCGGAATCCGTGCGTGAGCCGCTCAAGTACTATCGCAACAATACCTGCGCGACCGGCGCGCTGCTCGAGTGCTGCCTCGAGACCCAGGTGCGGCACTTCGTGTTTTCCTCCACCGCTGCGGTCTACGGCGTGCCGGCGGAGGGCGTTGCGGCCGAGAGCACCCCGACCGCCCCGATCAATCCCTACGGCACCTCCAAGCTCGTGTCGGAATGGATGCTCGCCGACGTGGCGCGCGCCGCATCGCTGCGCTATGCGGCGCTGCGCTACTTCAACGTGGCGGGCTCGGATACCGAGGGCCGTATCGGCCAGGCCACCCCGAACGCGACGTTGTTGATCAAGGTCGCCTGCGAAGCCGCTCTCGGCAAGCGCGCAGACGTCGCGATCTTCGGCACCGACTACCCGACCCCCGACGGCACCGGCGTGCGCGACTACATTCACGTCGAGGACCTCGCATCCGCCCACGTGGATGCCCTGAGCTACCTGCGAGGCGGCGGCGCCTCCGTCACTCTCAACGTCGGCTACGGCCACGGCTACAGCGTGCGGCAGGTTCTGCAGAGCGTCGAACGGCTGTCGGGAAAGCGGCTGGCGGTTCGCGAGGAGCCGCGCCGGCCCGGGGATCCGGGAGCGCTGGTGGCGCGCGCCGATCGCATCCGCGCCGAGCTCGGCTGGCGCCCGCGCCTCGATGACCTCGATAGCATCGTGAGCAGCGCGCTCGCCTGGGAGGAGCGGCTGCTGCGCGACCCCTGGTGAGTGCCCCCGACTCCGCGTCTGCAATCTCGGACACGTTGGCAGGCCCGCCCGGTAGAATGGCCTTTCATGCGATGGGGGCGCCCCAAGTCATTGACTGGACTGATGCTCGTCGGCCTGGCGTTGATCGCCGTGCCGCTGTTGATCGCCCTGCTCACCGCCGTGCTGCAGATCCGCGACCTCGCGGACAGGGGGACAAAAATCGTCATCCAGGGCGTCTCCGGCGCGCGCGCCAGCCAGGCGCTGTTCGGGCAGATCGCCTCGCTCGAGCGCACGGCGCGCCTGTACGACGTGCTCGGCGACCGCAAGCTCCTCGACCTGTACCGCACCCTGGATGAGCGCCTGAGGGCCACGCGCGAGCAGCTGCACTCTCAGGCCGCCAGCGACGCCCGCCAGACGCTCGACGAGATCGGGGTGTTGCAACGAAGCCTCAGCAACACGGTCATGAGCGCGCCCCCGGGCAGCAGCGCTGCCGTCGCCTCGGACCTGTCCAGCCGTTTCGCGCAGCTGTCCGGGCTGGTGGAGCGCGTTGCGCAGCAGAGCAACGCCCAGGTGGACACGGAAGTGGCCGCGCTGGAAGAGCAGACCCAGCAGGCTCGCAAGCGCCTGCTGTGGCAGGCCGCACCGCTCCTGCCGCTCGCGGTGGTCGCGGTGTTCGTGTTCACCCTCGGCGTGGGCCGGCCGCTGCGGCAACTGGACCGTGCCATCAGCGAGCTCGGCCAGGGCACCTTCACCAACCCGATTGCCGTGACCGGTCCGCGTGACCTCGAGCGCCTGGGCGGGCAGCTCGAGTGGCTGCGCCAGCGGCTGCTCGAGCTCGCCCACGAGCGCAACCGCTTCCTGCGGCACATGTCGCACGAGCTCAAGACACCCCTTGCCAACATCCGCGAAGGCACGGAGCTGCTGATGGACGGAGCGGTGGGCGAGCTGGATTCCAACCAGCGCGAGGTGACCGCGATCCTGCGCGAGAACGGTATCAAGCTGCAGCGCATGATCGAGAACCTGTTGTCCTTCAGCGCCTGGCAGACCTCCAGCGTGGGCCTGGAGGCCACCGAGTTCCGCCTGCGTCCACTGGTTAAACAGGTGCTGGAGAACCAGCAGCTCACGCTGTTGTCGCAACGGGTGCGCCTCGATGTACGCGTCGAGGACGTGACCCTGGTCGCCGATCGCGGCAAGATCCGCCTCATCCTCGAGAACCTGGTCTCGAACGCCGTCAAGTACTCGCCCAAGGGAGGCACCATCCACCTGCGGGCCCGGGCTACGGGCCCACAGCTGGTGCTCGACGTGGCCGACAACGGCCCGGGCATCCCGCCCGAGGAGCGCGGGCACGTGTTCGACGCCTTCTATACCGGGCGCGCGGCGCGCACCACGGCCGTGAAAGGCACGGGCATCGGACTGTCGGTGGTGCTGGAGTTCGTGGCTGCGCACGGCGGCAGCGTACAGATCGTCGATGGCGAGTTTCCGGGTGCGCATTTCCGCATCACCATGCCCATCAGAGTCCCGAGCGGGGATCGCCCCGCCAAGCGCGAACCCAAGGCGCACGCCCATGCCGCCTGAGCGCGCCCTGCCCGCCTGCCTCGCCGTGACGCCGCCCTGCCCGGGTGCCTCACGCGGCGCCGCCGCGGGCGGCGTGCTCGTGGCGCTGCTCGCCTGTGGCTGCACCATGGGGCCCCACCGCGCGCCCTCGCCCGCTCCGCTGGTGAATGCCGCGGTGGCGAGCTCGACCGTGCTCAATGAGTACCTGCTGCTGCTGCAGCGCCTGGCGCAGGGTAAGCCTGCCGAGCAGGCGGAGATCCTGGCCAGCGCGCAGCGTGACTACGACATCGCGCCGACGCCGAGCCGCGAGCTGAAGCTGGCGCTGATTCTCGGCACCCCGGGGCACCCCGCCACCGACCTCCCCAGGGCCCAGGGGCTGCTGCGCGAGCTGATGGCGAACCCGGAAATGCTGTTGCCCGGGGAGCGCGCGCTCGCCTTCCTGATACTTTCGCAAATTGACGACCATTTGACGCTCGACGCAGAAAATCGCAGGCTGCAGAGTGAGGCGGTGCGGGCCGACCAGCAGCGCGTGGCCAACGCCAACCACCGCCTGCAGGCCGAGATGGACGAAAACACCCGCCTGCGCAGGGAGCTCGAGGAGGCACGCGCCAAACTCGATGCCATCGCCAACATCGAGCGCTCGCTCAACGAGCGCAAACCCGGGAGCACGGGACGATGATCACAGTGAGCAAGGACACGATCCTGAACCAGACCGCCAAGCGCAAAGCCCGCATTCTCCTGGTCGACGATGACCCGGGACTGCTGCGCCTGCTGACCATCCGCCTGCGCGCGGAGAGTTACGACGTCGAGGCGGTGGAGAGCGCCGCGCAGGCGCTGTCGGCATCGAGCCGCTTCCGCCCCGATCTGGTGATCACGGACCTGCGCATGGACCAGATGGACGGCATCGGGCTGCTCAAGGAGCTGCAGAACCGCTGGCCGGGACTGAAGGTGATCATCCTCACCGCCCACGGCACCATCCCGGATGCGGTGCAGGCGACGCAGATGGGCGCCTTCGGTTTTCTCACCAAGCCGGTCGACAAGCAGGAGCTTCTCGATCAGGTGCAGAAGGCGCTGCGGATCTCCGGCTTCGGCGCCTCCGACGAGGACTGGCGCGCGGAGATCGTGACGCGCAGCGCCAGCATGGAGGAGAAGCTCGCGCAGGCGCACATGGTCGCCGGAACCGATGCGCGCGTGCTGATCACCGGCGAAAGCGGCACCGGCAAGGAGCTGCTGGCGCGCGCCATCCACAAGGGCAGTCCCCGGCGCAACAAGGCGTTCGTCGCCATCAACTGCAGCGCCATGGCGGAGGACCTGCTGGAGTCGGAGCTGTTCGGGCACGAGAAGGGCTCCTTCACCGGCGCCACGCGTGCTCACCGCGGCCTGTTCATGGCCGCCGACGGCGGCACGCTGATGCTCGATGAGATCGGCGACATGCCGATGCGGCTGCAGGTGAAGCTGCTGCGCGTGCTGCAGGAGAACGTCATCCGCCCGGTGGGCAGCACCGATGCCATCCCGGTGAACGTGCGGGTGATCTCTTCCACGCACCGCGACCTGCAGCAGCTGATGTCGACGGGGCAGTTCCGCGAGGATCTGTATTACCGCCTGAACGTGGTACACATCGAGATGCCCTCGCTCAACCGCCGCCGCGAGGATATTCCGCTCCTGGTGGCGCACTTCCTGGCGCAGATCGCCAAGGAGAGCGGCGTGCGCAAGATCTACGCGCCCGAGGCGGTGGAGCTGCTCGCCACGGCCGACTGGCCCGGCAACATCCGCCAGCTGCAGAACGTCGTGCGCCAGAACGTGGCGCTGTCGCAGACGCCCATCATTCCGGTGGAGCTGGTGCAGCAGTCACTCGGCGGCACCCCGGGGCGCCTGCCCTCCTTCGATGAGGCGCGCGACGAATTCACGAGGAGCTACCTGTCGCAGATCCTGCAGATCACCGCCGGGAACGTCAGCCAGGCGGCGCGGCTGGCGCGCCGCAACCGCACCGATTTCTACAAGCTCCTCGCGCGGCACCAGCTGACGCCGGAGGAATTCAAGCAGCGCTAATCGCCGCTGCCGGTGTCGTCCTTGGCCGCCAGCTCGGGAGTGCCGGCCGCTCGCGGGCCTCTGTGGCAGTCAGCGTCGGGGAAAATACGCGGTGTAGACGCTGTCCGGGATCAGCTTCTGCTCGCGCTGAAAGAGAGCATTCCTGCTCAGGTAGTCCGCGAATTCGGCACGCAGCCTCTCGAGGGCCGCATCGTCCCGGACCGGCTCGAGGTTCATGTCCCTCTCGATGGCGAAGAGCGAATCCCCATCGAGAAAGAACATCCCGGAAAGGTATTGGTCGAGGCTCGTGATCGCGCGCTTGATGGGGTAGCGGTGGACATTGCGCAGCGAGGGCTGCATGTCGAGCCCTGAGCCGACCCAGGTCACCTGATCCGGCGCGTTGATCCCGTAACGATGCCGTAGGAACGCCAGCAGCGTCGGCGCGATATCGAGGTGGGAGGAGATGGACTGGATTCGCGCGGGGCGGCTGAGGCACGGCGAGAAGATGATGAGTGGCACATGGTAGCGGTCGATCCGGGTGGACGGCGGAATCTCCGCCAGCCGGTGATCCCCGGTGATAATGAAGATCGTGTTGCGGTAGCCGGGGAGCTTCGCCTGCTCCTCGAAGTAGCTCCTGAGCGCCGCGTCCGTGTAGAGGATGGTCGAGTAGATCTCCCGGTACTGGCGGTGATTCGCTTTGTCGGCCTCGGAGAAGTGCAGCTCCCGCATCCGATCCTCGAAGAGCCGCAGGTACTCTTCCTGGCCGGGCACGGCGTAGCGGGGATGCGTGCTGATCGTCTGCACGTAGTCGACGTACGGTCTGCCTGAATCGTCCCGTTCCGTGAGGAGTGCCTTGCGCAGGATCTCCTTGTCGGCGTATCCCCAGTCCGAGCCCGGGAGACGATAGTACCTGGCATCGTAATCCCCGATGCCCACCATCAGATCGACGTCCTGCTGCTCGAGAAAATCGCCCTGGTGGTCGAAATCCAGGCGGGTACCGCAGAAGAAGCGGGTGCGGTAGCCACTACGCTTGAGAATGCTGAGCAGGGTCAGATGCTTCGGCATGCGGCTGCCGAAGCTGTTGAAGCCCTGGTCCCCGAAGGGCAGCGATCCGAGGATCGAGGGCAGTGATGCGAACGTGCGGCCCTGCGACGACAGGAAGTTTTCGAAGTACAGACTCTTGCCAGCCAGTTCATCCAGAAAGGGCGTGAAGCTGCCGAGGTAGGCGTTGGGGCCGCTGAAGGCCCGCCCCAGTCCCTCGACGCCCAAGAAGACGATATTGGGCGGCGGTGCGCCCGGTTCGAAGTTGAAGTACTCGCCCAGGACGTCGTGGGCGTCCTCGCCTCGCAGGAACGGATATTGCGGATCGAGATAACGGAACTGCGCAGCGGTCTCGGGAGCGCGGCCCGTCGCCGGGTGCGACGGTCTGAGGCGGGCGAGGGAATCCGCGATGAAGAAAGCCGCCTTGTTCGCTGCGACGTTGTAGGCGAACTCGCTCCGCAGCGCGCCGCGGGCCGGCAGCGGTCTTACGCCCGAGACGGCGAGCACGACAGCGAGGCCGAGCAGGAGCAAAGCCGCACGCGCATTGAGGACCGGGTGCCGGTTGAAGATGGGCAGCGCGACCCAGAACACCGTGAGCGGCAGCAGCAGCGTTGCGACCGACAGCGCAGAGAAGTGATAACCCGCGCGAGCCGTCGTCAGAATGTCGCTGAGCGGATAGCCGAACAGCTCGCTCCCGAGCGGTACCCGGGAGAAAAGGAAATAGCTCGAGAGCGCAACAGCACCGATCAGCACCAGCGAGCCCAAGCCGCCGTAGACCCGGACATCCGCGTTCTTTCCGCGGAACAGCATCCGGCACGCGAGGAACAGCGGCAGGAGGAAGACGAGCAGCTCGAGGAACAGCAGCACGTCCGAGCGGAGCGCCGCGACGATCACCATGCCGACATCGCGCGGAACCTCGGTCGTCAGGACGATGCCCGACAGCTCCAGCAGGCGCTCCGCGAGCAGTGCCAGCAGCAGTGCCAGGGACAGATTGCCAAAAGCGGTCAGGCGCTCGCCGAGCCGGATGGGCCACGGCGTGCCTGCGGCCTGGGCAGTCAGCTTGACCATCTGGGGTGCGGTCAGGAGCTCACCAGCGGAACAGCAGTGTCAGTGAGGCGTCCCGTTCGACGAAGGGGTTGGACGTATGCTCGTCGCTGACGCTGCCGGTGAGCCAGATTCCCCATCCGGGAGTGAAGAATTTCTGCATCTGCGCGCCGGCGGTCCAGGAGCTCGTGACGTTGATGAGTACGCTGTGGGGCAGAAGCTCGCTGCCGCGGCTGAAGCCGCCGTTCAGCTCGACGTAGTCGTCCGCGTTTCCCGAGAGGTAGTAGCGCGCGACGGCACGGTGGGAGACTCCGAGTGTCGTGGACGGGATGAAGAGCGTGCGCCAGCGCAGATACCAGTTGCCGACGTACTTGCCGAACCCTACGCCGTACATGTCCACTTTAGTGCTGGTGAAGCTCATGTGGTCGTAGCTCAGCGACGGCTCCCACCCTCGCCCGATACCCTGAAAGAGCTCGGCACGATATGCCTGCCGCGGATAGAGAGTCGCATTCGGCGAGTACTGGCAGCGCAGGTTGAGATACGCCCTGGACCATGCGTCCGTATAGCCATCCAGCGCGAAGGCGTGGTCGGTCAGCGAGAAGCGCCGCGCCACGAGACTCTCCACGGCGAGCGAGCCGCGGGGGAAATACCCGCGAACGCTGGCGTCGTATTCGCTCCAGGCAGACCTGCCCGCGGAGAAATTGCTGTAGGTGTCGCCGACGTGTGCCAGCCAGCGAAGACTTCCGGGCTGCACGGCCTGCGGCTCCGAGCGCTGCTCGAGCGAGGCGATGAGCCGGTCAACCTCCGCGTCGGTCGCGCCGCTCGCGCGCGCCTTTTCCAGATCGGCTCGCGCCGCTGTTCGGTCCGCCGATGACCGATAAGCCTTGGATCGGGCGAGATACGCGGCGGGCTCGTTCGGCTGGACAGATACCCAACGGGTGTAGGCCTGGATCGCATCCGCGGGGCGGCCGCTCCACAGATACAGATCGCCGAAAGCCGCCCACGCGTCACCGTACTCCGGCAAGAGCGTGGTCACTGCCGCCAGATCGGCCTCGGACTCCGACCAGCGTCCTTCCCAGGCATAGCTTCGTCCGCGCGCCAGCAACAGATCCGAGTTGGTAGGTCTCGTCGACAAGAGCTCGCTGTAGAGTCGTATCGCCTCCTCGCGCTGCCGCGTGTAGGACAGGAGCCGCGCCAGCTGGAACTTCGCCTCGTAGGATTGCGGGTCGGAGGCGAGGGCGAGGCGATAGTGGCCGATGGCCGCCGCGTAATCACTGCGATCGCGCGCCGCGTTGCCGGCGGTCAGCTCGGCGTCGGCAGCTTCCGCCCATGCCGCGGTGACACCCGTGAGGCCGGCGAGGGCCAGCCATGCAGCCAGGGCTACGGGGAGTGGGGGGTTCATCAGGCGCGACACTCCTGCTTGCGCCTGGCGAGCCGGGCGCGCGCGCCCCGGTGCAGATGCTGGAACACCGCCGCCGTCCTCCAGAGAGTATTGAGCTGCCGGTATCCGAAATTCTCCAGCACCGCGACCGCGAACAGCACGAGGATGTGGCGCGGCCTCTTGTAAAGATGAAACGAGATCTCTTCGAGCAAAAGCGCGCAGGTCGAGAGCAAGATGCCGAAGCCCGCGGCCAGCAGCATGAAGGTGATGAAGACCGAAAGCGAAACGACGCCGAGAGCGAAGCCTATGATGACGAGGAGATAACCGCAGGTCTCGACCACCGGCCCGAGCCACTCGAAGAACACCGTGAAGGGGTAAGCGAACCACCCCACGAAGGATCCTTCCTTGTGGAACATCAGGCCGCGATTCATCGCCAGCGATTCCGCCAGGCCGACCTGCCACCGGATGCGCTGCCTGCGGAGCTTGCCGATGTCGTCCGGCACCGTCGACCAGCAGATCGGCTCGGGCACGAAAGTAATGCGGTAGCTCTTGCGCTGCGCCGATAGCGTGCGGTGGAGTCTGACGATCAACTCCATATCCTCGCCGACGGTGTCACAGCGGTAGCCGCCCGCCGCAACGAACGTCTCCTTGTGATAGATGCCGAAAGCGCCCGAAATGATCAGATGGGCGTTCATCGGCGACCAGCCCATCCTGCCGTACATGAAAGCGCGCAGGTATTCGATGACCTGGAAAAGGACCAGCGGCCTCTTAGGCAGATCGGCTTCGACGAAAAGACCGTCCTGCGATTTGCACCCGTTGGCGACGCGAATCGTGCCGCCGCAGGCGACCACCGTCGGGTCCTCGAGGAGCGGCTCGACGATCAGCATCAGACTGTCCCGCTGCAGGATCGAATCGGCATCCACCCGGCAGACCCAGGGGTAATGCGCGATGTTGACCCCGGCGTTGACGGCATCGCCCCGCCCGCCCTGTTCCTTGTCGATGACCCGCAGGCGTGGATCGACCGTGGACTGATAGATAGCGCGCACCGGCCGGGTCTTGAGGCGGGCGCGGTAGGCCTCGGGAAAGGGCTTGAGGGAGTAGGCGGCGGTGAGCACTTCCAGAGTGCGGTCGGTCGAGCCGTCGTTCACGACGACGATCTCGTACTCCGGGTAATGTTGCTGCAGCGAGTGCAGCGTTCGCAGGATGTTGGCGTCCTCGTTGCGCGCGGGAATCACGATGGTGACGGGCGGTGCGAAGCCGCCGAGCAGGTGCGGGAGCCCGGCCACGTCGCGGCTCTGCATGTAGCGTGCGACGCCACCGAGCGCGCGCAAGATCAGCATCGCGTACACGGCATTCAGCGCCAGGAAGTACAGCAGAAAGAACCACTGGGCAGCGAGAAAGAACGACATCATCGGCCGGCTCCGATCCGCATCCGGCCCGTCGGCGACAGGTCGGCGCCGCCGGATTGCCCGGGACGCGCCCCTTCGGCGATGGCCTGGGTCAGGATGTCTCTGGCGTAGCGATCACTCAGTGTGCTGTGGATGTCGCGCAACCGCTGATCGTCCCGCGGCGAGAGGCCGACGATGGCCTGCGCAGCGCGGTAGCGCACCCACCACTCTCGGTCGGCGAGCAACGGCGCCAGCTTCTCCTGATCCGCCCGTCGGCCCATCTTCCCCACACAACCGGCAGCGACCGCGCGCACGTGCCACCGCGGATGGGTCAGATAGCGGTACAGCAGCGGCAGATCCTGACGGTCGCCGAACTTGCCGATCACGTGCAGGCAGGGGGCGAGGACTTCATCGATGTGAGGCTCGCGCAGGATTCGCCGCACGGTAGGCAGCGCGGTGGAGTAGTTACATACCGCAAGGAAAGGAATGAGCCCGGGCCGGTGCGACTCGGGAGCTTGCAGCAGGGCGCGCGCGAGAGGCTCGGATACGCGCTCCGGGCCGATGTCCTCGAGGATGCTCGCGATCTTGGCCGCCGGCCAGTTGAGGTGTCCGACGATGAGTGACACGACCGTCCCGGCGGCTGCCGCCGGGTCGATGCGCGCGATTGCCTGGGTCGCAGCGAGTGACAGCAACGGGTGCCCGGATTGGGCGATCTGGCACAAGCGCGGCCACTCGAGCCTGTCGCGCAGCTGGCCGAGCGTCACTAGGCCCAAGAGCTTCTTGCGCACGCTGCGGCGGCGCAGGAGGCGGCGGGCCAGGCCGTCGATTTTCGTGACGGCGGCGACGCGGCCCATCCAGTGGCAGATCCCCGCATCCTGCTCGTTCCGCTCGCGCAGCGTGTTCCACAGTATCAGCAGCAGGAACCGTTCGCCGGGAGGGACGGTCGGCAGGGGCTGGGGATTGCTCGCACCGCCCTCGAGCAGTATCGGAGTCCACCGCGCCGACAGCTTGCGGTAGCGGCGCTCCCTCATGAGCAGTACCGCACGCATACAGAGGATATAGCTCATCATGAGCAGCACGATGACCATCAGGGCGACCGACCCCCAACGGGCGGCAAGCAGTATTGACATGGAATCCCAACTCATAGCGATGTCAAACCGGCGGTGGCAGAGCGGCGGCATGCGCCTTGGTTATGTTATTTGGACCGCATCACGCGGCACCGAATCGACGGGATGATGCCGCGCCAGCGCGCTGCCAGGTATACGCGCGTCCCGCTCCCGCATAATGACAACAACCATCGACGGCATAGCGTGATGCCGTTCACGACTGCGGCAACTGGCGCTCGCGAGGCACCGGCAGCGCGATAGCCCCGGCCCGCGAGTATTGGCGAGCGCACGGCGATCGCAGCGGCGCCGAAGAGTCGCCGGGAATTTACATCCTCGAGCGCGCGCCGAGGCTCATTAAGTCACCGGCGCCGTGCAAGTCGTTGGCAAAGCATCGTGGAACCGGCGGCGGCACGACGCTTGCAGCGCAGCAGTGGCACGATGAACAAGAAGAAGAAGCTCGGCTTGATCGCTTTCGCGGTCTGCCTCGCGATAGCGGTCCTCTGCCTGAGCCCGCCGGTGCCGTTTCAGCCGGCTCGCGGCACCGGGTTTTTTGATGCCGGCGCCAACTTCGTCAACCCCCAACCCAACCAGGATGACGACACTTCTGATGACACCGGCGACCCCAGCGGGGATGCGACGCCTGTGCCCGAGCCGCAACCTCGCGCGCTCGCTTTCGTGACGCTCCTGGCCGGCACGGGCCGGCGCTAATCGCCGCTGCCGGTGGTGTCCTTGGCCGGCAGCTCGGGAGTGCCGGCCGCGGGGGGCGGCGCATGGCGCCCGAACTGTGCGGCATCGATGCTGTGCTTGCCGAGCAGGTCATAGAGCGTCGGACGGGTCACCCCGAGCAGCTCCGCCGCCCGCGACAGGTTCCCGCGGGCGACGGCGAGTGACTGCCTGACGGCCTGCGCCTCGGCGCGCTGGCGTGCGATACGCAGATTCAGGTACTCGGGCTCATCGCCCGGGTCCTCCAGGCCCAGGTCGCCTGCCGTGACGACCGCGCCCTCGGCCATGATGACCGCGCCCTTGATGCGATTCTCCAGCTCCCGCACGTTCCCCGGCCAGCGGTACGCCTGGATCGCACGGATGGCATCCGGTGCCAGTCCGCGCGTGGGCTTGCCGAAGCGCTCCGAGATCTGCTGCAAAATGAATTGCGCGAGCAGCATGCCGTCACCCTGGCGCTCGCGCAGCGGCGGCACGCGGATGGTCACCTCACTGATGCGGTAGAACAGGTCGTCGCGGAAGCCGCCGCTGCCGATCAGCGTCTCGAGGTTGCGGTTAGTGGCGCACACCAGACGAAAGTCCAGCGCCACCGGCACACGCCCGCCGACGCGCTCGACGGTACGCTCCTGCACCACGCGCAGGAGCTTGGCCTGCAGTGAGGCGGGCATCTCGCCGATCTCATCGAGGAACACCGTGCCGCCCTCGGCGGACTCGAGCTTGCCGGCGGTGCGTTTGGCGGCGCCCGTGAAGGCGCCCTTCTCGTATCCGAACAGCTCGCTCTCGAGGAGCGTTTCGGGAATCGCCGCGCAGTTGATGGCGACGAAGGGCTTGTGCGCGCGGCCCGAGAGGCGGTGCAGATTGCGCGCCAGCACCTCCTTGCCGGTGCCGCTGTCTCCGAGCAGCAGCACCGTGGCGTTGGTCGGGGCGACCTTCTCGATCGCGCGGCACACACTGCGCATGGCGTCGCTCACCCCGATGATGCCTTCGAGCGCCATCGCGCCGGTGCGCTCGCGCAGCCGCCAGTTCTCCTCCTCGAGCTCGCGGATGCGCAGCGCGCGGCGCACGACGATCGAGAGCACGCCGGCATCGAGTGGCTTGTGGTAGAAGTCGGTCGCGCCGAGGCCGACCGCGGCCACCGACAGCTCGCGCGCGTCGTGCTCGGTCATGGCGATGATCTTGGTGTCGGGACTGATATTGAGGATCTGGCGCAGCAGCTCCAGGCTCTGTGCGGCCACCGCCGGCTCGCTCGCCGTGCCCAGATCGAACAGCACCGCATCCGGCTCGGTGCGACGCACGATGGCGAGCGTCTGATCGGAGGTCTCGCACGCGGTTACGTCCAGATCGGAGAACACCGCTTCCAGCTCGCGCCGCAGGGCGCGATCGTTCTCGAGAATCAGAAGTTTCCGACGCTGCATCGCGACGGCCATCAGCGCGCTCCCTTGCCGAGCAGAACCACCTCGGCGGTCTGGACCAGGATGGCAAGATCGAACAGCAGGCTGTTGTTCTTGATGTAATACAGGTCGTACTGCAACTTCTCGAGCGCATCCTGTTCGGATGAGCCGTAGGGATAGCACAGCTGCGCCCAGCCGGTGATGCCGGGCTTCACACAATGACGCAGCACGTAATACGGGATCTTTTCCGCCAGCTCGTTAACGAACTGCGGGCGCTCCGGGCGCGGCCCGACGAAGCTCATGTGCCCGCGCAGCACGTTGAGAATCTGCGGCAACTCGTCGATGCGCAGCGTCCGGATCACCGCGCCGACGCGTGTGACGCGTGGATCCGCCTTCTGCGCCCATTGAGCCTGGCCGTCGCGCTCCGCGTCCGTGCGCATGCTGCGGAATTTGAGAACATCGAAGCTATGGCCGGCGAGACCAACGCGCGCCTGGCGGTAGAATACCGGCGCGCGCCACCCGTCCTCGAGCTTGATTGCGAGCGCCGTCACCACCATGACCGGCAGCGACACCACGACCGTCAGCAGGCTCGCGAGCAGATCGAGCAGCCGCGCGGACAACAACCGCAGCGGGTCGCGGCGGAAACCCTCACCGAAGATCATCCAGCTCGGATTCAACGCGTCGATGCGCACTCGTCCCGTCGCGCGTTCGAGAAAAGTGAGCAGCTCAGTGACCTCGATGCCGGCGATGCGGCACTCGAGCAATTCCCGGAGCGGGAAACCGCGCCGCCGATCCTCCATGGCCATGACAATCTCATGCACCTCGTACCGGTCGCACAGATCGAGCAGGTCGGCGTCCGATCCAAGCACCCGGTGGGCGGGAACGCATACGTGCTCGCCACCGGGTTGCAGGAAGCCCACGATTTCAAAGTCGCGTCGATCGGCACGGCGCCGCAATCGCGACATCGCAGTGGTGCGCTGTCCAACGCCATAAACGAGCACGCGGCGTTTGAAGAAGCTCTCGTTCGCGATCCTCCCGAACAGGACTCGCGAGACCAATGTCGTGCCGAGCGCGAGCAGCGCGGCGAGCCCGAGGACGCCGCGGCCGAGCCACAGGGAGGGAACGACGTAGAACGCGGCGGCGGTGACGACCGCCGCCGCCGCGGTCGCCGCAATGAGGCGCACGGACAATCCCGCCAGACCTGCGCGCTGGCGAGAGCTGTAAAGACCGAAAGCCAGCAGGCTGACTACGACGGCAGCGCTGAAGACCGCCGCGCAGGGCCATAGCACGTCCCTGGCGCTTTCGGGAGCCTGCGGATACCAGGTCCCGAAGCGGATCCGGTATGCCAGGTATAGCGTGCCGACGAATGCCGCCGCCTCAACGGCTGCCAGCGCTGCAATGGACGCGTGAAAAAACTGGCCGAACAGCCGAAGTCGCATAGACCTATGAGAGACGCCCCTGAACGCCCCGAGAGGATGGCGCTGGACTTTACAATAAGGTGTAAAGAAAGTCGCGTTCGTGGCTGTGAAGGCGGTCACAATTGGACTAGACTCTGGAGCCGTGCCGACCCCGTTGCCCCATATGATTCACGAGCTTGCGCCACACGCAGCGGGCGCGAGGCGCCCCTGCCGAGTGGGCCGGCGTTCCACCGTCCGAGCCGGTCGGTAGTCGTCGGCCTCAGGAGCCTCGCGTGACGGCTGACGCCCCCATCAGCTCACGGCAGTTTCGCGATGCACTCGGGGCCTTTGCCACGGGCGTGACCATTGTGACCACCCGCAATCGCGCGGGCGAGGACATCGGCCTCACGGCCAATAGCTTCAATTCAGTCTCTCTGGAGCCGCCGATGGTGTTATGGAGCTTGGCCAAGAGCTCCCACAGCTTGCCGTCGTTTCTGGAGAGCGGTTACTTCGCGGTGCACGTGCTCTCCTCATCCCAGGAAGAGCTCTCGCTGACCTTCGCCACGCTCGGCGCCGACAAGTTTGCCGGGCTCACGCTCGAGCGCGGCGAGCACGGCATCCCGTTGCTCGCCGGGTGCTCCGCTCGATTCCAGTGCCGCACCGCGTTCAATTACGAGGGAGGCGACCACGTCATTTTCGTCGGCGAGGTCGCGGCCTTCGATCACTTCAACCGGCCGCCGCTCGTTTTCCATAGCGGACGCTACGCCGTCACGGTGGAGAGGCCTGCGGCACCGGTGCCGCAGGAGGCCGAGACGGCCGAGCCGGACAGCAGCTTCAGCCAGGACTTCCTCATCTATCTGCTCGGGCGCGCTCATTTTCAGCTGTTTCTCGAGCTGCGCCGGGACCTCGAGCGCCACGGCTTGAGCGAAGCGCAGTTGTTCGTGCTCAGCATCCTCGGCATCCGTGACAACCGCACGGTCGCAGAGCTCGACCAGTTGCTCTGGTACACGGGGAACCGAGTGACCTATGAGCTGGTCGCAAGCCTCACGGCCGCCGGTTTCGTGCTGTTGCAGGGAAGTTATGATCCGCACGCGCTCGTGACGCTTACCGAGGCGGGCAGGCGGATCGTCCTGCAGCTCGTGGCCGTCGCCAAGGCCACCGAATCACACGCTGAGCGGAATCTGGGTTTCGGGGAGACGCAACAACTCAAGAAAGCGCTGCGCAGCATCATCCGCGAGACGGACCCGGGGCGGCCAACATTGCTTTCTCCGACCCATCTTGAATGAACGCGACCGGGCGGCTGGGCGCGCAGCCTGGGCGGATTATTGCGGACCTGCATACAACCCACGCCACCCCTGTACCTTATTCTTAGACCCATGACCGACTCCACAACACAAAAGATACGTCGCATCCTCAAGGAGCACGGCCGCCTGAGCAAGGACGCCGACTCGATGGCCGCGGAAGCCGACCTCTACGAAGCCGGGATGACTTCCCACGCCAGCGTCAACGTGATGCTGGCCCTGGAAGGCGAATTCGACATCGAGTTTCCCGATCACATGCTCAAGCGGAGCGTGTTCGACAGCATCGCCTCGATCAGCGCGGCGGTCAGCGAGCTGCAGAGCGGCTGAAACGCCGATGCCGACGCGCGTCAAGAGCATCACTGGCCATCAGCGCCACCCACTGATGTCCGGTTGGGAGCTGTGCTCGGCCGTCCCGGGCGCCTACGACCACCCCGAGGCCCTGAGACGAGCGCCCACGGCGTGGTTACCCGCGCGGGCGCCCTCGACCGCCGCCGAGTGCCTGCAAGCGGCGGAACTGTGGAGCCTGGATGCGCCGCCGCGGCGTTTCGATTCCGACGACTGGTGGTACCGAGTCACATTTCCTCGGCCGCAACATCGGCCGCACGAGCGCCTGGTGCTGGGATTCGACGGACTCGCCACGCTCGCCGACGTCTGGCTGAACGGCGAGCCGCTCTTCAGCAGCAGCAACATGTTTGTCGCTCACGAGTGCGCCCTGGATGAGCGATTAGCCGCTGCCAATGAGCTGGTGATTTGCTTCCGAGCGCTCGATCGAGCGCTGGAGGCGAAGCGGCCCCGGCCGAAGTGGCGCACGCCGATGGTGGAGAGCCAACAGCTGCGCTGGTTCCGCACCACGCTCCTCGGCCGGACGCCCGGTTGGTCACCGCCCGCGGCAGCGGTGGGACCATGGCGGCCGGTCTGGCTGGAAACACGGGCGCACGTGTCGCTGACCGACGTCTCCCTGCGCTCGGGGGTGCACGCCGATAACGGGTGGCTCGAAATCGAATGCAAGGTCGGCGCCATCGGCGACGCGCCGATCGCGCGAGTCGATCTGAGCGTGAGTGACGCGATGCAGACCCATTCGATTGAGCTGCGTCCGCGGCGTGCCGACGAGACGCTCGCGGCCGACACTTATATCGGCCGGCTGGAGATCCCCAAAGTCGCGTTGTGGTGGCCTCACACGCATGGCGAACCAGAACTGTACGCCGCGCGGCTGCAAGTGCGTTTGCACGGCTCGAGCGAGACAGTAGTCGCGGATCTGGGCCGCGTCGGCTTTCGAACCGTGACACTCCACACTCGCAACGGCGAGTTCGCACTGCATATAAACGGCGTTCCGATCTTCTGCCGCGGAGCCTGTTGGACGCCTCTCGATCCGGTCAGCCTCAATGCGCCCGCGGAGATGTTGCGTGCGACGTTGGCCCAGGTGCGCTCGGCCGGAATGAACATGCTGCGCGTCGGCGGCATGATGGTCTACGAGAGCGACGACTTCCTCGACCTGTGTGATTCCAACGGCATCCTGCTGTGGCAGGATTTCATGTTCGCCAACATGAACTACCCCGAGGAGGACAGCGCCTTCGTCGAGTCCGTCACACGGGAAGCCCGCCAGCAGCTTGCGCGGCTGAACGGCCGGCCGTCCCTTGCCGTGCTGTGCGGCAACAGTGAGGGCGAACAGCAGGCGGCGATGTGGGGGGCCCTGCGCGACAACTGGGCCCCGAAGCTGTTTCATTCTGTGCTCGCCGGGCTCGCGCGCGAATCGTGTCCCGACGTGCCTTATTGGCCCTCCAGCGCGCACGGCGGTTCCTTCCCGCACCAGGGCAATCACGGCACGACCTCGTATTACGGAGTCGGCGCCTACATGCGCCCTCTCGAGGACGCGCGCCGCGCCGAGATCCGCTTCGCGACCGAGTGCCTTGCGTTTGCCAACGTCCCGGAAGAGCGCACGCTTGCCAGGCTGCCGGGCGGTCTGTCCATCCGCACCCATCAACCGGCGTGGAAGACGCGTGCGCCGCGCGACCTGGGCGCAGGGTGGGACTTTGACGACGTGCGCGATCACTATCTGACGCGGCTGTTCGGCGTCGATCCCCTCAACTCGCGGTATGCCGAACACGAGCGCTATCTGACCCTCAGCCGGATCGTCTCCGGTGAGGTGATGGCGAGGGTGTTCGCCGAATGGCGCCGGGAGCGCTCGACCTGTCATGGCGGGCTCATATGGTTCTGGCGCGATCTGTGGTGCGGCGCGGGGTGGGGGGTGATTGACGCACTGGGCTATCCGAAGGCGGCGTACTACTACTTGCGCCGAGTGCTGCAACCCGTCTCGGTTGCCGTGAGCGACGAAGGCGGTAATGGACTGTTCGTGCATATCGTCAACGAACGCGCAGTCGCGCTCGACGCGAGTCTCCATGTGACCCTCTATCACGCGGGCGACGTCATCGTCGGCGCCGCCAGCCGGACGCTCAGGATCCGCGAGCGAAGGACTGTGGAACTGAGCGCGGCCGAAATGTTCGACGATTTTCGGGATCTCTCCTACGCCTACCGGTTCGGCGCGGCGGCGCAGGATCTGGTCGTTGCGAGCCTGCGCACCGCGGACGGCTCGCTCTTGAGCCAGGCGTTTCATTTCGTCCTCGGGCTGAGCCCCGCGAGAGAGCCGGACGTCGGGCTCACCGCGGTGGCCAGTGCGCGCTCCGATTCCGACTTCGACTTGAAGATCTCCACGCGCCGCTTCGCCCAGTCGGTCTGGATCGAGGCCGACGGGTTTGTGCCCGACGATGCTTACTTCCACCTGGCGCCCGGAGCTGACACTACCGTGCGCCTGCGCCGGGTCCCGCACGAGCCCCAGCGTAGCTTGCGCGGCAGAGTGCACGCGCTCAACGCGTTGACGGCGGCAAAGATCGAAGGCTCGTCATGACTGCGCCACGCGCCGAGCCCGTGTACTTCGGGCCCGACGCCCGACCGCTGTTCGGGTGGATCCACCGGCCGCAGCGCGCTGCCCGTTGCAGCCTGGGTCTCGTGCTATGCAACCCCGTCGGATACGAGGCGATCTGCGCCCATCGGGCACTGCGGCATTGCGCCGAAGCCGCGGCCGACGCCGGCATCCCCGCTTTGCGCTTCGATTACGACGGTACGGGCGATTCCGCCGGCACTGATCTCGACCCGGACCGTCTGTCCGCCTGGATCGCGAGCGTGCATGTGGCGGCAGAGACTCTGCGGAGCGAGGCCGGCTGCGACCGTGTCTGTTTTCTGGGCGTGCGTCTGGGCGCCACACTCGCGGCGCTCGCGGCAAGTGAACGCTCGGACGTCGCGGGACTCATCGCCCTGGCCCCGGTCGTCAGCGGGAAAGCCTACACGCGTGAGTTGCGCGCATTGCAGATGGCGTCGGGCACCGGACTGCCGGAGACTGCCGACAGCGACGTCATGGAGGTGACGGGTTTCGCCCTCAGCGCAGCCACGCGCACCTCGCTCTCTGCCGTCGACCTGTCAAAGCTCGAGCGAGCTCCCGCCTCGCAGGTGCTGATTCTCGACCGCCACGACCTGCCGGGGAACGAGCGCTGGGCGGCACATCTGCAGGCGAGCGGCGCCACCGTGGAACGGCATGCAGTACCGGGCTATGCGGAAATGATGCTCAGTCCCCACGCAACGATGGTTCCCTCGGAGATGTTGCGTCTGGCGGTCACCTGGCTCTGCGAGCGGGGCGCTGTGGAGCCGCTTGCACAGCGTGAGCGCTCTAGCCCCACGCGCTCTAGCCCCACGGAAGACTCTCCTGAGGGCCGCGACACCCTTCCTCGCTCGCGACACGCCATTCGGCTGCCCCCCGGGGTGCTCGGCGGAGTACCGATCAGCGAGACGTCGGCATTCCTCGATTCCGGGCGTGTGCTGTTCGGCATATTGACAGCGCCGCACCCTGCAGCAACGGACACCGCCGACGCCGCTGGCGCCAAAGAGCCGCGCACGGGAATTCTCCTGCTGAATGCGGGTGGCACTCACCACATTGGGTCCAATCGGCTGTACGTTGCGCTGGCGCGCCGCTGGGCATCGCAAGGCCATGTGGTTCTGCGGTTGGATATTTCGGGTGTGGGCGACAGCCTGCCGCGCCCCGGTGAGACGGAGAACGCGATCTACACCGCGCGGGCGGCCGAAGACATAAGGGAGGCGATGCACTACCTGCGCCAGCGAGCCGGCGTGAGCGAATGCCGCGCGCTCGGGCTTTGCTCGGGTGCCTACCATGCGTTCAAGGCGGCCGTCGGCGGCGCGCCGCTGCAGACGGTCGTGATGATCAACCCGCTCACCTTTTTCTGGAAGGAAGGCATGTCGCTCGATGCGCCGCTGACCGATCGGCGAGTGATCTCCGAAGCGCACCGGTATCGGGAGGCGGCATTCAGACTACACTCGTGGCGCAAGTTGATGCGTGGCGAGGTAGATGTCGGCAGAGTCGCGCAGATCATGATCCGACGCACGGGCGCGTGGCTCAGCCGCCACTGGCGCGACCTGGCGCGCGATCTGGGTGTCCCTCTGAGGGATGACCTGGGCCACGAGCTCGAATCTGTGGCTGAGCGCGGCACAGCCATGCTGTTCGTGTTCGCCACGAACGACCCCGGCTTGCAGCTGCTGCGAACCCAGGGCGGCTCCCGTGTCCGCAAGCTGTGCGCGCGCGGCCAGCTTGCGATCCAGTTGATAGACGGCGCGGACCATACCTTCACGGCGGGCTCTGCGCGCGAGCGGCTCATAACGGTGCTCTCCGAGGCGCTCGATCAGGCGCGCCGTCATGTCTGACAGTGTGTCTGTATCGCGTCTCTCGGCCGTTCACATCCCGGCGCTCGACGGGGTCCGGGGACTCGCGATCCTGCTCGTGATTCCACACAACACCAATCTGATGCTCGAGGCGGCGTTCCACGGTCCGGCGTACATAGTGAAGGAGTTCCTGCTGTTCGGGTGGGCCGGCGTGCAGCTGTTCTTCGTGCTGTCGGGGTTTCTGATTTCCGGCGCACTCCTCGATTCTCAGGACTCCCCGACGTACTACCGTGCCTTCTACGCCCGTCGCGCGCTGCGCATCCTGCCGCTGTACTACGGAATCCTGGCGGTGACTTTCCTGGTGCTCGCCCCACTGCAGCTGGCGCCGGTGGAGACGCGGCAGAGCCAACAGCACCAGATCTGGCTGTGGACGTTCCTCTCCAACTGGACTGATCCACGGGGACTGACCGTGGCAGGGTTTGCACATTTCTGGTCGCTGGCGGTTGAAGAACAGTTCTATCTGCTGTGGCCGCTGGCGCTGCACCGCATGCGGCCCGAGCGGGTGTTGCGGCTCTGTCTTGGCATTTGCGTGGCGGCGTTTGGCTTTCGCACGGCCATGCGCGTGGCCGGCTTTTCGTCGGAGTGCGTATACGAATTCACGATCTGCCGGATGGATGCGCTCGCCATGGGGGCCGCTTCTGCGGCGCTCGTGCGACTGCCATCCTGGAAGGCTCGACTGGAACGCAGTGCACGCCACCTGCCGTGGGCCGCGCTCGCCGTGTTGGTGAGCGGTGCGCTTCTGACACACGACTATGCACGCGGCGGCTGGCAGACACAGACCTTCGGGATGACGATACTCGCGGCGGCGTTCACGCTGCTGCTGCTCGCGGCGCTGGGAAAGTATGCGGGCCGTGAGAACTGGCTGTCGCGAGCGCTGTCCATCGCTCCGCTGAGATCGGCGGGCAAGTATAGTTACGGGATGTACGTGCTTCATTTTCCGATCACCAAGCTGCTCGGCGCGCGGCTGCTCGGCGGCGCGGCGACCACCCACAGCGCCACGATCGCCGTGCTGTACGCGGCCGCCGTTACTCTGGCGACGTATCCGTGCGCATGGCTGTCGTATCATCTGTATGAAAAGCATTTTCTGCGCCTGAAACGCTATTTCGTTCCCTCGCAGCCTCGGCTTGTGGAGACGGTTTGATACACAGCGAACGCCTGCTCGAGATCGCCGGATTGCGCACCATCGTCGTCGGAGCGACGGACGCGCCGATGGCGGTCGTGCTACTGCATGGGTACGCGATGAAACCCGAGGACCTGGCGCCATTTGCTCACTCGCTGGGGGTGCCCGCCCTGTTCCTGCTCCCGCGGGGCCCGCAGCGCTGTTTCGACGCCGGCGGATACGGCTGGTGGGACATCGACTCTGAAGCGAGAGACGCCGCGCTGTTGCGCGGACCTCGGGACCTGGTTGAGCAATATCCGCCCGGCCTCGGCGCGGCGCGCGCAGCACTGGCTCGGTTTATCGAGGCGCTCGCGGCCGAATACCGGCCGCGCTGCACTGTGGTCGGCGGCTTCTCCCAAGGGGGGATGCTGTCGCTGGATTTCGCGCTGCGAGGCTCCAGTCCGGTCGATGCGCTCGTACTGATGTCCGCCTCGCGGATTGCGCGTGCGGACTGGGAGCCAAAGCGCGAGCGTCTCCGCGGGTTGCCCGCGTTCGTGAGCCACGGGCGGTCAGACCAGGACTTGGCCTTCACCGCGGGCGAAGCCTTACGCGACTTTATGTTGGCGGGCGGCGCCGAAGTGAGCTGGGCGCCGTTCGAGGGTGGACACGAGACTCCACTGCTCGTGTGGCGCGGTTTGCGGAATTTCCTCGGCGCCCTGTTAAGATCAAGTCAAAATGGAGGCGGCTCGCGTCACCCGGGCGGGAACAGCGCCACAACTTCTGCAGACAAGCGGATGCTCAAACGATGACCAGCAAATCTCCGGAGTTCGCCGCGCATCTGGCCGCCCTCGAAGGCATTGCAGCGGACGTTGCCGCGCCGAACGCCGCCGACGTCGACGCGAACAGCCGCTTTCCGCGGGCGACGGTCCAGGCGCTACAGACGGCCAAGCTGCTTTCGGCGCCCGTGCCGAAAGAGCTGGGCGGTGCGGGTTACGGCACGCGCGAGCTCGCCGCGCTGTGCTCGACCTTAGGGCAAGCCTGCGGCTCCAGTGCGATGGTATTGGCCATGCACTACATTCAGGTCGCATGCATCGCCCGGCATGGCCTGCAGTCGGAGTTTTTCCGCCGTTATCTGCAGGAACTGGTGCGCGATCAGTACGTGCTCGCCTCGATGACCTCGGAGAACGGCACTTTCGGCGAGACCCGCACCAGCATCTGCGCCGTCGAGCGCCAGGACGGACGCTTCAAGCTCGACAAGGACGCTACTACTGCTTCCTACTGCGAGCACGCCGACGGGATCCTCGTGACCTGTCGCCGGGGGCCGGACGCTCCGGGGAGCGATCAGGTGCTGGTCCTGGTTCGCAAGGGCGACTACAAACTCACGCAGACGACGTCCTGGGACACGCTGGGCATGCGCGGTACCTGCAGTCCCGGATTCAAGCTCGAATCCGCCGGGCCCGAGGAGCAGATCGTTCCGGGATCGTTCGCCGACTCCTCGGCGCAGACCATGGTGCCCTACTCCCACATCCTGTGGTCCTCGCTCTGGTGGGGGATCGCCGCCGATGCGGTCTCCCGCGCGGCCGAGTTCGTACGCGCGAGCGCGCGCAAGAATCCCGGCACGGTGCCACCGACGGCGACGCGACTCGCGCAAGTGTCGGAGCAGCTGCAGGCGATGCGCCACAACTGGCTGGCGCTCGCCGACGAATTCGACGAACTCAACGCGCGGCCAGGCGGGATGCGGGAGCTGCTGTCGATCGGCTGGGCGCTGAAGATGAACAATCTGAAGATCAACGCCTCGGAGAGCGCGCCGCAGATCGTGCACAGGGCCCTGCAGATCACCGGCATTCTCGGCTACAAGAACGACAGCAAGTTCAGCCTCGGCAGACACTACCGCGACGTGTTGTCCGCCTCGCTGATGATCTCCAACGATCGCATCGCCTCCAAGAGTGCTTCGATGCTGCTCGTGTTCAAGGACAACTAGTCGCCTCCAGGATCGACCGGGAGCTCGCCACATGAGTGCCGACTACGACCCGCAGAAGTTCTACGAAGGGCTCGTCAAGCATCGTTTGATCATCCCGGTCGGGGTGCAGGGGGCGTTCGGCCGGGGCGCCGTGTTCGAGGACGTGCTCGAGCGCTTCAACGGACTGGTCTCGGCGCTATCGAAGGACGACGGCGCGGAGGTCTGCATGTTCCCGCCGGTCATCAGCCGCCAGGTGCTCGAGCGGGTCAACTATCTGGATTCGTTTCCGCACCTGTGCGGAGCGGTCTACAGTTTCTTCGGCAAGGAGCTGCAGGCCCAGGCGCTCGCCGAGCGAGTGCACGCCGGCCAACCATGGGGCGAACTATTCGGGCTCACGGACGTCGTGCTGAGTCCAGCCGCCTGCTACCCGCTGTATCCGAGCTTCACCGGCGTGGTGCCCAAAGGCGGTCGCCTGGTGACGATGCTGAACTGGGTGTACCGGCACGAGCCCTCGCCCGAGCCTACGCGCATGCAATCGTTCCGCGTGCGCGAATTCGTGCGCGTCGGGACGCCTGACGAGGTCGTCGAGTGGCGCGACATGTGGCTCAAGCGCGGCCTCGACCTGTTGACTTCGCTCGGGATGCCGGCGCGAGCGGATGTCGCGGCGGACCCGTTCTTCGGTCGTGGCGGCAAAATGCTCGCCGTGAACCAAAAAGAACAGAAGCTCAAGTTCGAGGTGCTGATACCCGTGATCTCTGCGGATGATCCGACCGCCGTGTGCTCGTTCAACTTCCACCAGGAGCACTTCGGCTCGACCTTCGGCATCCGCACCAGCGATGGCAAGGTCGCCAACACCGCCTGTCTCGGATTCGGCCTGGAGCGCATCGTGATGGCGCTGTTCAAGACGCACGGTTTCGAGCCGGAGCGCTGGCCGCACGAGGTGCGCATCAAGCTGTGGCCTTCGTGAGATCGATACCGTGACCTCGGCGAGCGTTTTGCGCGGACTCGATCCCGCGACTTACAGGCGTCATTCGCTGCACACGGAAGGCTGTGTGTGGGTGGAGAAGAACTGCTACGTCGACATCTGGATCGAGGTCATTCACGCTCTCGGTCTCGAACCGCGCGCGATCCTGCCGTTCACGGCGGCGATCGACTTCGAAGGCGACCAGTGGACGTTCTTCAAGCCCCCCCACGATGAGCTGCGCGACCTCTATGGTCTTGATGTACAGGAGATGTACGTGTGGCGGCCGCTGCTCGAGCATGCCCTCGAGCACGTCGGCGCCGGCAGGATGATCAGTACCGAGGCCGACTCCTTCTGGCTGCCCGACACCTCGGGCACCGATTACCGCCGCCAGCACACCAAGAGCACGATCGTACTCAACGAGATCGACGTCGAGAAGCGGCGCCTCGGTTACTTTCACAATGCCGGGTACTACTCGCTCGAGGGCGAAGACTTCGCGCGCACCTTCAGGCTCAACCTGCCGCCCGATCCGACTTTCATGCCGCTGTTCGCCGAGCTGGTGCGCGTCGACGGGCTGGCGCGACGCTCCGCGTCAGAGCTGGTCGCGCTCTCGCTCGAGCTGTGGCGGCGCCACCTCAAACGCCGCCCGGCGAGCAATCCCCTGGCCCGTTTCCGGGCGCGCTTCGAGCAGGACCTGCCCGGCATTCAGGACAGGGGCTTGGCCTACTACCACGCCTGGGCCTTCGGCACGGTCCGCCAGCTCGGCTCGGCGTTCGAGCTGGCGGCAGCCAACCTCAAGTGGCTGTCGAGCGAGGGGATCGCGGGGCTCGAGCCCGCCACGCTGGCATTCGAGCAGCTGTCGGCGACCAACAAGACTTTCATCCTGAAGGGCGCGCGCGCCACCAACAGCCGCCGTCCCCTCGACAGCGGTGCGCTATTCGATGAGATGGCCGGCGCCTGGGAGCGCGGCATGAAGGCGATGGAGTCGGTCTTGTAGCTGCTATTTTCGGGCAGCTACGTACAGCAAGCTCGGACTCGAGGCGTCGTCGTCACTTTCGCCCAGGCTGCGTCCGTCGCTGTCGAAGACGTCGAGCAGCCGAAAGCCGCCCGCCTCGAGCTGGCGCCGCTGCTTGTCCCGATCGATGTAATAATGCAGCAGCGCGTAATCGTGCCCAACGTCGTTGAGCAGCGCGTACTCCTCCTCGTGGCGGTGCAGACGGCCAACGCGCAGGTGGTTCAGCGTGCGCTTGAGGTACTCGAGCACATATCGAGCCTGGGCGATTGGGTTGCGCGAATACGCGAGGCGCGGAGGCTTGCCCGCGGTGCGCGAGCGGCGGTTGTGCGCTGAGAACACCAACAGACCGTCCGCCGACAGCACCCGCCTGGCCTCGGCGAGGATCCGCAGCCGGTCCTCGTGCGACACCGCATCGAACACGTTGTTGGGCGCGAAAGTGAAATCGAACTCAGCCGCGCCCCAGCGCGACAGATCCCGCATGTCGGCCAGATGGACCTCAACGCCGGGCAACGCCTTGCGCACGTGATCGACCATCTCCTGCGAGTAGTCGATGCACACGTAACGCCGCGCGAGCGGCTGGAGGAACGCGGCCGTGCGTCCTGTGCCGATACCGACGTCGAGCACCCTGCGGCCGAAGAAGCCGGGCTGATACCGCAGCAGCGCCATCGTCTCCGGCCGATCGAGCAGCAGCTTGCTGCGGTAGGCGTTGGTGACGCCGCGCGCGTGATAGATCCTGGAGTTGATTTCGTCCTGCAGACTGGAGCGGCTCAGCGGTGAGGCGGCGGCGGCTTCGCTCGGCGGTGTGTCCGTCGCAGCTCGCTCGGATGACATGTGCTCGTGCCTTGCCGAGACGTCCCGGCCGTTACGGAGTTCCGGGCACGCTGCGAGAACCGGGTTGCGACAGCGGCCCGCGCATCGGCCGGTCGAAATAACGGAACTCAGTCACGGGATCGAAGATCTTCGAGTTGAGCCCCTGCGGGCTGTAGCTCACGATGAGCGACACCCTGTTCTCGGTGAAGATGTCGGTGTCGAAGTTGCCCGTGCTGTGGGTGCGCCTCGCGACCAATGCCGCCTGCAGCGAGTGGCCGAGTTGGTGCGTGAGACCCACCGTCCCCAGCAGGCGATCGTTATGCACGTCCGTGTTCAGGTACTCCTGATGCTGCCAGCCGGCCTCCACAGCCAGCGTCCACAGGGGCGACAACCGGTAGTCAACGCCAAGCTCCCCCCCGTACACCCGGCGATCGAGCTGGATATTCTGCCGATAGCGCTCCTGGCTCCAGTTGGCACGCAACTGGGCCACCCCCCGCGCCCCGCTCGTCAGCAACATGACATCGCCCGCATCGGCGGTGAACGGCTCCGAGATCGGCTGCACGTTGAGAGAACCGCCCGGATTCGCACCCTGACGTATGTCGTTGCGCAGCGTATCGCCGGCATCGGAGTAGCCGTGACTGTACTCGGCGTTGACGGTCGTGCGTGAGGAGATGCGCCGCTGCAGCGCGAGGCTGGCATGTGGGACTGTGCGGCGCTGGTCCGCCGCGCCTACCTTGATGCCGTCGAACCCGCCCTCGAGCTCAAGAAAGCTGCGCAACGTCTCGCCTTTGAAGCGCAGGAAGAAGGCGTCGCGGTCGATCCGCGGGTACAGATCCTTGAGGCGATACTCGATGCGCTGATAGCCGTAATTGGCGGAGATCTGCGAGTACTCGCCCAGCAGATGGGCGAGCCCGAGGCGTGCGCTGTAACGGTCGTCGTCGAAATTCGAACGTTGGTAGGTGAGGTGGCCGTAGCGCGCCTGCAAGTCCAGTTGGTTCCTGGCGGGCAGCGGCAGCAGCAGATCCGGGCCCACCGACGCGAAATTCACGTTCTGGCGATTGCTGTTGGCGAGCGCGTCGAATACCTGCGTGGAGATCTGCCCGAGGTTGTCTTCCGCTGTCAGCCACAATCGCTCGGGCATCGCGGTGATCGTCACGAGGGCGTTGGCTGCGGGTAACAGCTGACTCGCAAACGGACCTTGCACGTAGTCGCGATACAGGAGCGAGACGTCGGCATTGGTGCTCACAGTCCCGCCGCGCCGTACGCGTAGCCCTGCCAACGCGTCGATGGCGGTCGCGCTACTCGTGGTCGAGTGCGCGTAGTCGGGATTGTCGGAATAGACGCCCGCTACGCTCCCGTATGGTGTGACTTCGCCACCGGCCGCGAATACTGCGTCGGCGGCGACAGCGATAGGCAGGAGACACACAGCCCAGGCGCTGCGCGTCATTCGGTTATTTTCACGCCTGCAACACTCGGTCATGTTTACTTTCGATAGGCTTCGTAGCCGTAGTAAGCCTGCCGCTCCGAGGCCAGCAGCGGATCCCAGTCGTTCAGCACCAGGCCGACCGGCACTGATTCCTTGATGCGCCTGATGGCGTCCCGCACCGAGTCCTGGAGCGTCTTGCCGGCGCGCACCACGAGCAACACCTGCCCGGCGGAGTCCGCCAGCATTGGAGTGTCGCTCGAGAGCAGCAGGGGCGCGGTGTCCACGATCGCGACGTGGGCGTTCAGGGCCGAGTCCATCGCGGCGAACAGCGGCCCTACTCGTCCGAACGAGAACAGGTCGCTCGCGCCGGCGAACGGCAGTCCGGCGGGCAGGACCCGCAAGCGCTGGATGCTCGTGCGCAGCGCGTAGTCCATGAAGTTACGATCCGGGTGTCGCAGCAGCTCGAGCAGCCCCTGAACGCCATCCAGATCGAGCGCCAAAGTCAGCGAGCGGCGCACTGTGTCGGCATCGACCAGCAGCACGTCGTGAACGCCTTCCGAGGCTATGCTGAGGGCGAGGTTGAGAGCGGTGTAGGTCTTGCCCTCCCCTGCGAGGGCGCTGGTCACTACGGCAACCGGCCCTACGGCGCGCGCCTCCGGGGTGGTTTTCGCCCGAGTCGCGGCGATTACCTCGCGGCGGATGACCCGGTAGTCCTCCTGCTGGCGGCCCACGAAAGCCGCGTGCGCGTACAAACCGCGCTCGGCGAGACGGGCGACGTCGATTTCCACGACCGGTCCGGCATTCTGCGGCCAGACGATGGGCGAGGGCAGGCTCGCAGTTACGACCGCGGCGGCTGACTCCGCGGCGACTCTCGCGTCGGTCCTCGCAGGGCGCGAGTGCGTGGCGCGCGGGGGCTGATGGGCGGCGCGGTTCCCCTTCAAACGCTCCATCGCGGCCTGGATGATACTCACGCTCCCTCCAACCCGATTGCGGCGCGCAGCAGACGTGAAACCGGGTAACTGACGAGCCCGGTAGTCACGATGACCACGACCAGCACGATCGTCGCCACAGCGAAGTTGACGGCCTCTCGGCGCTCTTCGCCCAGCGCCGCAGGAGCACGCGAACGGCTGACGACACCGATGACCGGCAGTCCGGTCGCCGCCGCCAGCGCATTCCTTGACACGAACACCGGCCGTGTCTGGGAGCGCAGGAACGCCACGCCGGCGCCGGCAAACAAGGCGGCGGCCAACGTGGCTAGCAGAAACAACGGTCGGTTCGGGCTGATCGGTCGCAGCGGCGCCCGCGGCTGCTCGAGAATTCTGAAGCGGCGGTCCTCGCTGCGGTCCGCTTCGTTCGAGAGGCGCGCGCTCCCCAGCCTCTGCAACAGAGCTTCGTATTGGGTCTTGGTGACGCCGTAATCGCGATTGAGCCGCGCGAGCTCCGCCTCGATTTCGGGGCCCGTCGTGACCAGCCGCTGCAGTTCCGCGACACGTGCTGCCGACTGTGACTCCTGCGCTTGCAGCGCCGCCATCTGCACGTCGGCCGTGTTGAGCCCGATCTGCAGGTTCTGCACTACCGGATCCACCGGCACCACAGAGCCTTCCGCGACCGTGCCGTTGGTGGAGCGCACTCCGCCCAGCTCGGCGCGGCGCTGCTCCTCGAGGCGCTTGATGGTGTCCTTCGCCGCGATCACTTCGGGATGGCGATCGGTGAACTTGAGCAGCAACTCATCGAGTTGCCGTTTGCTGTCGCGAATGCGGGCATCGAGCGCGGTCGCGGCCTGTATCTCCTGGGCGCTCGGCGGCGACTTCAACAGCATCCGGCCGCTCTCGTCGCCCGAGATCTTGCGTCTGAGCTCATCGCGCTGGCGGACCGCGACGGCGAGATCGGAATGGATCTTCTGCAGGTTGGCGACCTCTGCCTGCAGGCGGACGAAATAGTCACCGCGCTGATCAGGCATCAGTCCGACATGCTTCTTCTTAAACTCGGCGAGGCGTTGCTCGGATTGCGACAGCGCGGTTTCGTATTGAGCCACCTGCTGTTTGAGGAAGCTCTCGGCGCTCTGAGTGTCGGTTCTGCCGGCGCCGAGAGATTTTTCCATGAAGGTGTCGAGCAGCGTCCTCACGACGGCCTGCGCCGTGCGCGGGTCGCCGTCTGAGTAGGTGATAGTGTAGATCCCCGCTTCGGTTTCAGCGCGGATCGCAATTAAGTCCGCCAGTTCCGTGAGCAGCCGCTCCGCGCCTTCCGCGCTATGCGTGCGCTGGTAAAGCCCGACTTTTCTCGCGACCCGGTCGAGTGACGGCCGTGCGAGCAGAGCCCGCCGCACGGCATCAGTCTGATTCTGCGTCTGAGGAGTCACCGCGAGACCCTGCAGCAACGACCCGAGCACGGAGCGGGTGTCCACATAGATCTGCGCGCGCGATTGATATTTGTTGGGCAGCGCCAGGTTCAGGACCGTGCCGGCGATGGCCACGAGCCAAGCCACCAAAAGCGCCGTCCAACGGAAGCGCCAGGCGGACCGTATCGCGCTCAGCAGATTTTCGATCTGTTCTTTCATGGATCCACGTGCCTGGGAGGCGTCCCCTTCGCTAGAACAGAGTCTCAGGGATGACCAAAATGTCGCCCGGCCGCAACGGGACGTTTTCCGAGATCTTCCCCTTGTTCAGCAGATCGCTCAGGCGAACGCGTATCTCGCGCGTCGACTGCCCCTCGGTGCGGACGATTTTCGCCCGGTTGCCCGCCGCAAACTGGGACAGGCCACCGACCTCGATCACCAGGTCGAGGACGGTCATGCCGCTGCGGTATGGCACTGCCTTCGGAGCGACGGCCTGGCCGACGACCCTGACCTGACTGAAGGCGCTGACGGGATGGGTGACGATCACGCTCACGGTGGGCGCGCGCACGTATTCTCCGATGACCTTCTCGATTTCCTGCGCGAGCTGGGTGGGCGTCTTGCCAACGGCGACCGCGTCATTGACCAACGGCGTCGAGATCTTGCCGTCAGGACGGACCGGCACTTCGGCATTGAGCTCCGGGTTGCGCAACACGGTGATCTTGAGGGTGTCCCCCGGTCCTATGATGTACTCGCTGGAGACGGCGGAAGATTCAGAGGCAGTGGCCGGGGGCGGCTGCGCGGGCGTTTTGACGGCGGCCCCCGGGCCTGGGACTTGAGCTAGACAGCCGTTGTAACCGCCCAGGAGAGCCGCCAAAGCAAGCGGCAGGATGAGCCGGCGAGCCCTTCCCGTCACCACGCCGTCATGCGCCTCGTTCTTCATCGGACGGTCCCACGATCCCTGCGGGAGCAGCAAGAACAGCATCTGTTTCCCTTCGGAGTCAAGCCTAGCGCAGCGGAAACTCGAAAACTGTAGGTACCGTCGCATTATGGCTGACAGGCGCCCACCACGTCTTCGGTAAACTGGCTCCGCGTGCGTGCATACCGTGCCGGGCCGCACCGCAACGGGCGCGCCCCTATTCGCTATCCTTCTTAGGTGATTCAGACGGACGGAAACAGCCGCTTTCGCATCGAGGAACTCGCCTCGCTCGACTCCGCATCTTCGCTACAGCCGCAATGGAATGCGCTCGCCGAAAGAACCGGCACCGTGACGGTATTTTCCACGTGGGAATGGCAGACGACGTGGTGGAGACATTATGGCGCCGGGAACCGGCTGCGGATCATAACCGTTCACAACGGCGAACGGCTCATCGGTCTACTACCCCTTTATGTGAAGCGCGTGGCGCTTGCTCCCTTCTTCGCGATGCGCGAAGGGCTACTGGTTGGCAGCGGCGGCGATACTTCGCCCGACTATCTCGGGCCGTTGATCGAGCCGGAGCACGAGCAAGCGGTGGCCCGCCTCCTGGCGGACCGCGTTGCCAACACCCGATCCGACTGGGATGTGCTGACCTTCATGGACATGTCGCCGGGTCCGTTCCTCGAGGTGCTGGTCGAATGCCTGAGCGACGCGGGCCTCGATGTCAGCGTCCGAAAGAGCAGCACGATCCGGGTGGCGCGTCTGCCACCGAGCTGGGACGAGTATCTCGCGAGGATGCACCGTGACCGGCGCTATCGCGTGCGCAATCTGCGGCGCAACGCGCTGCGGGAACTCGGAGCGCGGTTCGACCTCCCGCAGTCCGATTGCGAACTGCAAGCGGCGGTCGACGACCTCATCGCATTGCACCGCAAGCGATGGGCAAGGAAGGATCACACCAAAGGCGCCTTCCGCAGCAGGTCCTACATCGGTTTCCACCGGGAAGCCATCGAGCGCTGCCATCGCAACGGCTGGATTCGTCTCTACCGCATGGAGTCGGGCGGGAGGGCTGCGGCAGTGCTCTACTGCTATCGATACCGCGACGAAGTGCTTTACTTCCAGTCGGGCTTCGACCCGCAGCTCGAAGAGTATTCTCTCGGCCAGGTACTGATGGGCTTCGCCATCGAGAGCGCCATCGGCGAGGGTGCCAGAGTGTTCGATCTGCTCAAGGGTGACCACCCGTACAAGAGCTCCTGGTCGAACGACGTTCGCAGTACGTTCGATCTCGTCGCGTACAACACTTCAGCACTCGGACGACTCAGACTTCTATCCAGCAAGGTGGGGAGTCTGAAGAGATCGCTGCTGGACGGTCCGCAGCGGCACGGAGGACGAGTGTCATGAGCTCCGGCCAGGATAGCCACGACGAACGACTCGTGGAGCTCGATGTTCTGCGGGGGCTCGCGGCCCTGGCGGTGATGCTCTACCACTACACGGTGCGATTCACGCAGCTCTATCCCAATTTCCCGCCGGCCGCCGCCAGGCTGCCCTGCGGTTTTTTCGGCGTGGAGTTCTTCTTCTGCATCAGTGGCTTCGTGATTTTCATGACCCTCGATCGCACCCGCAGGCCCATGGACTTCGTCGTCTCGCGTGTCGCGCGCCTGTGGCCGGCGTATCTGGCGGCAATGACCGTCACCTTCTGCGCAGTGCATCTCATCGGCCTGCCGGGCCGGGAAGTGAGCGCGCTTCATGCTCTGGCGAATGTCACAATGCTCGGGGAGCTGCTCCACGTTCCGCTCGTCGATCCCGCGTACTGGAGTCTGCAGGTAGAGCTGATCTTCTACTGCTGGATGCTGCTCGCGTTTACCGTCCGGGTACTGCCCCGCGCGCGCCTGCTGCTGTCACTGAGCCTGCTGCCACCAATCGCGTATGCCGCTGCCAGAGCCCTCTTTCATCGCGAGCCCTCGTACCTGGCAGGGGTTCTGCTCATGGTCGAGCACGTGCCGTTCTTCGCGATCGGCATGGCTGCCTTCCGCATCAGGAAGGCCGGCAGTACGGCGCACGTTCGCCAGTCCACCGGCGAGCTGCTGATAATGGCCGCGGCCATCGTGGTCGCCGCGGTCTGCCTTTCGCCCGCCAAGGGCGTCGTGGCGGCCTTCAGCGCCGCAATTTTCTATGCTGTTGCCACCGGGCGGCTGCGCTGGATCGCGCGCGGCCCTCTGGTCTTTCTCGGCACCATCTCCTACTCGCTATATCTGCTACATCAGAACGTCGGTTACATCGTGATCCGTACGGCCGCCAAGTTGGGAATCGGAACCAATGCGGGAATCGTACTGGCAATCGGCCTCGCCATTGCGCTCGCTGCCGCGATCACTTTCACGATTGAGCGTCCCGCCCGGAACTGGATCCGCGCCCGATATCGCGCCATGCGCTCGGCACAGGCGGCTCGCACGGCTGGTCCGACGGCTTCGGCTGCTCGCTAGAGCAGCGTGCGCGGCCGCGATAGCGTCGTTTTGCCCAAATCCATGACGGGGGCTCGCTCGTGCAGCTCGCGGGCCCCGACGCCTTTCGTTAGCAGCAGCTGACACGGCCGCGCAAAATGTGACAGCTCACATGATATTGCGCTTGACCTGGCCTCCAGAAGGCATCGCGTGCGTGTTAGGAGCGTCGTCAGCTGTCGTCGCATGCAGACGTCAGCTGTCGTCGCATGCAGACGTCCGTGCATACCGACACGTTGCCAACGCGCGCCGCTGCCTTTAACTTTGTCTTCACCAGAGGGCAAACCCGGCAAAAGCCGGGGGCGCAAAGCTTCCGGTCTAACGGCTTCAAGGAGCCTATGACAGCGGGGTTGCCGGCGAAAGCGTTCGCATTCGTCGTCACTGACTTCCTGTCCTGATACGGATTTCAACCGTTGACCGCTGATCGCGCGCGGCCATGCCGCGCGTAGGCCCTGGTGCGCAGACCTTAGTCAGCAGGTCGCGCGGGGGTTCAGGGTTGAGTCAGTCAGGAGCATTGCGAATGCTGATGCTGAAGTTGCGGCCGGGGTCGTATGGTGTAGCTCGATTTCCACTCCTCCTGTCCCTTGCGCTCGCGAGCCTCGCGCTCGGCGCCTGTGCTCCAGGGGTTGACACTGCCGCCGCGGGGTCGACGAGCAGCACACTCGCGATCTCTGGAACACCGGCCACAAGCGTGGTCGCGGGTCAGAGCTACTCCTTCGTGCCGAGCACCACGAATCCAGGCGGGATGAAGCTCGCTTTCTCGATCAGCAACAAGCCCTCGTGGGCGACCTTCAGTGCGAGCACGGGTGAACTACTTGGCACGCCTGCGGACACCGACGTCGGCACCTATCCGAACATCGAGATCAGCGTCGACGACGGGCCCTCCAGCGTCGCGCTCGCGGTCTTCGGTCTCGCGGTAACCGCCCCGGCGACGACTGCCGGCGCGCCACCGACCATCTCGGGCAGCCCCGCCACGGGCGTAGTCGGCGGCCAGAGCTACTCGTTCACGCCGACCACCACGGACCCGAGCGGAGGCACACTCACCTTCTCCGTGACCAACCAGCCCTCGTGGGCTGCCTTCAGTACCGCTACGGGCCAGCTGAGCGGCACGCCCGCGAGCACCAACGTCGGCGCGTACTCCAACATCCTGATCAGCGTGAGCGACGGGACGTCGAGCGCGGCATTACCGGCATTCGGCATCACGGTGACGGCTGGCACGCCGGCCCCGAGCTCGCCGCCGACGATTTCGGGCAGCCCCGAGAGCAGCGTCGTCGCGGGCCAGCACTACTCATTCATCCCGACCACGACGGACCCGAGCGCGAAGCCGCTCACCTTCTCGATCAGTAACCAGCCGGTGTGGGCAACCTTCAGCGCTACCACCGGTCAGCTCAGCGGCACACCCGCGGCCGCCAACGTCGGCACGTATTCCAATATCGTGATCAGCGTCAGTGACGGCACTTCGAGCGCGGTGCTCCCCGCGTTCACTATCGCAGTCGCGGCGCCGCCGCCGATGCCACCGACGATCTCGGGCAGCCCCGCGACGAGCGTCGTCGCGGGCCGGAGCTATTCGTTCACGCCCACCACGACTGATCCGAGCGGGAAGACACTCACCTTTTCGATCAGCAACAAACCCTCATGGGCAACCTTCAACACCGCCACCGGTCAGCTGAGCGGGACCCCCGCCGCCGCGAACGTCGGCACCTATGCAAATATTCTGATCAGCGTGAGCGATGGCATATCGAACGCGGCACTGCCCGCATTCGCCATCGCGGTAACGACGCCGCCGCCACCTGCGGCTCCACCGACGATTTCGGGCAGCCCCGCGACGAGCGTCGTCGCGGGCCAGAGCTATTCGTTCACGCCCACCACGACTGATCCGAGCGGGAAGACACTCACCTTTTCGATCAGCAACAAACCTTCATGGGCCACCTTCAGCACCAGCACCGGTCAGTTGAGCGGCACGCCCGCGGCCGGAAACGTCGGCAGCTATCCCAACATCGCCATCTCCGTCAGCGACGGGACGCTCGGCGCTTCACTGACTGCCTTCTCCATCAGCGTCACGGCAGCACCGCCTCCGCCGCCGCCTCCGGTGGCCGGTAGCGGGCCGCTGGTGCTGTACACGGATCTGATCTCCGGCCCGAACTCCGGCGGTGAGAACAACAAGGGCGCCTACCTGTCGATCTTCGGAAAGAACTTCGGCAGCAGCGGCATGGGCGCCACCATCAAGGCCTTCATCGGCGGCGTCGAGGTCGGCAGCTACCGCTACCTCGGCCCTTCCAAGGGCCGCCCCGACATCCAGCAGCTCTCCGTGCAGGTCGGCGTCCTGGGCAACCCCGCCCTCGGTACCGCCCTGCCCA
>DATGVL010000039.1:0-4582 GCA_035300445.1 Steroidobacteraceae bacterium
TGGCGGTGGTGAGCGCTCTGATGGCGCTGGTGCTGATCGGCGCCTGCTCAAAAGACAAGAGCATCGACCAGCCGGCGAAGCTCACTCCCTTCTCCGCCAGCCTGCGCGTGCAGCGTGTCTGGAGCGCCTCCGTTGACGACAAGAAGGCCGTGGCCCTGCGGCTGGGGCTCGGCCTGTCGGTCGCCGGCAATCGTGTTTACGCCGCCGGCCACCGCGGCGATGTCGTGGCCATCGATGTCTCCTCGGGCCGTATCCTGTGGCGCGCGCGCACCCGCGCACCGCTGGCCGGCGGCACGGCCGCGAGCGACGCTCTGGTGCTGGTGGGTTCGAGCGACGGGCAGTTGTTCGCCCTCAACCCGGCGGACGGTGCGATTCGCTGGAAAGTGCGTCTCAACGGGGAGGTACTGGCGCCGGCGGCGATCTCCGAGCGCCTGATCGCCGTGCGCACGGTCGACGGCAGGTTGCATGCGCTCAGTCCCGCGGACGGGCACGAGCTGTGGTTCCAGGAGCAGCAGGTGCCGCGCCTGTCGCTGCGCGGCACCGCACGCCCGGTAATCGCCGGCGAGCTGGTGCTGTGCGGCTTCGACAACGGCAAGGTGCTGGCGGCCAACATGAGCGACGGCTCGGTGCAGTGGGAGGCGACCATTAATCCGCCGCACGGCCGCACGGAGCTGGAGCGTCTCGCCGACATCGACTCCCCCGTCCGGGTCTCCGGCCAGGACGTGTTCACGGTCGGCTTCCAGGGACGCGTGGCCATGCTGGCGCTCGAGACCGGGCAGATCTGGTGGTCGCACGAGGCCTCGAGCTTCCGCGGGCTTACCCTCGATGAGGACGCCTTGTACGTGGCGACCGCGGATGGCGAGCTGCTGGCGCTGAAGGCGCGAACCGGAGCGGAGATGTGGCGGCAGAAAGCGCTGCTGCATCGGGGGCTGTCCGCGCCGGCGACCATGGACAAGGCGCTCGTGACCGCGGACTTCCAGGGCTATGTGCACTGGATCGACAAGGCGAGCGGTGCGCTCGCGGCGCGCGCGGGGACCGGCAAGGTGCGCATCAGCACGCCGCCGGTCGTCGTCGGCAACATGGTGCTGGTGATCAACGACCGCGGGCACATCAGCGCGTTTCGCGTGACCCCGCTCGCTGCCGCCACCGCCGGCAGGCGCACGGTGCCGACGCCGCCCGCCCCGCAGTCCACGGAAAGCAAGTAGGAGCGGCTCGCTGGTTGCGCTCGAGCCATGTTGCCCGTCATCGCCCTGGTCGGCCCGCCGAACGTCGGCAAGTCGACGCTGTTCAACGTTCTCACGGGCACGCGCGACGCCATCGTGGCGGACGTGCCCGGGCTCACGCGCGACCGCCAGTATGGCTTCGGGCGGCTGGGCCCGGTTCCCTGCATCCTCATCGACACCGGTGGCCTGATAGAGAATCCGATCGGCATCGAGGCGCAGATGCGCGCCCAGACCGAACGCGCCGTCGCCGAAGCTGACCGCCTGGTATTCCTTACCGACGCGCGCGCCGGACTCTCACCGCAGGATCACTTCGTGGCGCGCGAGCTGCGCCGCTCGGGCAAGCCCGTCACGCTGGCCCTCAACAAGACCGACGGGCTCGACGCCGACATCGCCGCCGCAGACTTCCATGCCCTGGGGCTGGGTGAGCCGCTCGCCATCTCCGCGAGCCACGCTCGCGGGTGCGAGGAGCTCATGGAACGGGTGCTCGCCGGCTTCGAGCCGCAGGCGGTTGCGGAGGCGGACTCCGATGCCATTCGCATCGCCATCATCGGCCGCCCGAACGTCGGCAAGTCCACGCTGGTGAATCGCCTGCTGGGTGAGGAGCGCGTGATCGCGCACGAGGAGCCCGGCACCACCCGCGACAGCATCCTGGTGCCGTTCGAGCGCGATGGGCGCGCGTTCACGCTGATCGACACCGCCGGGGTGCGCCGCCGCGCCAGGATCGAGGACCTCATCGAGCGCACGAGCGTCGCCAAGACGCTGCAGGCCATCGATGAAGCGCAGGTGGTCATCATGGTGCTCGATGCGCACGACACGGTCGCCGAGCAGGACGCGAGCGTGCTGGGGCTGGCGCTCGAGCGCGGCCGGGCGCTCATCATCGCGGTCAACAAGTGGGACGGGATTGCAGCGGAGCAGCGCGAGCAGATCCAGCGCCAGCTGGCTCTGAAACTCGACTTCGTGCCGTTTGCGCCGCTGCATTTCATCTCCGCGCGCCATGGGAGCGGAGTCGGGGAGCTCATGCAGTCCACCGTGCGCGCCTACGAGGCGGCCATGCGCGCCCTGCCGACGCGCGAGCTGACCCGTACGCTCGAGCACGCCCTCAGCGTCCACCAGCCGCCGCTGGTGCGCGGCCGGCGCATCAAGCTGCGTTACGCCCACCAGGGCGGCCGCAATCCGCCGCGCATCGTGATCCATGGCAACCAGACCGCCTCGGTACCCGAGGCCTACACGCGCTATCTCGCCAACGTGTTCCGCAAGACGTTCGATCTGTTCGCGACCCCGGTGTTCATCGAGTACCGCACCGACGCCAACCCATACGAGCGCGAGCGGCGCGTGAAGCCGCGTGCCGGGAGGCCGCGGCGGCGCGCGGGGACCAAGCGGCGTCGTTGAAGACTGCGCCGATCGCTGCGGTCAACGGCCCTGCGGCGAGGCGGCTGCCGGGGTCATGTTGCACTTGTGTCCATCGGTCCGCCGAGACAACATCGTCCGCGCTCGCTGGTCAAACGCCAGCTGTGACGTATGGTCTCATAGGGGGTGCGGTCATGAACTCGAGTGAATCTGCCCGGCTGCGCTACATCCGGCCGCTGACCTTGATCGTGTCGCTGACCGCCTGGTGCGCTGGTGCTGCGCCGTGCCAGGCGGATGTCATTACCGACTGGGACACGAAAGCGATTGCAGTCGCTTCGCCGGGAGCACTCGGGGAACGGGAGGTGGCGATCGTCGACCTGGCAATGTTCGACGCGGTGAATTCCATCGCCCGCCAGCACCCGGCCTATCTGGTGCGCGAGGAGGGCGTGGAGGGTTCATCGCCGGAGGCGGCCGCCGCGAGCGCGGCGGCGACCGCGCTTGCGAGGCTACATCCCGAGAAGGCGGCCGACTTCAAGGCGGCGCTCGATGATTACTCAAAGGGGCTGTCGGACTCGCACGGAGACGTGGCAAAGGGAATGCTGCTCGGCGAACGCGTGGCACTGCGCCTGTGCGACTCCCGCGCTACCGATGGTGCCGGCGGTGTCGACCCTTACCGTCCACGAACTCAGCCCGGTGTGTATGCGCCAACCGCCACCATGGTCGCGGCGACGTGGCCGACGCTGCGGCCGTTCGTGATTGAACGCCCGGATCAGTTTCGGCCCGGCCCACCGGTCGCCCTCGCCAGCGCCGAATGGGCTGCCGATTACAACGAAGTGAAAACGTACGGGGCGCGCAACAGCACGCAGCGCACGCCGCAGCAGACCGAGACCGCAAGGTTCTGGCTGATGGTGGGACCCCAGGCCTACCACCCGATTGCCCGTCAGATCGTGGCCGCGCGCCGCATGAAACTGGTCGACAGCGCCCGATTCATGGCCTCTTTTGCCGCGGCCCTGACCGATGCCTACATCGCCGTGTTCGATGCGAAGTATCGCTACGAATTCTGGCGCCCGATTACCGCGATACGCAATGGCGACATCGACGGTAACGCCGCGACCGAGATTGACCCGACGTGGCAGCCGCTCGATGCGACGCCCCAGCATCCGGAATACCCCTGTGCACACTGTATTCTGAGCGGAGCGGTGGCGGCCGTAATCGAATCAACCGGTGGGCTGCGCGATGTCCCCGAACTATCACTCACGAGCCCGACGGCACCGGGGGTTATCCATCGTTGGTCGACCCTGGAGGCATTTACGACCGAAGTCGCGAATGCGCGTGTCTGGGCCGGGTTCCACTACCGCTCGTCGACGCGCGTCGGCACGGCGATGGGGCGAGACATCGGCAAGTATGTCGCCGTGCACTTCGCAGAGCCTGTGAGCAAGGCGCGCCATCCGGAAAAATAGGGCGCGACCGCCGCGAAATCACCCGCTTCCGCAGGCTGGTGTGGTGCGTTCAGCGCGTAACACAAACGAACCCCTATCAGTTCCAGGAACGACACTTGGTGAGCGAGCATTCACGGGCGGTATTCCTCAGCTACGCGTCGCAGGATGCGCAAGCCGCCCGGCGTATCTGTGAGGCGCTGCGAGGCGCCGGTATCGAGGTATGGTTCGATCAGAGCGAGCTGCGCGGCGGTGATGTGTGGGACCAGAAGATCCGCCAGCAGATCCGCGATTGCGCGCTGTTCGTGCCGATCATCTCCAAGAACACCGCCGAGCGCGGGGAGGGCTACTTCCGCCTCGAATGGGGGCTCGCCGACCACCGCAGCCACATGATGGCGCGCAACAGGACCTTCATCGTTCCCGTGTGCGTGGACACAACCCCGGATGCGGGCGCGGATGTGCCCGACTCATTCCTGCGGGTCCAATGGACGCGGCTCCCCGCGGGCGCGACGCCAGCCGCGTTCGGCCAGCGGATTGCGACTCTCCTCGGGATGGAGGCTGCCATCACTCGTCAGC